>NZ_JAKSYD010000036.1 GCF_022829605.1 Methylobacterium sp. E-065 | reverse complement strand
ATTCCAGGCGTCGCAGCACCGGTCGACGATGTCGTCGTAGGAGGCGAAGATCCGGTCGCCGAGCCAGTTGTCGCGCATGAATTGCCAGACGTTCCCCACCGGGTTGAGTACAGGCGCGCAGGGGCGCAGCGTGGGCAGGGTGGTGTTGGCCGGCACGATGACGTAGTGAGCGATGTGCCAGCCTGCGCCAGCCATGATCAGTACGGCATGCGCGCGGGGCGCGACGCCTGGAATCGCCTCATCGACCAGCCCTGGAAGATCATGTCCCTTGGCCTGCGCCCGTGGGCCTACCGGTTATGATCAACGCCGATTGGTATAAGCTCTTCATTGCGGACAAGGCCGCGACCGGTTGCGCCGCCGCCTGGGTCGTGCCGCAGGCGACGGGATCAAGCATTCAGATCGCGATCTGCTGCACGCGCGCCACAGGCGCATCCATAAGCGTACAGCGCGCTGCCGCTTCTGTTGCGAACTTGATCACCTCGTGGAGGCGAACGGTATGCCCAGTCAGTGGAGGACCAGAGCGGCTGCGTGCGGAAGTCCCGATCCTGAGGCTGCGCTTCGCCGTCGCGGCGCTCTTGGCTGATCTCGTGCGGAAGCGCTTCAACAACGGCCTTGCGAACTGATTTTGCGCGACAGCCAAGACCCCGCTCGAGAGTTCGCTGCCGGCCTCGAGCGCGAAATGGATGCGTCGCGCGGCGCGATCACGACGACCTGGCCGACGAATCCAGTTGAGGGGCAGATCACGCGCTTCGAAGTGCTCAAGCGCAAGATGTTCGGCCGAGCGGGCTTCGCGCCGCCACGAAAACGCGTCCTTGCACATTGCACCACACGAAATGCGGAAAAACCATCATTCACCCGGCGACGAGACCGCCGGAACCAGCATATTGATGGCCTACGCTCGACTTTGGCCATTTGCGGCGGGTCGAGTGGGTGTGAGGTGACGAAGCGGGCGTGACGGATAGGCCGGTGGCGTCCCCGCCAAGGGACACCGCCATGCTCCCCCTGCCCACCCGCTTCGCCGGGATCATCCTGGCGTTTGCCCCGCTGTTCGTCCACCGCTCGTGGCGACACGCCCAGAACCTGCTGGTCGGCGCGATCCTCACGCCCGGGCAGCGCACGGTGACAAGCGTCCTGCGCAACTTGGGCCGCGCGTAGGAGCGGCGGTTCGTGAACGTCCACCGCATCCTCAGCCGGGCGGCGTGGTGCCCGCGCTCCGGCAGCCGTATCTTGCTCGGGCTCCTCGTCGATATGTTCGCGCAACGTGGCCCCCTGGGACTGGGACTGGGACTGGGACTGGGCGACACGATCGAGCGCCGCCGCGGCAAGCGGATCGTGGCCAAGGGTATCTACCGTGATCCGGTTCGCTCCTCCGACAGCCACTTCGTCAAGGCGAGCGGGCTGCGCTGGATGAGCCCGATGTTGCTCGCCCCGATCCCCCGGGACGGGGCGCGTCTGGGCGTTGCCGTTCCTGACCGCGCTGGTGCTGTCAGAGCGCGCCTGTCGCGAACGAGGCCGTCGGCACAAGCGCTGCTCGATGTCGGTGGCCAACTTGCCTTTCAGGCCCGACGCTGGCTGCCGGGGCGCGACCTCGTCCTGGTGGGCGACAGCGGCTTCTTGGCCTTGCTGTTCCCTGACGCGATGCGCCGCGCTCGCATCACGGCGATCACCCGCCTGCGGCTGGATGCTGCTCTCTACGAGCCGGCCCCACCGCGGCCGCCCGGCACGATCGGGCGCCCGCGGACCAAAGGCGCGCGGCTGCCGACGCTCACTGCGATCCTCGCGGCCAAGGACACGCGCTGGCGCGCGGTCGTGGTGTCCGGCTGGTACGGGGCAGGCGAGCGCACGATCAGGATCGCCTCGGACAACGCGGTGTGGCGGCATGGTGGCCTGCCCGTCGTACCAATCCGCTGTGTGCTGATCCGCGATCCCGAGGCGCGCTTCCCGCCCCGGGTCCTGCTCTGAACTGATCCGACGCGCGAGCCTGAGCAGATCGTAGGGTGGTTCGTGCGGTGTTCGACCAACGAGGTCACTTTTCAGGAAGCGCGTGACCATCTCGGTGTCGAGACGCAGCGGCAGTGGTCCAACTCTGCGATTGCCCGCACCACACCCTACCTGCTCGCCCTGTTCTCGATCGTCACAATGCTGGCCGCACGCCTCTCGGTTCACCAACGGCGACGCGTCGCGGCGGCCGCGTGGTACTCCAAACCGCGCCCAACCTTCGCAGACGCCTTGGCCGCCGTGCGCTGTGCTATCTGCCGCGAGCGGACTTTGGCAACATGACCGCGCCGACACGCCCCGACAAATCCCCGCTTCCATTTGCTAGCGCCCTGGGCCTATGCGCTCTGCCAGACCGCAAGAATGGCCAAAGTCGCGCTAAGCGCCTGCGCTCGCCGCGGGCCAGTGTCGAGCGAGACCGGCGGGCCCGCGGCAGGCGCGAACCCTCAACGGGGTCAACCAAGGAAAGCAGTCAACCTGCTGCGGTCGCTATCTTCCAACTCATCAACGCAAAAATGACGTCGGACAAATCGAGCAGCGGTCAAACCAAGACCAGAAAGCTCACGTCGATGCGAAGCCATCCATACCAGCTTATCGTACCAAGCCACCGCATCCGCCGCAAAAAGCCCCGCCTCACCGTCTCGGAAAGTCCGTTTGAACTCGCCGACGGGCGATGCAAGAACCGGGACGCTCTGAGACGCAGCCTCCAAAAACTTAATGTTCGATTTAGCACGGTTGAAGCGATCATTCTCTAGTGGCACAAGCAAAACATCATGTGCACAAAACACGTCTAACATCCCCGGATAAGACAGCAACGGAGTAGACTGAACATTTGGCAGGCCGAGTATTCTACCCGATACCTGAGCCGAACCGAGCACTGTAAGACGAACATTTTTGTATTCTCGAATAAATTCGTAGATCGCGTGCTCAACCGATAGAAAATCGCTGGCATGAGAATACGTCCCGGAGGCATACACGAGCGAAAGCGCGGCATCTTCATTATACGTTTTCTGCCGAAAGGTAGACCGCTCCATCATATTGGGGAACACCAAAACATCGGTCCCAAACTTCGCTCTAATGTAGCGACCAATCAACTCGGTAGACGCGATGCAGCCATCAAGCTGCTTCAGCATCTCCTCATAGGCCTTGGCCACCCACATTGCCTCTTCGCGATCCCACTCTCCACCCTTGACCGATCCAATCTGGTCCACAAAATCGCTAAATACGAAGTCATCCACCTCAAACAAGCTTTTTTTACCGAAACGCCTCGCACAATCTAAGAACCGTCCAACATTACCTTGGGAAGCGAAACATCTTTGGAAAACAATTGAACCTGCGTTCCGGATTAGATCGACAGCGTAGTCCATCGGCGTTTGCGAGTGGATAAGAATCGCGCTACCTCCTGCAGAAAGTACAGCCCTCTGGAGGTTTGCCGCCCGGTAGCGTGTCGACCCATTATCCAGCCCCGCCGAGGTGACAATCACCACACTATCTCGCGCGAATTGGCGCCGCAAGACCAAAGGCGGAAAGTACTCACGCCGGGGTGCCACTCTATATTCTCTATGGTCCTGATAGGAGACCAAATTCTCGACAGCACTAAGGTCATGTTGGCCGCCAAGCTTGATATGAAAATTCGCAAGCTTGGATAAGACCAGCGGATCACGACTATTGGCAAGCGACGCAAATGCGTGAAATACGTAATCCGCTGACGGCTTAGATGGAAGAGCCGAAAAATGACGCGCATCTAGCGTCTGGATAAACTGGACTGCGCCAAATTGGATTTGCTGAGCAGCAATGAATTCGGCATCCGGCTTTCCGGTACGTTCCTTGAATAAGACATCTACCTCTCCAAAGTCGTTGACATGCAATCCAGTTGCAGCAATCTCCGGCGCAGAAAAGAGGACCTCGAAGAGAGATACATGACGCTCAACGAGATCAGAAAATATCGAAGGTTCACCCAATTCAAATAGAAGCGAGTGATGATCGGTGTTTGCCGCCGCTCTCGCTCTGGAGCCCATATATGCTCCAACCAAGCGTGTCTTCCAGCCGAGAGAATTCAAGAACTGTTGCAAACGTGTCTGTATATTCAGTAGCCAGCCCACATCAACAACTACAACCGTGTCGATTTCGTCGAGGCCAAGCGACTTCAGATAAGCCTCCAACGCTGTACGATTTTGCTCGTTCGCAGAGTATATTACCTCAGACAGTGCTGTGAGCGTTCGCGCAAGCCTCTTTCGATCGCTCCATCCTGGCACATCGTCAATGCTATCAAAGTTCCGAAGGACCTCGCGCACCACCGCAGGAGATTCTAAATCCAGATTTGCCTTCTTGAGATAATAACGGACCGGCTTCTGGGCTAGGTGAATACCTTCCATCAGAAAATATACATCGCTATCACTTAACGGATTCCGCAACGTTGCAGGAACTACCGTGGCACGCGACAGCCACGCGTACTCAGAAGATATAGTGTCGGTTGAGCCATAAGCTTGGAGAGCGTCGTATGCAATCTTCGCTATACGTCCATCCCTCGCGAGAAACAAAATCTTTTGCGCCTCAGACTTTAACGCGACCCGGTAACTATGAACTGCCAGACTCAGCGCGAAAGGCCCCGTTACCTCGTACCCGAGCCTTACAAAAAAATCAGAGCACTCGGGAGGATCGGCCTCGTACCACAGGGAGGCCATCTGTGCGCTCAGCGATTCCCAAATACGGCCTTCCCTAGAGAGCGCGGCACCGGCAGAGGAAGGAGCGGGGAAAAGAGTCCGGCGTCTCTCATTCAAGGGCTGGAAACGCAGAGATCTCAAGCCCGCCTGCTTCGGTCTTTCAACATCACCCAACCAATTATCGCCAATATGTAGAATCTGTTGAGATCGGAAACCGAGGTGAGAAGCGCTCTCGTTAACAACTTCAAAAAGTTTCCCAGACTCTTTTTTGAGCCGGTGAGTTGAGGAGAGAAATAGCTTAGCGAAGCCGCCGTAACCGCAATCGCTCAGTATCTTTCTGACGGTCACCTCGTCAAGATACATGTCGCTTACGAGAAAAATCGGCTTACCCTGACTCAATGCAAAATCGTAAAGTTTTCTCCCGAGAGGATGAGGCATCATAATACGGCTCTCTAAAGCCAATTCAGGCGCTGGGTCGCGGTACAGACTCATCTGTGAATAAATCTCCTGAATGGTAATATCTTCATATCGACCACGGAAAGCCGCAAGCGCCTCTCCGGCAGTACGCATGCGCTCCTCAAAAAATGAAACGGGAACCGTGGACCCGAGGGATAGATCATGCTCAAGGGAATCAAAAACCGATTCTGGCCGGCGAAACATGCGAACTACTAAGGTGTCAAATATATCAAAGCTGATTACCGCCGATGCAACAATCTCGTTAGCGTACGCCTCAAACTCGTTTCTAGGGAGCTTTACGGGCTCTAACGTCGTGGCCGGCAGGAATTTCAATATTGCAGCAGCCGCGTTAGCTACATAGAACTCACTTCTGACTCGTGAACTTGCTACTTTTCCTGCGGATAGACGGACTGCTTCGTCAGATAAGAGCCCGTAGACTCGATCCGCCATTTCGGCAGTATTCAGGTAGTCAACAACAAAGCCAGCATCGCCGCGTACGAATTTCTCCATTCCACCCGCTCGTCCATCGAAACAGACAACGGGAAGGCCGCATTCCGCGGCTTCTAGGCAAGCGAGCGGAAATGGATCCTCGCGGGAGGGGAGTAAAAACACGCTTCCTGTGCGGAACCATGCTCGTGGATTATCGCGCGCACCGAGGTAATAAACAGTGTCATACAGCTGCCTTTTGCTAATCTCCTCGAAGGGACTTGGTCCCTCGGCAGATTCGCGCCCGATCCAGACAAATGCAAATCCATCTAAATTACGACCTCGAAGGATTTCAGCCACGTCGCAAAATATATCGAACCCTTTTCGATGCTCGACGGTGCCACAGCCGAAAACAATTTTCTTTCCCACAAAGCGATGATCTTCACTAATATCGACATCTGAGGCAGGACTTATGAATGGTGGCAGTCTGAGTATCTCCGTCGATTTGGGATCTCGGCGCCGCAACAAGGCTTCCTCGCAGCCCTCCGAAACAACTATGTACCGATTGCAGACGTGGGATATATATGCAAAGTCATTTTCAAATACTCGAAACACATTCTCCATTTCATGGACATGCGTTACAATTTCTGCATTCAAAAATGAAAGGTGCTTCAAATATCTTCCGCTCGCAATAGTGTTTCCATATATTAAACGAACCGAATGGCCGCAGAACTCATATAGTTCGTTTCTGAAATCGGCATGCGGCTCATCCATGCAGAAACACGGGCCCAGCGCACGGAATCTCTCGTTAAGAGGTCCAGAATGCCCGATGATAATAGAAAAATTCTTTGAATGATTTTTTTTGAACCATTCGATAAGCGACAAGAGAACAGCTGGTGCGCCAGTCTGCGAGGCCTCGTGAGCCAGGAAGATTACCTGCGGCGCGTTAGTTCGGAGCCTGCGATCCTCTACAACTTCTACTATATCGGTCAGCCTATTCTCCCCTTTCCCGAACAGTATCCAATGTACTAGAGGATTCATTTTCGACTGCGCGACGTCGGGATATTTCTTTACATAATACTCTCCGTTGAAATTTTTGTTGGGTCGACGCCCTTCCTGCCACCCAAGATTGCAGTAATGTATCAGAGCATCTTGGCCGCTAGCTTTCACATCGCTGTAATTAGAAACGTAGAACTCGGCGTCAAAGACGCCGGACGAATATATTAACTCAAAATTATAGTCTATTGGAGCTTGGCCCTCTTTGTACTGTTGCAGCCGATTTGCCGCGTTTGGCGAACGACAGATGGAGTTTGCGATAGGATGATAGCCAAGCCGCCTTCCTTCGGTGAGATAGTGCACAAGTGGGCAGCAGTCCATTTTTATTACGTTCGGGTATTCTTTAAGGTACCATTCAGAGTCGAAATACGGCGAGGGATACCTCCCTTCTTTGCCGCCGTACATTAGATAATGGTGAAGAGGAGCAATCCCTGAAGTTGATACGTCTGGGTAGTGTACAGAGTAGAAATCCTGCGCGAAAAAGCCGGTTTCTGCGCAGAGAGTAAGAATTTGGGCCTCGACCGTTGGTGTGCCGTGTAGAAATTCGCCGACGTCATTGCTTTGCATGCATCAGTACTCCAGCTCGCAGCTTTTAATCTTCCTTCAAGACAGGAAATTATATCTGCGTCGGCATCCGATTCTCGTGGAAGAATTGGCGGTGCTTATCGAGAAGTGCTCTACGATTTTCATCGAAGGCTTCTGCGCTGAACTTGGCTAAAACTTCGGAAACATGTCCCATTGGGTTAGTGCCCATCTTTCCGGCGAGCACATATGGAATGCAGCTGATCTCGCAAAGTTCTCTCAGTCTGGAGTCATGAACAATACACACGGCGGGAGTGCCTGCCTGCAAAGCCAGCATCACGCCATGTATTCTTGTCCCAACAACTAAGTCGTACGTGCGAAGATGTTCGATCCATGCTGGGATGTTAAAGAAGACCCGGAAGTAACTTCGCACCCATCGACCGAACTCATCGTGGTTTAGGTCTGGCTTAAGATAGAGTCTTGTTTTTTCCACAGATTGCAGCCCGACTTCCTCGGGATTGCCGCGCGCGAGGGCGATCTGCTCTCTCGTGGCCTGGATGATGTACGATCCTCCGGTTTTCTCCATCAGATCAATGAGATTTCGCTCTACTGCGGCAAGAAAACTGTAATCGGGGTGGCCTGCGGCAACTGCGATGCGCCTATTCGGCACTCCGATTTTGTTCGCTATTGTTTGGCCCAGCGTTGTCGATTCGTTAATATGTAGTGATGGACACCCGAGGGTTACGATGTTTTTATCGAACCCGAATTGGCGCAGCAGAGCAGCAGTATATTCGCCGCGGACAGATATGTTTGGCTTACCTGTCGGTGCCCTTGCTGCGATTGCCCGCAACCATCGGAGAGTTCCTTCCGGAATGCTAGGAAAATCGGCAAAGTGCACGTCGCCTTGCGCTCCTAGTCCCACCGCAATGACCGCTGTATTAAGCGCCTCTACGCCCGTCGCAAGGTCGGTCAGATCTGCGTGCGAACCTAGTGCAGTGACGCGGACGGAGGATTCACGCGTAGGATGAGACGTGCGAGTCTGGGCGATGGCTCAGACGGTATGCGTGCTCCTCGATGCGACCGACGCGGCACGGTTGGCTGCGATTGCCAGCGACCGCTGCCGTCCG
>NZ_JAKSYD010000025.1 GCF_022829605.1 Methylobacterium sp. E-065 | reverse complement strand
AGAGCGCCTAACAGAACCGTCTGATCTGGTTGAGGGTGATGAGGCTGGCGGCGAGGCTCGTGAAGGCCTCGTAGATGTCTGCGCGTCGCTCATAGCGGATGGGCAATCGACGGAATCGGTTGAACCAGGCGTGGGTGCGCTCCACGACCCAACGGTGACGACCGAGTTTCGCGCTGCTCTCGATGCCCCTACGTGCGATGCGCGGCACGATCCCCCGCGCCCGGCACTCCTGGCGGCGGGGTCTGGCATCGTAGGCCTTGTCAGCGTGCAGCTTGTCCGGACGGCGTCGCGGTCGTCCGCGCCGACCGCTCCGCACAGACGGGATGGCATCGAGGGTGGCCGCCATCATGACGGTGTCGTGCCGGTTGGCACCGCTCAGGCAGAAGCCGAGCGGCGTGCCGCGTGCGTCGGTGACGAGATGGCGCTTCGTGCCTGGCTTGCCCCGATCCGTCGGGCTCGGGCCGGTGGCAGGCCCCCCTTTTTGGCCGGGACAGACGCGCTGTCCAGGCAAGCCCGGCTCCAGTCGATCTCCCCTGCTGCGTGCAGGCGCTCCAGCAACACATCATGCAGACGGCTCCAGACGCCCGCCGCCTGCCAATCCCGCAGTCGCCGCCAACAACTCATGCCGGAGCCGCAGCCCATCTCGGCCGGCAGCATTTCCCACGGCAGCCCCGAGCGCAGCACGAACAGGATGCCCGTGAGTGCGGCCCGGTTCTCAATTGGACGACGCCCGCCCTTCGGACGCGGCCGAGGCGGCGGGAGGAGCGGCGCGATCTCATCCCAGAGATCATCGGGGAGAAGCAGTCTGGCCATGCCAAACCAACGCTGAAAACCAAGCTCGGTGCCGTTCTGTTAGGCGCTCT
>NZ_JAKSYD010000022.1 GCF_022829605.1 Methylobacterium sp. E-065 | reverse complement strand
GCACGCAGCGGCGACGCGACAAGCTCGGCAAGAGAAAGGACTGTCTTCGCGCCCGGTGCCCTGCTATTGGCCGCGACCGGCTCGCATCGATGCACACTACCGGCGTAATTACCCAGGCCCTTGCGAGGGTTGAGTTTCGCTGATTCCCTCGTGGGATGGGGCGCAGCGATCTTGAGCGGTTGAACCGCGAGGAGCTGAACGAGCCGGTTGTGCGGCCGCAGTGTCCGGACCGACGGGCTCGGGATCGCCCCTAATCCCCCGGCTGTGGCCCGCGTGGCCGGGCTGGGCCCCGCCGGGTTGGGATGGCTCGGGCGCTTCTTGCCGGTCGGTGGCCGTGGGTTTCGGGGGGTGGCCGGAGTCTTTGTCGGGAGGCTGCAGCCGCGCCACCGGCTCGTTCGGTCCCTCGCGGCTCAACCGCTCAGATCGCTGCGCCCCATCCCACGAGGGAATCAGCGAAACTCAACCCGCGCAAGGGCCTGGGTAATTACATGATCTGCGCCTCTATCCAGCAGAAAATATCTTTCCATCGGGTCTCGTCGCGTACCGCTTTTTAAAGATGAGTGACTTCTTGCATGCTAACCCCGAACTCTTATCCTGGGCCGTCTGCCCTCTATATCTAGCGCAGCATCAATATTATATGCTTCACGTTCGTCTTCTGACCTCGCGGCGTATCCAGCTTCCTCGGTCAGGGCCAATCCTTCCAATCAGCTGAGCTCAAAGCTAGCAAGTTAGGTAAAATCGGCAACGATGACCGCTGAGCTCAAAAAGGCGTTTCAGACTGCCGCCGCGCGCTTTAAGCCGCTCAAACCTCGCTTGAGGTCCGCGGCAGCACGATCAAACCGTCGACGCCGATCGAGGCCCGCTTGACCACGGTTTTGAAGCCATACCCGACCACGTAACGCTCCTCGGTCTCGATCCGGCTGATATGCATCCGCAGGAGTTCGTGCTCCCCGTGGATGTAGATGTGCATCAGATCTGCGAAGTGGTCTTCTATGCTGCACGCAAAACGCCGATCGCGGTGATACAGGGCGGCGACGTGCAGGTGCAGGCCATCGTTGATCCGCACCTCGTCAAGTAACACTTTCTCGCGCTTGGCGACGGGGTAGTCGGGCGACGCGATCCAAATCGGCAGCTTGCCGCGGTTGGCGGGCGCGTTGGGCCGGCGGAAGAGGCGACTTAGGTGGGTGGCGTACACCCGGTACAGCTCCTGTTCCATGACCCGCAACTTGGCCGCCTCGGATCCAGGGATTTGTTTGAACATCAGGGTGATGAGGTAACCTTCCCATCCTGCATCCATCTTCTCCTTGAAGTATGTACCCCAGGCTTCGATGTAGGCTTTGCGGGTGGTGTAGCTGTTTGTATCAAGCATCGTCATTTCAGCTGTTCCTTGTCGCATCAAGCAATAGGCCGCCATATACACAGCAGGTCTGCAGTGCATTCGCTCGTCTGATGAAGTAGGGTCGGCGCAGCGGGCGCTTCCACGCGTTGCTTTGGCCTACGGTTTCAATTGGTTTTTACGAGTTTGGAGAAGGCCGCTTCTGGGCTTTGCGATTGCGGCACCAGAGATCGCGAGAAAGCCGCGACAGCGGGTTCATGCGTTCGCGCTCGGCCTACCCGCCTGATTGACTCACCGATGTCCGTTACTTGAGCCTTGCAATTCCAGGAGTTTCACGATGCCACGACAGCTGGCGGGATCAACCAACTCGTTCCCGCCAGCCATAAGGCGCTTATCGATTCGGCGTCTTAGCCCAACTCCATTCCGCATCAGCCTCGTGACGCACACGAGCAACTAACTCGGTCGAATACAATCTTGGCTGGTCCTTGGCTTTCCTGCGCCCCTTCCGACGCTTTGGCTTAACCACTGTTCCCAAATCGATCATTGCGCAGAGACACAAGCGTGCGAGTTCGCCCGATCTCGCGTCAGCAGGAGCTGTTATCAACGCGTCAAGGGCGGCAAACATCGCTGCCATGGCGAAATCGTACGGACCCTTCAGGCTTTGAAGGTTGTGACCATTCGTTTTTCTAGCCCAATCAACGAACTCATTCAGATTATCGATCTTGAATGCGAGCGTAGGATCATTCGCACCGAGTCCTTTGATCTCGATGGCGTGGCGGGGCCAGATATAATTCAACGTGGCTTCGTGATCGTCCCCCTTTGAAGTGGTCCGCCCTGAAGTATGGCTTTTGCGCCGACAGAGGACGGAATCGATGGCCCAACGACCCAAGCCCGAGGAGATCGTGAGCAAGCTGCGTCAGGTCGACGTGCTGGTCTCACAAGGACA
>NZ_JAKSYD010000181.1 GCF_022829605.1 Methylobacterium sp. E-065 | reverse complement strand
AAGGGCACCCGATCCTGGGCCAACCCCGGGGCCGGCCGGCCTAAGGGGGTCTTTGCTTCGGGGCGTGCGGGCGGTCCAACCTTCGCCTAAACGAGCGAGGTCCACCCGACGCGGGACCGCGCGGTCGGGACGGGCCGGGCCCCGGGCTGGGAGAGGATCGGGGGGATCGTTGCGGGGCCGATGCTCGGATGGATGCTGGGCCGGGGCGCCCCCAACTTCGCCTTCTTCACCGCCTTGGGCGTGCTGCTGCTGATCGGGGGGATCGGGGGCTACCTCCTCGGCTACGAGACGCGCGGCAAAT
>NZ_JAKSYD010000018.1 GCF_022829605.1 Methylobacterium sp. E-065 | reverse complement strand
GGTCGCCACCGCCGCTACGTCAGACAGCACCCACACCGCTGACACGAGCACCACGCCCGCCGCGGTGAGTGCGCCGGCAGCGGTCGCCACCGCCGCTACGTCAGACAGCACCCACACCACTGACACGAGCACCACGCCCGCCGCGGCGAGCGCGCCGGCGGAGGTCGCCACCGCCGCTACGTCAGACAGCACCCACACCGCTGACACGAGCACCACGCCCGCCGCGGTGAGTGCGCCGGCAGCGGTCGCCACCGCCGCTACGTCAGACAGCACCCACACCACTGACACGAGCACCACGCCCGC
>NZ_JAKSYD010000017.1 GCF_022829605.1 Methylobacterium sp. E-065 | reverse complement strand
GCTGCTCGGGCTGGGTCTGGGCCGGTTCGGCTCGGTTTGGTGGCTGCTGGCGTTCCTGCCGGTTGTGGCGGGCGAGCTGGCCTACGGGGTGTACGTCCACCACCTCAGCACCGGCGGGAGCATGCGGCGCGGCCTCGCCCTCCTGGTCTGCGGGCAGCTCGGCTTCCTCCTCGGCGCCCTCATGCGGCCCATGCGCGGTGAAACCTGAGCCGTACGTCCGGCCTGATCGTCGCATTTACCTTATTTGCAAGCCGTGTGCCTTCCCTCCGCGGTCAGGACAGGCGATTGCGTCTCGACCCGCAACTGGGGGTTGAGGCTATGGATCCGTCTCAAAACGACGAGCGGGGCGCCGCATCGAGACGCAGTTTGGGTCACCGTGCGTTCGCCCGCTTCGGCACGCCTGCGATCCTGACGACCGTGCTGCTCGTGGTGGTGGCCTGGGTCGGCTTCCTAGGTTGGGTTCTCGTTGGATTGGTCGGCCGGCTCATCGGATAGAGGATGATCCTCAAACGCGTCGTCCGGCATCACCGGCGCCGTGAAGCACGGTGCCAGAACGCCAGGAACCCGGTGACGTAGGCGGCGGACACCGTGGCGGCCCAGGACATCTCCAGAGCGTCTCCTTTTCGTCCCGCGGTTCAGCCATGAGACTCTGACGGTCCCCGCGTATCTGGGTCGATCCTCGGCAGCCACCTTACCGGTGATGGCGTTGACCATACGTCATCCGGGTCGAGCCAGACGGGTGCGTTCCCCGCGCGAGGCCGACCGTTGGCAGTCCCTCGACAGCGCGGATCAAGGCGTTCGGAGGCGACTGCACGGAGCGGCTATCCAAGCCCATCGTGTCCCGCGCTGACACGCCGACGCGGTCGGGCGCCCTTTCATCTGCGGCAACGCGGAACGGAAGAACTCGCCAATCGGCTGCGCCGAGCGCGCTGGTTCGCAACCCGACGCCGCGCGTCGCCACATTGGTTTGCGGCTTGAGGATCGCCTCCGATTCCGGTTGCAACGGTTTCGGCCGCTCAACCGTTTGTGCCCATGTTGCTGTGCGAAAACGACCGCACCGCACAGAGCGGGCCGATTGAGCGCGCTAATTGATGGTATCTGGACCTATCGCGATGCGGCGCAATGCCGAGAGCGTACGGGTGCGCTTGCTCTGATTGCAAGTCGGGTAAACAAAACGGATCAGTAGAAAATACCGGGCGGACTTCCGCATCGGTGCTCCGTTACATCGGCAAGAAGCCTAACCGACATCAGTCGCGCCGCCGAAGTCTTCTCTCATCTGTGAAATTGGCCTAAGAATCGGGTTGCCAGGCCGGCGTTAACAGATTATGAGCATCGCAATAACCAATCATTAATGTTCGCCATTGGGCTCGCCAAAGGAGCTGAGACCATGCTGACTCGTGCTGAGCCCGCTACCTCCGCAGACTTCGCTGCAGCGCACCGTCGCGCGGAGCAGCTGGAGGTTGCCGAGCCGGTTGCAGCCCACCTCGTCGGTCAGGTCAGCGTCGCCGCCGAGGCGGTCAGCGACCTGGTCCTGCCGGACGCCCCCTTCGTCGTCCGCGGCCTGCGCCTGAACTGGGCGGCCAAGCGCGGCCTCGATGTCGGCGTGGCCGTCACCGCCCTGTTCCTGCTTCTGCCGCTCCTCCTGCTCATCGCCCTCCTGGTCTGGGCCGGCGACGGCCGCGCCCCGATCTTCCGCCACATGCGCCTGGGCCGCGACGGCCGCTCCTTCGGCTGCCTCAAGTTCCGCTCCATGGTCACCGACGGCGAGGCGGTGCTGGCCGCCCATCTGGCCTCCGACCCGCGGGCCCGGGCCGAATGGGCCGCCACGCACAAGCTCAGCAACGATCCGCGC
>NZ_JAKSYD010000016.1 GCF_022829605.1 Methylobacterium sp. E-065 | reverse complement strand
GCTGCTCGGGCTGGGTCTGGGCCGGTTCGGCTCGGTTTGGTGGCTGCTGGCGTTCCTGCCGGTTGTGGCGGGCGAGCTGGCCTACGGGGTGTACGTCCACCACCTCAGCACCGGCGGGAGCATGCGGCGCGGCCTCGCCCTGATGATCTGCGGGCAGCTCGGCTTCCTCCTCGGCGCCCTCATGCGGCCCATGCGCGGCGAAACCTGAGCCGCAGGCCGTCGCTGCTTCACGCGGCTGCATCCCGGTTCGCACGATCGGAATCGTGATAATGCCACCAGCCGCCATGCGTCGGGCGGCAATCACCCAAGCTCTCCAGAAGCCGATTGCGTATTCTTTGTGAGCCGAACGCCTGCAAGCCGCGGCTGCTAGGCTGGTCGAAGTGACAATGCTGCCCGCACGACCGCCTCTCCATGAAAATGATGCAGCATGTGGCCGGCACCGGGCAGCAGTTCGAGGCGCGCATCGGGGATCATGCGGGCAGCGCGCTGGGCGTTGAGGGCTGTACTCACCACGAGATCGGGGCTCCCCGCCAGAATGCGCACTGGAACGCGCATGGTCGGGTAGCCCAGCACGCTGCGGGTCAGTCCGGCCCAGAGCCATCCGGCATCCTCGCCCTCGGCGGTGATCTGCGTCGGGCGCGCCGCCAGATCGAACGGAAAGTGCCGCGCGACTTTCTCCGGCATCGTTCGCGGAAAGAACATCGCGTTCCAGAGTAGCGGCAGGAGCGCTTTGTCGGTGGTCGCGCCGAGGAGGTGGGACAGCTGATCGCCGCCGAAGGGCAGGGCTCGGGGGCCGAACAGCACCTGTTCCAGTCGCAGCTCAGGGAAGCAGATCGGCGCGACCGCGACGATGCCGGCGATCTCCTCCGGATGGAGCATGCCGTAGGCCAGCGCGACCGCTCCGCCGAAAGAGTGCCCCAGGATGACGGGTTTGTGCAGGCCGAGGCGTCGCACCGCCTCCCGGATGCGCGCGGCCTGATCCCAGACGTCGGCGGCACGGCCCCGCGGCCGCACGCTGAAGCCGTGGCCGGGACGATCCACCGCGATCACGCGGAAATGCTTTGCGAGGCCTGGCACCGGCCCTAGCCAGAGATCCTCCAGGCACATCAGCGTCCCGTGGATCGCCACCAGATCGGGGCCGGATCCGGTCTCCGCATATGCGATCGTCCGATCATCCGTCAGCTCGACGATCCGGCGCGGCACGATGCGGGGATCGTGTGCTTCATCCGGACGTGGCCGAGCGGGCCCGGGCAGAGATGTCATGGTGGCGGTCAATTACAGGCGCCGCCTGCGGCTGGACGGGCCCATGACGGCCAGCGCGGTGGCGGCGGCGATCCCGAGAAGACCGGCGGCGGCCGCCATCGGGTGCAGCGTCGCCCGCGTGTAGACGCTGGTGCGCATCACGGGCAGGGGCGGATCACCACGCGTTTCGCCGGCCGGTACGGGCGCATGCAGGGCGCCGTCCGGATTGCGCGGCGCACTCGCGCGTTTTTGAAGGGCGATGATCGCGGAGGCCAGATGATCGTAGGCGCCGGATGCGAATTCCTTGCCGGCCGTGAAGGCCTTGCCGGCACCGCCCACGAAGATGTCGCGCTGCGGATGCACGGCCGCGTGCAGGATGGCGTTTGCGACTTCCTCGGGCGGGTAGATCGGCGGCGGCAGGCTCGGCTCGCGGTCCATGTAGTTGCGCGCCCGCTGGGGGAGGGGCGTGTCGATCGAGGCGGGCTTAATCAGCGTGACCGAGACCGGCGCATTCTCGTGCAGCAGTTCCATGCGCAGGGCATCGGTGAAGCCCTTCACCGCGTGCTTCGAGGCCGCGTACATGCCCTGGTACGGGAAGGCGAGGTCCGAGGCGATGCTGCCGACGTTGATCAGGGCGCCCCCGCCCTGCCGCAGGTGCTCCGTCGCGACGAGCGAGCCGAAGACCGTGCCCCAGAAATTTGTCTGGATCAGGCGCTCGTGGTCGGCATCGCTGATCTCGCGCAGCTTTCCGTAGATCGAGCCACCGGCCACGTTCACCCAGGTGTCGAAACCGCCGAAGGTTGCCACCGCACGATCCGCGATGGCTTGCACAGCCGCCCGGTTGCCGACATCGGCCACGACGTGGAGCGCCTTGCCACCGACGCCCTCGATCTCAGCCTGGATGCGCGCCAGGGCATCGCCGCTACGCGCTGCCAGCACGACCCGGGCACCGCGCTCGGCCGCCATGCGGGCGGTGGCGAGGCCGATGCCCGACGAGGCGCCGGTGATCACGACGACCTGCTCGCGGAGCGGCTTGCGCTTCATGCGGTGAATCCCCGGACTCCGAACGTGCGTCGGCGCGGCCGATCGCGGCCGCTTCCGTCCCACGTCTGGCTATCCACCGGTCGGACCGCTTTGTTCCTGGACCGAAAACAGGTCTCTGCGTCGCAGGGACGGATTTCCGCCCGCCGGTTTTCGGATCCTTTCGGCGGGGCTGGCGCGTGCAAGGTATCGTTACGGTTAGGGAGTTTGATTTAAAGCAGCTTCCGGGTGGGCGTTCGATAGAAGGCGCCTCGGAGTTTGTGGGGAGCCCTCTTGGCCGACGACGGCACGCTGCGCCGACTGCTCGCTGAGATCGCCCGGGGCGGGGCGGACCAGCTGGCCGAACTCTATGATCTGACGAGTCCGAAACTTTACGGCCTGATCCTGCGTATCCAGCGAGACCGAGGCTTGGCCGAGGACGTGCTTCAAGACGTCTACCTGCGGATCTGGCAGGCCGCGGGCGCCTACAGGCCCGAGGCCGGGCCGCCGCTGCCATGGCTCTGCACCATCGCACGCAATCGGGCCATCGACAGCGTGAGACGGAAGGTCGAGCATCAGGGCCCGGAACTGGATCACGGCGAGGATTGGGTGGCGCGGCTGATCGATCCGCACGACGGGGCGGCGGACTTCCTAGACCGGAACGCCCTTCTGGCCTGCCTCGGCCGCCTCGATCCCATGCATCGGGACTGCGTGGTGCTGGCCTATTGCGAGGGACAGTCCCGGGAGGAACTCGCCCAGCACTTCGACCGGCCGGTCAATACAATCAAGACTTGGCTGCACCGCTCCCTCGCCGGCCTCAAGACTTGCCTGGAGTCTGTCTCGTGAGCGGCGGCGGCCAGCCCGGCACGGAGCCGACGTCCGAGCGCGACATGCGCGCGGCCGAGTATGCCCTCGGGACGCTCGACGCGCAGGATCGGGCCGCGCTGGAGCGCGAGGCGAGCCAGGATCCTGCCACGGCCAACTGCATCGGCGAATGGGAGCGGCGGCTGGCGCCGCTGATGGGTGCCGTGCCACCCGCAGCGCCACCACCGCGGGTCCGCGAATCGCTGCTGCGCGCGCTGCCCGACATGGCCGGCGGGGCGCGGGGTGAGCTTCATCAGCTGCGGCGTCGGGTGAGGCGCTGGCAGGTCGCCGCGGCGGGATCGGGCCTGCTCGCCGCGGGCCTCGCGCTGTTCGTGGCGGTCGCCCCGTCACGGAGCCCGGCGGGCGGGCGCTACCTGGCGGTCGTGCAAGGCGGCGGGGCACCGCCCGCGCTGATCGTGCGGGTCGATACGCAGACCGGCCTCGCACAGATCCGGCCTGTCGGCGCCGATGCCCCTGCGGGCCGGAGCCTGGAATTATGGTATGTCGGCGCGGAGGGCGCCAAGCCGCTCGGCCTCGTCGGAGCGGCGCCCAGTCAGGTGAGGCTGCCGCAGGCCACCGCACCGGACGGTGTGATCGCTGTGTCCGTCGAGCCGCCTGGGGGTTCGCCCAGCGGCCAGCCCACGGGCCCGGTGATCTACACCGGCAAGCTGATCGCCGAATAACCGGACGCGGCGGATCCGCCTGTTGGAGCCCGCGGCCCTTTCGGGCCGCGGGCGCGACGCCTTACGGCATCAGCACGGCGTTGACGACGTGGATGACACCGTTCGACTGCATCACGTTCGGGATGGTCACCGTGGCGGTGTTGCCCTTCTGGTCGGTGACCAGGACCTTCTTGCCCTGCACCTCGACGGCGAGCGGCTCGCCCTCGACGGTGGTCAGCACGCCCTGGCCGCCGCCCTTCTTGGCCAGCGCCATCAGGTCTTTGGCGGTGTAGACGCCCGGGACCACGTGGTAGGTCAGGATCTTCGTCAGCGTCGCCTTGTTCTGCGGCTGCACGAGGTTCTCAACCGTGCCCGGCGGCAGCTTGGCGAAGGCGGCGTTGGTCGGTGCGAACACCGTGAACGGGCCCGGGCCGTTCAGCGTGTCGACCAAGCCGGCAGCCTTCACGGCGGCGACGAGGGTGGTGTGATCCTTCGAATTGACCGCGTTCTCGACGATGGTCTTCTGGGCGTACATCGGCGCGCCGCCGACCATCGGGTTCTTGGCGTAGGCCGCACCGCTCGCGCCGAGGCCGAGCGCGATCGTCAGGGCGAGCACCTTGGCCGTGCGGCCGGTATTCTTGATCAGCATCGTGTTTCCTTCCGAGCCCCTATGAGTGGGGCAGCGCGGGCCCTTACGTGCCTATTGGAAGGAAAGTTTCGCCGGGTGAGCACAAACGCCTACAGGCGACGGCCTTCGCGCTCACCACGCCAGAGCGTGCCGGGTTCAGGCCTCAGCGCCCGTAGATATCCTCGACACGGATGATGTCGTCCTCGCCGGTATAGGAGCCGACCTGCACCTCGATCAGCTCCAACGGGATCTTACCGGGGTTCGACAGCCGGTGCATCGAGCCGATCGGCAGGTAGATCGCCTCGTTCTCGTGGACCAGCGTCACCCGATCGTCCACCGTCACCTCGGCGGTGCCGCGCACCACGACCCAGTGCTCAGCCCGGTGGTAGTGCTTCTGCAGCGACAGCCGTCCGCCCGGCACCACCTGGATCCGCTTCACCTGGAAGCGTTCGCCGATGTCGATCCGCTGGTACCAGCCCCAGGGCCGGTACATCCGCAGATGCGCGTCCGCCTCCGGCTCGCCCTTCGCCCGCAGGGCGTTGACCAGTTCCTTCACCTGACCGGAATGCGCCTTGGAGGCGACCAGCACCGCGTCGGGGGTCGAGACCACCACCACGTCCTCAAGCCCGACCACCGCGGTCAGGCCACCGCCCTGGCTGTGCACGAGGCTGTTCTTCGTCCCGATCAGCGACACCCGGCCGCGCACCGCGTTGCCGGCCTCATCGTGATCGAGCACCTGCCAGACCGCGTCCCAGGTGCCGACATCCGACCATGCGAACGACACCGGCAGCACCCCGGCCGTGGCGGTGCGCTCCATCACGGCGTAGTCGATCGAGATCTTGGGCGCCTTGGCGAAGGCCTCGGCATCGAGGCGCACGAAGTCGAGGTCGGTCACAGCCGCCGCGTAGGCCGCCCGCGCCGCCGCCAGCACGTCGGGCACGAAGGCTTCGAGCTCGGCCAGCATCAGGTCGGCGCGGAACAGGAAGTAGCCGGAGTTCCACAGGGCGCCCTCCGTGATCAGCGCCTCGGCGCCGGCTCGGTCGGGCTTCTCGACGAAGCGGGCGACGCGGGCCGCGCCCGGCGCCTCGTGGATCGGCTCGCCGCGGCGGATATAGCCATAATCGGTGGCCGGCCGGTCGGGCTCGATGCCGAGCGTCATGGTGTAGCCGGCCCGCGCGCCTTCGGCCGCACGCCGCACGGCGTCCACGAAGGCGGCGATGTCGGGCACGACGTGGTCGGCGGCCATGACCAGCACGACGGCTTGCGGATCGCTCTCGGCGGCGTGGATCGCGGCGACCGCCACGGCGGCGGCGGAGTCGCGGCCCTGCGGCTCGAGCAGGATGTCGGCGGCGAGACCCAGCTGGTCGCGCTGCTCGGCGACGATGAAACGCGCCTCGGCCGAGGCGATGACGGTCGGCGTCGCGAACACGCCCGTGTCGGCGACCCGTTCCAGGCTGGCCTGGAAGGTCGAGACCTTCGCGTCCACCAGCTTGGCGAATTGCTTGGGCATGCTCTCGCGCGAGGCCGGCCACAGGCGCGTCCCCGTCCCACCACAGAGGATCATCGGATGGATCGGGGCAGCAGATCGGGACATGCGGCGTCTCCATCGACGGGTGGCGATCGTGGCGTGATCGCGCGGTCCAGGCGCAGCCGCAAGGATGCGGAGTGCCGGCGCCCACGGTTTTCAGGGTTTGCCCTTAACGGCGCAGCGAGGATGGAACAACCTGCGCGGATAATCCGCAATGGATGAGGCTGGCTCAGGACAGCCGGATCGTTATCTCTGGTCCTGCCATGAATTCACCCGCCAAGATTCGCCCGACACCCGACGATGCGGCGCAGAGCCCGCGGCGAATCCCGTCGGTCGAGCGCCTGGTCGGCGGCGCCGCGCCGGAAGACCTCGCCGCTTACGGGCGCACGGCCTTCACGGGGGCCGTTCGGGCCGTGCTGGCCGGCATCCGGGCAGAGGGTGGCCCCGTGCCCGACGAGGCGGCGATCCGGCTGGAGGCGGGCCGGCGGCTCGCCGCCGAGCGACGCCCCTCCCTGCGGCCGGTCTTCAACCTGACCGGCACGGTTCTGCACACCAATCTGGGCCGAGCCCTGTTGCCCCGCTCCGCCGCCGAGGCGGTGGCCGCCGTGATGGTGCAGGCGAGCAATCTCGAATTCGACATCGAGACCGGCGCCCGCGGCGAGCGGGACGACCATGTCGAGGCCCTGATCTGCCGCCTGACCGGTGCCGAGGCCGCGGTGGTTGTCAACAACAACGCCGCTGCCGTGCTGCTGGTGCTGAATGCCCTGGCCATGCGCAAGGAGGTCGTGGTCTCCCGCGGCGAGCTCGTGGAGATCGGTGGCTCGTTCCGGGTACCGGACGTGATGGTGCGGGCCGGGTGCCGGCTGCACGAGGTCGGCACCACAAACCGCACCCACCTGCACGACTACGCGGAGGCGATCGGCCCGCGCACCGGCCTCGTCATGAAGGTGCATCCGAGCAACTACGCCATCGCGGGCTTCACGGCCGCCGCCGACCCCGAGGCGCTTCACGCCCTCTGCCGGGAGCGTGGCGTGCCGCTGGCCGACGACCTTGGCAGCGGCAATCTCGTCGATCTCGCCGCTTACGGCCTGCCCCCGGAGCCGACCGTCCGCGCTGCCCTCGAGCGGGCCGATCTCGTCACCTTCAGCGGCGATAAGTTGCTGGGCGCGGTCCAGTGCGGGATCGTGGCGGGCCGGAAGGATCTCATCGCCCGCGTGCGCAAGAACCCGCTGAAGCGGGCGCTGCGGGTCGACAAGATGACCTATGCGGCGCTCGCAGCGGTACTGCGGCTCTACCTCCATCCCGAGAGGCTGGCCGAGGAACTGCCGACCCTGCGGCTGCTCACCCGGGACCGGGCGTCGATCGCCGCGCAGGCGGAGCGCCTCGCTCCCGCGGTGGCGGAGTGCTTCGCCGGCTCGGCCACCGTCTCGGTCGCGGCGTGCATCAGCCAGATCGGGTCCGGCGCCCTGCCGGTGGAGACACTGCCCAGCGCCGCCCTGGTGCTCACCCCCGACGCGGAGGCGGGATCGCCACGCCGCGGCGCGGGAGGGCGGTGCAAGCGCCTCGCCGAACGCCTGCGGGCGCTGCCGGTGCCGGTGATCGGCCGGATCAGCGGCGATGTGATCCTGTTGGACTTGCGCACGCTGGAAGACGAGGCTGGCCTCCTCGCCAGTCTGAAGTCAGTTGCGCGGCCAGCATCCTGAGCCGAATGGGTTTGTTGAGAGACAAAGTTCGCCGGCTGAAGCTCGTGTGCCGGCTTCGCGCGTTGTGGTATCGTGACGGATCCGCGGTCGCGGTCGAGAGGTGCGGTGCCCGGACCGCGATAGGCGAACGATATGGTGCAGAGTGCCGACATGGTGGAGGTTGAGCGCGAGACGGACGCGCTCCTCCTCGACAATCAGCTTTGCTACGCGCTCTACGCGGCCGCACACCGGATGACGAAATCCTACCGGCCGCTCCTTGAACGCCTCGGGCTGACCTATCCGCAGTACCTCGTGCTCCTCGTGCTGTGGGAGCAGGACGGCGTCACGGTCTCGGAGATCGGCCGGCGGCTGCGGCTCGACTCCGGCACGCTGACGCCGGTGCTGAAGCGTCTGGAGAGCGCGGGTTTCCTGCTGCGCACCCGCCGCCAGTCGGACGAGCGCGAGGTCGAGATCGCGCTGACGCCGGAGGGCACGGCGCTCCGCGCCGAGGCCGTTGCAGTTCGCGAGGCCGTGATGTGCCAGCTCGAACTCAGCGAGCCGGAGATCCGGGCCCTGCGCAAGGATCTGAGCCTGGTGATCGAGCGGCTCAGCGTGACCGAATGAGGGAGCCCCGGACGACGCTCAGCCCTCACCGTCGCAGGCGGTTGCCCAGGACGAAGCCGTAGAGCCCCATCAGGATGATGCCGACCGCGCCTTCGAGGCCGACCAGCAGATTGGTGACGCGGCCGGTGGGCTTGAGGCCGATCTCTGGTGGGTTCGCGGTCATCATGTTGAGGGCGCTGTAGCTCATAAGATCGAGGGGGTTGTAGGTCGGCCCCGCCTCGGGCCCCTCCAGGATGATCAGGCCGCCCGTCAGGCCGTAGAGACCCGCGAACACCACGATCAGCAGTGCGAATGCACGGGCGATGCGCGACAGGCTCTCGCCGTAATCGCACAACCACTCGACGAAACGGTCGGCGGTCCAGCGGTAACCGTGCCGCAGCAATCCGGCCCCGTCCCGCCCATTCCAGGCGGCGCGCGCCTGCCGGCCGGCGTGGAAGCGGCCCATCCGTCGGCCGCGCTTGTAAGCCCAGCTCGCCGCATCGTGGCTGCCGATGCTCTTCCAGTTCTGCTCCAGGGCGAGGTAGCTCGCCTGCGCGCCCTCGAAATCGCCCGCCACCTCCTCGCCGACCGCGCCGCCGAGCTGCTCGACGCTCATCCGCGTCCCGTTGAGCCATGCCCCCGAGAAGCGGGCATGCCGTAGCCGGCAGGTGGCGAGGTTCAGCCGTACGAGATCGGTATCCGACAGATCGGCCCCGGAGAGGTCGGCCCCGTCGAGCTTCGCCCCCGAAAAGTTCGCCCCTTGGAGGCGCGAACCCGCCAGCGTCGCCTTGGCGAGGCTCGCGCCGGCGAAATCCGCATGCGTCAGGTTGGCATCGACGAGCTTGGCCTCGTCGAGCCGGGCGTTGCGGAACACCGTGTCGTCCGCGTCCGCTCCGGTGAAATCCGCGCCCCAAAGATCGGCGCTTGCGAAGTCCGTGCCGTCGAGCAGCGCGCCGGACAGGTCGGCGAAGCGCATCGCGGCCTGCCCGAAGCGTGCATCCTCCAGCATGGCGCCGGCGAATCGGACCTGACCCGCGACGATGTCAGAAAAGTCCGCCCCCGACAGGTCGGCGTCGGACAGGTCGGCGGCCTCCAGGATCGCGCCGGTGAAACGCGTGGACCGCCCGACCGCACCGGTAAGCGTGGCCCGGCGCAGGTTGGCCGCGGAGAAATCGGACTCCTCCATGCGGGCCCGGGACAGATCGGCCTCCGCGAGGGGCAGGCCGCCGGATTCGGGATCCGCACAACCCGGCCCGTCGAAACCCGCTGCGGCGAGTGCGCCTGGGGATGCGATCAGGTGCGAGAGGTCCGAGCCCGGCTCCCGCACAACCATTCCGGCGGCGATCCGCTCGATGAGCGTGTGCAGCCGGGCATCCGCCTGAATGTCCGGCTGCGCATCCGGTGGTGTCGCCTGATCCATGGCCGTTCCATGCCGGAGAGTCCGACCGCGCGCCAGACGCCCCGGCCGGTTCAGACCGGATGCGTCGACGCGGTCACACGCACCGTGATCGCCTTGGCGGCCGGCGTCTTGGCCTGCTCGTCATGGTGCCAGAGCGGCAGCAGGACGTTCAGCTCCGGATAGTAGCCGCCGCAATTCCCCTCGGGGATGTCGTAGGCGACCACGCGGAGGCCGGTCACGCGCCGCTCCACCTGATCATCCGCCTCCGTTTCCACGTCGACGCCCCCGCCGTCCTTGAGCCCGAGCCGGGCGATGTCCTGGCGGTTCATGAACAGCACGGAACGGGTGCCCTTCACGCCGCGGAAACGGTCGTCGTAGCCGTAGACCGTGGTGTTGAACTGGTCGTTCGACCGCAGCGTGATCAGGTCGAGGATGTCGTGCCCGCGGGCCGGCAGGTCCGGATCGGCCTCGAGGCCTTCCGGCACCGCGAAATTCGCCCGGCCGGTCTCGGTCTCCCATTTCCGGTCACGGGCGCCGAGCGGCTTGATCAGCCCTCCGGGCTGGAACATCCGCCCGTTCAGGTCGTGAAACACCTTCGGATAGGTGGCCTCGATGGCATCGCGCACCCGGCCGTAATCACCGACCCACGAATCCCAGTCGATCCGCGGATTGGCCGGCAGGGTCGCCTTGGCGATCTCGGCGACAATCCAGGGTTCGGAGCGCACATGCGGCCCGACCGGTTCGGACGCCCCCCGGGACCCGTGGAACTGCGCGGTGGAGCTCTCCATCGAGACCGCTTGCGGACCGCTCGCCTGCTGATCGATCTCGATGCGCCCAAGGCAGGGCAGGATATAGGCGACCGCCCCGGTCACGAGGTGTGAGCGGTTGAGCTTGGTCGAAACCTGCACGGTCAGGCGCTGGGTTCTCCAGGCTGGCTCCATCCGGCCGGTATCGGGGATCGCCCGCAGGAAGTTGCCGCCGAGTCCGATGAAGGCCTTCACGCTGCCATCGAGGATGCCTTCGCAGGCCTCGACCGTGTTGAGGCCCTTCTCGCGCGGCGGCTCGAAACCATAGAGTTCCTTGAGCTTGTCGAGGGGCGCCAGTTCCGGTTTTTCGGTGATGCCGACCGTGCGCTGGCCCTGCACGTTCGAATGGCCCCGCACCGGGCAGATCCCGGCGCCCGGCTTGCCGATATTGCCGCGCATGAGCAGAAGGTTGACCAGCATCCGCACGGTCTCGGTGCCCTTGCGGTGCTGGGTCAGGCCCATCCCGTAGATGCCGATCACCGCCTTGGCGCGTGCGTAGACCGCGGCGGCGGCCTCAAGCCCCTGCCGTTTCAGTCCGGAGCGCCGCTCCAGCGCGGCCCAGTCCTGGCCATCGCAGAAGCGCACGAAGTCTTCGAAGCCGTGGGTGTGCTCGGCGATGAAGGCGTGGTCGAGCACCCGGGGCTTGCCCGCCGCCTCGGCTTCCCGGTCCAGGGCGAGCAGCGCCTTGCACAGGCCGGTGAGCGCCGCGAGGTCGCCGCCGGCTTTTACCTGATGGTACTGGGTCGAGATCCGTGTGGAGGAGCGCGTCAGCATCTCGACCGGCGATTGCGGATCGGTGAAGCGCTCCAGGCCCCGCTCTCGCAGCGGGTTGAAGGTGATGATCTGCGCGCCCCGGCGCCGCGCCTCCTGCAGCGGGTGCAGCATTCGGGGTGAATTCGAGCCGACATTCTGACCGAAGAAAAAGATCAGGTCGGTGGTCTCGAAATCCTCCAGCAGGACCGTGCCCACCGGCGCACCGATTGATTGCGGCAGCGCCACCGAGGTCGGCTCGTGGCACATGTTGGAGGAATCCGGCAGGTTGTTGTTGCCGTAGAGCCGGGCGAGCAGCGCCCACATGTAGCTGGTTTCCAGCGAGGCCCGGCCGGAGGCATAGAACACCACCGAGCGCGGATCCGCCTCGCGCAGGGCCTTCAGCTCCCGGCCGATCTCGGCCATGGCGTCCTCCCAGGAGACCGGGCGGTAGCGATCGGTCTCGGGATCGTAGCGCAGAGGATGGGTGAGGCGGCCCTGCTCCTCCAGGGCGTAGTCGCTCCAGCTGAGCAGCTCGGTCACGGAATGGGCGGCGAAGAAATCGGAGGTCGCGCGTCGGCGCGTCTGCTCCCAGGCGGTCGCCTTGGCGCCATTCTCACAATACTCGAAGGCCAAAGGCTTCGCGGGCTTCGCCCAGGCGCACGACGTGCACATGTAGCCGTCCGGCTTGTTCTGCTTCCGCAGCAGGGCCGAGCCGGTGATCGGTACGCCCTCCCGGGTCAGGATCTCGACCAGCGACCGGGCCGAGCCCCAACCGCCCGCCGGGCCGTCATAGGGCTCGATCCGGATCTCACCGTTCTCCTGCTCGGCCATGCCGTCCTCCCACCCGGCACGTCAGCGACCGGACCAAGGGAACGCGCGAGGGCCGCGTCGGATCACAGGCGCGTCACTGCGGCTGCCTCCGCTTCCGTCGCGGTCAGGTCACGGCCGCGAGCTTGTCGGCCATGGACTGGTCCTTGTCCCGCCGTGTCGAGAAGATCAGCGTGAAGAAGGTCCGCTGAACGCCCATCTCGGCAAGCTTCGCCTCGCATCGCTCGGCCAGCGCACAGATCTCAGACAGCTCGCCCTCGATGTTGGTGCCGTTGGGATGCATCGTGGCGGTCAGCCCGCTCGCCTCGACGATCGCCTTGACCTCGCGGACGTAGGGCGAAACGGACGGGCCGACGCCCATCGGCACGATGCACAGGTCGGCTGAGACTTTCATGGCGGCTCCCCTCGGGCTGGTTCTGTCGGGCGGCCTAAGTCGCGCCGCCCGCAGAGGAAGGCATTCGGCGCCCGGCGGCGCGGATCAGAGCTTGCTGATCAGCAGGCCGAGGCCCAAACCGACCAGCCCGGCCACGACAAGCGAGGCATGGGGCCATTCGACCGACTTCTGGTGGCCCTCCCAGGCATATTCGCGACCGTGATCATAGACCTCCTCGGCCTGTTGCGACACCGCGTCGGCTGCATGCCGGACCGCATCCTTGGTCTGGCCGTATAAGTTCTCGGCCGCGCCCCGCGCCTCGTGGAGACGGCCTTCGATTGAATCGCGGTCCGAGCCGGCGAGGTCGCCGACCGCGCTCTGGACCTTGCCGCCGAGCTCCCGCGCGGCACCCGTGATCCTGTCCGTATCGACCATGACGTCCTCCGATGCTGTCGTCCCGAACCCGTTTCCGTCTGACGGACGACGCCGAGACGATCCGTGCCGGCTGTCCCAGATAGGCGTCGGCCTGGCCGACGACGAGCGCTGCGGCGTCAGGATGCGGCCGGATCACCTAAAGCCTCGCGGTCCGACGGCAGGGTGGCCGACGCCGTTGGCGCGAAGGTGTAGTAGGCCATCGGCTCCCGGCGGCCCCGGAGCGGTTCCCGGCTGATCTCCCGCCACGCCGCCGTGGTCGTTCCTGCTGCGCGTCGGACGGCCTCCGAGGCCAGAACCGAAACTCCGTGGGTCTTTGTCGCCTGCTCCAGCCGCGCCGCCACGTTGACCGTGTCGCCGAGCACCGTGAATTCGTAGCGGGCATCCTCGCCGATGATCCCGCTGAACACCTCGCCGCAGTGCAGGCCGATGCCGATGCGCACCGTGGCATCGTGGTCGCCCTTGTCGTTCCAGCGGGCGATGACCTCGACGAGATCGCTGGCGAAGGCCACGGCGCGCGCCGCGTCGTCGGCCGTCGGCTCGGGCAGGCCGAACACCACGAGGGCGCCGTCGCCGATGAACTTGTCAACGACACCGCCGTACAGGCGGGAGATGCGCATCACCCGTCGGCGGAAGGCGGACAGGAAGGCCGAGAGTTCCTGCGGGTCGAGATGTTCGGCGATGGTGGTGGAGCCGCGCATGTCGATGAAGGCGATCACCGCCTGCTGGCGCCGGCCGGCTTTGAGGCTGCCATCGTCGTCAGCGAGTCGCGAGACCAGCTCCTGCGGCAGGAAGCGCGACAGGCTCCGACGGCGCGCCGCTTCGCGCGTGGCCGACATGGCGAACAGGACGAGCGCGATCACGACGGCGGCGAGCAAGCCCCAGATCAGCAGAGCGGCCCGGGAATTCGCGGCCTGACGCTGCTCCATCAGCGCGGCTTCATGGTCCTCCATCCGGCCGATGATCGCCCGGATCTCGTCCATCACCTGCCGTCCGTCCCCCTGCCGCACCTGCTCCTGACTCGCCTCGATCTCGCCGCTTCGGCGCAGTTCGATCGACGTGCCGAGTTCGTTCAGTTTGTCCCGGAGGAGCGGGATTAGGGCATCGAGTTCAGCGCGCTGGCTGTCGTCGTTCCGGAGGTGGTCGTGCAGCCGGGCGATCTCGCGGCTGACCTGCGCGCGTCCGTCCCGGAATGGGCGCAGGAACGTCTCATCCCCCGTCAACAGGTAGCCGCGCTGCCCGGTCTCGGCGTCCTGGATTGCCAACAACACGCGGCCGAGCTGGCCATCCACCACCATGGCGTGCCGGACTGCCTCGCTGCCGCGCTGCTGATAGGTGAAGGCGCCGACCGCAATGCCGAGCAGCGCCAGGATCACCGCGCAACTCACGACCATTCGATTGACGGTCCGCGAACGTGCGGGCAACCGCTCGATGACGTCCAGGGCGGTGGTCGATGCTTTCATGGGGGAAGCCGGTCTGCGCCAACAATGCGGCGCGAAGCCTGCGAGCTGCCCCTCAAGAAACGATCGGTCGTTTTGTTCCGCGGCCGATCAAGTTGCCAACAGCTTTTCGATGGGCTGGTGGAAGAGCGTGAGTATTGTCAAACCGACGTCAAACGCTTGGCACGGTGCACTTCTGTTTGAGACGATCGGACCTCGGCGCGGCGGGCCAGTGAGTTTCTAAGTCTCCGCCGGACACGAAGGATTCTAATAACGACCGCATTTCCCCTCCTCCTTGTGGGGAGGGGTCAGGAGTGGGGGTGGTGCAGGATCGAGCGCTCCGGTGCCTCCTGCACCTC
The DNA here is from genome assembly GCF_022829605.1 of Methylobacterium sp. E-065. Taxonomy (GTDB): domain Bacteria; phylum Pseudomonadota; class Alphaproteobacteria; order Rhizobiales; family Beijerinckiaceae; genus Methylobacterium. The sequence continues at coordinate 82,718 of NZ_JAKSYD010000016.1, read as the reverse complement.
CCCCACCTTCAGCTCCTCACCGCAAGGAAAGAGAGCGCGGCGGCGCAGGTGCCTGATTTCGTAGGAACGAAGGGAGCGGGCCGAAACTCTCCTCAAGTCCCCAGGGACTGACACCCGCCAATGGGTGCCGGGCGCGTGCCCCCTGCCGCGGACCTGCCCGTTCTACGTCCTGCGTCCGTCAGTGGCCTGTGGGTTCGGGAGCCGTTCGCCGCGGACCTGGGCGGCCAGCGTGCGTACGATCGCGGCGCGCTTCATCGGCACCGTCGTCAGGATCTTGTCGAGGAAGGTGTCCGCCTCGTCCCCTTTCTGCGCGCATACGGTCGCGAGCGCCTGCTGGATGTAGCAGAGATCGACGTCGTCCCGCCTGAGCATGGCGGTCAACATTGTCGGTGTCAGGATCATGCCCGTGGCCTGCTGCCTTCGCGATGCGCCGAAGCCGGCAAGCCTGCGCAGGATCGAGGCTAAGTCAGGTATCAGACAAAGCTAGGCCAGAGGTATGACACAATTTGGCTTCCCAATACCGGCGAAGTGCTGTGTGGGCCGAATACCGGCGGATCCGCCTACGTCGCCGATGACCAACCCTAGCCGGCTGAAGATCCAGTCTTAGGTTGATGGCGGGATGTCACAATACCCTTGAGCCTCACGGCGCGTTGCCGAGACCGGTTATGCGCTTAGTACCCTCCGCCCCCCATACAGGGACGCACCATGCTGTCTTGGTTCCGTGCGCTGATGCCGAAGGAGGACCGGTTCTTCGACCTGTTCGAACAGCACGCCGCCACCCTCGTGGACGGGGCGGCATCCCTCCGGGCGCTGCTCGACGGGACGCAGGATATCCCGGTCGCATGCCGCGCCATCGCCGAGCACGAGGACAAGGCCGACGCGATCACCCGCGACGCCCTGCTGGCGGTTCGCCGGACCTTCATCACCCCGTTCGACCGCGGCGACATCCAGGCGCTGGTCGGCTCGCTCGATGACGCCATCGACCAGATGCTCAAGACCGCCAAGGCGGTCCAACTGTTCGAGGTGACGACCTTCGAGCCGTCGATGCGCCAGATGGGGGCGGTGATTCAGGAGGCCGCCGCCGTGGTCGCCGAGGCGCTTCCGAAGCTGCGGTCCCTCGGCGAGAACGCCGCCGCCCTGAATGCGCTGACCGAGCGGGTCATCCAGCTCGAGGGCCAAGCCGACGATCTGCACAACGAAGGGGTGAAGATGCTGTTCAGGGCCTCCCGCCAGGATCCGATGGCGTTCCTGGTCGGCTCCGGGCTCTACGATCACTTGGAGAAGGTCATGGATCGGTTCGAGGACGTGGCGAACCAAGTCAGCAGTATCGTGGTCGAGCACGTCTGAGCCGAGGGATCGCCCGCGTGACCCTCCTGATCGCCCTCATCGCCATCGCGCTGGTGTTCGACTTCCTGAACGGCCTGCACGATGCTGCGAACTCGATTGCCACCATCGTCTCGACCCGGGTGCTGGCGCCACGCTACGCCGTGTTCTGGGCCGCCTTCTTCAACTTCGTGGCCTTCCTCGTGTTCGGCCTGCACGTCGCCGGCACGGTCGGCTCCGGGATCATCGACGTCACCGTCGTGAACGATCGGGTGATCCTCGGTGCGCTCGGCGGCGCGATCGTCTGGAATCTGGTCACGTGGTACGCCGGCATTCCGTCCTCCAGCTCGCACGCGCTCATCGGGGGCCTTCTGGGCGCCGGCATCGCGAAGGCCGGTCTCGGCGCGATCGTCTGGCCGGGCGTCGTCGCCACGAGCGCCGCCATCGTGCTCTCGCCGGCGCTGGGCTTCGTACTCGCCCTGATCCTCGTGCTGGCGGTCTCGTGGATCTTCGTCCGTTCCACGCCGGTCGCCGTCGATCGCGTGTTCCGCAGCATGCAATTCGTTTCGGCCTCGCTCTACTCGCTCGGCCACGGCGGCAACGACGCGCAGAAGACGATGGGCATCATCGCCGTGCTCCTCTACGCCCACGGGGCGGGCAGCGGCGAGTTCCACGTGCCGCTCTGGGTGGTCCTGTCGTGCCAGACCGCGATGGCGCTCGGCACCCTGTTCGGCGGCTGGCGCATCGTGCACACGATGGGATCGAAGATCACGCGCCTGACGCCCGCGCAGGGCTTCTGCGCCGAGACGGGCGGGGCGCTGACCCTGTTTGCCGCAACGGCGTTCGGAATCCCGGTCTCCACGACACACACGATCACGGGGGCGATCATCGGTGTCGGCGCGGCCCGCCGCGTTTCCGCCGTCCGCTGGAACGTGGCACAGGGGATCGTCGTCGCCTGGGTGGTCACGATGCCGGCCGCCGGTCTGGTGGCGGCATTGATCTATGCCGCCTCCGGCCTCGTGCTGCCATGAGGTGAGGGCGTGCGCCTTTCAGACCAGACGCATCTCGCCAGGTTTGAGACCAAGGCGCCGGGCGAGGTCGCGCCCGAGGGAGCCCGTCAGTTCCACCTGCATGTCGTCCGTCGCCATTTCGGTGACCTGCGCCAAGGCCGCCGTCGCCGACTGGGCCAGGACCGCGTAGACCCGGACGGCCTCGCGCTTCTGATGGACGGCGATCAGGTGCGCCGTGTGTTTCTTCAATTTCGACACCGACCTGCCTCGATCGGAATGGTCCGCCCCTGACTTCGCCAACGAGCGACGGGTGCAGCGGTTGCATGCGCGGTGGTGGCCGACGTCTCCCGGTGCGCGCTCAGTGGTGCTGCGCCCGGTGAGCCTGGGTCAGGCCGTCATAGCCCCACGAGTCCTTCGGCACTTCGTGGAACACTACATAAGAAACTTCGGCGAGGCCAGAACCGACAACATTCTTTAGAAGACGGCTCGTCTCGGCAATGAACCGTGCTTTCTCCTCGGATGTGTTCGTCTCCGCGCTGATGATGGCATCCACCTGCGTGGCGCAGGTCACCGGTTCGCCGCCCACGCTCCATCCCGACAGCGGAACCTGCTCGACCAGCACGCCGACCAGGGGGCCGACCTCATGCAGAGTCTCGGCCGTCAGGCCGGTGATGCCCGCCTGAAGCCTCTGGACTTGGCTCTGCCTGAGCGGTTGATCGTTCATGCCCCTGGTTCGTACTTCACTGATCAAGGGCAAGTCGCCGGAGCACCTTCGTGCCGTCTCCGAAGGCGTGCATCGCGAGCTGATGGAGGCCTTCGGTGCGCCGGCCGACGACCGCTTCCAGCTCATCCGCCAGCACGAGCGGGACGAGCTGATCTACGATTCCAGCTATCTCGGCCTCCACCGCACCGACGACCTCGTCATTGTCAACATCATCGCCGGGAATTGGCGGGACACGGCGCAGAAGAAGGCGCTCTATCGGGCGATTACCGACAACCTCGTGGCGGATCCCGGCCTGCGCCCGGAGGACGTGCTGATCGTCCTCTCGCCGAACGCGCGCGACGAGTGGTCCTTCGGCAACGGGCTTGCGTCCTACGTCAAGGACGACGCAGCCTAATACCCCCGGCATGGGCAGGAGATCGACATGAGCATTCTCGTCACCGGCGCGACATCGGGCTTCGGCCTCGCGATCGCGCGGCGCTTCGCGCAGGCCGGACAGACGATCGTCGCGGCCGGGCGCCGTCGCGATCGGCTTCAGGCCTTGGTCGACGAACTCGGCGACCACGTGGTCCATGCCCTCGAACTCGACGTCCGGGACAGGCGGGCGGTCGAGGACGCGGTCGCCGGCCTCCCCGCGGCTTTCGCCGACATCGACGTGCTCGTGAACAATGCCGGCCTCGCGGTCGGGCTCGAACCCGCACAGGCGGCGGACCTCGACGGCTGGGAGGCGATGGTCGACACCAACGTCAAGGGCCTGATGTACGTGACCCGTGCGGTGCTGCCCGGGATGGTCGCCCGCGACACCGGGCACGTCGTCAACATCGGATCGACGGCGGCGAGCTACCCCTATCCCGGCGGGAACGTCTACGGGGCCACCAAAGCGTTCGTCCGGCAGTTCTCGCTCAACCTGCGCGCCGATCTCGTCGGCAAGCGGGTGCGGGTCACCGAGATCGACCCGGGCCTCGTCGGCGGCACCGAGTTCTCCAACGTACGCTTCCGCGGCGACGACACCCGTGCGGCAAGCGTCTACGACGGTGCCGACGCGCTGACGCCCGACGACGTTGCCGACACGGTGTTCTGGGCCGCCACCCGGCCGGCCCGGGTGAACATCAACGTCATCGAGCTCATGCCGGTCTGCCAAGCCTTCGGCCCCCTCGTCGTACATCGGGGCGGCCGCTGAGCCCCGGGCCCGACACGCGAGAGGACGATGCCATGACCGTCAACGCTACGCTGCGCGGGACCTCCGGTGAGCCACCTATACCGGCGCCCGTGCGACGGGCCGAGCCGACCGTCTGGCGCAATCCGCACCGGCAGGACGCCGCCTCGGTGTTGGCCGCGTCGGCATTCTGCGAGGCCGACATGCGCCAGGCGGAGGCGCGCTGGCGCCGCTTCGACCCGCTCCTGGCGCAACTGTTCGACGGCACCGAAGATGGGAGGATCGACTCGCCGTTGCTGCCCGTCGCGCCCGACCTCAGCCGGACCCTGCTGGGCGACGCCCCGGGCTCCGTCTGGGTCAAGGCCGATCACGACCTGCCGGTCACCGGCTGCATCAAGGCCCGGGGCGGCGTCTACGAGGTCCTGGCCTATGCGGAGACGCTGGCTAAGGCGGCCGGTCTCCTGCGGCCCGGCCTGTCCTACGCGGCGTTCGCATCCGACGTCTTCCGCGACCTGTTCGCCCGCCACACGGTCGCGGTCGGCAGCACCGGCAATCTCGGCTTCAGCGTTGGCGTGATGGGCCGCGCCCTTGGCTTCGCGGTCGAGGTGCACATGTCACACGACGCCAAGGCCTGGAAGAAGCAGCGCCTGCGCGAGCTCGGGGCGCGCGTCGTCGAGCATCCGGGGGATTACGGCCTCGCGGTCGCCGCCGCGCGGGAGGCCTTCCAGGACCGCTCCGACGCTCATTTTGTCGACGACGAGGATTCGGTCGACCTGTTCCTTGGCTATGCGGCGGCGGCGCTCGATCTTCAGCGCCAGCTCGCCGAGGCCGGGATCGCCGTCGATGCGGCGCATCCGCTCTACGTCTACCTTCCCTGCGGCGTCGGCGGCGCGCCGGGGGGCGTGACCTTCGGGCTGACGCTGCTGTTCGGCGATGCCGTGCGGCCGGTCTTCGTGGAACCGGTGGCCGCACCCTGCATGCTCGTGCAGCTCGCCTCTGGTCTCGACCGGTCCGTCAGCGTCTACGAGGCTGGGCTCGACAACCGGACGGCGGCCGATGGGCTGGCGGTGGCGAGCGCCTCCCTGCTGGTCGCCCGCACCGTCGGCAGGCTGATCGACGCGGTGGTGACGGTCCCCGACGCGGATCTGTTCCGCTGGCTGAAGGTGCTGTGGTCGGGCGCGGGGATGCGCCTCGAACCCTCGGCGGCCTCAGGCTTCGCCGCGCTTAACCGGTTCCTCGCTGAGACTCCGCCGGCGGATGTGGTTTCCGCCACCCACGTGGTCTGGACCACGGGCGGTGCGCATCTGCCGGAGGCGGAGTTTGCGACGGCCCTGGCCCGCGCGTGATCCGACACGGGGCGTGCGGCGCGTCGGCTTTGGCGGCGTCAGACAGGGGGCACCATGGCCAACCCGGCCGCAAGCTTTGCCTTCCGGTCGCCGCCCGGTCCATGTAGCCGGCCATGATCCGCCTGATCCCCAGCCTGCCCGCCATTTACGTTATCGCGCGGATGGTGTGGCCCCTGCCGTGGCCGCTCGCGCTCCGGCTCGGCCTCGCCGCGATCCTCCTGGCCGCCTCGCAGTACCACCTGTGGAGCCGGCTCTCCTCCGGATCGGTCTTCGCGCCGGAATTCCCGCGCCCGGTGGTGATCCTATTCAACGGCGTGTTCGGCGCGATCGCGCTGGCCGCGCCCCTGCAGCTCGCCCTCGATCTCGTCGCGCTGACGTCGATGGCCCTGCCCGGCGGCGATTGGGCGATCCCGACCGCGTGGCGCCTCGCAGTCGGCTTCACGGCCGTGCTCCTCGCGGCGGTCGCCGTGCGGCAGGCCGTGCGCGTGCCGCCATTGAAGGAAGTCCCCGTGGCGATCCCAGGCCTGCCGCCCGGCTTCGACGGCTACACGATCCTGCACCTGACGGATCTGCATATCAGCCGCCTGTTCCCGGCCGCCTGGGCGCGGGCCGTGGTCACGCGCGCCAACGACCTCAAGGTCGACCTGATCGTCGTGACTGGCGACTTCATCGACGGTTCGCTGGAAGCCCGGCGGAACGACGTGGAGCCGTTGCGCGCCCTGCGAGCGCGAGACGGCGTCTGGGCCGTGCCCGGCAACCACGAGTACTTTTTCGATTTCGATGGCTGGATGCGCCATCTGGCAGGGCTGGGCATCCGCATCCTCTCCAATGCCCACACGGTCCTGCGGCGCGAGGGCGGCGCGCTGGTGTTGGCCGGAGTCACCGATCGCTCGGCGCGCGCAACCGGTCACCCGGGTCCGGACCTCGACGCCGCCCTCGCGGGTGCACCTAGGGGCGCACCGATCGTGCTGCTGGACCACCAGCCGGCGAACGCCGCGAAAAGCGCGGCGCGCGGCGTGGCGTTGCAGCTCTCCGGCCATACCCATGGCGGCATGATCCGCGGCCTGGACCGGCTGGTGGCACGGGGCAATGCCGGGTTCGTCTCGGGCGCGTACCGGGTTGCGACCATGCTGCTCTATGTCAGCAACGGAACCGCGCTCTGGCCCGGCTTCGCCCTCCGCCTCGGGCGCCCGTCCGAGCTGACGCGGATCACCCTGCGGAGGGCGTCCTGAGCTCGCGATATGCTGTGCGAGTCGTGCCGGATGGTGTTGCACGCAGTACACGACCGCCTGCCATGCCGGGACCATCCCATCCGATCCCCTCATCCTGAGATGCCCGCGCTAGCAGGCCTCGAAGGAGGGCTCCAGGGATCGCCGCGCAATCTGAGGGAATCCTTCCAGGCCTCCGCTGCGCTGCGGCGCCTCAGCGAGAGCGGCGACGTCGACCGACTTCGTGGCGCTGTCGAAGGCCCTGGGCGCGGGCTGGGAGGCGACCTTCCCGGCCGGCCCGACGACGCCGCTCGACCTGTCGCGGGTCACGATCCCACTGGGCGACCTGACCCCCGTCGGAGCCGGCGCATCGAACAACTGTGAGGTCGGGGACATCTCCGGACAGGTGGTGATTCAGGAATCGCGCGATGCCTCGGCATCGCCGCCCGCGATCACGCGTCCGACCGTCGGCACGAGCGGCAGACGCAGGCTGAAGCGCAGGCCGTCCAACTCGAAATCGAGTGCGGCCTGTGCTTCGAACTCGTAGACCAGCATTTCGTACAGGACCTCCGTGCCGAAGCCGCGCCGGCTCGGCCACCGCGACGCCGCCCCACTCCTTCCAGTCCAGGTGAAGCATCGGTTCGCCCGACCCGGGACCGTCCGGCGGCTGGATCCGCCATCGGACATCGACATGCCCCTGCGGCAGGGCCAGGGAGCCGTGCTCGACCGCGTTGCTGGTCAACTCGTGCAGCGCCAGGGCCAGGACCAGCGCCGCCTTCGGCCTGAGCCGCAACCGCGGACCACTGATCGTAGCCTGCTCGCCTTCCCGCACGAGGTGGAACAGCAGTTCGTCCGATACGAGACTGTGCAGGTCCGCCTCGCCCTGCACATCCGTGGCGGCCTGCACCTGCATCACGGCTCTGAACCGTCCATCGAGATGCGCCACGTAGCCCTCGACATCGCCGGCGCTCTCGGCGGATCGGTGCATGATCGTGCGCATCATCGCCGTTGTGTTGCGCAATCCGTGACGCAGGCCGTCGCGCGTACCCGCTCCATCCAGCAGCCGAGGCAGGCAGGCGTTGTCGGCTTCCAGGGCAGCGAGCCGATCCGCCAAGTCAGTTGGATCGGTCCTGCCGACACTCCGCGGCGGTTGAACCAAGCAGACCTGCCAGCCGGCGTGCGTGTCGTCGCCGTCGGGGATGTAGTTGGAACGCATGATGATGCGACGGCCCGGACCAGGGGGACCCGCCAATCTACATCCGGACGGCCGCCGAGAGCGGGCCGTAGCATTGCTGCTTAGAGCGAAAAAGTTCGGCATCGCTACCTGAACGACAGGTACAAGCGCCGGTCTACGCTCTCAAGAGGTTGCGCGGCGGCTCGGACCGACGGGCTCGCTGCGGATGCGCGGCGCGTGCTTAACGGCAGAGACAGGCGTGGAGCGGGTACCGGGAATCGAACCCGGGTATTCAGCTTGGAAGGCTGCTGCTCTACCATTGAGCTACACCCGCGCGGGCGGACCGTTAGCACGCCGAGATGGCGGTGAGAAGGTGCAAGGAGCCGACGTTGCATCGGCCACTGCCCCGAAGTCCCGGCGGCGACGGGCGGCTCACAGGCACGGATTCAAGACCGGCTCGCGCGGGATCGAGAGCAGGTCGTCGACCTGCGCGCAGGCCCGCGGCGGCGCCGGTCCGGAAGGCCCCGTACATCATCTCCGCATCGCGGCCGCAGACCGATCGCGGTTGGCACTCCGCCGGCCCGCTGCGTGATGGGACGGTCCCGTTCCGGGCGTTCTCGGCGATGAACTGATCGATGGGGTCGAGGGATGTTTTCAGTTCCCGCTGGAATTCCGGGTCGGCGTCCTCGTGGCAGGCCTGTCCAACGGCGCGGATCGCCTGCAGGATGCCGCGCATGCACAGCACCGCACCTTTGCCGGTCCGGTCGACCTTCGTGACGGTGTCGCCGCGGCGGATCGTCTGAATCCCGTTCACGAGCGCCTCGGCCGATGCCGGACCGGGCGGCCCGGCCTGACCCAATGCCTCCGAGGATACGGCCAGCAACGCGCAGACCGCGGCGGCGCAGCAGACGATCAGGGGTCGCCGTCGGGACGGCGTGCATGTCGAGAGGCGCATGGATCCGACGCCGTCTTCCATGGGGCAGCCGCAGGCGTGAACCGCGCCCGATTAACCCAGGCCCAACGCGGCGCGGGCCTCTGCGGATGTAGCGACGCGGCGGCCGTGGCGTGCCACCGCTTCGGCGGCAAGGCCGACGAGCTCGGCATTGCTGGCTGCCAGCTGGTCCTTCGTGACACGAATGTTGTCCTCCAGGCCGGTCCGCACTGCGTCGGCGCCGCGGGCGAGCGCCCAGTCCATCACCACCGCCTGGTTGCGGCCGATGCCGGCAGCCGTCCAGGTCGCCCCCGAGAGGATCCGACGCGTCTCGGCGAGGAGGATATCGAGCAGGTGCTCCTCGGCCGGCATCGCGTTCTGGACGCCCATCACGAACTGCACGTGCGGGCGCGCGTCGATCAGGCCCGCCTCCACCAGCCGCTTGGCGCCATGCAGGTGCGAGAGGTCGAAGATCTCGATCTCGGGCCTCACGCCGTACTGCTTCATCTGGCCGGCGAGATCGGTCACGAGGCTCGCGGAATTCTCGTAGACGATCGTCGGGAAATTGACCGAGCCGGTGGACAGGGAGGCCATGTCGGGCCGGTGCTTGAGCGACAGGCCACGCGCGGCCGGATCGCGGCCGCGCCCGCCCGTGGAGAACTGCACGATCATCCCCGGGCAGTGCTTGCGCAGCCCTTCCTGCACGGCGGCGAATTTTTCCGGATCGGAAGAGGGGGATTCGTCGTCGTTGCGCACATGGATGTGGCACAGGGTGGCGCCGGCCTCGAAGGCCTGGTGGGTCGATTCGATCTGCTCGGGTACGGTGACCGGAACGGCCGGGTTGTCTTTCTTGCGCGGCACCGAGCCTGTGATCGCCACTGCGATCACCACGGGCGCGTCGCTCCGGGATGCTGCCATCCGTCTGTCCTCCCTGTCCCGTCCCCTCGCGCCGTCCGGGATAGCGCCGCAGGGCAAGGATCTGAACCGACCGACGCGCGCACCGGGTCCGTATGCGGGACATCTCGCGTCGGATGACAGCCTGGCCTTGTGTCTTGCCGGCGCTTGCCGCACCTCTCAGGCGGCGAGGCAGACGATGAACGACACGATCCTGGTCCTGAACGGGCCCAACCTGAACCTGCTCGGCAAGCGCCAGCCGGAGATCTACGGTCACGAAACACTGGCCGATGTCGAAGCCCTGTGCCGCGAGACGGCTGCCGGCTTCGGGCTCACGGTCGAGTGCCGCCAGAGCAATGCCGAGCACGCGCTGATCGACGCGATCCATGAATTCCGGGTTGGCTCGGCCGGCATCGTGATCAACGCCGGGGCCTACACCCACACCTCCGTGGCGATCCTCGACGCACTCAACGCCTGTGAAGTGCCGGTGATCGAGTGCCACATCTCGAACGTCCACCGGCGCGAGGCTTTTCGCCATCATTCCTACATCTCGCTCGCCGCCACGGCGGTGCTGGCGGGGTTCGGGACGCACGGCTACGCGCTCGCCATCCGGCACATCGCGCATCTGCGCACTGGCAGGACTGCGTGAAGCGCGGATAGCGCGCGGCGCAGGGTTGACGCTGGCCGAGACAGGGCGGAGGAGGGCGGTCAGGCCCAATTCAACGCGTTCTCTCCGACCGGACTGGTCTTCAAGCCCCGGAGAGCACCCAAGCGGAGCGCGCACGCCGCATGACCAGCCCCTTCCTGCCCCTCGACCGGGACGTCATCGCCCGCGAGGCGGCCAAGATGTTCCTCGAGATCGGCGCGGTCCTCTTCTATAAGGACGAGCCGTTCAAGTTCACCTCCGGCTGGGCGAGCCCGGTCTACACCGACAGCCGGAAGATCATCTCGTTCCCGCGCCTGCGCTCGACGCTGATGGACTTCGCCACCGCCACGATCGTGCGCGAGATCGGCTACGAGAAGCTCACCCATATCGCGGGCGGCGAGACCGCCGGCATCCCGTTCGCGGCCTGGATCGCCGACCGGATGATGCTGCCGATGCAGTACATCCGAAAGAAGCCCAAGGGTTTTGGCCGCAACGCGCAGATCGAGGGCGAGATCGTCGAGGGCGCCCGCACCCTGCTGGTCGAGGACCTCGCCACCGACGGGCGCAGCAAGGTCAATTTCTGCAAGGCCCTGCGCGATTCGGGCGCCCAGGTCGATCACTGCTTCGTGCTGTTCTACTACGACATCTTCCCCGACAGCGCAGCGCTGATGCAGGAGATCGGCATCAAGCTCCACTATCTCACCACGTGGCGGGACGTGCTGGCCGTCGCCAAGGAGATGGGCACCTTCGACCCGAAGACGCTGGACGAGGTCGAGAGCTTCCTCAACGCGCCGGCCGCGTGGTCCGCCGCCCATGGCGGTATCTCCGCCTTCGGTCAGTCCTGAAAGGCCCGCGATGAGTGTCGCCGACCTGTTCCCCGCCGAGCGCCAGGACGCGAAGACCGTCGAGCGGATCACGATCCGCCGCCCGGATGACTGGCACATTCACCTGCGCGACGGCGCGATGCTGAAGGCGGTGCTGCCCTACACGGCGGCGCAGTTCGCCCGGGGCATCATCATGCCGAACCTCGTGCCGCCGGTGACCACGGTCGCAGCCGCGCGAGGCTACCGCGAGCGCATCCTGGCGGCCCTGCCGGCCGGCATGGACTTCACGCCGTTGATGACCTGCTACCTGCGGGACTACACCGATCCGGACGAGATCGAGCGCGGCTTCAAGGACAAGGTCTGGGTCGCCGCCAAGCTCTACCCGGCGGGCGCGACCACCAACTCTCACGCGGGCGTCACCGACCTTCTCGGGATCGCGCCCGTGCTGGAGCGCATGGAGCGGATCGGCATGCCGCTGTTGATCCACGGCGAGGCGACCGACCCGGAAATCGACATCTTCGATCGCGAGGCCGCCTTCATGGAGGGCAGCCTGATCCCGCTCCTCGCCCGCCAACAGGGCCTCAAGGTGACGGTGGAGCACGCCACCACGGCCGAGATCCTCGACGTGGTCCGGGAGCACCGGAGCCGGTGCGCAGCCACGATCACGCCGCACCATCTCGTGATCAACCGGACGCACATCTTCCAGGGGGGGCTGCGCCCCCACCTGTACTGCTTGCCGGTGGCCAAGCGCGAGCGACACCGACTCGCGCTGCGCAAAGCCGCGACCTCGGGCGAGGCCTGCTTCTATCTCGGCACCGACACGGCCCCGCATGTCCGCGGTGCCAAAGAGGCGTCCTGCGGCTGCGCGGGGGTGTTCTGCGGGCCTTCCGCGCTCCAGACCTACGTGCAGGTGTTCGACGAGGAAGGGGCGCTCGATCGGTTCGAGGCCTTCGCGTCGCTCAACGGCGCCCGCTTCCACGGGCTGGAGCCGAACGCGGCAACGGTGACGCTGGAACGGCGGGAAAACCGCATCGCCGAGGCGGTCGCGGTGGAGGACACGGCGGTGGTGGTGTTCCGTGGCGATGAAACGCTGCTTTGGGCGGTGACCTAGGCCGCGGGATACGACAGCGCTCGATTGCCTCCCCCTCTACCTCATCCTGAGGTGACCGCGTCAGCGGGCCTCGAAGGAGGGCTCCAGGGATCACAGCGACTTCTGGAGGGATCCTTCGAGGCCTGCGCTGCGCTCCGTCACCTCAGGCTGAGGTGGAGGGTTGGAGTGCCGGTCCAAGGCTTTCTGGAATTCCGTCGTTTACCGTGAGCGTAGGCATCCTGGGCGAATTCACGCCTCCCGGTCGAGCGCCGCTCTGCATCGCTCAGCTTCGCCCGTCATGGCGGAGGGCTGTCGGCGCTCATGGGAGAACGTCCTACGGGACGGCCTTGAGGTCCAAAGCAGGCACCAGGGCGGGATCGACCGCGTGCGCATCATCCATCAGACCGAGCCCGTCGAACAGGTTCCAGAACGACCACCCAAATCCCGCCCGCTCCGCCGTCAGCCGCACGTCGCGGAGATAGGCGGCCCGGTCGAGGGGCCGCGCGGCGGTGTAGCGGGCGTCGGTGCGCAGGGCTCCGAACTCGCCCATCAGCACGTTCCGGCGCGGGATCCCGTAGAGGTCGGCCCAGGTCGCAACTGGCTCCATGGCGGCGGCGAGGAAGGCGGGGCCAGGCTCGGCATCGCCGTACTCGCGCAGCTTCGCTTCGATCACCGCAAGGTCGCGAACCTTCTCGGGCTGCGCAACCGACCGGTCGGCCTCCATGCGGGCCGATACCGCCTTCAGCGTCTCTGGCATGCGCGCGCGTGTTCCCGGCCATGGCACGGCGTTGAGCCAGCGATAGAACGGCTCCTCGGTGAGCCAGGTCGCCCCCTGATGCGAGAACAGATACGGCTCGTAGAAGTGGAAGGTGTAGAGCAGGGGTGCAAATCGCGCGAGCGGCGCCGGGTCGAGGGCCGTCAGGCCGGCGACGAGGCTGCCGCATGAGCCCGTCGCCACCAGGGTGAGCGCTGGCGCCGCCGCCCGCGCCGTGGTCAGAAGTCTCTCCTGAATGCGATTCCACGCGACGGCACCGCAGGCCTGCGGCGGCTCGTTGACCGGCTCCAGCGCCACCCGGTCGACCCCCTTGCGGTCACACAGGCGGGCCAGTTCGGCGACGAGATCCCGGTAGGCCGGAAACAGCGGCGCCCGATCTGTGCCGTAGAAGGCCTCCGGCGTGTAGTGATGGGTCGCTGCATTCGCCTGAACGTTCAGAACGACGCGCAGGCCGGCCGCCAACACCGCATCCATCGCCGCCGACAGGCTGCCGAGGAGTTCGGCCCGGCGGGTTCCCGTGAAGGCCACGAACGGGCCGGGATCGAGCGGCAGCCGCGCGAAATCGAAGCCGAGGGCGGCTAGCCGCATCAGGTCGGCCTGGGTCGGGACAGGGCGATCCGCCTGGAACGGCGGCCAAGCGTAGTCGCTGCGCGGGGCCGGATATTCCGTGGTAAGCGAGAACCAGGGCCAGAGCGCGATGCCCCGGCGCAGCGGGATCGGCGTGACGGCGCTTCGGGCCGGCACCGCCTGCGCACCCAATGCGGCGAGGCCGCCCGCGAGCAGCCTCCGGCGACTGGCCCTCATCCGCTCGCGCCGGCCGTGGCACCGATCGGCTCGGCGAACGGCACCTTGACGCGCTCCGCCGGGGGATAACCTCCGACCCGCCGCACCTCGTCCTCATAGGCGGCCAGCACGTCGCCCCATCGGAAATCCTCGGCACGCCGCCGGGCCGCCGCGCGGGCACGCGCGACCGCCTCCGGTTCAGCGAGAACCCGCTCGATCGCGACGGCACAGGAGTCGACGCCTTCGAAGTAGAACTGCGCCTCGCCGGCGGTTCCTCGATTGAACGGGTTGGCGTGGGCGATCACCGCGTTGCCCGCCCACAGGGCCTCGACCAGCGATGGGTTGGTGCCGCCAACCGTGTGACCGTGAAGGTAGGCCAACGCATGGACCCGCAGGGCCTGGACCTGATCGGGCTCGTAGATGGCGCCGGGAAACAGCACCTCCGGGGAGGCGGCCTCCTCGACGGCGCGATGATAGCGGTTGTGCACGCTCATGGTCCCGAGCACCACGAGGCGGACACCCCGGGGTCGGCGCGAGAACGCTTCGACGATCGTCAGGATGTTGTTGTCGGGTTCGATGCGGGCGATCGACACGAGATAGCGCCCGGCCTCCAGCCCGAGCGGCGGTGGCGTGATCTCGTCGGGCGGCGGGTCGCCCCCGTAGGGGATCGTCGTGATGGCCCGGCGCGGGCGCCGCGTGGCCAAGTGGTCGGCGATGGCCGGATGGTCGGCGACGAGCTGGTGCGAGGACCACGCGGCGATCCACTCGCTGACGTAGAAGTACGCCCGGATGGGCCGCGACCATTTCGGGCGGCGCCATTCGATCCCGTCCATGTTGGTCAGGATCCGCCCGCCGCAGGCGCGCAGATAGGGCAGGAAGGCCGCGCCGTTGTAGCCGAGCACGAGGCAGACGCCGCCGCGCCGGGCCGCATCCCAGGCGCAGAACGCGTCGAAGGCCAGGGTCGCGGCCGGGCCCTTCAGGCCGACCTCCACGGTGATCAGCTCGATCCCGTTCCAGACCCGCGACGAGATCCGCGTGCCGACCCGCTCGACCTCCCGCTGGCAATAGACGCCGACGCACCAGCCACGAACTGCGAGGTAACGGGCGAGCCGCTCAGCAAAAGTTTCGAACCCGCCATGTGCAGCCGGGATCCCACGCGTTCCTAAAATAAGCACTGCGGGTACGCGGTTCGGCATTGTCCTTCCTTCCAAGGACGGCGTTTATATTATAAGAGGACATGCCCGCCAAGCGACCCAATGAAATATCAACCTTCGGTTTTCCAGTCCATTGACAGTTAATCCAACGGTAGAGGATTCGATATTGCATACCGTCGCCGCCGTACTGGCAGACGAGCAAGGTGTTCCGGTAGCCGCCGGAGCGCGAGGCGCGCCCGCGCTGACGATTACCTGCGTGCATCAGGGTTTCGAGCTCTACGGATCGGACCGCTGCTTCATCGAGACGGTCCGCACCCTCCGTGCCGCCCATCCGTCCGCTCGGATCGACGTGATCCTGCCGCGCCATGGGCCGCTCGTGCCGGCCTTGGAACCCTTCGCCAGCCGCGTCGTGATCGAGCCGCTGTGGATCCTGCGGCGCAAGAATTTGGCGCGGCGCTGCATCGTCGCCCCGTTTACCCTGCCGATCGCAGTTCTTCGCGCGCTCTGGCGGATTCGCGGCAGCGACCTCGTCTATATCAACACGACCGTGGTGGCTGATTACCTGCTCGCCGCGCGGCTTCTTCCCGGGCGGAGCATCGTCCACATCCACGAGATCCCGGAAGGCGCCGTGTTGAAGGTCCTGCGCGGGCTGATCCGCTGGAGCGGGGCCGACGTGGTGTTCAACTCGCACGCTACCGCCCGGGCCTACCCGCTGTCGGCGGGGGTCGGCGCCCAGGTGGTCTACAACGGCATCGCCGCACCGGCCGCGATGAGCCGGGGCGGGTATGACGGCAGCCGCCCGCTGCGGGTACTGATGCTGGGGCGCATCAGCCCGATCAAGGGACAGGACGTTCTGATCGAAGCCGTGGCCGCGCTGCCCGAGGCGCTGCGGCGGCGGATCGAACTGCGCATCGTCGGAAGCGCCTTCGAGGACGCGGCGCGCGAACGCGGCGTGGTGGAGCGGATCGCGGCAGCCGGCCTGTCGAAGCAGGTCACCCGCGAACCGTTCGTGGCCGATCCGGACGCCCTCTACCGTTGGGCCGACGTGGTGACCATGCCGTCGCAGCGCCCGGAATCCCTCGGCCGGGTGGCGATCGAGGCCATGGCGTACGGCGTTCCGCCGCTGGTGACGGCGGTCGGCGGGCTCCCGGAGGTCGTCGAAGACGGGCGGACGGGGTGGATCGTTCCGCCCGGCGGCCCCGAACCGATCACGCAGGCACTCGCCGGCATGATCGGCGATCCGGCGGCTTGGCGCGGCTTCGGACAAGCGGCACGGGCGCGCTACGAGGCGCTGTTCTCGGAAGCGTCCGCGGCCGAGGGCATCGACGCCGCGGTGCAGGCGACCCTGCGGCGAGCGGGGAGGCGAGGACGTCCGGTTGTCCCGGGCGGCTAAGCCGGGATGCGTGAAGGCATCAGGGGCGGAACAGGATCGGAGATCGCGTCGCATGGCGTTCAAGGTACCGATCCGCATTTAAAACCAATGTCCGACAGACGGTCTGTCAGGCAAAATAGTCCAAAGGCTACGCACTCTGTGTGGAGCGAGCCACCGACACTGACCTCGAACCGACAGTCTCCGAACGGTGCGCTGATGGATCGGGCTCGATCGGCCGAAGGAAACGCGTAGACATGGATGTCGCCGATTTCATTCAGCGGATCGCCGCGAAGCTCTCGGGTGAGAACCTACTCGCCGCTGGCCTGCTGTTCGCGACGGCGCTGATCTGCGCCCTGATCGCCTATCTGCGCACGGCCGAAAAGTACTCGTTCGCCGAGTTCTTCGAATTTGCGCTACCGCGGGAGGTGATGACCCATCCCTCCGCTCGGGCGGACCTGCTGTTCTACGTCACCCGCAAGGCAATCATGCCGTTCCTGCTGATCCCGGCAGGCGTGACCTTCGTGGTCGCGGTCGGCTACGCCACCAACCGGGTGCTGGGCGCGCTGTTCGGGATCGATCAGCCGATCCTCGGCGAGCCCGGTCCGGTTACCGTGGTGGTATTCACCGCCACGATGCTGCTGGCCTACGATCTGTCCTACTACCTCTACCACACGGCCCAGCACCGCTACCCGTTCCTGTGGGAGCTCCATAAGGTCCACCACTCGGCCGAGGTGATGGTCGGGATCACCAAGGACCGCGTCCATCCCCTGGACGAGCTGATGAACCGCGCCTGGGACGGCGTGATCCCCGGGATCTGTTTCGGGATCTGGAGCCTGCTGGCGCTGAACCCGGTCGAGCTGACTGTGTTCGGCATCAACGTCTACATCATGCGCAACATCCTGATGATGGACTTCGTGCGTCACACCCATTTCAAGATTTCGTTCGGGCGGCTCAACACGATCATCCTGTGCCCGCACTGGCACCAGCTCCACCACTCCACGGCGCCGGAGCATTACGACAAGAATTTCGGCCTGCTGTTCTCGTTCTGGGACCGGGTGTTCGGTACCCTCTGCATCCCGAAGCCCAATGAGGATTTCAAGTTCGGCCTCGTCGACCGGGACGTCGCCGATTACCAGTCCCTGTCGGGGCTCTACGTGCTGCCGTTGAAGAAGATGGGCCGGCGGATCGCGCGACAGGTGCGACGCCTGCGCGGCGTGCCGGCCCAGCCGCGGTCGGGGGCCTGAGCATGGCGACCGAGCGTTTCGAGACCATCCGCACCGCCGGGCGGCTGGCGGAGGTCGGGCCCGCCTGGACGGCGCTGTGGAAGGCGAGCGGCGCGCTGGTCTTCCAGAGCCACGCCTGGGTTTCCGCGTGGTGGGCGAGCGCACCCGACCGGGAGCGCCGGGCGCTCGCCGTCGTGTTGGCGTGGCGGGGCGACGATCTCGTCGGCGTGCTGCCGCTCGCTACCGTGCGCCGGATGGGGTTCCGCGTGCT
Source organism: Methylobacterium sp. E-065 (assembly GCF_022829605.1). Classification (GTDB taxonomy): domain Bacteria; phylum Pseudomonadota; class Alphaproteobacteria; order Rhizobiales; family Beijerinckiaceae; genus Methylobacterium. The sequence continues at coordinate 64,817 of NZ_JAKSYD010000016.1, read as the reverse complement.
CGAATGGGCCGCCAAGGACTGCTCGGATTTCGGCGATGCACTGCTCGCCGACCGGACCGACCGTGACCTCGTCCGGCGGATGTGGCTTTACGCCGGGCGGGCCGGCGGTTTCGATCTCGCCTATCTCAACCGGCTCCTGCCGGACGCGGTGGCTCGGACGCTGCTCCAGCCGGAGGGTGGCGGGGTTCGGCTGCACCTGAACCACCGCGACGAGGCGAATTGGCGGGTGCGCGGCTCGTGGACCACCGGACAGGCGTGGTTCGACGCGCAGTCGAAAAAGACCCGGCAGAACTACCGGCGCGGCCAGAAAGCCTTGCGCGAACGCGGCCCCCTCGTTTTCCGCCTGCTCGGACCGGACGAGCCCCTCGGGCCGGTGCTCGACCGGCTGACCACCTTCAAGCGGGCTTGGCTCGAGCGCCACGGCCTCGCCTCCACTGCCTTCTACGACGCGGGGTCCGAAGCGTTGCCCGCCATGGTCCAGGTACTCGCCGAGGCAGGCTTGCTGCACGCCTTCGTGCTGGAATGCGGCGGCGCCGTTGTGGCCGTGTCGATCAACTTCGTCCAGGCCGGCGCGATGATGGCCTTCGTCACCACCTACGATCCGGAGGTCGAGCGCGCCTCGCCCGGCATGGTGCTGATGATGGACTACATCATGTGGTCGATTGATCGCGGGCTGCACACGGTGGATTTCCTCTGCGGTGACGAGGGCTTCAAGAGCCGGTTCGGCACCGAGGTCCTGACCCTGGCCTCGATGACGGGCGCGCGCACGCCGCAGGGCACGGCGGCGCAGCTCGTGGACCGGGCGCAGCACGCGTGGCGCCGACGCTTCGGCAAGCGAGCGGACGCGGCCGGGCAGGCCCCCGCGGCGGAGATCGCGGCCTGACCGTCGCGCTACGCTGCGCCGCCGAGGCCGTTCCGGATCGCCGCGACGCACCGGGCGAGGTCGTCGTCGTTGACCCAGACATGGGGGCTCAGCCGCAGAGCCCCGGCGCGTACGCTCGCGAAGACCCCGTCGCGGCGCAGGCCTTCGATAAATCCGGCAGGCAGCCCACCTGGCCGCCGCAATCCAAGAATGTGGGGCGCCCGCAGGTTTCGCGGTGCAATCTCGAGACCGAGCACATCGAGCGCATCCGCAAGCCGGTCCGTCAGCCCGCGCAGGCGAGCGGCGACGACCGGCACGCCCCAGCTGGCGATCAGCTCCAGCCCGGCTGAGGCCATCGGGAGCGCCACGGGATCGTTGAGCTCGCCTCGATCGTAGCGCCGCGCGCCAACAGCCGCCGGGCGGTTGCCGACATGCTCGTCGAGCGCCGTGCCGTCCTGCCGGTGCGGCGCCGCGTACAGGAAGGCGAGGCCGTAGGGTCCCAGCGCCCATTTGTAGGTCGGGAACGCCAGGAAATCGGGCCGCCAGCGGGCCACATCCACCGGGATGGCACCGACCGCCTGCGTCGCATCGATCACCAGGGCCGCACCGGTCGCGTGGACTGCGGGCGCGAGGCGGTCGAGGTCGATCAGGCTTCCGTCGGTCCAGTGCAGCGGGGTCAGAGTGGCGAGCGCGAGCGGCGGTGCGCCCGGGCGCGCGATTGCGGCGAGCAGCGCGGCGGTCCAGTTGCCATCCGGGGGACGCACGACCTCCTCCACGGTGAGCCCCTGTGCGGCAGCCAGCCGGTCGAAGGCGAAGCGCAGGGACGGAAATTCGTCGGCCACCCGCAGCAGGCGGCCGCCGGGGATCGGCGCGAGGTTGCGCGCGGCTATTGCCATGGCTTGGCTGACTGCGCCGACGATCGCGACATCGTCCGATTCGGCTCCGATCAGCCGGGCCGCCGCGGCCCGAGCTCGCTCGACCTGAGCGGGAATTGCCTCACGCGGATGGTCCCAGGGTCGGCTCTTGGTCAGGAGGCCGGTCTCGCCGGCGGCGCGCACGCAAAGCGGCAGCGGCGACCACGCCGCCGCATCGAGGTAGCTGACCGCCTCCGGCACCTCGAACAGGTGGCGCTGGCAGGGAAGTTCCTGGGCGGTTGGCAGAGCGGGCTCGGGCATGGCGAACCGGGTCGTAGCGGATCGGACCCGTGCGAGCGATGATTCGCGCCGTCGCTCGGGGCTTGATCGCGCGATCCCGATGTCGCAAGCCGGCCTACCACCGCCCGCGAGGCCGCCCCGTGCCGACCCGCCTGCCCCAGCCTGATCCCGTGCCATCATGGGTCGCCTGAGTTCCGATTGCTTCGAGACGCCGCCCGCACCCCTGCGGGTCGCCGATGCGGTGGCGCTGATCCGGGCGCGCCTTCCGGTGCTCGCCGGCATCGAGACCGTGCCGCTGGCGGGCGCAGACGGTCGGATTCTCGCCGAGGATCTGATCGCGCCCCTCGACCTGCCGCCCTTCGACAACGCCGCAGTGGACGGCTACGCCTTCCGGGCCGCCGATCTTGCCCCTGGAGCGGACAGCCTGCCCCTCGGCGGTCGGGTGCCGGCTGGCCATGCGCCGGCCGAAACCGGAATGGGCCGCGCGGTGCGGATCTTCACCGGGGCACCGATGCCCCCGGGCACCGATACCGTGGCCATGCAGGAGGACGTTCAACTCGACGGCCAGATCGTGCGCCTGCCCGCGGAGCTCGCGCCGGGCGCCAATCGGCGTCGAGCCGGCGAGGACATCGCACGCGGCACCCGTGCGATCCCCGCCGGGACCCGGCTCGGGCCGCGGCATCTGGCGCTCGCCGCCGCGCTCGGGCGCCCCGATCTGCGCCTGCGTGTACCTCTGCGGGTCGCGCTGTTCTCCACAGGCGACGAGCTGACGCCGTCGGGCGAGCCCTTGCCACCCGCCGGCATCCACGATGCCAACCGGCCGATGCTCGCCGCGCTGCTGCGGCGGCTCGGCGCCGACCCCCACGATCTCGGCATCCTGCGTGATGTGCCCGGGCAGGTGCGCGACCGCCTCGCGGCGGCCGCTGCCGAGCACGACCTGATCCTGACCTCGGGGGGCGTCTCTGTCGGGGAGGAGGATCACGTCCGTGCCGCCGTTGAGGCCTCCGGATCGCTCACGCTCTGGCGCCTCGCGATCAAGCCGGGCCGTCCGGTCGCGCTCGGAACGGTGGCGGGCACGCCATTCATCGGGCTGCCGGGCAACCCGGCCGCCGCCTACGTGACCGCGCTTGCGGTGCTCAAGCCCATGGTCCTGCATCTTTCCGGGACGGAGGATGCGACGCCGGCGCTCACCGTGCGCAGCGGCTTCGCCCTGCAGAAACGCGCCGGCCGGCGGGAGTACCTGCGGGTGTGCCTGCGCCCCGGCGAGGCCGGAATGCCCGAGGCCATTCTCGTGCCGGGGGGGGCGCTCACCGGCCTGTCGGCGAGCGACGGGCTGGTCGAACTCGCCGAGGACCTGACGGAGATTCGCCCAGGCGATGCACTGCCGTACCGGCCGCATGGGGATCTCGGCTGAGCTGTTGTTCTCGGCTTCCAAGCTGTAGAGCGTCGCTCCATTCCGCAGCGACCCATTCGAGATCCCGTGCCCCTGCTTGCAGACCGCGCCCCCGCCAAGGTCAACCTGACGCTCCACATCCTCGGGCGGCGGGCGGATGACGGCTACCACGCGTTGGAGAGCCTTGTGGCCTTCGCGGGCACCGCCGACCGACTGACCCTCGATCCCACCGCGCCCCTCGGGCTGACCGTTTCGGGTCCGACCGCCGGGCCGGCCGGTCCCACCGGCGACAACCTCGTCCTGCGCGCGGCGCGCCACCTTGCGGCACGCGTGCCGGGTCTTCGCACGGGCGCCTTCCACCTGACCAAGCGCCTCCCGGTGGCGGCCGGAATTGGCGGGGGCTCGTCCGACGCCGCCGCGGCGTTGCGCCTGCTTGCGCGTCTCAACGGACTGTCGCGCGACGACGCGGCCGTCGTCGCGGCGGCGCGGGAGACGGGGGCCGACGTGCCGGTCTGCCTGGATCCGCGGGCCCGGATGATGCGCGGCGTCGGCGAGCAGATCGGTGCGCCGCTCGATCTCGCACTGCTGCCTGCGGTGCTGATCAATCCCGGCGTCCCGGTGCCGACGGCGCCGGTGTTCAAGGCGCTGGGCCTCGCCGTCGGGCAGAGCCTGCCTGGGGCGGAGCATCCCGTGATCGGCCAGGGGCTCGGTGACGACGCCCTCGTGGCGGCCATCGGTCCGGCGCGCAACGATCTGGAGCCGCCGGCCCTCACGGTGGCGCCGGTGATCGGGACCGTTCTGGCGGCCCTGCGCAACCAAGGCTGTCGGCTCGCGCGGATGTCGGGCTCCGGCGCGACGGTGTTCGCGCTGTTCGCCGATCGGCGCGGGGCGGTGCGGGCGGCCGCGAGCCTGCGCGCTGCCCATCCGGATTGGTGGGTGGCGCCGACCTTCCTGCGCTGAGCCCCGCCGGGTTCAGGCCGGCTCCGCCGCGTAGACTGTGACGACGCCGCCTGCATCCGGCACGATCACGCGCCAGCGCTTTGCATGCGGCAAGTCCCCGGGATCGATCACGCTCGCGACACCGCTGACGACATCAAAGGTTGCCAAGCCCCCGGACGCGTCGCGGCCGCACAGATAGGCGCTGCCGTCTCCGAGATGGAGTGCCGCGGGAACGCTGTCTGCCGGGCCGAAAGCGATGTCGCCGATCGCGCCGCAGGGCGCCAGGACGGCGCCCTGCAATTCGAGGACATCGATGCCGGTGGCGAGACCGGACAGGATGGGCAGATCGCCGTTGCCGCTGCGTCGGTTGAGCAGCAGCGCCTCCCGCCGTCCCGCCCGGATGACGATGAGGGCGAGGTCCGGCCCATCGGCACCGGTCGCGAGATAGCAGGCGCCTGGCTTGAGTCGATCCAGGCCGATCGTCCGCCCGGGGATCCGAATCTCCAAACTCATGCTCCTGATCCCGTGCGGTGCTCACCCCGGCGTCTCCGGAAGAACGCGCGGCGCTCGGCTTCGGCCCGCACCACGGTCGCGCGCACCTGCAGCAGGTCCTTGCGGGTCAGTAAGCCGACCAAGCGTCCGCTTTGTGGGTCGGTGACCGGCAGGCGGCCCTGCCCGGCCGAGAGCATCACGTCGAGCGCGTGCGAAATGACGTCGCCCGGATGGACGATCGCGAGGTCGGCATCGGAAACGCGCTCGCCGAGTGTCTCCGCCACAGGGTCGGTGTCCTGCTCCTGCAGAGTCCAGCGCAGCGCATCGCTGCGCGACACCAGACCTACCGGCCGGCCTACCGCGTCGACGACGGGGTAGGCATGATGCACGCCCGCCTCGATGGCGGCCAGCGCTTCCGGTATTGAAAGATTGGCGTCGAGGGTCGCGACGGAGCGGGTCATCACTGCCTCGACCCGGGTGAGATCGTAGGGATCGATCCCGTATTCCCGGGTGATGTGCTGGCCGCGCCGGGCGATCTTCTCCGTGAGGATCGACCGCTTGAGGAGCAAAACGGTCACCGCGTAGGCCGCCACGGTCGCGGCAAGCAGCGGCCCCAGGGCGGCGACGTCGCCCGTCACCTCGACCGCGAAGACCACGCCGGTCAGCGGTGCCGGCAGCGTGCCACCGAGCATCGCGGCCATGCCGATCAGCGCCCAGAATCCGTGCGCCCCCGGCAACAGGAGGCCGATCAGCCATCCCACCGCCCCGCCCAGGATCAGCAGGGGCGCGAGCACGCCCCCGGAGGTGCCCGACGACAGGGCGGCGAGCCAGATCACTGCCTTGACCACCAGGATCGTCACGACCGCGCCGGCCAGCATATGCCCGGACAGCAGGTCGTGGATGACATCGTAGCCGACGCCGAGTGCCCGGGGCTCGACGAGGCCACCGAAACCCACCACGACGGCGCCGAGCGCCGGCCACCACATCCAGTGCAGCGGGATCTTGCCGAACCCGTCCTCCAGAGCATACAGCGCCCGGGTCAGAACGCCCGAGATCAAGCCGGAGGCGAGGCCCAGAACTGCGCAGGCCGGCAGGCCCCACCAGGGCAGCGCCGGGTTGTCGGCGAAGGGAAACAGCGGGCCCGCCCCGAACAAGGCCGGCCGCCAGCAGGCCGCCGTCACCGCCCCGACCGTGACCGGGACGAGGCTGCGCGGGCGCCACTCGAACAGCAGCACCTCGACCGCCAGCAGCACGGCCGCCACCGGCGTCCCGAAGATCGCCGTCATGCCGGCGGCGGCGCCTGCCACCAGCAGCGTCTTCCGCTCGGCGGCGCTGAGGTGGAAGAACTGGGCGAACAGCGAGCCGACTGCGCCCCCCGTGACGATGATCGGCCCCTCGGCGCCGAACGGTCCGCCGGTGCCGATGGCAACCGCGGACGAGAGCGGCTTGAGCACCGCGACCTTGGGCGACATCCGGCTGCCGCCGATCAGGATCGCCTCCATGGCCTCCGGGATGCCGTGCCCGCGGATCTTCTCGGAGCCGTAACGCGCCATGGCGCCGACGATCAGGGCGCCGATCACCGGGATCGCCACTATCCACGGGCCCGGAGCGGCGTCGGCGAGGGAGGTCAGGGCCGTGTCGAAGCGGCCGTACCACGCGACATTGGTGACGAGGCCGATCAGCGTGAGCAGGATCCAGGCGGTGCCGCTCGCTGCCGTGCCGGTGACGATCGCCATCCCGGCCAGGATCACCACGCGCCGATCGGCGCTGAAATCGCCCAGCGCCCGACGATGCGGCCCGCGCCCGCCACGCTCGATCTCCAGCCCGCCCTCCATCAAGGCCTCCTCTTCCGTCACCCCGTCATATATATCGTAATACGATGTATCTAGGCGCGGATCTACGGGTGGGCGGAACGGACGAGCGTCGTGCGGCATGGGACGCGCAGGGGTGCGTTAGGATACGGGGGCCCTGGAAGCTGGGGTATTGCTATGGACGCCGATGCATTGGGCGCCGAGACATTGTCATCGGAGCAATATGCGGCTCTGGCGGATTTCCGGTTCCGCCTCCGGCGCTTCCTGGCCTTCAGCGAGGCGGCCGCGGGCCGGGCTGGGCTGCCGCCGCAGCAGCATCAGGCCCTGCTCACCCTTGCCGGGCATGTTGGGCGCAACCCGGCCACCGTTGGCTTGCTGGCGGAGCAATTGCTCATCGCGCCCCACAGCGCCGCCGAACTGGTCGCCCGCATGGTCGAGGCCGGGCTCTTGAGCAAGACACGGGCTGCCGAGGACCGGCGCCGGAGTGAGCTTGCGCTCACCCCCCGCGCCGAGGCGCTGCTGCGAACCTTGACGGCAGCGCATCTGGAGGAGCTGCGCGGATTGGCACCCGCGCTGACCGAGGCGCTCGCATCCGCGGCGCGTTGACGCAGGGCATGTCCGTCCGGCCGACCTTTTTGGTCGTTCTGCCAGGGCAGCGATTGCGCCGCATACTGTCTTTCGCCAAGCCGGCAGACCCGATCAATCGATCGGAAACGCTATGACGCGCCGCCTCAGCGCGCCCGCGCCACGCAGAACTCGATGGCCCCGTTGAGCGCCGCCTTCACCGGACCGTCCGGGAAGATATCGAGGGCCGCCCGGGCCTCGGCGCCGTACTGGTGGGCACGCGCCACCGTCTCCTCCAGGGCGCCGTGGCGCTGCAGCAGGTCGAGGGCCGTCTCCAGATCGCCGTCGCGAATCTCGCCCTGCTGAAGGGTCCGCCGCCAGAAGCCGCGCTCGCCCTCGCTGCCCCGGCGATAGGCCAGCACGATCGGCAGCGTGATCTTGCCCTCGCGAAAATCGTCGCCGACGTTCTTGCCGAGTTCGGCCGAGGTGCCGCCGTAATCGAGCACGTCGTCGATCAACTGGAAGGCGATGCCGAGGCTCATGCCGTAGGCGCGCGCCGCCGCCTGCTCGGCCTCGGGGCGTGCTGCAAGGACGGGCCCGACTTCGCAGGCGGCCGCGAACAACTCGGCGGTCTTGCCGCGGATCACCGCGAGGTAGGCGGCCTCATCGGTTTCCAGATTCTTGGCGTTGGTGAGCTGCATCACCTCGCCCTCGGCGATCACCGTGGCGGCGGCCGAGAGGATGTCGAGCGCCTTCAGGGAGCCGACCTCCACCATCATCCGGAAGGCCTGGCCGAGCAGGAAGTCGCCCACCAGCACCGAGGCCTCGTTGCCCCACTTGATCCGGGCGGCGACCCGGCCACGGCGCATGTCGCTCTCGTCCACAACGTCGTCGTGCAGGAGCGTGGCGGTGTGCATGAACTCGACGCTGGCGGCGAGCTTCACGTCGCCGTCCGTGTTGCCCGCGTAGCCGCAGAGCTTGGCGCAGGCGAGGGTCAGGATCGGGCGCAGGCGCTTGCCGCCGGAGGCGATCAGGTGGTTCGCCACCTCCGGGATCATCGTCACCTCGGAGCCCGTCCGCGACAGGATCGTGGTGTTGACCCGCGCCATGCCGTCGGCCACCAGCGCGACGAGGTCGTTCAACCCCGCCTCGATCTCAGGCTTCGGGTTCTCGATGGAGAGGGCCATACCCAAGATGCGTGACCTCCAGACCGGTTCCGCCCCGGGCGGAGGGCGATCCCTTCGCACGGGCCTCGCGGCGCCGCAACATCGGCTCCCCTGCGATATGGGTCGCCGGGAGCGCAGTGCCGACGCGGCGAAACCGCCGGCCCTTGGGGGACTCTGATGGTCGAGCTGATCCGGGCCAACGATGTCGTCCTGATTGGGTTCGCCCGCACGATCCTCGAAGCGGCCGAGATCCCGGTCCTCGTGGCCGACAGCCAGATGAGCCTGATGGAGGGGTCGATCGGCATGTTCGGGCAGCGGCTGCTGGTGCCGCGCGACCACGAGGCCCAGGCGCGACGCCTGCTCAAGGATGCCGGCCTCGCCCACGAGCTGCGCCAGCCGTGACGGAAGCGCCGGACGCCTTCCTGGGCGGGCGCCTGCGGTTGCATCAGCCCGCGCGCGGGGCACACCGGGCGGGGACCGACGCGGTGCTGCTGGCGCGCCTCCTTATCCCGGCCCCCGAGGATCGACTGTGCGATGTCGGAGCCGCAACCGGAGCCGTCGGGCTCGGCTGCGCCGCGATGGTGCCCGGCCTTCGACCGACCCTGGTCGAGCGCGATCCCGATCTTGCTGCACAGGCTCGGACGAACGCCGCGCTGAACGGGATCGATGCCCGCGTGATCGAAGCCAACGTGCTCGCCCCCGCGACAGAACGCCGCGCAGCCGGTCTGCTGCCGGATAGTTTCGACGTGGTGTTGACGAACCCCCCGTTCTTCACGGTCGGCCATCACCGGGTTTCACCGCATCCTGGCCGGGCTACGGCGCATAGTTTCGCCGGTGAGGCCTCCAGTGAGACGCTGGACGTTTGGATCCGCACCTGCACGGCGATCCTGCGACCCGGCGGGCGGCTTGGGCTGATCCATCGGGCCGACGCTCTCGCCGAATGCCTGCAAACCCTTCGCGGCCGGTATGGCGATCTGGCGATCCGTCCGGTCCATCCCCGCGCCGAGGCGCCGGCGATCCGGATCCTGATCAGCGCCGTCAAGGGAAGCCGCGCCCCGCTGCGTTTGCAGCCACCCTTAATTCTGCACGGACCGGACGGCGCCTTCACGCGGGAGGCCGCCGAACTTCACGGGGCGCCGCCGCGCTGCTGACCCGACCGGTCACGCCGCCAGGGCGGCGGGCTCCTCGTCCCCGATCCCCAGGAAGCGCTCGACTTCCGGAAGATCCGCGAAGGCCAGGAATTCCGGGCGGAGCGGCGCCGGCAGGCCCTCGAAGTTCAGGCCGGGGAACGTGTCGGGATGCGGGTAGAGCTGCCAGGCGGCGCCGGGCTCCACCGGCGGGAACAGGATTGCGACCTTCTCGTCGCCCAGCCGAACGATCCGGGACGGGCTGTACGACAGGGTCTCAATGCTCCAGCTCTGGTGGCTGTGTCCGCGGGCCTTCATGGTGCGGCGGCGCGTCGCGCGATGCATGGCGGTCTCCTTGGGTGAAGGGATACGGATCAGGCGGCGCTGCGGCGGCCGGGGCGCTTCGGCCAGCCGAGCGCCACGAGGCGTGCCTTGGCGTAATCGCGGACCTCGTCGCGGGTGCCGGGCGGCATCGCGGCGAGGATCGTCTGGGTGGCGCCATCCAGCATCAGGTCGGTGACCGCGTTGATCGTCCCGGCCTCGTCGATCCGGCGCTTGAGGTCGCCCTCCGCCTCGGTGACCTCGTCGAAGGCGGGCGCCTCCTCGAAATCCTCGTCGACGGCCCGGATCGGGAGCTGGTGGGCGCGGAACTCGTCGGCCTCCTCCTCTGAGTAGACGAGACCGTGCAACTCGATGAGCTTGAGGATCACGCGATCTTTCCCGCGTTTCTCCGCCATGGCGTAGACGTAGGCCGCCTGCTTGCCGGACACGCGGTAGTTCACGTTGACCAGCGCCTCGCCCATCGACCATTCGACCCGCTCTGTCCCGGGCTTCGCGCCGGGCAGGCGGCCAGTGACGAGCATCACCGCCTCGTCGCGCTCGGCACGGATGACCGTTGGCGGCTCGAACACGATCCCGGCCTGGGCGGCGATCCGCTCGAGCGTCTTGTGGTAGATGACGGCCGTCCCCTGAACCCGCCAGACGTTGCCCCCGAAGGGTTCGCCGTAGCGGACGAGAATGTCGGCAATCTGCTTGTCGGCGGTGCGCATGCGGGGCTCGTTCCGGGAGGATCAGGCCGCGTCGTCCACAGCTTTCTCAGGCGACGCTCTTTTGTTCTCTTTTTGTTCGTATCTATATGCGTGATCGTCCCGCCGCTTGCAAGGTCGGGACGTGAAAAGCCATGGCCTGGGGGGCGTGCGATGGATGCGCCTCATCATCACCCGCGCGACTCGGCGCCGGGGGTTAGGAGGAACGCGAAGCCGTATGAGGCTGGCGGCCAATCTACGTTGAGTGCCATTTCAGCCCCTGCAGATGCCCTGTCCGTCACCCGAGCCCTTACCAGCCCGAAGCGACCACAAATCAGCGACCAGACAGACTGCGCCGACGACCCGCATTGTTGCTGCACCGCACCCTAGGGTAGACCGGCAATCACGATGTCCGAGACAGCAGCCGCGATGACGCCTTCCCTCTGGACCCGCCTGTCGAATCCCAGCCATTTCATGCGCTGGTCGGGAGCGTCGGTGCCGTGGCTCACGGTCCTATCGCTCGCTGTGCTGGCCGTCGGCCTGTATCAGACCTTCTTCGTCGTGCCGCCCGACTACCAGCAGGGCGAGACCGTGCGGATCATGTACATCCATGTCCCGGCGGCATGGCTCGGCGTGTTCTTCTACGGAGCCATGAGCGTGTCGGCGATCGGCTCCCTGGTCTGGCGCCATCCGCTGGCCGACGTGGCGCAGCGCGCGGCAGCGCCGATCGGCGCGGCCTTCACGCTGATCTGCCTCGTGACCGGTTCCCTCTGGGGCAAGCCGATGTGGGGGACCTACTGGGTCTGGGACGCGCGGCTGACCTCGATGCTGATCCTGCTGCTGATCTATTGCGGCATCATCGCCCTTTGGCGCACGCTGGAGGATCCGAACCGCGCCGCCCGCGCGGTCGCGATCCTGACGCTGGTCGGCGCCGTGAACCTGCCGATCATCAAGTTCTCGGTGAACTGGTGGTCGACCCTGCACCAGCCGGCCTCGATCCTACGCATGGGCGGCTCGACCATCGACCCTTCGATGCTTTACCCGCTGCTCATCATGATCGGCGCCGCGACGCTCGGCGGCACCACGCTGCATCTCTACGCGATGCGCACCGAGATCATGCGGCGCCGGGTCCGGACGCTGACCATCCGCGAGGCCGAGCGCCTGGATCGCGTTCAGCCCCGCATCACGCCGCAGCCCTCGACCGGGCTGCCGGTGGGCCAACCGGTTTAGGATCGGCACGATGGATCTCGGGTCTCACGGCGGCTTCATCCTGGTGGCCTACGCCTTCACCGCGCTGGTGATGGTCGCGCTGGTTGGCAACGCGATCCGCGACCGAAGGGCGCAGCTACGGGCGCTCAAGGGTTTCGGTGAGGACCGCCGATGACCAACCTGCATGACGACGTGACCGAGCGGCCGCTTCCGGTTCGCCGCTCCCTGCTGCTGATCGTGCCGGCGCTCGCCTTCGTGCTGCTCGCCGCCGTGTTCTTCCTGCGCCTGCGCTCCGGGGTCGACCCGGCCGCACTGCCCTCGGCGATGATCGGCAAGCCCGTGCCGAGCTTCGACCTGCCGGCCGTGCCGGGGCTGACCGCGGCCGGGGCTCCCGTGCCGGGGCTGTCGAGCGCCGAGCTGAAGGGGCAGATCACGGTGATCAACGTGTTCGCCTCGTGGTGCGCGCCCTGCCAGGTCGAGCACCCGATGCTGATGCGGCTAGCCAAGGAGCCCGGCATCCGGCTCGTCGGCATCGACTACAAGGAGCCGAACCCGGAGGCCGGGCAGCGCTTCCTCGCCCGGCACGGCGTACCGTTCAGCGCCGTCGGCGCCGATGCGAGCGGGCGCGCGGCGATCGATTTCGGTGTCTACGGCGTGCCCGAGACCTTCATCGTCGGGCCGGACGGGGTGATCCGCGACAAGCTCGTCGGCATCCTCACGCCCGATAACTTTGCGAGCGTGCTCACGCGGATCCGGGCCGCCGGCAAGGTCGCGGCGGCCCAGTAGGGCTCACGCCTCCGGCTGCGGCGCCTTGTTCTCGTAGCGGGAGAGCAGCGGGGTCTGCGCCAGGGCGAACAGCACGGTGATCGGCATGATGCCGAACACCTTGAAGTTGACCCAGAAATCCTCGGTCTGCGTCCGCCACACGATCTCGTTCAGCGCCGCCAGCACGAAGAAGAACAGGCCCCAGCGGAAGGTCAGCTTGCGCCAGCCCTCCTCGGTGAGGCTGAACATCGAATCGAGCACCACCGACAGGAGCGGCCGTCCGAAGGCGAGGCCACCGAGCAGGATGGTGCCGAACAGGGCGTTCACGATGGTCGGCTTGACCATGATGAAGGTCTTGTCCTGCAGCGCCACGGTCAGCCCGCCGAAGACGATTACGACCGCGCCCGACACCAGCGGCATGATCGGCAGGCGCCGCATCAGCACGTAGTGGATCGCCAGCGCCACCACGGTCGCCGCGATGAATAGGCCGGTGGCCACGAACAACTTCTGGTCGGGGGCGACGCCGAATTTTTCCGAGTACGCGTTTCCGAGAAAGAACAGGACCAGCGGGCCGAGTTCGAGCGCCAGCTTCATCAGCGGTGGCAGGTGGCGGCGCGGAGGGACGGATTCGATCTGCATGCGCGTCAGTTGGCTCGGATGCGGCACCCGCGGGACGTGCAGGGGCCGGACTGGATTCGTGGGGTGTGTGGAACGCTGCGCGCGCGTTGTCCATCACGATCGAGACTGCCGAGAAGCGACGCCTCGACCGATTGGATGCCGGCGGCCTCAAGAGCGTCCGCGGATCGGCACCTTTGGGAACAGGACGATCAGCGCCAGGGCGAATTTCGCCAGAAGCGTGGTCTTGCCCGCCAGCCCCTCGAAGGTGTTGACCAGGATCACGAAGGCGAGGATCGGCAGCCAGACGCCGTGCCGGCAGACGCGCGCAACCTCGGCGAGGTACAAGCCCACCGCGACCACGAGGAGCGTCGTCATCAGGATGCCCTGGTAGAGCAGGGTCGAGAGGATCGAGTTCTCGATGCCCCATTCCAGCCCGTAGATCCGCCGTAGGGTGGTGACCTGCTGGAGATCCGGGCCGACCAGCAGCTCCCGGAACGGGATCGCGCGGAAGATTTCCAGCATGTCGACCCGGGCCTGCGCGCTGCCGCCGTCGGAGGCAAATCGGTCCAGCAAGGTGTCGAAAAAGCCGAGCGCCGCCAGCACCGCCACCGCGACCGGTACCAGCGTCAGCGCAAAGCAGGCGCAGGCCGCACCGATCAGCGGAATCCGCCCGCTCCGCAGGACGCGCCCAAGTGCAACGAGCCCGACCGCGCCGCCGAGGATAAGCGTAATCACGATGGCGGAGCGCCCGCCGAACGTCACCAGCGCCACGAGCTGCAGGGCGATCATCCCGGTGCGCAGGGCCGGCCCCAGCCGGCCACCGCCCGCGGCGAGCGCCAGGATGTAGCAGGCCGTGACGGTCGCGTTGCTGAGCGGGTGGCCCTGCAAGGCCGCCGAGCGCGTGTCCCAGTCGAAATCCGCGCCGTCGAGGCGGAACGGGAAGAAGCGCTGGCCGCTGGCGAGCTCGTAGAGGCCGAGCAGCGCGTTGGCGAGCATCACCAGATGGATCACGATCTCGATCCGCCCGAGGGTCTCCGCGTCGCGATCGAGCAGCAGGATCGGCAGGAGGCCCGCCAGCACGAAGGTATCAATCGAGCCCGCGAGCCCGGTCCCGCCGCGAGTTGCGATCAGGGCGAGGAGCAGCACGCCACAGACGGCGAGCAGCACGCTGGCGGGCCGGCGGTTCAGGGCCTGCGCCACGGGAATCACCGGATTGCCAGCGCGCAGCAGCGTCCAGCCGAACAGCGCGACCGCGAGGTAGGTCGCCGGGTGGATCTTGGAGGCGGCCGAGCCGGTGAGCCCGTCATAGTTGAGCCCGAACACCCACAGCAGGCCCCCCGAGACACCGACGAGGAGCGCCGCCCACAGGACGAAGACCAGGGACTCGGCACGGGCGATTACGCCGCGCCGTGGTGTGCCCGCCCGCAGCGGCGCGATTCGCTCGGCCGCGGGTTCGGCCCGCGCGAGCCTCACGCCCGGCGCCGGGTCAGGAACAGGGAGCCGGAGATCGGCCGGCCCAAAGCCTCGGAGCTGTCGACGAGGTCGATCAGGTCGCGCTGGCGGGTCGCGCCATTGCAGGCCACCATGAGCACCCGATCGGCAGCGTTCGCGAGCGGGCCGAGCCGCAGGTTCTCGCTGAGGACCCCGCCATCCACGATCACCAGCTCGAAACGGGCCTTCACGCCGGCCACGAACCGCTCGACGTTATCGACCGTGAGGGCTTCACGGACCGGCTTGCTCGTGTCGCCGAGCCCGACTCGCCGCGCGCCGGATTTCGAATCAGTGTCGGTCACCGCGTTGAGGCTCTGCTCGCCGCGCAGCACATCGAGCAGGCCGCCGGCGCTCGCCCCATAGCCGCGCAGATCCGCGTCCACGAGCAGAACCCGGTCACCGCGCCCGACCGCTACCGCGGCGAGAAGCCCGATCACGGCCCGGCGCCGCTTCTGGTCCGATTCGCCCGACGTCACCATCAGCACGAGCGAGCGCCCGAGGCTGCCGGCGGTCGCGGCGAGATGGTCCAGGGTGATGCCCGCGGCCGTCGCGTTGGCGCCGCGCGGTCGCAGGCCTGGCAGGACCGCCACGACCGGCGCGTTCGAGATCCGCTCCAGCTGGCGCGGCGACAGCACCGTGGGGGCGAGATATTGCCGCATCAGCGCGAGCCCGGCGCCGAGGCCGATCCCGCCGAACAGCGCGGCGGCGATCAGGATCAGCCGCGGCGGCCAGCTCGGATCCTCCGGCGGGCGGGCCGCCGTGATGATCCGTGCGTTCGAGCTGTCGATGCTGCTCTGCTCCTTGATCTCTCGGGCGCGGACCAGGAACGCGTTGTAGACCGAACGCGCCGCCTCGACCTCGCGCTCTAGTTCGCGCAGCTGCACCGAAGACTGGGAATTGACCGCCGCCTGTTGCCGGAGCCGAGTCAACTCGGCGGTGAGCGTCCGCTCGTTGGCCTGGGCGCGGTGGGCCTCGGTCTCGGCCGCGCCTGCGATCCTGTTGAGCTCGGCGTCGATCAGGCGGCGGACATCCTGCATCTGGGTGCGCACGGCGGCGATGAACGGATGGCGCTCGCCTAAATTGGTGCGCAGGTCCG
Source organism: Methylobacterium sp. E-065 (assembly GCF_022829605.1). Taxonomy (GTDB): domain Bacteria; phylum Pseudomonadota; class Alphaproteobacteria; order Rhizobiales; family Beijerinckiaceae; genus Methylobacterium. The sequence goes on along the minus strand of NZ_JAKSYD010000016.1, from coordinate 49,105 downwards.
CCTCCTTGGCGGCGAGTTCGGCGTATTGCCCGCGCAGGCGGTCGATCGCCGCGGACTGCACCGCCTCCGGCATCGCGCCGGCCCCGACCGCCCGGCCGCGGGCGTCGCGGATCCCCTGAAGCCGCGCCTGCGCGTCGGCGGTCCGGGCCTGGGCGGCCACCAGCCGGGTGTTGAGGTCGGTCAGCTGCTGCTCGTTGACGAGCCGGCCGCTGGCGGTGATCAGGCCGGCGCGGGCCTTGTAATCCTCGAGCTTCTTGTCGGCGACGTTGACCGCTTGGCGCAACTCGTCGAGCCGGCCCCGAAGATCGCCCGCCGCGCGTCGGGCGGCATCGGCACGCGCCTCGGTCTGGTCCGTCAGGTAGGCGGTGGCGATCGCGTTGACGATCTTCGCCGAGAGGTCGGGATCCTCCGTGGTGACGATCACGTCGATCACGAACACCTTGTCGGCGCGCTTCACGGCGAGCTTGCGCCGGAGCTGCGCGAGGGCACGGCCCTGCGCGTCGACCTTCCGTTCGGGCTGCGGCCCAGTGACCAGCGCCCGCAGCGTGGCCACGGTGCGCGTCAGCCAGAGGTTGCGGGGTGCGCCGAAGCCCGGTTCCGTTTCCAGCCCGGTCTGGGCCACGGCCCGGCCCAAAACCGCGTCGGATTCGATCACCTTCACCTGGCTTTCGACCTGCGCGATGCCGCCATCCGGCGAGAGGGTGCCCGGGTTGACGTCGTTGGACACGACCTGACGGTCGCGCGGGTCGATCAGGATCTGGGCGGTCGCCGTGTAGAGGGATGGTGTAAGCAGGGCATAGGTCAGGGCCAGCAGGGCCAGCAGCAGGGCGGTCCCGATCACCAGCGTCTTGCGCCGCCAGAGGATGCGCCACAGGTCGCTGGCCTCGGCGCTCGTCTCCGGCCGGACGGGCCGCTCGGGCAGAGCAGGCTGCACCGGCGCCAGCCAAGTCGCGACAGCGAGGTTAGGGTCGATCCGTGTCACGATCGGTCACCGTCGTCTCAATCCTGGCCAGACCCGCGGGGGCCGTACCCGAGCCTGCAAGAGTCGCGCATGTGGGTGATAAGCTGCCGAAACTGAAGTTGTCCCAACAAGACGTATCCATTACTGCGTTTCCGGTAAACACCTCGCGCAACTTCGAATGATATTTACCATGTATCACGCGCGTTACGGTTGGGGATTGGAGCGGCGTGGTTCATTGCGTGACGCGGCACGGTGCTGGATGAGGGTGCATTGATCGATGCATGTGCGCGTTCGCCTCGACGGTTCCAACCCGCAGCACTGGCACGTGGCCCTGCTGCGGCGGATCGTCGAGATCCCCGGCCTGACCGCGGTCAGCGTCGACGACGCGCCGGCATCCGGGGCGTGGCCGCGTACGGCTGAGCTGCTGTTCCGGCTCGAGGCGCTCGTTCATGGATTGCCTCGCCCCGGCACGGAGCCGGTTCCGAGCGCCGAACTCGAGCTCTGGCGCCAGCCCGCCGCCCGACCGGATATCGTCCTCGACCTGTGCGGCGATGTCCCGTCCGGACCGGCCACATGGCACATCGCGTATGACGGCCGGGTCGGCGCGGACGCCCTGTTGGCCAGCCTGCTCGCCGATGCAGTGCCGCGTCTCACCCTCGTGGAGAATGGCGCAATCCGCGCCGCTGGCCGCCTTGGTGCCGACCGGCCCGGGATCGTGTTGGCCAGTTTCGAGGATGCGCTCGCCCGGACGATCACGCTGGTTGCCGCGGCTCTGCGCGACCACATAGCGGGAGGGGCCGGGGCAGGGGGCGCCGGCGACGCGTCCGTTGATCATCGCGTGGTCTTGACGGTTCCGCGCCTCGGCGTGCGGGCCGGGCGCATGCTCGCGGGCGCCCTGATCCATCGGCTTTATCGCCTCTGCTACAACGCTCCGCACTGGCGCTGCGGCTGGCGGCGCCTTGCCGGGCCGGACTTGATCGATCTCGGCCGTCATCCCGAGGCGAGATGGACCGTCCTGCCCGATGACGGCCGGCGCTTTTATGCCGATCCCTTTCCGATCTCCGTCGGGGGCAGCACGCACCTCTTCGTCGAGGATTTCCCGCACGCCACGGGCAAGGCGATCATCTCGTCCGTTTGCTTCGGGCCGGACGGGCCGGAGGGCGTGCCGGTGCCGGTGCTGGAGGAGGCGCATCACCTGTCCTACCCGTTCGTGTTCGAGCGGGACGGAGCCGTCTGGATGGTGCCGGAGAGTTCCGCCGCCGGGACGGTCGACCTCTACCGCGCCACGCGCTTCCCCGGCGGCTGGGTCAAGGAGGCGACGCTCCTCTCCGGCGTGGTGGCGAGCGACGCGACCCTCGTGGAGCACGCAGGCCGCTGGTGGATCTTCGCCACCGTGCGCGATGCCGGCCTCAACGCGCCGCCCGGCGCGGGCTCCTTCCACGACGCGCTGCACCTCTGGTCGGCGCCCGATTTCCGCGGCCCCTACACGCCGCATCCGGCCAATCCGGTCCTGGTCGATCCGTCCCTGGCGCGGCCGGCGGGCCGGATCGTGTCGCGGGGCGGCCGGCTGATCCGCCCGATCCAGGATTGCGCCGCCGGCTACGGCCGCGCTGTGGTGCTCGCGCGGATCGACCGCCTCGATCCGGAGGGATTCGCCCAGACCGTGATCGGCCGAGTCGAGCCCGGCCCGGCATGGCCCGGCAACCGGCTGCATACCCTGAACGCGGGTGGCGGGATCGAGTGCATCGACGGGGCCGGGCGCGCGCCGCGTGTCACGATCCCGGGCCGCGCCCGGCTCACGGGGTGATCCGGACCAAGTTGTCGCAGGGGCATCCGTTTTGTGGCTCTGGGCGGCCGCCGTTAGACCGAAACTTGGAGCGGAACAACTTTCGAGACAGGGCAGCGCCGTGCGGCCCGCGCGGTCAAGAATTTTTAATGCTCTAAATATTCTGCAATTCAACTTTATATGCTTCAGACCATGGGATTGGTATTTTGCGCATCTATAAAGGATGTATTATCAGATAAAGTCGTATCTTTGCTTCATAGGCCGATACTTGACATTTGCTCGATGTTTGTCAAGTTTCCGATCCGCGGGTGCCGAAAACGGCTGATCGTGCCGGATGCCGACTCAAACTGGGCAAAGCCAAGTCTGAGTTCTTCAGCTCGATCACGCATCCGCTCGGCGAGTCAATCAGTTTAAAGACGACTCACTGGAGGCTAGCCGCTCAACAGGAGTTTTCCGATGAGTACGTCCATCGCTCCGGTATCCACCGCCCACACGCATGCCGTTCAAGCGCATGCCGTGAAGTCCGAGACGAAGCAGTCGGACAGCGCCAAGACCACGCAGCATGTGCAATCCGCCGATCCCCGATCCGCGCAGAAGGTTTCTCCTCGGCAAAGCGATGCAGTACTGAACTTGGCCATTGAGGATCACGCGAAGATCTCGCTTCTGCGTAAGAATGAGGCGCGTGATAGGACCGGTGCGCAGGCCGCCGATCGCGCCTAGCAAGCCATCCAGCGCGGGTGGCGCGCGCGACGGCGTGGAAGCATGCCTGATCCCCGGTTCGAGCCCGGCGGGACCGAACCGGAGAGTCGAATAGAATCCACGGCCGTCGATCGCATTCGCGTTTGGCCGTGCCGCCTTCGTCCTGAGCAGATGGATACCCGGGCTCATGGAACGCCGGTGCAATGCGACCCGGTGATTGTCGCCCGGGTCTTCAGTGTTGCGTCGGCGGCGGCCTAGGGTTGGTCCGACGCTTTGCGCAGGCTGCGGGCGAGTGCGCGGGGGATTGGCCCCTCCCGCGTTGGGCACCAATTTCTTAGCCGCATAGCCCTGGCGGGACGGCGTCCGGCCCGCTACATATCGGAGGCGGGGCTGCAGAGTTCGTCAGGAGCACTATCCCCGGGGCCTTATCGACTCCCTCGGGAGCTGTCCCTGGCCTCGTCCCTGGACCTGGCCAATACGGCGCCCACCTACTCTGTAGGTTTCCCGGGATCGATCCTCCAACGGCTCACGTGGCTCCGCACTCGTCTTTCTCCGATCCTGCCGATGCGGCGCGCAAACCCGAGCTGCGCCGCGCAGCCTTGGCGGCTCGTGACGCGCTCGGCGCGGAAGACCGGCAGGCCTCTTCGGCGGCGATCGCCCGCGCACTCCTCAGCCTACCCGAATTGACGCGCGCCCGGCTCGTGGGAGCCTTCTGGCCGATCCGCAGCGAGGTCGATCCTCGCCCCGCCGCCGAGGGACTGCTCGCCCGCGGCCAGGCCGTGGCCCTGCCGCAGGTCACCAAGGACGGTCTCGTGTTTCGGGAATGGCGCGCCGGGGATGCGCTGGTCTCGGGCAGCTTCGGCCTGAGTGAACCCGACCCCGCCCTGCCACCGGTGGAACCCGACGCGCTGATCGTGCCGCTCGCCGCCTTCGACCGGACCGGCCAGCGGATCGGATACGGCCGCGGCTATTACGACGGCGCAATCGAGCGCCTGTCCCGCAGCCACCCGGTCTTCACCGTTGGCATTGGCTTTGCCGTGCAGGAGGTTGCGCACGTGCCGGCCGAGCCGCACGACCGGCCCCTCGATTGCGTGATCACCGAGGCGGGTCTGATCCGCTTCGACAGGACGGTCTGACCGATGCGGCTGCTCTTCCTCGGCGATGTCGTCGGCCGTTCTGGCCGCATCGCGGTCTGCGAAAAGCTGCCACGCCTGCGGGACCGGTGGCGGCTCGACTGCGTGGTGGTGAACGGCGAGAACGCGGCCGGCGGCTTCGGCATCTCTGAATCGATCTGCGACGAGTTGATCCAGGCCGGTGCCGACGCGGTGACGCTCGGCAACCACAGCTTCGACCAGCGCGAGGCCCTGGTGTTCATCGCCCGCCAGCCACGTCTGGTGCGCCCAGCCAACTACCCGCCCGGAACACCGGGACGGGGTGCCACCGTGGTCGAGACGCAAGGGGGCGCCCGCGTCCTCGTCGTCAACGTGATGGGCCGCGTCTTCCTCGACGCGATGGACGACCCCTTCGCCGCCGTGGAACGCGAAATCATGGCCTGCCCGCTGGGGGCCGCCGCCGACGCCGTGGTGGTGGATATCCACGCCGAGGCAACCAGCGAGAAGCAGGCGTTCGGCCATTACCTCGACGGCCGGGCGAGCCTCGTGGTCGGCACCCACACCCATACACCGACCGCCGATCACCGGATCCTGCCCGGCGGCACCGCCTACATGTCGGATGCCGGCATGTGCGGCGATTATGACTCGGTGATCGGCATGCAGAAAGACGAGCCGATCCGGCGGATGATCCAGAAGACGCCGGGCTCCCGCTGGGAGGTCGCCACCGGGGAAGGCACGCTCAGCGGCATCGCGGTCGAGATCGATGCGCGGGGGCTCGCCACCCAGGTTGCGGCGCTCCGGCTCGGGCCGCATCTGGAGGAGAGTGCGCCAAACTTCTGGGATTAGGCATCGTCCCGATCGCATCGCGCGGGAGATCCCCGGAGCCGCCTGCCGTTCACCACGCGACGCGACTGCGTCCTGTGCGCGACTTGATCGCGTCCGGCCCTGCCGCCACAGTGACCGTGACGGGCGCCGCCGGCGACCGCATCTTCTGAGATCAGGCTAGAGCGACCGATGGCCGCCCGCGATACCGGCGAGAACACCAAGGGGCCGCTGGCTCAGCCCGGAATCTATCTCGGGCGCATGATCGTCTTTCTCATCCTGGTCGGCTTCCTCGCCTTCATTCTGTTCAAGCAGATCACGCCAGCCTTCCTGGCCAACCCCGGCCTGAACGGCCTCATCCTCGGCGTTCTTTTCATCGCGGTCGTGATCGCCTTCGGGCAGGTGATCCGGCTGTTCCGCGAGGTCGCCTACGTCAACGCGGCCGCGCGCAATGCGCAGTCGAAACGTCCGCCCGCCCTTCTGGCGCCCATGGTGCCGATGATCGCGGCCCGGAACGCGGGGGCGACGCTGCCGGGCACCGCCGGCTATCTCGACATCATTGCGGCCCGCCTCGACGAGGGGCGCGAGATCCTGCGCTACATCGCCGGCATCCTGATCCTGCTCGGCCTGCTCGGCACCTTCTGGGGCCTGATTGATACGCTCTCGGCCGTGGGCGGCGTGATCAAGGGTATGCGCGGCGGCGGCGATGCTGGGGTGATGTTCGACGAGTTGAAATCAGGCCTTGCGGTCCCGCTGTCGGGAATCGGTCTGGCGTTCTCCGCCTCGCTGTTCGGACTTGCCTCGTCGCTGATCACCGGCTTCCTGGAGTTGCAGGCGGGCCAGGCCCATGCGCGTTTCCACAACGAATTGCAGGACTGGCTGATGTCCGGCGAGGCCGCCGTCGCGGCCGTTGGCGACGGGGCATCGGTGCCGGTCCGGATAGCGGGAGGGGCCGGAACGCAGGAACTGAAGGAGGCGATCGATCGTCTGACCGCCCTGGTGGCGGAGGGCGGCGGCAGCCGCGCCGCGACGCTCGCCATGACCAACCTCGCCGAGGGCATCCAGGGGCTCGTGCAGCACATGCGCGCCGAGCAGCAGATGATCCGCGACTGGGTCGAGGCCCAGGCCAGCCGTGAGCGGGAATTGAAGCAGGTGCTCGACCGGCTCGGCCGGGAGCGGGTCTGATGGCGTCCAGGGCGGCACGCTCCCGGCGCACCCTCAATGTCTGGCCGGGCTACGTCGATGCGCTGGCGACGCTGCTGCTCGCGGTCGTGTTCCTGCTGACGGTGTTCGTGGTCGGTCAGTTCTTCCTGTCGCAGGAGTTGACCGGTCGGGATGAGACGCTGGCCAAGCTCAACCGCCAGATCGCCGATCTGACCGATCTCCTCGCCCTGGAACGCTCCAGCCGCCGCACGCAGGAGGACGAAGTCCGAAACTTGCGCACGACGCTGGCCGGCGTCGAGGCCGAGCGCGATCGGGCGAAGACCCAGGCCGAGGCCGCGACCGTCACTCAGGGGGCTACGGGCGCGCTCGACAAGCAACTGGACGCCGAGCGGGGCGCGACCAAGCGGGCGCTGTCACAGATCGACCTGCTGAACGAGCAGATCAGCGCCATGCGCCGCCAGCTCGCCGCCCTGGAGGATGCGCTCGCCGCCTCCGAGAGCCGCGACCGGGAATCGCAGGCCCGCATCGCCGAGCTCGGCAGCCGGCTGAACGTCGCCCTGGCCCAGAAGGTCCAGGAACTCGCGCGCTACCGGTCCGACTTCTTCGGGCGCCTGCGCCAGATCCTGGGCAACCGCCCCGACATCCGCGTGGTCGGCGACCGGTTCGTGCTGCAATCGGAGGTGCTGTTCCCGGCTGGCTCGGCGACCCTCAAGCCCGAGGCTGGGCCGGAGCTCGACCGAATCGCCGGAGCGATCTCGGACCTGGCCAAGCAGATCCCGGCGGATCTGCCCTGGGTGCTGCGTGTCGACGGCCACACCGATGCCCGTCCGATCAGCACGTCGCAATTCCCGTCGAACTGGGCGCTCTCGGCCGCACGGGCCATCGCGGTGGTTCAGTACCTCGCCGGCAAGAGCATCCCGCCGCAGCATCTCCTGGCCGGCGCCTTCGGCGAGTTTCAGCCGCTCGATGCCGGCACCACCGAAGACGCCTATGCCCGCAACCGCCGGATCGAGATGAAGCTCACCGAGCGATAGCGAGTCTCTCCCTTTCGTAGGGGCAACTTACTCGGCCGCCGGCAGACGCTCGCCCCGGGTGCGGGGCTCCTTGCCCCGGGCGGTCTCGTCGAGCGCATCCGTGAATTGCAGGTTCGCCAGCTGCGCGTACAGCGCGCCCTGCGCCAGCAGGCTCTCGTGGGTCCCGGTCTCGACGATGCGGCCATCGTCGAGGACCAGGATCCGGTCGGCGGCGCGGATGGTGGCGAGCCGGTGGGCGATCACCAGGGTGGTGCGCCCCCGCATCAGCGTGTCGAGAGCCGCCTGCACGGCGCGCTCGGATTCGGCGTCGAGCGCCGAGGTCGCCTCGTCGAGAAGCAGGATCGGCGCGTCCTTGAGGATCGCCCTTGCAATGGCGATCCGCTGCCTCTGGCCGCCCGAGAGCGTCACGCCGCGCTCGCCGACCTGCGTGTCGTAGCCCTGGGGCAGGGCTGTGACGAAGCCATGCGCGTGGGCGAGTTCGGCGGCATGCCGGACCTCCGACTCGCTCGCCTCGGGCCGGCCGTAGCGGATGTTCTCGGTCACGGTGCCGGAGAACACGACCGGATCCTGCGGCACCAGGGCGATGCGGGCGCGCAAGTGCTCGGGATCGACCTGCGCGATGTTCGCGCCGTCGACCAGGACGCGACCGTCCTGGGGATCGTAGAAGCGTAGCAGCAGCTGGAAGACCGTCGATTTGCCGGCGCCGGACGGGCCCACGATGGCAATTCGCTCGCCGCGGGCCGCCGCGAAGCTCAGGCCGCCCAACGCGGTGTGGCCGGGCCGCGTCGGATAGGCGAAGCGCACCGCCTCGAAGGTCACCGCGCCCTGCGCGGGCTCCGGCAGCGGGAGGGGCGGCACGGGCGCGCGGATCGCTGGCTCGGCGGCCAGGATCTCGGTCAGCCGCTCGGCGGCGCCCGCCGACATGGCGAGATCCCCATAGACCTCGGAGAGCTGGCCGAGTGCCCCGGCGCCGAACACCGCGTAGAGCACGAATTGCGAGAGTTCGCCCCCGGTCATCGTGTGGCTCAGCACGCCTTGCGCGCCGTACCACATCACCCCGACCACGGAGGCGGAGATCAGGAAAATCGCGACCCCCGTCAGCAGCGCCCGCGCCCGGATCGAATCGCGGGCGGCCCCGTAAGCCTCCTCGGACGCCGCTGCGAACCGGGCGGCCGTGCTGCCCGAACGCCCGAACGCCTGCATGGTCCGCACGGCCCCGACCGCCTCGGCGGCATACGCGGAGGCCTCGGCCAGCCGGTCCTGGGCGGCCCTGGACCGGCGCCGCACGCCGCGGCCCGACAGGATCAGCGGGAAGACGATCAGTGGAATCGCGGCCAGCACCATCACGGACAGCCGCGGGCTCGTGATCACCATCATGGCGGTGGCGCCCACGAACAGGAACAGGTTGCGCAGCAGGATCGAAACCGAGACTCCGAAAGCCGATTTGATCTGCGTCGCGTCCGCGGTGAGACGCGAGACGATCTCGCCCGACTGCGCCCGGTCGAAGAAGGCGGGATCGAGGATCGTGAGCCGGGCGAACACGGCTGCCCGCAGATCCGCCACGACCCGCTCGCCGAGCGTCACCACGGTGTAGACCCGGGCCGCGCTCGACAGCGCGAAGGCCGCCACCACCCCGAGCAGGGCGAGGAAATAGGCGTCGATCACGCCTGAGCCGTCGGCCGTGAAGCCGTGGTCGATCACCCGGCGCATCGCGATGGGGACCACCAGCGTCGAGGCCGACGCGCAGGCGAGGGCGAGGACTCCGCCGATGATCCGGCCGCGATAGCGCAGCGCGAATGGGAGCAGCGGCCGAAGCGCGCTCAGCGGAGCTTTGGGCCGCCCCTCAACGGCCACCTTGGGTTTGCGGGCCATTACGCCTCTCGTGTCCCTCACTCTCCCGGTCCGCGGCGCTTGTGACCGGGAAGCGCGTGCGGTATACGCCGCCGCTCATCCGATTGCGTGTGTTCAATGGCCGCGGGCCGCCACCACGGTCGGCTTGTACGTGCCGTTGCACGAACCCACGGTTCGGTGCAACCGGTGTCATCTTCCGCATTCCGGGCCGGGCGGCGCCTCCTGCGCTTCCCGCCGGCGTGCCAGATTAGGGACGACAGGTCATGGCGAAGGACGCGGCCGCAAAGGCCAAGGGGACAGAGCACCCCGACTACCACTTCATCAGGGTCGTGATGACGGACGGCACCGAGTACCGGACCCGTTCGACCTACGGCAAGGAGGGCGACACCCTCAACCTCGACATCGATCCGCTCACCCACCCGGCCTGGACCGGCGGCGAGCAGAAGATGCTCGACCGGGCTGGCCGCGTTTCGCGCTTCAACTCGCGCTTCGGCAACCTCGGCAAGCGCTGAGCGAAGCGGAGGCCGCGCCCCGGGGTGCGGCCAATCTCGAAAACGGGCGGCTTCCTTGCGGGGCCGCCCGTTTTTTGTTTCGGTTGAGCCGGGCGTGCGCTTGCGCGCCCTGGTTCGGCGGAGCCGCCTCGAAGGACCGGCCACCCGGGTGTTGTCCACAGAACCGTATCGCGAAGATGCGGCCGGTCGTACGATGATGCGGCTGTTTATCCGTCGCGCCGGAGTTGATCCTTCTCTGATGCGCCGCTTTTTGACCTGTGCGCGCAGTCTTTCGTAGATCTGGTCCATTCTCGGCATCGTCTCAACATCGTAGATCCTAGGCCTGTTGATCCGGCGAACGGGAGGAAGACGGTGCGGAGTTTGGGTTCTTTGATGGCGATGCGCCGTGATGATTTGCGCACCTCCGTGAGGAATAAGCTTCTTCGGTGGGTTGTTCGGGCTTTGGCGCTATGGGTCGCGAGTTCTACGCCCACTTTCGCCCGGGACCGGGTCAAGCTCGGCATCATAGGGGGCGATTCCGAGATCCATTGGGCGAAAGCCAAGGAGATCGCCGCTCGGGACGAGCTCGATATCGAGTTGGTTGTCTTCTCGGATTATCTTTTGCCGAACGAGGCCCTGGCCGCCGGCGATCTCGACGCGAACGCCTTCCAGCATCGGCCTTTCCTCGACAATCAGATCAAGGTGCGCGGCTACAAGATCGTCCCGGTCGCCGAGACGATCGTCACGCCGATCGGCCTGTATTCCCGGCGCGTGAAGGCTGTGGGCGAACTCAAGCCGGGGGCCGAACTCGGCATCCCGAACGACCCGTCGAACGGTGGGCGCGCGCTCCTGCTGCTGCAGGCCCAGGGGCTGATCAAGCTGAAGGATGGCGTCAATCTGCTGCCCACGGTCTTCGATGTGATCGAGAACCCGAAGCGGCTGAAGTTCCACGAACTCGACGCCGCGCAGCTCCCGCGCAGTCTCGACGATCTCGACGCGGCAGTGATCAACACCAACTACGCCGTGGCGGCCGGCCTGACGCCCGGCAAGGACTCGATCGCCGTCGAGTCTGCAGTCGCCAATCCCTACAACAACGTCATCGTGGTGCGAGAGACCGACAGGAATGCCGTCTGGGTGGCCCGGCTGGTGCGGGCCTTCCAGAACGACGCCATCCGCCAACTCCTCAAGGAGCAGTTTCCCGGCCAGTTCCCGGCGTTCTAGACATTCCAAGCCACCTTGGATGAGGGTTCAACGCAGGAGCGCGGTACTCCAGCGCGCGCCGTGCCGGGGCGATCCCACCCGCTGCCCTCATTCGGATGTGCGAGCGCAGTGAGCCTCCAAGGGGGCCTCCAGCCAGGGGAGCGGTCCCTGGAAGGTTCCTTCGAGGCCTCAGCTACGCTCTTGCACCGCAGGATGAGGGAGTGTGTCGGACAACCGACCCGAGGCCTTCCCGACCTCGCGTCGTGGACCATCTTGCGACGCGGCCGGCAACATCTGCCACAGCCCGATCCGCCTTAGGGCGCCTCAGCCCTCGCCGAGGCGGAACGCCATGCGCAGAAGGCCGTGCTGGGCAGCGACCGGGCTCTCCACCGGGGCGGGCGTCGGCCGGTCCTCGGTGATCAGAACGTCGAGATGCAGGATGCGGCTGTGCAGGCGTCGCGCCCGCATAATCAGCTGCTGGAGCCGCACCGGCAGCAGATTGAAATCCTGCGGCTTCGGCGGCTCGCTGCTGGCAAGCTTCACCCGGTGCTTCTCCTGCAGTGCCTCGGCCGGGGTCATTTCACCCTCGGCCACCGCACGCTGCACCAGCAGCCAGGAGGCGACCTGCATCAGCAGCGTCGTGAGTCGCATGCTCTCCGCCGCGTAGCTCAGCGTCGCATCGCGCGAGATGAGGCGTGATTCGTCGCGGCCCTCGCCGTCGAGATAGGCGGCCGTCTCCTCGACAAGTCTCATGCCCTCACGGAACAGAGACTTGAAGGCGTCCGAGTTGACGTAGGACTTGCCGAAATCGACCCAATCCTGATCGTGCCGGAACGTAACATCGAAGCCGTTCATCCTGCCTCTCCCGTGCCGTCAGACGGCGCCGTCCGTCTCGAATCGGGACGCGCTGCCCCGCGCTATCCGACGACGCTGCAATCCTAGCGCCGATCGACGCTGGCAGCAGGCTTCAACCTTTTTTAACCTTAACGGACCGCGGATCTTCAAGATAAGCGGTCTACCGGGGGATGCTAGAGCGCTCTCCGCCGAACTGGACACCGGTTCGGCGTGGGAAAGCGCGTCACATAAAGGCTGAGAGCCGTGCCCGATTGTAACGCGATCCGGCACGGCTCTCACGTTCAGAACGCAGCACGCAGACCGCCGAATATGCTGCGACCGCTTCCAGGATAGAACGCCGCCAAGGCCGCCGGGCTCCCAGCCGTCCGGGCATTCGCCACCACAGCGATGTCCGACACGTAGCGCGCGTCGGTGAGGTTGCGCGCATCCACGAACAGGGCGACGCCGTTCGCGAAGTCGATCCCGGCCTCGATGCCGAGCAGCGCGTAGCCTGGCACCCGCAGGGTGTTTGCGTGGTCGGCGAAGGCACCCTCCGGTACCCAATCGACCGCTGGAGCGATGTGGAAGCCGCTCGGATGGCGGTAATTTAGGACGGTACGGAGCACGTCCGTGGGAATGCCGGCGATGCGACCGTTGCCGAACACCGGATCGCGCACGAACCGGAAGTCGTTGTGGGTCCAGATCTGTGTCACGCTCAGGCCGTCGGCGGGAGCTATGAGATTGCGGGCGAGATCGAGGGTCACGGCCGCCTCGACGCCCTGGTGAACCGAGCGCGGCGTGTTGAAGGTTGCGGCCGGAATGTTGAGTCCGGGATTGGTCGAGAAGTTGATGAGCTCGTCGCGCAGGTCCGATCGGTAGAGCGTCAGGTCGAAGGCGAGGCGGTCGATCCGGCCGCGCGCACCCGCCTCGTAGGTCCAGGCGCGCTGCGCCCGCAGCGGCACGAAGGTGGTGTTCAGGAGGTTCTGCTGCACGAGATCGGAGAAATCCGGCACGTCGCGGGACCGTGTGATGTCGCCGAAGACCTGGATGTCGGCGATGGGCTGCCAGATCAGGCCGATCTTCGGGTTGATCCCCGCATAGGTCTGCTCGGCGAAGCGCGGCCAGAGGTTTCCGGGCAACCCGCCCTTGTCGCTGTAGGTGCGGTTCGACGAGAACGCCTTGGCGCCGGTCATCAGCGCCACGTCCGGCAGGAACCAGAACCGGTTCTCGCCATAGGCCTCGTAGTTCGACGCGCTCTGGAGGGCATTCAGCGTCTGGGCGCCCCGCTGGCCGCGGATGTTGACGAACTGCAGGGCCGAATTCTGGCCCGCGAAGGCGCGCAGACCCAGCACCACGTCGTCGCGAAATCCGCCGAGATCGAAGCTGCCGGCCCAGTGCGGGTTGATCCCGTAGGTCCAGCCATCCTGATCGAGCGCCTGGAAGATCGGATGATACAGGCTCTTGTGGATCGCCCAGGTATCCACGTCGAGCTTGCCGACATTGAGCAGGAACGAGGTGCGATTGGCGATCCGCTCGGTCTCGACCTTGCGCGACTGGTTGCCGGTGATGGCGGTGGGATTGGCGAGCGTCGGCATGGTGAGGCTCTGGCCGAGGGTCAGGCTGCCGGGCAGCTTCTGATCGGTCAGGTAGGTGCCGAGATAAAAGCGCGTCTCGATATCGGGCGCGATCCCGTAGCCGATATTGGCGTTGAAATTCTTGGTCGCCTGCGCCTCGTGGGCGCGGAACCCGTCGGAGTTGGTCAGCGTCGCGTTGACCAGCACGTCGAGCGGCCCGTCGATGCGGGACATCTGCGCCTGCTCGCGGATCGTGCCGAAGCTGCCGCCGTCGATGCGCAGGAGGTTGGGTGCGAGCGCCGTGTAGGCGGTCGGCGTGACGAAGTTGATCGCGCCGCCGAGCGTCGTCGCCCCGAAGGTCAGGGCGTTGCCGCCTTTGTAGACCTCGACGGACCGCACGGCGAGCGGATCGATCTGATAGAAGTCACCGCTCCCGTCCGCGAGGTTGAACGGGATGCCGTCCTGCAGGATCTCGAGCCCGCGCAGGTGGAAGTTCCGGGCGACGCCCGAGCCGCGCACCGACAGGCGGATCTCCTGGCCATAGCGCTCCTGCACGTAGACGCCCGGCACGTCCTTGAGCACGTCGCGGATCGTGTTGATGTAGCGGTCCTGGAGCGTCGCGGCGTCCACGAAGGCGACCGATCCGACCGTCTGGTAGAGGGTCGCACGCTGGCGATCGACGCTCGGCACCGAGAGCGAGCTGCGCGCCTCCCCTGGGAGCGGCCCGGTCGGCGTGGCGCTGCCGACGACGCTGAGTTCGGGGAGCGCCACGGCGGCGTCCTGGGCGAAGGCTGACGAGGGCATCGCGCAGGCGAGGAGCGACAAGGCGGCACGGCTGGGGGAGGGCATGGACTCATATCCGTGTCTGAGGATCGGGGAGGGGCGATCGGATCAGACGACGGTGGGCGGGGCGCGAGCGTGGTGACCGGTTCGAGGGGGTGCCCGCGGCAGGGCGATGCGCGCTGGCCGTCTCTGGATGAGCACGACTGGGCCGGGAACCGGGATGGCCTCAGCCAGCGTAGGGGCGGGGAGGGCGACCGGGGCGGCGGCATGGCACGCGACGCAGCAGGCCATCGGCTCGTGGGCGGGGAGGTGCGGATCGTCCGGCCCTGTCCTGTCGAAGGTGCCGCCGGTCAAGCACAGGGCGTGTTCCGGCCCCGCCGCGGCGGCCATGGCGAGGCCGCCGAGGACGCCTTGGAGCGCGAGCGCGTACAGGACGACGATCGCCAGCACGCGCCGCGCAGCCGGGATCAGCCGGGGACGACGCCCCGGTGTTCCGGTCTCGCTGCCGTAGGATCGGGCGCACACCTGAGGGCGCTCGTGACGGGCCGATCGCGGAGCGCTGCTCCCGCCGAGTTGCTAGTGCTGGTGCTGATGCTGGCCGCCGGGCGCGGCCGCCCCGATCGGCGCCACCGAGAAGGTCACCGGCACGGTGCCGGCCCGCTGGAAGGTGAGCGTCCCCGCAACGGTCTCGCCGACCTTCGGTGCGCCGGTGAGGCCTTCGAACATCAGGTGATAGCCACCGGGCTTCAACTCGACGGTTTCGCCGGGCTTGATGGTCAGGCCCTCGGAGACCGGTGCCATCTTCATGACACCACCCTCCATCGACATGGAGTGGATGTCGCCCGTCTTGGCGAAGGGCACCGCAGCCCCGGTCAGCACATCCGGCGTGCTGCCGGTGTTGGTGATGCGCACGTAGCCGCCCGCCACCTTGGCGCCGTTCGGCGTGGCACGCAGCCACGGCGTCTCGATGGTCAGGTCGCCGGCCTTGACGGACGTGGCTTTCGCGGGTGCAGCCTGGGCCGCCTGAACGATCCGGAAAGCCGGCGCCGCCGCCTTCAGGTCATGGACGTCCTGGCCGGGCTTCGGGATCTCGGACCAGGAATAGCCGCCCTCGGAGCAATCCTGCTGCACCGGCACGTAGACCGTCGCGCCGGGCTCGAACGTATCGGCTACCTGCGCCAGGAAGGTGAACTCGTCGACGTCGTCGTCCGGGAGGCTGCCGCCGCTCCACGTGATCGCCTTCACGCCCTCCGCGGCGGTGCCGTGATGGGTCGTGTAGGTCTTCGCGTAGGCGCCGCGGGTGGTCGCCACCGTCCAGCCGGGCTTCGGCATCGGCTTGGCGCCGATCAGCCCCTCGGGGATGCTGACGCTGACCTGGGTGGTTGGCTTGCCGTCGCAGCCGTGCATGATCTGGACAACGCCGCGATAGGACGCGCCGGGGCTGGCCTGCTTGCGCTCCAGCACCGCGTGGGCCTGCGCCGCAGAGGCGACGAGGCCGAGGCCGAGCACGGCCGGAATGAGAATCTTCATGGGATGCATCCGTTCTGAGGGTTTCGTCGGAAAACGATCGCTCAGGCGGATGGGGGGCCACGGGGGGAGACGCTGTGGTCGGGCGGGGCACGGGCGCCGATCTGGCTGACGGTCCGATAGGCGGCCCCACCACGGGCCTCGGACGTCCAGGCCACGATGGTGGGTGCGACGCGGGACGGGAGTGCGGAGACCGGGATCTGCGCCGCCGTGCAGCAATCGCTGTGGCCGTGCGCAGGCAGCTTGTCCGGTATCGTATCGGAGGCCGCATGCTGCGCGCAGAGCCCGTCGGCCGCGGCCGGGAGCGGCATCATCCCGCCCAGGAAGGCCTGCAACACGAAGGCGTAGAGCGCGAGCACGGCGATCGCGGTGCGCAGGGGCGCCACGGGCACGCCGTCGCGTCGTCTCCTTCTGGCCGAAGCTTGGTCCATGCTGCGCCCGTTCGCGGACCGCTCCGGACCGCTATGGCATCCCTGCCACACCCGAGAGCCCGTGGCTGTTGCCAGGCTGCCGCATCCGCAGGCCGCGTGCGCTGGCGCACCGCGACGCCATATTCCGGCCCCTTCGATAGGGAGTCTTAAGCCACAACCCAACACCGTGACGGCCGAGACCATCCCCTCCCGCCACGATCCGAACGAACTCCGGACCAGAGCCAGCGACCGATGCGCATGACGGCACACAACCGGTTCACCACATTCCTGAGCGTGGCCGCCCTCGGCGCCCTGGGAATCGGCACCGCTCAAGCCCGTGACCAGGGCAACTATGCCCAGGCCGAATGGGCGCAGGACTATGCCTCCCCGGCCGGCATGCAGGTTCAGCGCGAGACCGTGCCGATCCTCTCGCCCCAGACCGTGGCGGCGACAGAGCAGATGGTCGAGCGCTATAAGGACATCGTCACCCGCGGCGGCTGGCGGCCCGTGGCTGGCGCCGAGCATCTGCGGATCGGCTCCCGCGGCCCGGCCGTGGCCGCCGTGCGCCAGCGCCTGATCGTCACCGGCGACCTCGACGCGGCAGCCGGCGGCTCGGGTGTCTACGATTCCTATGTCGCCGCCGGCGTGAAGCGCTTCCAGGCCCGCCACGGCCTCAGCCAGACCGGCACGATGAGCCTCGCCACCCAGCAGGCGATGAACGTGCCCGCCGACGTGCGCCTGCGCCAACTCGAGACCAACGTGGTGCGCCTGCGCTCCTACTCGGGCGATCTCGGCCGCCGCTTCGTGATCACCAACATCCCGGCCGCACTCGTCGAGACCGTGGAGAACGGCCAGGTCGTCACGCTTCACGCCGCGGGCGTGGGCAAGATCGATCGCCAGTCGCCGATCATGAACACCAAGGCGACGCAGATCAATTTCAACCCGACCTGGACGGTCCCGGCTTCCATCGTGAAGAAGGACCTGATCCCGAAGATGCAGAAGGATCCGAACTACCTCACGGACAACAAGATCCGCATCCTGGCCAACGGTCAGGAGGTCTCGCCGAAATCCGTGAACTGGTTCTCCGACGAGGGCACCCGCTTCACCTACCGGCAGGATTCGGGTGCCGACTTCAACTCGATGGGCATCGTGCGCATCAACATCCCGAACCCCTACGGCGTGTTCATGCACGACACGAACACCAAGGGTGTGTTCGGCGACGATTTCCGCTTCATCTCCTCGGGCTGCGTGCGCGTGCAGAACGTGCGCGAGTACATCACGTGGCTGTTGAAAGACACCCCCGGCTGGGACCGCCAGAAGGTCGAGGAGGCGATCGAGAGCGGCAAGCGCGTCGATGCCAACATCGCCCAGCCGGTGCCGGTCTACTGGACCTACATCACCGCGTGGTCGACCCCGGACGGCATCGTCCAGTTCCGCGACGACATCTACAAGCGCGACGGCGTCAACGTGCCCTCGACCATCGGCGCGCCGACCCCGGTCGCCAGCGCCGAGCCGATGCCGCAGAGCTTCGAGCCCGGCGACGAAGAGTAAGCAACCGGCCGATACGCTCGGTTCGGACATTTCGAGGCCCGCATCTCCACCGAGATGCGGGCCTCGCGCGTTTCCGAGGGTGTTTGTCATCCCCCGGTCAACTGCGTCTGCTTGGCCGCTCGAAACCGCGTCGCGGGAGCCGCCCTGCCGGCTTTGGCCGGCGGCGGAGCACGATTCTGTTCAGGAGCCCTGATGTCGCGCGAACCCATACCCGGAGACGGACGCCTGACCCGCCGCGAGACCGTGGTCGGTCTCGCAGGCCTGAGCCTCGTGGCCGGACGTGCCGACGCGGAGGGTGCCGCGGAGGCGACCGGGATCGTCTACGCCGTGGATGGGATGGGCGGTGACCGGGCCCCGCTACCCGGGGTGCTGGTCTCCAACGGCCGCGAGATCGCGCGCACCGACGACCAGGGCCGCTACCGGCTGCCGATGGTCGGCGACGGCGCGGTCTTCGTGATCAAGCCCCCGGGCTACGCCCTGCCGCGGGACGCCGACAACGTGCCGCGCCATTCCTACATCCATCAGCCGGACGGCACCCCCGCAAGCGTGGGCCTGCGCTACCCTGGCGTCGCGCCGACCGGCCCCCTGCCGGCCTCGATCGACTTCACCCTGATCCGCGTCGATGAGCCTACGGATTTCGACGTCGTCCTGTTCACCGACCCGCAGCCCGAGAGCCGGTTCGAGCTCGATCACGTGCGCGACACTGCAATCGCCCGCGCCATGGCGATCCCGGCCGCCTTCGGCATGACCATGGGCGATGTGCTGTTCGACGACCTCTCACTCTACGGCCGCTCGAACCGGATCGTCGGGCGGATCGGGCTGCCCTGGTACAGCTTGCCGGGCAACCACGACCTCAACATGCAGGCGCCCGATGCCCGCTACAGCCGCGAGACCTGGAAGCGGGTGTTCGGCGCGCCGACCTACGCGTTCCGCCACGGGCGGGCCTGGTTCGTGATGCTCGACAATGTCGAATGGCTGGGGCCGCCGGTCCCGGTCGGGGCCAACACCTACCGGGGTCGGATCGGCGAGCGCAGCCTGACCTTCCTGCGCAACCTGCTCGCCGAAATCCCGCAGGACGATCTGATCGTGCTCGCCATGCACATCCCACTCGTTACCGACACGACGCCGGACGATCCGCATGGCATCACCACCGACCGCGCGGCGCTCCTCGATCTGCTGGCAAGGCGCAGGGTCCTGAGCCTCGCCGGCCACACCCATACCACCGAGCACCATTACCCGGCCGACGCGCACCATCATCACGTGCTGACGGCGGTCTCAGGCTCATGGTGGAGCGGGCCCGAAACGCGCACCGGCATCCCCTCGGCCGACAGCCGCGACGGTACGCCGAACGGCTTCCACGTCCTGTCCGTGCGCGGGACCGGTTACACGACCCGCTACGTCCCGGCGCAGGGCCAGCCGGACGAAACGATGCGCATCCTGTTCGAGAGCGAGGCGCGGGTCGGCGCCGTGGAGGTGATCCGCCACACCCGGCCGGTCCAAGGTCTCCGTCCGCCGGTCCCGCAGGACGCGTTGCCCGACACGAATCTGGTGGTGAACGTGTTCGACGGCGGCCCGCGCACGAACCTCAGCTTCCGGATCGGCGAGCGGTCGACGCTCGCAATGACCCGTACCCGTCGGCCCGATCCCTTCGTGTCGGAACTCTTCGCCCGCTATCCCGAGACCAAGAAGAGCTGGGTGCAGGCCATACCGTCCACCCATATCTGGACGGCCCGGCTGCCCGACGACCTCGCGCCAGGCGCCCATCGCGTCACCGTGGAGGGGACCGACGAGTACGGGCGCCCGATTCGCAGCTGCACCGTGCTGGAAATCCTTGGCGAGCGCGGCCGCGGGTAGAGGCGTTCGCGAGCACCTTGTGACGGATGACGGTGCTGAGATCTTCGAAAGGCGAGATGCACATTCCCTCCGTCTTGTGGGAATGGCCCGGGGGTGGGGTTGATGCAGGAGGCACCGCGCCGCTCGATCCTGCACCACCGCCACCTCCAACTCCTCCCCACGAAGGGGGAGGACAGCGTGTCCCTGGAGCGGACCGGTAACGCGAGAACCCCGCTCAGGAGAGAGTCGCATCGTCGGCGCCGCGTCCTTCAGGCCGCGAGTTGCCGCGCGCCGTGGCGGCTTTCCTGGATTTCCTTGAGGATCTCGGCGCAGCAGACATCGAGATCGCCAGGATTGCGGCTCGTGACGAGGCTCTGATCGGTCTTGTCTCAGCCGCGGATCGACCCTTGTCCTGGCGCGATTGTGGGGCCGCAACCGTGACCGTCGCGCCGACCTCGGACAGCTTGGCGTACAGCAACGTCAACTCGGCTCTCGCGAAACCGTCTGTGGCGAGGATCGGGATCTTGCCGTGCTTGATGTCTGGCATGGCGAGCTTCCCTGCTTGCGGGGATATGCCCGACCAAAAGGGGGTCGAATCCCGCGTTCCCATGGTCAAACAGCGGTCAGCGATCACACGGGCCGATCACGGAACCCATGCTGGCCCGCACTGTTGGTCACCATTCCATGTGCATCAGGAGCCGCGTAATGGCCAATCCCGGCCTACCCGAGCCTACGCCCGGCGATCTGCCGCCGCCCCCGCCCATCCCCGATGAGGAGCCCGATATCGGCCCGACCGGACCGCGCACGCCGTATCCGGTGAACGACCCCGGCATCGGTGAGCCGGGTGGCCCAGGCTCCGAGCCCGACATCTTCCCGGGTGCGCCGACCGATCCCGGTACGCGCATGTGACGCGGGCGGTCAGTGGCCGCCGTGCGAGGTGCGAACGTCGCGTGGCGCGCTGAGGATCTCGGAGAGACTCGTCACGACGTGGCGGGCCTCTTCGTCGGTGAGGCGCAGCTGGAACGGCGGCAGCGCGCCGGCCTGGAGCGCGACCACGGCCTGTCCCTCCTCATCGGTGCCGACCTCGATTGCCGATGACGTGACGTCGAGCATCGCGATCTCCTCGTCGCCCATCTCGTCCCCCAAATCGGGCTCGTCGGTGTCGTCGATCGCCGTGAGGAGCTGACCGACGGCGCGCACGAGGGCGCGGGCGGCCCGGGCATCCATCACCACCGCCGTCGCCTGATCGTCCTTCTGGAAGGACAGCTGGATGTTCGCACCGTCCAGCGAGACCGATATGCCTGCCATGTATCGTCCAGAGCCGCGCGCCGTAACTGTTTGCACGCACACCGTATATGCATCGCGGAGCCCCGAAATCACAGGGGGCCGTGCATCCCGGATGTACGTTCCGCTTAGGCCTGCGACGCAGAAGATACGCAGCCGGCGCCTTGTTGCCGCCGCAGCGCTCGCCTAAATAGGTGTGTGGGGGGCTTACCCACCGAGGCTGACGCCGTTTTAGGTTCAGCGACTCGCGCCCCGCCACACTGGCCAAATCCAGAAAGACCGTGGTGCACCACGCGGCCCTCGCGCCGCGCCGGTCGCCTATGGACCAATGAGGTACACTACGTGAATACCGGTACTGTAAAGTGGTACAACGAAACCAAGGGCTACGGCTTCATCCAGCCTGACGATGGCGGCAAGGACGTGTTCGTCCACGTGTCGGCTGTCGAGCGCGCTGGAATGCGCAACCTGATCGAAGGTCAGCGGGTCACCTACGAGATCCTGACCGACAAGCGCAGCGGCAAGGACGCCGCGGGCAACCTTCAGGCGGCCTGATCCCTCGGTGGATCCGACCCTGCCCTCGTGTTGCGCATGACGCGACGGGGTTTCAGGCAAGGATCGCGAGCCGGCCGCAAGATGCGGCTCCCCTTCCGACGCTATTGATCCCGGCAAAATTGTCCGGAAGCAGGTCGCGCCGGAGGCAACATCCCAGAAACGATGCCGGATCAAGCAAGCATCCGGTTCAGAAAAGATCAGAAAAGAAAAGACGTTTATGTTATTCGAGTACACACGCCGCCGCGGTCTTCGTTCCCCCGTGACCGATGCCCCGACCTTCCGGGTCGGCAAGCTGGCCGAGGCCCGGAATGCGGACCAGACCGGGGCTGACATCAGCCACCTGATTGATCGCTCCTACAACTACCATTCCCCGCGCGAGCTGCATTGGCATCTCGCCGACCGCCTCGGGCTCGCCCCGACTGCGGTGACGCTCCGCGAGACGCGGGCGAACTGAGGCGCGCGCAGCGATCCCGACTCAGCGGCCCCAGGCCGCGAGGACGGGATCGCGCAGGGCCGCCGGGACCGCGAGCAGTTCGTTGTGGACCGGATCGGCCCGGTTGTAAGGGGTCGCTACGCCATGGAGGTCGCAGACGATCCCCCCGGCCTCGCGCAGGATCAGATCAGCGGCCGCGAGATCCCAATCTCGGGCATGGCCCGAGATCATGCCCACATCGACACTCCCCTCCGCTACCCGCGCGAGCCGCAGGGCAAGCGACGGGATCCGCGCGATCACGGTGAAGTCCGGGTTCGGCCCGGCACCCCGCGCCAAGCGGTCGAGCATCGGCTTCGGGCCGGTGACGCGTGCTCCTGGCAAGTCTTGTCGCGCATCCACCCGGATCGGTGTCTCGTTCCGGGTCGCGCCGCGACCGCGCACGGCCTCGTAATCGACTTCGAGCGCGGGCGCGTGCACGAAGCCGATCAGCGGCTCGCCGTCCGCCAGCAGCGCGACCGCGATCGACCAATCCGGGTGGCCCGACAGGAACGCCCGGGTGCCGTCGATCGGATCCACGATCCAAACGAGGTCGTGGCCGAGGCGCGCCGGGTCGTCGGCTGTCTCCTCCGACAGCCACGCCGCCCGCGGGACGAGCGCGCTCAGGCGGACCTTCAGGAAGGCGTCCACCGCGACGTCGGCCTCGGTCACCGGTGAGCCACCGGCCTTCGACCAGATCCGCGCGGTGGTGTTGCCGCCGAGCCGAAAGAACGGCCGCGCGATGTCGGCGGCCTCGCGCATGACGGCGCGCAGCTCCGGCATCAAGGCGGATACGGCGTCGTCGGTGAGGGGCTCGGGCATCGTGCTCCGCGTAAGATTCGTGGGGGCCGAAGGGCCTGTCACGCCGTCCACCCGGTCGCGCGGATGGCCTTGCGTTCGGGCTGAGAGGGCAGGGCACGGAGGATCGCACGCCCGACCATTCCGTTGTAAGGCGCCGCCCGCACCGCCACAAGGATGCTGGTTGATCAATCGATAACGACCAATCCGCGCAAGGAAATGTTGAGCATTCAAGGAAGCATTGAGCATTCCACAAATGACAGCCCTGTCCAGAATCGCTTAACGACGGCTCTTAAGCGGTGCGGAGGAGTTCGGATGCGATTTTGCTTGGCATAACGGACGGCCTGACAGGGGCCGCCACTTGCCCCAGGGACTCGGACCGATGAACACTTCCCCGTACACGGACGAACGTCGCGCAGGACATTGCATGCCGGGTGCCGAGGGCACGCTTCATCTCACGGCCTCGCCGCTGCCGGTGATCGGCCGCATCCCGGGCGCCCGTCGCGCCGCCGGGATCGCGCTCGCCTACGCCGTCGAGGAGGCCGAGATCGCCGGGGCCGATCGCTTCAGCTTGATCCTGGTCGACGCTGCGGGTGAGGAACTGCACCGCCTCGGCTGCTTCGACGAGGATGACGTCGTCGCTATCTGGCGCGACATCGCGGCGCGCGCCGGACTGGTGCGGATGATCGTCCGCGAGGATGGCGTGCTCCAGCCTGTCACCGAGCAGATCGGTCGGCTGATCCTCGGCCGGGTCCGGATCCGTCGGCGCCATGCCGGGCTCGGCGGTCGCCGCCCCCGCTTCCTCGCCCGCCGCAAGACCGGCCGGTTGCCGGCACGGCCGCAGATCTATCGCGGCGAGAACGAGATCATCGCCCGGACCTGATCCGCACGGCGCATCACGAGAGGGTGCGCAGCAGTGCGTCGGCCGTGAGGCCCGTGAACAGGATCAGGCCCGCATCGCGGTTCGAGCGGAACAGGGTTAGCGCCCCGCGCCCGTCACGCTCCCGCAGGGACAGGACCTGCCAGGCGAGATGCCCGGCGAAGGCCGCCACACCCACGAAACCCACGGGGCCCGCCCCGGCCCGCCACGCCGCCAGCCCCACCAGCGCGGCTGCGAGCGCGTAGCAGAGGCCGACCGCGCCGCGGACATGCCGGCCGAACAGCCGGGCGGACGAGCGAATCCCGGCCATCTCGTCGTCCTCGATGTCCTGGACTGCGTAGATCGTGTCGTAGCCGACAATCCAGAACCATGCGCCGGCGTAGAGCAGCAGCGGCGACGCATCGAGGCGCGCGAACACCGCCGCCCAACCCATCAGCGCACCCCAGGCGAAGGCCAGCCCCAGCACGCCCTGGGGCAGCGGCATGATGCGCTTCATGAACGGGTAGATCGCGACCGGCAGCAGCGAGCACAGCCCGATCAGGATCGCCTGCTCGTTGAACTGCAGCAGCACCGCGAGCCCCACCAGGGCCTGGACCACGAGGAACAGGGCCGCGTGGCGCGGCCGGATCTGACCGGAGGGGAGGGGGCGCATCCGCGTGCGCTCGACCTGCGCGTCGAGGTCGCGGTCGGCGATGTCGTTGTAGGTCGAGCCCGCTCCGCGCATCGCCACCGCGCCGATCAGGAACAGCAGGCAGTGCCAGGGATCGGGGAAGGCTTGGTCCGCCGCGATCGCGGCCAGCGCGGCCGACCACCAGCACGGCAGCAGAAGCAGCCACCAGCCCACCGGCCTGTCGATCCGCGCGAGGCGGAGATAGGGGCGCCAGGATCGCGGCGCGACCCGCTCGACCCAATGACCGGCGACCGCATCGGCCGGACGTCGATCCTCGATCACGACACCGCCCGTCGGCTGCCCGCTCATCGGTCGGGTCTCCGGTCGTCCCGCATATCGATCCTTCCGCCGTCGCGGAGGAAGGATTCGCGTCGGATCCGCAATCCCTTAGAGCCGTGCCGGATCGTGATGCAATCGGGCTCGGCTCTCGCAGTTTGCATTAAGTCGCTCTCTCGCACCGATTCGGCGGCGAGCGCGGGCGACGCCCTTACAGCGCGCCCTGCGGCAGCTTGAAGCTGCCGGTCAGGCCCGGACCGCCGAGCAGGCCGCCGCCCTGGCCGCTGGCCTGAGCCGAAGCCTGCGCGCGGGCCTGGGCCTCCATCTTGGTTGCCTGGGCCGCCACGCTGCAGATCTTGGTGCGGATGCCGCTAACCTTCATGTGGTCGGCCTTGAAGCCCTCCGCGAAGGAATCGGGGATCGAGCACCACTCCTTGTTGGCGGTGATCCACTTCATACCCTCGGCGCCGTTGGACTGGAGCCGCCCGAACAGGGCGCAGGCCTCCTGCGGGGTCATCTTCTTCTTCGTCTGCGAGGCCGCGTTTGCCTTGCTGACCAGCGCCTTGCGCTCGGCCAGGGTCTTCTGGATCGTGCCGCATTCCGGCGCAGCGCCCTGCGCGGAGGCTGCCGTGCCGAACATCACGGTGCCGACCAGCACCGCCGCTCCCAGACTCAAGCGCCCCTTCACCATCCCGCAACTCCCTCGACGCCCCTGCCGAATCCGCGTGCGGCCGGCCCAATTCCGTATTGATGGGTTCGCCATAGGAATGTGGCGTCAATCGAGCGACAAACCGGCTCTCCCTGGCGTCTGTGCATCGAAGGCCGAAAAGCCGCGGCCGTAACCCTTTGGCAACACTTTCGCCGACGCCTTGCGCGTTGACAGGTTCGAGGCGCCTTGCGACCACGCCGGCATGCCGGCCTACGATTTCACAGCTCCGCGCCTCTACGTCGCCGCCGGCCTCGCCGAGGGTGTGAGCCTGCCGCTCGAACGGGCGCAGGCGAACTATCTGCTGAACGTCCTGCGCCGGGGGCCGGACGACCCCGTTCTGGTCTTCAACGGCCGCGACGGCGAGTGGCGGGCCCACCTCGTCCAGACCGGACGGAAGGGCGCCGACCTGCGCGTCGCTGCGCAGACCCGCCCGCAGCCTACGCCCGCCGATCTCCATTACCTGTTCGCCCCGCTAAAGAGCGCCCGCCTGGATTACCTCGCGCAGAAGGCGGTCGAGATGGGGGCCGGCACGATCCGGCCGGTGATCACCCGCTACACGCAGGGTGACCGGGTCAACATGGACCGGCTGCGCGCCAACGCCGTCGAGGCCGCCGAGCAATGTGGCATCCTTGCGATCCCGGACTGTCCGGATCCCGAGCGGCTTCCCGACGTGCTGGCTGGCCTGGATCCCGAGCGGCTTGTCGTGTTCTGCGACGAGGACGCGCCGGTGCGCGATCCGGTGCGGGCGCTCGCGGCCGCAGCCGATCCCCAGGCACCGCCTCCGCTCGCCGTGCTGGTGGGGCCGGAGGGCGGCTTCTCAGAAGAGGAGCGGGCCTTGATCCGGGCCCGGCCCAACACGGTCGCCCTGTCGCTCGGCCCACGGATCCTGCGGGCCGACACCGCAGCGGTCGCGGTCCTGACGCTGGTCCAGGCCGTGCTCGGCGACGCGCGGTGATGGACGGGTCGGCCCGATTTCATGTGTGCCCGCGCACATCAGGGCGTGAAGGCGTCTGATTGTTTCCGCTGTACGGACGTGTTCGCGCATGTCGGTCGACGGCGCCGCGTTGTGGGTTTTCGGCGCCTCGACTATGTGCGTGAACGGACGCCGCCTGCGCCGCGCGCTTGTCGGGGTCGGGGGCGGGCGTCCGCCCGGGACCCGTTCGCGAGTGGGGGAACCGGACGGACCCGCCGGAGCAACCCGGCGCGCTCATCCCAGGCTCAGGTCAGACGCACGGACGGGTGGCGCATGGCGCGCGACAGCAACGACAGCACGCCGATTACCTCGCGTGCCGAACTGATCGAATGGTTCGCGGCCGGCGAGAAGCCGCGCGCGCGATTCGCGATCGGGACCGAGCACGAGAAGATCCCGTTCTACCGGGAGAACCGGGCGCCCGTGCCGTACGACGGGGACCGCGGCATCAAAGCCCTTTTGGAGGGCCTTGCTCGGGAGACGGGCTGGGAGCCGATCCTCGATGTGGGCCATATCATCGGCCTCGCGGCCGAGGAGGGCGGGGCGATCTCGATCGAGCCGGGCGGGCAGTTCGAGCTGTCGGGCGCGGCCCTGCCGGACGTCCACGGCACCGCGGCGGAACTGGCGATACACCTCGCGGCCACCAAGCGGGTGGCCGATCCCCTGGGCATCGAATTCCTGACCCTCGGCATGAGCCCGAAGTGGCGCCGGGACGAGACCCCGGTGATGCCGAAGAGCCGCTACAAGATCATGGCGTCCTACATGCCGAAGGTCGGATCGCTCGGCCTCGACATGATGCTGCGCACCGCCACCGTCCAGGTGAATCTCGATTTCGCCTCCGAAGCCGACATGGTGCGCAAGATGCGCGCCTCCCTGGCGCTGCAGCCGGTCGCCACCGCGCTCTTCGCCAACTCACCCTTCACCGACGGGCGGCCGAACGGGTTCCTGTCCCGCCGCTCCGAGATCTGGCGCGACACCGATCCCGACCGCACCGGCATGCTGCCCTTCGCGTTCGAGGCCGGGTTCGGCTACGAGGCCTACGCCGACTGGCTGCTCGACATGCCGATGTACTTCGTCAAGCGCGGCGACACCTACCACGACGTGTCGGGCGCCTCGTTCCGCGACCTGATGGCCGGCAAGCTGCCTCAACTCCCGGGCGAGTACGCCACGGTGGCGGATTGGGCCAACCATGCCTCGACCGCCTTCCCCGAGGTGCGGCTCAAGCGCTTCCTCGAGATGCGCGGGGCCGATGTCGGCGATCCCGGGATGATCGCCGCGCAGGCGGCCTTCTGGGCCGGGCTGCTCTATGACGAATCGGCCCTCGACGCCGCCCTGGATCTCGTGAAGGGCTGGAACGCCGGCAACCGCGAGGCCGCACGGGCCACGGCGCCGCGGCTCGGCCTAGCCACCCCCGTGGCCAACACCACGCTGGGCGCGGTCGCCGCCGAGGCCTTGGCGATTGCACGGTCGGGCCTGCGCGCGCGCGGCTGCCGCGACGCCGAGGGTCGCGACGAGACGATCTATCTTCAGCCGCTCGAAGCCATCGTGGCGGCCGGCCGGACCCGAGCCGACGATCTGCTCGCCGATTATGAGGGCCGCTGGGGCGCCTGCGTGCGCGCGACCTTCTCGGAATGCGTGTTCTAAGCCTGCGTTGACGGCGCGAACGCGCCAGCGCGACGCAAGCCCGAAGCGCAATAATGGAACGTTCCGAAGCATGCTGTCATGCGCAGGAGAGTGTTCCATGATTCGCTACGCCGCCGCCCTGCTGGCTGGGATGGCGTCCCTGTCGGTCAGTGCCGGTCCCGGCTTCGCCGCCGATCCGCCGCAGTATCGCGCTGGACCAAATCTGGGCCGTCGCATCGCCGGCCCGCCGCCGGGGCCGACCCGGCCGCCATTCTACAGCTATTACGGCGAGTACCAGTACCCGGTGCCGTTCGGGTACGGCTACGCCTACGCGCCGACGCGCTCCCACGGTTTCGAGTACGGTTATTACGGCCCCCGCTACGCGTGGTCCGACCCGGATTGGTATGACGGGCCCGCCTTCAGCCATCCCGAATGGTGAGCGGAACCGGTTCGCCGAAACGGTAAGGCCTGGAGCGCTCTGCGCCGAGGTGTGGATACCGGTTCGGCGCAAGAGAGCGCGTTGAAACGAAAGCTTAGCGCCGCGCCCGATTGCAATGCGATCGGGCCCAGCTCTAAGACGCTCCCGGTCGGGATCGCGAGCGCGCCGCATGCAGGATGAGACGGATAGCGTCGCCCTCGATCTCAGCGGCCTGAAATGCCCGCTCCCGGTCCTGCGAACCCGGAAGGCGCTGCGCCGGCTGGCCGCAGGGAGGATTCTGGTCGTCACCTGCACCGATCCCATGGCGATGATCGATATCCCGAATCTCGTTCGCGAGGAGGGCGCACGGCTCGACGCGGCGGAGCGACACGGTGATCGCCTGTGCTTCCGTATCGCGCGTTCCGCGATGCCGCCGCATTCCTGAACGATCCGTCAGACTTTCCAGGGACGGGATGAAACCGGCATGGCACCACGGATCGGGGGCGTGCGCCTCGTGCACGACGGCTGGGCCCGTTTCCTCGTGGCCGAAGTCATCCAAGAGGATGGGACCCGCATGACGCGGGAGATCGAGGATCACGGCCGGGCGGTCGCGGTCCTGCCGTACGATCCAGATCGGCGGGTCGCCACGCTGGTCTCGCAGTTCCGGGCGCCGGTTCTCTATTCCGACGGTCCACCGACCCACATGGAGGTGCCGGCGGGCCTGCTCGACGAGGGCGCGGCCGAGGATGAAGCCCGGCGCGAGGCCATGGAGGAGACGGGCCTGCGCCTGAGCCAACTCGACCCCATCGCGAGCGCGTGGTCGATGCCGGGCATCTCAACCGAGCGTATGGACCTGTTCCTGGCCGCCTATGGGGCCGCCGACCAGGCCGGGACCGGCGGCGGTCTGGCCTCGGAGGGCGAGGCGGTCACAGTCCACGAGATCCCGCTCCGCGAACTGGCCGCCATGGGCCGCGATGGTCGGCTTACCGACATGAAGTCGCTGGTGCTGCTGTACGCGCTTCAATTGCGGCGGCCCGACCTGTTCTGAGGTTCGGGGCGGCGGCGCCTGCCGGGCTCACAGAAGCAGCAGTAACTGCTTCTCTCCCTCCCCCGCGAAGGGGGGAGGGAGGGCGCGTGTCACAGCCGAACTACGATTGTGGATATCGAGGGAGGAGGAACGCGTTGTTTCCCGAAGCCTGAGTTTCCGAAAGATGCCCTTGGGGAATCCCCTCAACCCCCGCGATCCACGAGCCGGCCCCGGGCAACGATGCCGATGAAGCGCCAGGACTTGACAAAGTAGCGCCGGAACAGCCGTCGCGGTGCCTGAATGAAGCGGAAGATCCATTCGAGGCCCAGGCGCTGCATCAGCCCCGGCGCGCGCGACAGATACCCCGCCGCCACGTTCAGCGCGTCGCCGATGCAGAACACCACGGGGTCGCCGAGCGTGGCCCGGTACCGGTCGATCCAGATCTCGGACTTCGGTGCCCCGACGCCCATCACCAGCAATGTCGTCCCGTGGGCCCGGATCCGCACCGCGAGGTCCGCGCTGTAGTCCGGATCGGCCTCGAAGCCGAAGGGCGGAACCGCGCTCGCCACCGCCCCATCCGGAAGGCCCCTGTCCCGCAGCCGGGTCGCGAGCGCGTCCGCCGCGTCCTGGCGGGCCGAGACCAGGAAGATCCGCCGGGCGAAGGCGGGTGGATCGGCCATCACGCAGCCCATCAGGTCGTGACCGGTCACCCGGTGGACCGGCCGGCGGCAGGCCGCCCGCGCCAGCCAGACCAGTGGCATCCCGTCGAGGGTCCGGGCGGCCGCCCGGCTGTAGGCACCCCGAAAGGCTGGATCCGTGCTGAGCTGAACGATGTGATCGACATTGGCGGTCACGATCATCCGAGGACTGTCGTCCCGCCGGGCCGCCACCGCGGCCACGATCGATTCGGCGCTGCCGGTCTGGAAGCGCAGGCCGAACAGCTCGACGGTGGCACCCGGCAGGGCCGAGCCGGGGAGCAGGGCGGTGGGCAACCGTGCGCTGCGCACCTCCCGTGGAAGCGGGTCCGCCGCTTCCAGATCGAGTCGGAGCCGCCCAAAATTACGCATCGGCGGCTCGGAAGCTCGCGGCGGGACGGGGCGCGGCACGCTGCGACCGGCGTCGGTCGCTGTCGGCGCCGAGCATCAGGGCGATGCCGCCGCCCATGAGCAGACCGAGCACCAGGGCCAGCGGCAGCACGATCTTCGGCGACGGCGGGAAGGTCCGCTGGCGAGCGGGCGTCGCCACCGAGATGATGCGCACGTTGGTGGTGTTGAGCCGCTCCTGCTCGCTCGCCTCGCGAGCGCGCTTCAGATAGGCCTCGTAGACGCCCCGGCGGGCTTCGAGCGTCCGCTCCAGCTCGCGCAGGCCGACATAGGCCCGGTCGCTCGACACCGTCTCGGTCTTGACCCGGTCGAGGCTCCCCCGGATCGCGGTCTCGCTGGCGGCGGCCCGGTCGTAGTCCTTCTGGGTGGTGTCGATGATCCGCTCCTTCTCGCGCTGGATCAGGCGCTGAAGGTCACGCTGCTGGGCGTATTGCTCGGCCATGGCCGGGTGGCGCTCGCCGAGCCGGGTCGCTAGCTCGGCGGTGTTGCGGGAGAGCGTGGCGTATTGCTGACGCAGCGCCTGCATTTCCAGCGATTGCAGCATCTCGGGCAGGGCGGTGCTCGGATCCGACGAGCGCATCCTGCGCGCCTGGTCGAGCCGCTCCTTCGCCTCCGCGGTCTTGATCGCGGCCGTGACGAGCTGCTGGTTTAGGTCGCCGAGCTGCTGATCCGTGAGCAGCCGCCCGCTCGACGCCACGAGCTTGTGATCCTCGCGATAGCGCACGACCGCGCCCTCGGCCTGCTCGACGTCCCGCTTGAGGCTGGCGAGGCGGCCCGCGAGGGCATCCGAGGCGCGGCGGGCGGTGTCGGTCCGGGCCGAGGCCTCCTCGGCAAAGTAGGCGTCGCCGATCGCGTTGGCGATCTGCGCGGCCTTCTCGGGATCGCGAGACTGGACGGAAACGTCGATCACGAAGGTCCGCTCGGCGCGCCGGACGCTGAGGCGGTTCTGGAGCGTGTCGAGGGCGATGTTGACCGGGTTCCGGCTTCCGGGCGGCGGCAGCATGCCGAGCGCGCCCTTGATCCAGTTCACCGTCGGGTTGTCGCCGTCCGGCAGCACGAACTCCTCGTCCTGATCGAGATGCAGCCGCGCGATAACCCGGCGAAGCACGTTGTCGGACTGGATCACCCGCACCTGGCTCTCGGCGATCGAGACGCCGCTGTCAGCCTGCGGCTGGCGGGCGTTCACGTCGTTTTCGACGACCCGTAGATCGCTCGGATCGACGAGGATCTGGATGCTGGACGTGTAGCGCGGCGGGAGCAGGCCGAGCACCGCGATCGCGACGGCGACCATGAACAGGGTGCTCAGCACGATGAAGCTGCGGCCGCGCCACAGGCGCCGCAGCATCACCTTCGGGTCGTTGCGGGGCGCGACCTCCGGAAGCACAATCCGGATGGGTTGCTCACCACTTATTCGTGTCGAGAAGTCGAACATACGCCTCGCTCCCTGACCCTCTGAGACGGATCGGTTGTCCACCGTCCCGGTCGTCTGTCCCCGTTCCGATCAGCTTCGTACCAATTCGGGACAGGACCCCGCCGTGGGCAGTGTCTTCGATGGTACGGCAGCAATCCGTGTACCGCTAAAGTAATCTCACCTTGAGCCGTCTTCGGCGGCTGAAAGCCTGTAGATGACGGGGTGAGAGACGACGTAAACTGCCGCACCTTTATGGCGATCAAAGCCGCCAGCCCGCCGGGGACTACGTACGAACCTCACACGTCGCCGTGATCGGCGACGATCGAATCCGGGGCAGCATAGGCCGCGGCGTCGCCCGCGAGGAACCGGCGGAAGCGCACTCCGTCCTCGGCCGCCGCCGCGTTCCAGCGTGCCAAGTTGGTCCGGCTGAGTTCGGCCGCGTGGATCAGACCGCCCCCGGTGATCCAATCCGTCAGCGCTCGGGCCGCCGCATCCGGCGCCTCCGGCCGGATCAGCAGGCCGGAGTGACCCAGAACTTCGCGGAACACGGCGTCGTCCGGCGCCACAACGGGTAGGCCGCCATGCTGCACTTCCAGCAGCGGCAGGCCGAGCCCCTCCGCCTTCGAGGTCGACAGCAGAATATGGCACGACGCCGCGAGGCCGCGCAGTTCTGTGTCCGACAGATAGCCGTGCCGGTGCAGGAACGGTGGCGGATCGTCCAGGAAGGCGTGACGGCCCCAGCCGACCCGGCCGACCAGATGCAGTTCCGCGGGAATTCCAGCGCGGATCAGCGCCGCCGTGAGAGCCAGGGCGGCCGGGTAATTCTTCCGCGGCTCGATCGTCCCGATGGCGAGGAGGCGCAGCGTGTCGCCCGGCCCGAAGGGAGCCGGCCCCGGCAGGTCGCCGAGGCCGAACGTGTCGCGCACCGGCGGGCGAAGCAGCGCGACGCGGGCACGCGGCGCGCAGACGGCGCGCACGGCCACGCCTGTGGTCCGGCTGTTGACGAACAGGTTCGGGCACCAGCCCAGGGCCAGGGCGAAGCTCGGGCTCATGTAGAGCCGGCTGCGCAGGCTCAAATCCTCGAGCCGGGTGAGTAGGAAGGTGTCGTGCACGTAGAGCAGGCAGCGCTCGGCCGCCAAGGCGCAGAGCGGGCCCGGCGGAAAGCCTGGGAACAGGAACAACGCGTCCCGGTCCCGCAGCGCGTGCAGGGGTAGCGTCACGTGCTGCGCGGCGATCATGCCCGGCAGCGATCGGCTGGTGATCGCCCGGACCTCATGCGGCGCGAGCGTGTCCGGGGCGAACAGGTCGAGGGTAACCCGCTCGATGCCGGTGACAGGGCCACGCAGATGCGTCTGGTCGAGATAGATCCGCCGGATCCGGCCGGCGGCCGCGCCGTCGGGCTGCGCCGTCATGGCAGGCTCCGGCGCAGGCGGCCCGCGAAGTAGAGGCAGCGGCGCACGAGGAGTGGCATCCGGCGCCCGAGGACCATCTGCTTGGCACGCCGCAGGCGGCGCACGAGCGGCCGCGAGGCCGTCGGCACGGTCCCGGCGGCGCCCGCTTGCCGCGCGGCCGCGAAGGGGAAGTGACCGAGCATCGCGGGCGCGAAATGCGGTCCTGCCGCCGCATCCCGGAGCCCGTGCCGCCGAAGGACGGTCTCCAGCGACAGCGCGGCGGCGGCCGGGCTGTAGCGGCTCTCCAGGGCGATGCGCGCGAAGGCGCCGAGCCGGGCGCGCGTCGCTGGATCGTCCACCAGCGCCCCCAGGGCCTCGGCGAGAGCGCCGGGTCTGACGGGGACAAGGCGACCCGACACGCCGTCGATCACCGAGGAGGTCAACCCGGAGGTGCGGTAGGCCAGGGTTGGCACCCCGCACAGGCCGGCCTCGATCGGCGTCTGCCCGAGGGTCTCGTGACGGCTGGCAGTGACGTGGAGATCGCAGGCACCGTACCAGGCGGCCAATGTTTCTTCGTCGGCGATCAGCCCCGGCGCGAACAAGTTGGCGAGCCCGAGCCGCGCTGGATCGTCCAGCCGGCCGATCGCCACCACACCGACGTCCGGCCGCGCTACGGTTTGAAGGGCGGCGCGCAGGTCGTCGAAACCCTTATCGGGGCCATCGACGATCACGGCGGAGATCAGGATCAGCACGTCGTCGGGCGGCAGGCCGAGCCGGCGGCGCAACGCCGCGCGATCGCCCGGGCGGAATACGGCGGTCGGGAAGGCGAGCCGGATCGGCTCCGCCACGGTGCCTGGGGGCGCGAGTTCCCGGGCGCGCGCCAGCGTCCAGTCGGAATTCGCGAGCAGCCACGGACCTGACGGGGCGGCCAGGACGGCGCGCTTGCGGGCATGCATGTCGGCGATCCGGCCGGGGGCGAGTTGCGGGTACTCGTCCGGACCCGGGCAGGCGGCATCGCAGCCCAGCGCGGCACGGCCGCACTCGCGGGGGTGGCAGCATCGGCCGGTCAGCGGAAACAGGTCGTGCAGCACGAGGGCGACCGGACCGCGCTGGCTGAGGCGGGCGATCACGTCGAGGCTGCGGGTCGCCCCGTGCAGGTTACCGGCCAGGACAAGATCGGGCGCCGCCGCCGCGATATCCGCCTCGGCCTGCGGGAAGGTGTCGGTCCACTCGGCCGCTTCGGGTCGGTCGCTCAGCGCGATCGGGGTGAGGCGGTGGCCCGCGAGGGCGAGCGCCTCGGCGACGCGCCGCTGCGCCACACCGGCCCCGCCCTGCGTCCCGGTACCCGTCAGCGAGACGATGGACAGGCCGCCCGGTGGTATCGGCGCCGCCACCAGCCTGTGGAGCAGAACCGGGCGACCGATGGAGCGGCGGGCCTCCTCCGGGATCGCGAACCATATCGCGGCGTCGTCGAACAGCCCGTCGGCGTCGATCAGGGCAGCCGGGTCGAGGCATCCGCGTGCCCAGAGCACGGAGCCGCTCATGGAGGCGATCCCCCCCGGCCCCGCCGCGAAAGCCGGGCCGTCGAGGCCCTGGACCGCCGTGTCGAACAGGACGCGCAGGCCCGCCACTGCGTCGGCCCCCGTCAGCGCTGCTTCCAACGCCAGGGCGGTCAACGCGCCGGGGGCGAGGAGATCGTCGGCATCGAGCCAGAGCAGGTACTCGACGGTCGGATCGGCCAGGATTCGCGCGACGGTCGGGCCGGCGTCTCCGGGTGCGACCAAGTCGTGCCGGACCTCGGGATAATCCTGGCGCAGAACCGAGGCGACGGTCTCACCAAGGGCCGCTCCGGCCCGAACCACGGTGACGACGCGGATCCGGGGCCAGGGCAGCCCGTCGGGCAGCGAGGCGGGTCGGGCCGGGCCTGTGAAGGCTGGGCCGAACGGCCAGCCGGCGATGCCGTGGGCGGGCGGCGATGGGGAAGAGGCGTCGGGCAAGGCGGCTCGGGCGGCGCGGGTATCGTGTCCGGCCGCACTCTGAACGCGAATGTTGAAGATTGCTTCTCGCGGTCCTTCTCGGAAGAAGGCGTTCCGCTGTCAGGCGTCCACGCGGATCCGGGCTGGGCCCACCTCCATCCGGCCGATCCGGGCGGCGGCCGGATACCCGCCCTCGCGGATGCGGGCCAGGATCGCGTCCGCCCGGTCGGCCGCGCAGGTCACCAGCAGGCCGCCGGAGGTCTGCGGATCGGTGAGCAGGTGGCGGCGCCACTCCGGAAGATCGGCAGGCAGGTCGATTTCGGCGCCGAACGCGGCCCAGTTGCGGTGCCAGGCGCCGGTGACGAAGCCGTCCTGCGCCAGCGCCGCCGCCTGCGGCAGGAGCGGCAGCGCATCGGCTTCGAGCCGGAAGGTCAGGCCAGCGCCCCGGGCGAGTTCGAGGCCGTGGCCGAGGATGCCGAAGCCGGTCACGTCGGTGAGCGCGTGCACGGCGGGCTCGGCAGCGAGATCCGGGCCGATCCGGTTCAGCAGGGTGGTGGTGGCGACGAAGTCGCGATAGCCGGCCGCGTCCAGCTTCTCGCGCTTGATCGCCGCCGAATAGACGCCGACCCCCAGTGCCTTCGTCAGGATGACCGCGTCGCCGGCCAGCGCGTCGGCGTTGCGGCGCACGGCCTCCCGGCGGCAGGTGCCGATCACCGCAAGCCCGTAGATCAGCTCGGGCGTGTCGATCGAGTGGCCGCCCGCGATCGGGATACCGGCCTCGGTGCAGATCTCGGCGCCGCCGCGGAGGATCCGGGCGACGACCTCAGGCTCGATCTTGCCGAGCGGCATGCCGGGAATCGCCAGCGCCAGGATCGGCCTGCCGCCCATGGCGTAGACGTCCGAGATGGCGTTCGTCGCGGCGATCCGGTTGAAATCCACCGGATCGTCCACCATCGGGGTGAAGAAGTCCGTGGTAGCGATCACGCAGGTTCCGTCGTCGAGTTCCCAAACCGCGGCATCATCCGAGGTCTCGTTGCCGATGAGCAGCCGCTCGAGCGGTCCGGCGGCCGGCTGTCAGGCCAGCAACTGGCGCAGGACCGCCGGATCGAGCTTGCAGCCGCAGCCGCCGCCATGGGCGAGGCTCGATAAACGGGGGGCATCGGTCATGGCGGGTCTCCGGTCCGGGTGGCGCGGGCTCCCGTCAGTAGCGCGTCGTGGCCGCGGTGAGCCAGTCCGGCGAGGCCGCCACGATGACCGACTCCGCGCGCTTGTCGAGCCCGGTCAGCACGAGCAGCCCGAGCACGACGAGCAGAATGCCCAGGCCCGCCTTTGCGGTCCGGCCAGCCGCCGCGAGCCCGCCGCGCCAGCGCATCAGGGCTTCGCGGGAGGCGAAGCCGAGCAGCATCAGCGGCAGTGCGGCGCCGATTCCAAAGGCGAGCATCGTCAGCGCGACGCTCCCGAGATGCTCGCCCCGGGCCGCCATCAGCGAAGCGGCGCCGAGGGTCGGGCCGATGCAGGGGCTCCAGGCGGCGCCGAGGAGGAGGCCCACGGCGAACTGGCCGGACAGGCCACCCGGGCCGACGCCGCCGAAGCGTGCCTCGGCCCAGGCACCGACCGGACCGGCCGCGGTCGCGACCCGGGCCTGGAGCCGCGGCAGCATCAGCACGATCCCCATCCCCACCATCAGGATCGCGCCGGCGGCGCGGAACACGTCGCCATCCAGGCCTATGGCGAAGCCGACGGTCGCCACGAACAGGCCGATGATCGTGAAGGCGATCGCGAGCCCCGCCGCCAGGGCCAGCGGTCCGAGCCGGTGCTCCGCCGCCGCGGTGCCCAGGACGATCGGCACGAGCGGCAGCACGCAGGGCGACAGCACCGACAGCAGCCCGGCCAGGAACGCGAAAGCCACCGTTCCCATAATCGAGCGTGTCCTCCCGAGTTGATGTTCGTTGCCGGTAGGCTTCGCCGCCGCCGGATCTGGCGTCAACGCGCCCAAGCATCACGGCCGCGTGTCATAGCGTCTTGGGAACCCGGCCGTGGGCAGCGCGCTTCGGCTGCCATCCGGTCGCGGATCGCGTCATGGCCGCAGCGGAGCCGAACGGTGACCATCTTCTTCACGGGCGACACGCATTTCGGTGATTCCCGCGCCCTGCGCTTCGATCACAGGCCTTATCCGGACCTCGACGCACACGATGCCGGCCTGATCGCGGCCTGGAACGCCGCGGTGGCGCCCGGCGACATCGTCTGGCACCTCGGCGATTTCGCCCTCGGCCCAAGCGGCACGCGGATCCACGAAATCCTCGACAGCCTCAACGGCGAGAAACATTTGATCGTCGGCAACAACGACGGGCCAGACACCCTCACGGCGCCCGGCTGGGCCTCAGTGCGCCACTACGCGGAATTCGCCGTCGAGGGCCGGATGGTGGTGCTCTGCCACTACGCGTTCCGCACGTGGAACGGGATGAGCAAGGGCGCGCTCAATCTCCACGGTCACAGCCACGGCAAGCTCAAGCCGTTGCCCAAGCAGTACGATGTCGGCGTCGATCCGATGGGCCCGGCGCCCGTGACGCTCCCCGCAATCCTCACGTCACGCTTGCGGGGCAAGCGCTGATTTCGGCCGGAACCTTCACCGCAGCTTCACCGTTTTTGCCCACAGAGACGGGGTGGTCATGCGCTGCCTCGGAAACCCGGCAGCGCCCGTTCGGCCTGCCCTGCAACGCGTGCGTGAGTGTAACCGTGAGTGCCAGTTCGGCTACTCTTCTTCGCCGCCTCGCCGGCCCCTTGGCCGGCCTCCTGGCCGGCCTCGCCCTGACCTCCGCGGCGCTGGCCCTGCCAGCCTGCCTGGAGGCCCAGCGCAAGGTCGACGAGGCGAATGCCCTGCGCTTCCAGGCACGCCAGGAAGCGCAGCTCGGCAACCACGATCGTGTCTGCGACACGCTCGATGAAGTTGGCGACCGCTACGACGATGCCCGGGACGCATTCGAGCAATGCGGCGAGGGCGTCGTAGCAATCGATCTGCGGAGCGAACTGCGCGGCCTGCGGATCGCCAAGAAAATCAATCGCTGCGACTGATCGGGTGCGCTCGCGCACTTCGAGCTGCCCGCGTTCGCAGCAACGTCCCGTCATGCGCGACGCATGTCGCCTCTAAGGTTTTGCGCCGATGACCCCCGCCACCCTGTCGACCGCCTCACTCGAGCCGTCCGCTGTCCGGACCGGTCCGTCCTTCGCCGCCGCCTTGTGCGGCTTCGTCAGCACCACCGTCGCGACGACGATGCTCTTGGTGCTGATCGGCGCGCTTTGATCACGGCGAGACCGACCAGAAGCGCTGGCGGTTGAAAAGGATTTCCTGAGCCGCCCCGTTCGGAGCCGCCTCCTGGCGTCGCCCACAATCCGGCTCAGGTGCCTTTGGGGCCGCCGCCAGGGCCATGGGCGGTAAAACCGGCCTCAGGCCTAGGCGCACCTGAACCTCCGGTTGCCGGGCGGCCGCGATCGTCAAGACGCCGACGATGAGGCCTCCGGCCACGGTTCCAAAAAAGAAATTCAACATCGTCGCGGTGATCCGGGGCCGGCTTCTCAGGCCACACTGTGTGTTCGTTGTCCAACCCGGCGTTATCATGGCCGACCTGCCGCTCACGCTGTCTTAACTCCTGATCTGCGACAGCTGTGGCCAAGCCTGCCTTGCTGGCAGGATTGATCCGGGGTCCGCACCGCCGATGAACACAGCCGCCAATGCTTACGCCCGTACCGCCCACAGCGCGCTGACGCCCCGCGAAGCTGAATCCCAGCTTCTGCTGAAGGCCGCGCAGCGCCTGATCGGAGCCAGCCAAGCCCTTGCCACCGGAGAACACGCCCGCGTCAACGAGGCGTTGTCGTACAACCAGCGCGTCTGGACCCTCCTCAGTTCGGAGGCCACTGCGGACCAGAATCCGCTTCCCGTCGATGTGAAGCAGGGTGTCGGGCGCCTCGGGGCGTTCGTGCTGCAAAGCTGCCTCGACACGATGATCGCGCCGACGCCGGACAAGATCGCCACGCTCGTCTCGATCAACAATCAGGTCGCTGCCGGTCTTCAGGGCAATCCGGGCTGAGCCTGGACGGCTCCTACGGGGCCGCTGCTGGTGCCGGATGCTCCGTCGCGGGCGTCCGGCCCGCACTCTCCCATTCGACCAATCGGCGGCTTAGCTTGAGCGCGCGGTAATATTCGCCGGCCTCGAGCTGTTCGACGATCGCCGCGATCTGCGGCGCGGCCGCCGGGGATTGCCGGATCAGGTCGGTGGCTTGGCGGAAGAACAGGTCCGTCCCCTGCGCCGGATCGTCGGCGAGGTAGATCACGGTCAGCGTCAGGTGGAGCTGCTTGCAGGCCGTATCGGCCTCGCTCTCCGTGATGATCTCGCTCTCGCGCAGGAATTTGCACTGCGTCTCGATCAGGAAGGTGGAGCGCCGGTCGCCGTTGCGCAGCAAAGCGCCGTTGATGATCAGCCGCTCGAACGGCTTGAGTTCCAGACGCAGGGGCATCGCGCGGTCCTTTCTGGAGCGCTGACCGCCGTCGCTGAATGTCCGGCGGTGAGAGCGTGTCGAAGCAACGGCCCGGCGCCGCCCTTAATCGCGCTGCGATCGGGAGCGGCTCGGAGCGACACGCTGTTCTGATTTGTCAGTCGTTAACGTTTCACGAACCCGCCGAAAGAACGTCCGCATTGCGAGGCGCCGCCAGCATGCTAAAACTCAGACAAGTCCCGGTCCGGTCGCGGACGTGTTGGGAGGGATTGTCTGATGTCGGCATCGTCCGAGGGCCGCGCCCTCTATCCGAGCCTGAGGGACAAGCGCGTGCTGGTGACCGGTGGCGCGTCCGGGATCGGGGCCGGGCTCGTGGAGGCTTTCGTAGGGCAGGGCGCCCGCGTGGTCTTCTGCGACGTCGCGGACGATGCCGCCGCCGCGCTGGTCGCGCGTCTCGCCCCGGCGCCGGCGCACGCACCGCTCTATCGGCGTTGCGATTTGACCGACGTCGAGGCGGTCCGCCGCCTCGTGGCCGAGGCCGAAGCGGCCCTGGGCGGCCTGGATGTTCTGGTGAACAACGCCGGCAACGACGACCGCCACAGTCTCGAGGAGGTGACGCCGGCCTATTGGGACGACCGGATGGCCGTGAACCTGCGCCACCTGTTCTTCGCCGCTCAGGCGGCCGTGCCGGGCATGCAACGAGCCGGCGGCGGGGTGATCCTGAACTTCGGCTCGATCAGCTGGCACCTGGGCTCGAGGAACATGCCGGTCTATCAGACCGCCAAGGCGGCGATCGAGGGGATGACGCGGGCGCTCGCGCGCGATCTCGGCCGCGACGGCATCCGGGTGGCGACCATCGTGCCCGGCAACGTCCAGACCCCACGCCAGGAGAAGTGGTACACGCCGGAGGGTGAGGCCGAGATCGTCGCGGCGCAATGCCTCGACGGGCGGATCCAGCCCGCCGACGTCGCCGCTCTGGTCCTGTTCCTGGCCTCGGACGACGCGCGGATGTGCACGGGGCACGGCTATTTCGTGGATGCCGGCTGGCGCTGAAGGCGTGCCGCCTCGGCACCGTTACGATCCCGATCGGGTCCGTGCCCGGTCGCCGCGCGCGGACCGGTGAACCAGATCCGGCGATCGAGAATACGCCCGTCGATCGCCGCGAGCCCCGCGGCGATCAGAGCCATGCCGACGCCATGCCGGGGGTCGAGGCGCTCACCCAGGACCAGGGCGTCGAGCAGGATCGCGGAAACCCGGATCAGGAAGGTGACGAGGGAAATGTTGGTCGCTCCGGCCGTCGCCAGGACCCGGAAGAACACGATGTAGGCCAGGGCCGTGGACAGCAGCGCCGCGCCGAGCACTGCACACCAGACGGTCGGGCCGGGCATCGTCAGGGTCCAGGGTCGATCGATCACCAGCGCGATGGGCAGAATCAACAGCGTCGATG
Source organism: Methylobacterium sp. E-065 (assembly GCF_022829605.1). GTDB lineage: Bacteria > Pseudomonadota > Alphaproteobacteria > Rhizobiales > Beijerinckiaceae > Methylobacterium. Next base: position 7,978 of record NZ_JAKSYD010000016.1, on the reverse strand, counting down.
CGGTGACCTGTCCGGTCGCCACGGTCAGCGGTGTAACCGCCATCCGCCTGAAGCGCCGGCCGAATATGCTCGCGGCCCCGTACGACAGGGCGGCGCCGAGCACCGCCAGTTGCGCCAGGACCGTGCTGCCGAGGCCGGCCAGCGCATCGGGCCCGACCATCACGGCCACGCCGATGAAACCGATGACGACGCCCGCAAGCCGATGGCCGGTCATCCGCTCGTCAGCCGTCGTCCAATGCGCCATCGCGACAGTGAAGAGCGGTGTCGTGGCGTTGAGAATCGCGGCGAGCCCGGAGGCGATCTGCGTCTGTCCCCAGACGATGAGGCTGAACGGCACGGCGTTGTTGAGGAGGCCTATACCCAGGAAGGCCACCCAGATCGCCCGTTCGCGCGGGAGGGACGTTCCACTCAGTGCGAGGACGGGGTTGAGCGCGAGGGCAGCGAGTCCGACCCGCAGGGCGACCAATGTGAACGGCGGGAGAGCGGCGAGCGCCACAAGGGTGAAGAAGAACGAGCCGCCCCAGAGGATCGACAGGCCGACGAGCAACGCCCATTCGGTCGCCGTCATCCTATGCGTGCCGGTGGCCCACATGGCGAATCTCCGATCAATTCGGAGTAAGCTTGAGGCTTGGCTGATCGGCGCCGCAACGCGGTTCTTGCGCTCGAACGTGATCGAAGAAATTGCCGTCGACCGCCCGTCGTGGCGTGGCGGTCCTTTGCGATGAGCTCAATCTGGGGCGCCGGGCGGAAGAAACCGCACCGGCGCCGAACCGTGCCTCAGTCGCACGACTCCTTCTTCACCGTCTTGGAATCACCCATGTCGTTCTCCTTGCGCACCGTCTTGCTGACGCAGCCGTCGCCGTGGTCGTGGACGGTGACGGACTTCGACTCGGTGGCCGGGCGCTCGACGACGACGGCGGGGCTGTCGCGTTCGATCACGGTGGTCTGAGCCTGCGCGGAGGCGCAGACACTCAACAGAGCGGCGGTGGCGAGCAGTGCAGTGCGCATTCGGGGGCTCCAGTACCGGAATTCGGCACCGAATAACGGCAATCGCAGCTTAAGCGTTCCGCCGATCGAGAGACCCGTGAAACGGACCGAACCCGTAAACAACTTGGCTCGGTCCGCGCGCCGTTCGGCATGGGGGACAGCCGGAGCGACGGCTCCATAGAGGCCGGGGCCCGGGCCGGCGCAAATCCGCGAAGACTACCGGCGCCGAGACCGTAGCTGGCCGTCAGCCGCCCGTCATCGGCGGGAAGAAGGCGATCTCGCGCGCGCCCGTGATCACCGCATCCGGCTTGGCGTGGACCCGGTCGATCGCGGCACGCACCACGCCCGGATCCTCGAACGCATAGGCGTATTCCTCGCCGCGCCCCCGAAGCCATGTGACGAGATCGGCCACGGTGCCGACCGCCGGCGGGGGCGTCAGCTCTTCCTCGGGCCGGCCGATCCGCTCACGGACCCAGGCGAAATAGACGAGCTTCATCGGATCACACCGTAACGCGTCAGGGGACGGGAAGCGCAGTCCGGCCCGTCAGCGCGGATCGTCGATGACGTGCTTGATCCCGGCCCGCATATAGTCCCAGCCGGTCCAGATCGTGAGCACCGCGGCGAGCCACAAGAGCGCGATGCCGATCTGCTCCGTCCCCGGCAGCACCGTCTCGCCGGCTGGGCCGGCGACGAGGAAGCCGAGCGCCACGAGCTGCACGGTCGTCTTCCACTTGGCGATCTTGCTCACCGGCACGCCGACCTTCAGCTCAGCCAGATATTCCCGCAGGCCGGAGACCAGCACCTCGCGGCACAGGATCACGATCGCCGCCCAGACGCTGGAGCCGATGATCGTGTGATCGGCCGCCAGCATCAGCAGGCATGCCGAGACCAGCAGCTTGTCGGCGATCGGATCGAGCATCCGGCCGAGCGCCGAACTCTGGTGGTAGGTCCGCGCGACATACCCGTCCAGGTAGTCCGTGATCGCGGCCACCACGAACACCCCCAGCGCCGTCCACCGGGCGGTGTGAGATTCGGGCCAGAACAGCAGCGCGACCATCACCGGTACCGCGACGAGGCGCCCGTAGGTCAGGCAGTTCGCGAGCGTCCAGGCCGGCGACCGTCGTCGGGGAAGGACGGCGTTCATGGTCGGGGTGAAATCAGAGCCCGGCCCGGGCGTCAACGCTTCTGTGTTCGGCTCGGCCATGGCGCCGGGGTTCTCAGGTGCCGGCATGGAAGAAGTCGTAGACGGCCCGCGCCGTAGCGGCGTTCACGCCGGGGGTCTTGGCCAGATCCTCGAAGGCGGCGCGCTCGATCGCCTTCACGGTTCCGAAATGGTGCAGCAGCGCACGCTTGCGGCTCGGGCCGATGCCGGCAATCTCGTCCAAGGGATTCCTCACCATCTCACGTTTGCGCTTGGCCCGGTGGGTTCCGATGGCGAAGCGGTGGGCCTCGTCGCGGAGTCGCTGCACGAAGTAGAGCGTCGGATCGCGCGGCGGAAGCTTGAACGGCGGCCGGCCGGGGACGAAAAACGTCTCCCGTCCGGCATCCCGGTCGCGACCCTTGGCGACGCCGATCAGCGGCACGTCCGTCACGCCGACCGCGTCGAGGGCCGCCCGTGCGGCGTCGAGCTGGCCCTTGCCGCCGTCGATGAGCACGAGGTCCGGCCAGGCCGGGAAGGCTTCGCTCTCCTCGGCGGGGGCCGGGACGGGCTCCGGTATGCCGCCCTCGGCGGCCGCGACCTCCGCCTCCTGGGCGGTGCGCGGCGCCTCCTTGACCAGCCGCTTGAAGCGGCGCTGCAGCACCTCGCGCATCATGCCGTAATCGTCCCCCGGAGTGAGCTCCTCGGACTTGATGTTGAACGTGCGGTAATGCGTCTTCATGAAGCCCGTGGGGCCGGCGACGATCATGCCGCCGACCGCGTTCGTGCCCATGATGTGCGAGTTGTCGTAGACCTCGATCCGGCGCGGCGCCTTGTCCATCCCGAAGGCTTGGCCCAACGCCGTGAGCAGCTTGCCCTGCGAGGCGGTGTCGGCGAGGCGGCGGGCCAGTGCCTCCTTGGCGTTGCGCTGGGCGTAGTCCACGAGGTTCTTGCGCTCGCCGCGGAGCGGCCGGTGAAGCTCGACCCGATACTCCACGCGACTCGACAGGGCGGCGGCCACGAGCTCGGCATCCTCGATCGCGTGGCTGGTCAGGACCGTGCGCGGCGCCGGCTTGTCGTCGTAGAACTGGCTGATGAACGAGCCCAGCACCTCGTCGGCCGTCATGGTCCGGTCGGCCTTCGGGAAATAGGCCCGGTTGCCCCAGTTCTGGAAGTTCCGGAAGAAGAACACCTCGATGCAGAACTGCCCGGCCTGATCGTCGAGGGCGAACACGTCCGCCTCCTCCACACCCTGGGTGTTGACGCCCTGCACCCCCTGGATCGCCGAGAGTGCGGCGATCCGGTCACGAAAGCGGGCGGCCCGCTCGAACTCCATGGCCTCGGAAGCCGTCTGCATCTCGGTACGCATCCGATCCTTCACCGCGTTCGACTTGCCGGCCAGGAAGGCGCGCGCCGAATCCGCCATGGCGGCGTAATCCTCCGTCGCGATCTCGCCCGTGCAGGGGCCGGAGCAGCGCTTGATCTGGTAGAGCAGGCAGGGCCGGCTGCGGTTCTCGTAGTAGCTGTCGGTGCAGGTGCGCAGCAGGAAGGCGCGCTGCAGGGCGTTCACCGTCCGGTTCACCGCCCAGACGCTGGCGAAGGGCCCGTAATAATTGCCCTTCCGCCGCCGGGCGCCGCGATGCTTCACGATCTGCGGGGCCGGGCCGTCATCGGTGACCAGGATGTAGGGGAACGACTTGTCGTCCCGCATCAGCACGTTGAAGCGGGGCTTCAATTGCTTGATCAGGTTGGCTTCCAGCAGCAGCGCCTCGGTCTCGGTCGCGGTGGTGACGAACTCCATCGCCGCCGTCTGCGAGATCATCCGGGCGATGCGGTTCGAATGCGCCTGACCGCGGGCGTAGGAGCCGACGCGGGCCTTCAGGTTCTTGGCCTTGCCGACGTAGAGGACGTCGCCGCGATGATCGAACATCCGGTAGACGCCCGGCGAGCCCGGTAGCGTCGACCAAAAGCGGCGGATCACCTCGGTGCCCGCTTCGACGGCACCCGGCTCGAAATCAAAATCGATCTCCGCCGCCGTGTCGTCCGGCGTCCCGGCCTCAGGCGCGTCGGCGGTTTCGTCCCGCTCGGCGTCGCGGCCGTCGTCGAACGTGTCGGGGGGCAGGTCTGAGAGGGCTCTGCGGCTCATCCCTCCGATTTAAGCCTTCCCGCCCCCGAGCGGGACGGGGGCGGCGAATAAATTTGGCGTGCCGCCTGACGGACGCCGATTTAGTCGAACAGCGAGTCGATGTCGCTCTGGTCGACGTGGCCGATATCGTGATCGAGCTTCGGCCCGTTGAGCAGGCTGCTCTCATCGTCTAGGGCGGTCGAGACCGGCATCACGGCGATGAGTTCCTTGAAGCTGTCCAGCTCCGACCACGTGTCGATGAGCCGATCGAGGTGCTCCTCGATGAACTTCATCACGCCGACGATCTTGTTGATCCGCTGCCCGGTCAGATCCTGAAAGTTGCAGGCCTCGTAGGCCGAGATTACCCGCTCCAGGATCACGTCGACGTGCTGCTTCATGCCCGGCGGCAGCGTCGCCGCGTTGAGCATGCCGGCATGGCTCTCGATTTCCTCGATCGCACCGAGGAGCTGCGTCGTGGCGCGCTCGGTCGAATCGACCACCGCGTCGAGCTCGTCGGCCGCCCGGCGCATGCCCTTGCCGCTGTACTCGGTCCGATGGAGCGTGGCCAATTCCGACTTGGTGCGGGTGATGGCCTCCTTCATCACGTCCAGCTCGGAGCGCATCGCCAGCGCCTCATGCAGGTCGCGCCGGCAGGCTTCGATGGTCTCGCTGGCACTCATCTGCGTGATGCGGCGCAGATCCTGGATGGCGGAGAAGATCTCCTCCAGGCGCTCGTTCGACGCGGGAGGAGCCGATGGCGGCGCTGCGGCAAGCCCGAGGCTGTCTTCGATGCGGTAGCGCTTCTGGGTCATCATCCGGGACGTCGACGTTCAGGGTGCCTGTTCGCCAGTGTCTAACATATCGGTTGACGGACTGTGACTGCCAAGCTTGCCTCAAGCCGCAACGCGGAGCTCTTTGCCGTCAGGTTTCGTGCGGGAGCGGCAGCGCGGCCACTTTACCACGGATTCACGCTGCTTAGCGCCGGGACGGGATGGACCGGTGTCGCGTCGGGATTCACCACGTTCGTTCACCTGATTCGGGGAAAGCGAGTCCAATCGTCCAGGCGCCGGGATTGAAAGCCGGGTTTCGGGAGCAGGGTACGATGCGCGGTGTCCGACTGTGTCTCTGGGCGGCGACGGCCGTCTCGCTCTGGAGCGCACCCGTCCAGGCGCAGCAGGCGCGCTACAGCGAAGGTGGCTACGGTGGCGGCCTGATCGAGTATCTCGTCACCGGCGGCGGTGCAGGCAACGCCGGCCGAGCTTGGCCGCAGCGTGCCGCGCAACCGCGACGGGTCATGGGTGCGCAGCGGGTCGAGCCCTATACCGGCGAGCTGCTGCCCGCGGAGCCCGAAGCGCCACAGGCCTACGCGGCGCCGGTCCAGGCTTATGCGACGCCGGCGCAGGCTTACGGGGCAGCGCAAGCGGCCGCCTACGGTGCATCCCAGGCCGATCCCAGCCGGATCGCTCGCGCGGTGTCGGTGGAGTATCAGCGCCAGGAGGTGGCGTTCACCGGTCGGCAGAGGCCCGGGACGATCGTGATCGACACAACCGGAAAGCACCTCTACCTCGTGCAGTCCGGGCAGCGCGCCCTGCGCTACGGCATCGGAGTCGGCCGGCCGGGCTTCGCCTGGAGCGGTCTGAAGACCGTCAGCCGCAAGGCCGAATGGCCGGATTGGACACCCCCGTCCGAGATGTTGGCCCGCCGCCCGGACCTGCCGCGCCACATGGCGGGCGGGCCGGCGAATCCGCTCGGCGCCCGGGCGCTCTATCTCGGCTCGTCGCTCTACCGGATCCACGGGACCAACGAGCCGACCACGATCGGGCAGTCGGTCTCGTCGGGCTGCATCCGGATGATGAACGACGACGTCATCGATCTGTACGAGCGCGTCCCCGTCGGAACGCGCGTCGAGGTTCTCTGAGGCCTGACGCGCATCGATGCTGCGCGCAAGAGAAGAGGCCCGGCCGTGCCTGAGCACGACCGGGCCTTTGGACGTTTCGTTTGTCGACGATCAAGTCCAGTCACTGTCGTCGCCGCCGCCCATGTCGCCGCCGAAATCACTGCTCGGATCGCTGAAGCTTGCATCCTGGAAGTCGCCGCCCCCGCCGCTGTTGTCGAGGGCCGAGCCGAGATCCTGGTTGCCGCCGTCACCGTAGTAATTGTTGACGACCGTCTCGCCGCCCCCGCCGAGGCCGGCCGCCGCGGCGCTGCCAAGGCTGGAATGGCCACCTGCGAAAGCGTTCGAGAGGGCGCTACCGAGCAGCATGCCGCCGGCCGCGCCGGCTGCCATCGGGAGCGCCGAGGCGAGGAAGCCGCCGCCGCGCGCCGGAGCCTGCGGCTGGCCGCCCCACGGACCGCCCTGCTGCTGCGGATAACCCTGCTGCGGGTATCCCTGCTGGGGGTAGCCTTGCTGAGGCGGGGCCGCGTTGCCCCAGGGCTGGCCGGACGGCCGCTGCTGCGCGTAGCCCAGCTGCGGCTCCTGGCGCTGGCTGCCGCCGCCACCGAAGATGCTCGACAGGAAGCCGCCGCCGCCGGAGGACTGCGCCTGCGCGCCCTGGCTGCGCGCCTGCTCAAGCTGCTGGTTCAGGCTCTTGATCGCCTCTTCCTGCACATAGACCAGCTGCGCCATCGCGTATGGCGCGTAGGGCTGCGCGCGGATCTTGTCGGCGATGAAGCGCTCGGCCTCCGCGTCGCGGGGCTGCGATTGCGCCTTCTCCAGGCGCTGGAAGATTCCCGAGATGACGTCGCGTTCTTCGCTGTTCATGGAGTCGTCCTCCTCGAATCGTAACCCGCGGGCCCGAACGCGCCGCATGGCTGACACGACATGGGAGTGCGGCGACGCTTTGTCAGGGGTCCTTGCGAAAACTTCATCTGATCTTGCCGATGATCCTGCCGAAACGCGAGAAGCCCGGCTTGTGGCCGGGCTTCTTCGACGTGTCAGATCACGAGTGCCCCGAAGGACCGGCGCGGTCGAGACCGCGCCGATGCTCGGTCTTAGTACGAGCCGAACTTGTAGTTCAGGCCGGCGCGGACGACGGCGAACTCGTCGGAGCGGCGACCGACGCCGCTGGTGACGACGGGGAAGTTGTTGGCGGCGTTGATGACGAACGCGCCCTGGTTGCGGGTGTTGCGGTCGAGGTTGACGTACAGGCCTTCGACCTTGAGCGTCACGGCCGAGGAGCGGAAGAAGTTCAGGAACGAGTCGGTGGGGAGCGCGTACTCGATGCCGCCGCCGACCGCGTAGCCGGTGCGGAAGCTGTCGTTGCCGGCGTAGCCACCGAAGGAGCGGTCAGCGCTGCCCGAGCCGTAGGCGAAGCCGCCGGTGCCGTACACGAGGGTGCGGTCGAAGGCGTAGCCGAGGCGGCCGCGCACGGTGCCGAAGTAGTCGAGGCTCGACAGGCCGCGCGGGTCGGTGACGTAGTAGCCGGGGGCGAGGGCGCCGTTGATGAAGGCGTTGTTCCGGCTGCGGCCGAAGTCGAGGTACTGGGCGTCGGCCTCGATGCCGACGACCACGCCGGAGCCCGGGGTGAACTGATAGTTGTAGCCGACCTGGGCGCCGCCGGAGAAGCCGTCCTGGCTGCGGTTGCGGAAGGTGGCGACGGCGGCCGGGCCGTTGGTCAGGCCGACACCGCCCGGCACGACGAAGGTCGAATTGTTGGAGCGGCTGCTGGCGTCGAAGGCGTAGCCGGCGTTGATACCGAAGTAGGCGCCGGTCCAGGTGAACACCGGGA
>NZ_JAKSYD010000267.1 GCF_022829605.1 Methylobacterium sp. E-065 | reverse complement strand
CACTCTTGTGTCGCGCGGGCAGTCTATGGGCCGCCGACGGACTCATCGGAGGGGGCATGGGGCTCCCCGGCCTAGCCGCGCTCATCGGCCCCTGCCGGCACCCGGGCGGGCTGGCTGCCCGCGCCCCTCAGCCGAGGATCCCGCGATGTCCCTGCGCACGTCCCTACAGAAGCTGATCCGCCGCGACCCAGGCGCTGCACTGCGCGAACGCGCGGCCGCCACTGCGAGCGGGGTCGAAGCGTTCAAAGTCGCGCCCAACCCGCCGGTGCCCAGCCACGCCGAGCAGGTCGCGCAGCCCGGGTTCGCGGGCGACGTGCTGGCGACCTGCGGCGTCGACCACCGCGACGGCACGGTCTCCTACGCCGACGCGAGGGGCAACGTCTCCCGCCGCCCCCTCACCCGCTCGCTCGGGTTGCGCGGCATGCATGTGCACAGCCGCGG
>NZ_JAKSYD010000178.1 GCF_022829605.1 Methylobacterium sp. E-065 | reverse complement strand
CTTTGCGACCGTCTCCACGACCAACATCCCGCGCAAGCCTCCCGTTCGAGCCGGAAGGCATTGTGGATGACTTGTCCTGGGGGTCCCGTTTGGACGCCGATCACCCCGAGAACGGGGTCCTTATTCCACGCCTAATCACAGGCCGAAGCGCTCAGAGCAATGAAGGCGCTCGTCCGCGACGGGGTCACTTCGACTTGAGGCATGCTGGGTCGCCGTGATGCGAAGCGCTGCGGGGGTGGTGATGCCGCTCCGAGCGCCTCCTGTAGGAAGTAACAGGCCAGCGTACCACGGCGATGCTGCAGGGTGACCGGGGAGCTATACCCTAATCGTCCTGCGCGCCTTCGCTTCCAGACGGTTCGGGCTCGGGGAAGGAGAGCAGGACCGCCCGGCGGATCGTCTCCGCGTAGTCCCGGTATTCGGCCGCGCGCTCGTCATACATGTCCGCGACCGCGGGACGTCCGGAGTTCCGCCCATCCCGCGCCATGCGGGCCACGAGTTCGGCGCGCTCCTCGATGATGCGGAGCGCGACACGCAACGCCTCGTCGACGGCGTTCTCCTGTTGCTTTGCAACCACCTCGGCCGTGAAGGCATGGCCGACTTGGCAACGATAACGCATTGGCTTGGCATTGCGGATCGTGGACAGGACGCCGCTGCAGTGTGGGCAGGTGAGCGGCGCGGGATCGGCGAGTTGGCGTAGCACGGCGCTGTCGATGCGCTCACCGGCGGCGATATCCACCTCCAGGCGGATCTCGGACGGCACCGGCAGGCGCGGCCCCGCCTGTTCCCGCACGAGTTCCGACAGGATGTCGCCGAGGCGCGCGCTCGGCACGGCGAGGTCGACGGTCACGGCGGCCATCCCGCGGAGCGGCATCTCGTCCGCGATCGCGTCCGCCGGATCTTGCACGATCGCCATGCCGCCGCAGCGCTTGATCGCCTCCAACCCGGCAGCACCATCGTTGAGCAGGCCGCTGAGCAACACGCCGATGACACGCGAGCCGTAAGCCGTGGCGGCCGAGCGGAATAGCGGGTCGATCGACGGACGGGCCATGTTCTCGCGGGGACCACGGCCGAGCCGCATCTGACCGTCACGGACGATCAGGTGATGGTCGGGCACGCCGAGGTAGATGTTGCCCGGCGAGATCGCCATGCCATCGCGTGCGGCGTGGACCGGCAGGTGCGCGGCCGCGGCTGTGACGGTCGCGAGCAGCCCGAGACTGCGGGCCGGGATGTGCACGACGACGAACACCGCGGCCGCAAGGTCTGCGGGCAGCGCACTGAGGATCGTCTTGAGCGGCGCGGTCGAACCGGACGAACCGCCGATGACGATGATATCGCGGTTCGTCATCGACATTCTCCGTAGGGCGACAGACGTCTCAACCGCAGCGGTGCCTCTAGGAACCGACGGCGTGAGAACAGGATCATGAAGAGCGAGCCAACCCGGGCAGCTCTAGTCGTCATCATTGCCCGCGCCGTGCGCCGCCTCCGTATCGACGCGGTATCCGATCCAGGCCGCCAACGGGATGAGCATGGCGCAGCGCAGCCCGTCCGGCTCGTAAGTGAGGACAGACCGCGCTTCGAGCTCGTAGGCCAACATGTCCTTCAGGACCGCAGTGCCGAAGCCGCGATGCACCGGCTCCTTCACTCCGGTTCCGGCCGGTTCCTCCCACGTCAGCGCAAGAACCGGCGCGGGACCGCCCGGCTCGACCCGCCATGACACCGTCACCCGCCCTTGCGGGAGCGCCAGGGATCCGTGTTCGATCCCGTTGCTGGTCAGCTCGTGCAGCGCCAGCGCCAGGATCATCGCAGCCTTGGGCCGGAGCCGCACACGCGGGCCGGCGATCTCAGCCTGCTCGCCCTCGCGCACGAGGTGGACCATCAGCTCGTCCGAGATGAGGCTGTGCAGGTCCGCCTCGCCAAACATATCCGTCTTGGACTGCACCCGCGTCAGGGCGTTCAGGCGGCCGTCGAGGTGTGCGGCGTAGGCTTCGACATCGTCGGCACTCTCAGCCGAGCGGCGGACGATCGCACGCAGCATCGCCATGGTGTTGCGCACGCCGTGGCGCAGACTGTCGGGCATCCCCGCCTCGTCGAGGAGTCGGCGCAGACGCGCGTTATCGGCCCGCAAGGCGGCAAGCTCGTCAGCCCTGTCGAGGGGCTCTGTCATGCCGGACCTCTGCAGATGCCATCAAACACGAAACCATGAGGGAGGTGCACGGTTCGCGATCCCTCATGGTCGCCACCGATCGGAACGATCTGCGTCCACCGTGAGGTGGAGGTAGGTGGGATCGAAGTGCGCGAGCGCGGCCAGGGCCGCCGGATCGTTGATCGTCAGGCGCCGGCTACGCAGGGTGATCAGCCCCAGGCTGCGCATCTCCTGCAGCGTGCGGTTGATGTGCACGCTGGTTTGGCCCATCGCGTCGCCGAGGTCGCTCTGGGTGAGCGGCAACGCGCAGGCATTTCCGTCCGTCAGCCCGATGGTCGACAGACGCGCGTGCAGCTCGCAGAACAAGTGGGCGAGGCGCTCGATGCCGGTGCGGCTGCCGAGGCTTACCGTCCACTCGCGCTGGACGGCGGCGGTGGCCAGCGCCTCGCGATGGAAGGCGAGGTCGAGGGTCGAGCTACGCGCGGTTATGGCCTGAAGGCTGGCCCCGGGGATCTGACCGAGGGAGACTGGCGTGATCGCGCCGATGGCATGGTCCATCTGATCCAGCAGAAAGACGTGCGGGTCGCACGGATCACCCGGAAGGAGAAACGCGACGATCTGGCGGCGTCCATCGCGAAGCTGCCGGTAGCGGCAAGCCCAGCCGTCCAAGATGACGTTGACGGCGCGCCGGTCGTCACCCTCCTCGATGATGTCGGTGCGCGCGGCGATCGGGCGTCCTGGCGCGAGCGCCTCCTCAAGCCAGACTTGATCGGCATCCGAGAGACGAACGTAGCGCTGCAGCTTGCGCACGAGCGGGTTCGGCAAGGCTGCTCCTCCGCATAGGCGAGGACGCTTACCTACGTCAAAAACGGTACTGTCTTACTCACTCAGGTTATAGTTTGACGCAAAAACCAGTTTCTCCGGCAGAAATGCGCAAAGGAGGCAGTTTATTCGAGATTGCACGGTGGAATAAACGCACGGTCCTCAAGCTAACGTTCGCATCACCAGCTTCGGGCCGATAGCATGTGTGGACGCCACGGCCGCTTCGATGCCTCTCCGTCCGAAATTGAGCCAGCAGAAAGTCACATCGAGCCGCAGTTGCCGTCCGGCTACCCATGTCCGCTTCCATGCGGTAGCCTCGCGACTGGCCCGGTCGAAAACACCGTTTCGGTCAAGCGCAGGCAGGCGCGTCTGCCCTGCACTTGCCAATCCGTGTCGCCGCAAAATGCTACGATGAGCCATGATGCGCGAGCTACTCCCCTTTACGTTCGGGATCGCGTTGGTTCCGAGGGCGCTCGCTCGCAATTGGACCCTTGTCGAGACTTTGCTGAATCTTACGCTCGAGTCGGTGCGCGCGCAGACGGATGCAAAGTTCCGCGTCATCATCGCTGGCCACGATCGACCCCGAACGAACATGGACGGCGACCCACGCCTGAGCTTCCTGCCAGCCGATTGGCCCGTGCAGGAGACCGGCCCCAACAATGACGACAGCGGTCGGAAGAAGCACGCCATCAACGACTACGTCCTGGCACAGGGTGGGGGCCTGTTCATGCTCGTCGATGCCGATGACTGGGTCGATCGCGATACCGTGGCTGCAGCATGCGCCTGCATTGGACCGGAACACGTCGGTGGCTTGATCCAGGCCGGGGCGATCCTGGATTTTCAGAGCCAGCGAATGGCGGCACTGCCACATCCGGGCATCTTTCCCGGCGCGTTCCATCGGCTCTGCGGCACGAGCACCGTGGCGTTGCTGCGTCCCGATGAGGCGGACCCAGGCCGCCGCGATCCGTTCAGCATCTTGCGCTCGCACCATCAATGGCTCGAAGTCGCCCAGGAGCATGGCTTGCGGCTCGCCAACCTCCCGATTTCAGCGAGCTATCTCATCAACACATCCGAGAACCATTCGGACCTTCATGGACCCCACCTCGCCTGGCGCCGCACCCTGACGGCGGCAGTCAATGAGCAGGGCCGGGTCCTGGATGATACCCTCGCGGCACCCTATGGCCTCAGCGCCGCGTCCGTTCGTGCCGCAGCCGCACCCTTCTTCCCCTCCGATCCAAGCGCCTGCCTCATAACCTGAGCACGTCCTGCACCTGCTCAGCGTAGCGCTCGACCGAGCTTCGCAGACGGCGATGCTCATCGAGATCGTGCGCCGCGTCGGCCGCCATCGAGGCAGCACCGAGCTGAAATGCGAGATAGCAGGGTGTCAGGAAGGCAAGAAGCTCGCGGTCAACAGGACGACCCGCTTCGCGGGACACCACGTCCGTGAGGCGAGCTTGCCCGGCGTCGGAGAGGGGCAACTCCACGCGGGCACCGACGATATCCCAGGCAATGTCCTGACAGCCGACGAGATCGTGGGCTGCATGGTGATCAAGGGCATCGCACTTGAGAAGGCGACCGTCCTGCCGCAGCAGGAATTCCCAAGGCTGCATCCGGCCATCGATCTCGGTGGGATGCGACCGTTCGGCGAGCGCCGCGAGGCGCTTGGCGGTCCAGCGATCGAGCCTCCCGGCCCAGTCGGTCCCGAGGGCTTCACCCACGTTGTGGCGCGCCATCGCGAGGAGATCGCCGAGGCTTGCACCACGATCCGGCTCGCACGCGAAGCAGCGCGCCCGGAATCCGAGATAGCGTCCGATCTGATCGACGCCTGCATCCGGCGCGACGCGGGCGAGATCGAGCGGTTGAGCGTCTTCCATCCAGCGTTCGACGATGAAACCGTGGCGGTAGCCCGCGACCGGCGGCGTGAACCCATGGGCGTTCAGAGCTCGAGCCCGGGCCAGCTTCGTGCGGCCGGGCAGCCCGAGGCCGGCGAACTTGATGAGCCAAGCGCCGCCGCCAGCGCTCAGGCGGAACTTGCGCTTCTCCTGCTGCACGTTGACCGGCGGCCATGCATTCGTGCCTCGCCCCTGCAGCGCTCGCCAGCCTCCGCCCGATATCTCAACCGGCGGCGACTCGACCGGACCGACGAGATCCGCAACCCAGCTTGTGAGCCCGCCGCCGGCTTGAACGACATCCTCGAACGGCACGACGTGGCGCCGCATGCGGAGCCACCGTGCCCGATGCCTTTCTTCCGCTTGCGCGCCGGGTGCGCCAGGATGGCTCGGGAACAGGGCGATCCGATCTTCCGCGACGCCACACGCGCACAACCGATCGATGACCGCGCCGAAGGAGCTTCCAGAAAGACCTGGTCCCTCGTCGACTATCGCGAAACGATTCTGATCGGGACCGGGACGGCCTCGTAAGCGCGTGAGATCGCTCGATACGCTTCGCCGGAATGGGTGACCGGAGGGACGCACAGTGAGCAAGCGGTCCGATCCCAATGCGGATGCCACCATCGCTCCGAGCGGAACGCCGATGCTCCGGATCCCAATCACATCCGTGTCCGGCCCCAAGCCGGAGCGCGCAGCCGCGATCGCGTAGCTTTCTGGGTAGAGCGCATAGAAGGCGAAGCCTTCAGCCCAGCGCGTCGTGATACGATCCGGCAGCCTCATCGCGGCGAGGGGTGTCAAATCAGGGATGTCGGGTCCTCGTTCGAAGCCCGTCCGCCACGAGGCCGAAACCGTTCGCGCCAGCCGCATCAAGTAGCTGATCGCTGCATCCTGCGTACTCGAAGCCACGTCGTGACCGTGTTCGCTGAACGGCGCGTCCAAAATCCCTTGGATCAGCTCCCCGGCTTCGATGAAGGCCGCGACGAGCGTACTGTGACGACTGATACCGGGCGGCTCATCCAACATCTCCCGCATCAGCACGGCAATGTTATCGAGTTTGTGGTTAGGATCACCCGTCCAGCTAGACTTACCGTAGACGAGCATACCTGCCGCTCAACGGGTTTGGAGTCCCGCGGGGCTCCGGGACGGAACGCCGACCGCCGAGCGTTTGCTGCCGTACCTTCACACGGTGACCCTGTCGGGCGGCACGGTTCCGGCGGAGGCGGGGGCGTAGCGGTGGACCATGGCGGCGCAGAACTCTGCGAACTCGGCGCGGACCAGCGGTGCACTGGTGTGGTGGGGTGAGATCCCCCGGTGCTCCGGCGTGAAGCAAAAGGTGACGGTGACGTCGAAATCCTGCAGCGCCGCCATCTGCCGGTCGAACCAGTCCAGCGCCCCGGGGCGGAAGCTGTCGGCCCAGGACAAGCCGGTGCGCAGGTAACGGACGCCGAGCCGCTTCATCCACGCCACGGCCTCCTCCAGGCGGTGGTCCTCGAAGTGGAACCACTGGCAGAGACCGATCTCGGGGGTGTGGCGCGCGAAGCTCTCCAGGGCGATCTTCGGGCTGCCGTCCTGGCGCAGCAGGCCCATGTGGAAGTGGCGGTAGTAGGAGGAGCCCTCGGCCTCCTTGTGGCGGGTGGTGGCCTCCCATTCCCGCGGCAGGTCGTAGAGGCTGTACCAGTGGACGCGCGGGGCCCGGCCCGAGAGCAGCTCCAGGGTCCGGCGCAGGCCCCAATCCTGGACCTCCTCGGCTCCGAAGGTCGAGACGCCGACCTCCGAGACCCAGACCGGCAGGTCGGTGACCGCGCGGATCTCGTCGAGCTTGGCCGGCCAGTCGTGGACCGACCACAGGTTCCAGTCGAGGGGGAAGCCGTGCACGGCCACCGCGTCGACGGCGTCGAGGACCCCGCGGGCTTCCATCTTGCGGATGAAGACCGGGTCGATCGGCGAGATGCCGCCGAGCACGCGGGTCAGGTGCGAGTTCGCATGTCGGACCGCGTGGGCCGCCTCCTTGGCCATTTCGGCGAAGAGCAGCCAGTCGGGATCGATCTCTGGGTCCCAATGCGACTTGTTGTTTGGCTCGTTCCAAAGCATCACCGAGTCGATCATCGCGTGCCCCCGCACTGTTCGGATATCGACCGTGCCGGATAGACGGCCCCCGGTCCGTAGGGCACCGGCGCGGTGCGGCAAAGATAGACTTCGGCCTCGGGCTGGGCTTCGATCGCGAATCCGCTCGCCCGCAGCATCGCCTCGATGCCGGCCTGGTTGGGGATCCACCAGTTGGTCCAGTCATGCGCGTAGGCGCGCTCGACGAAGTGCATCCGCGGGTAACCGGGCCGCTCGAACTGGTCCATGTCCCAGAAGTCGTAATCCTCGGCCACCGGCTCCACCGCCCGGCTGCCGCGCAGCATCGACTGGAAGACCAAGAGGTCGCCGGCCACGTGCTCGCGGATCAGGTCGAGGGCGAGCAGCGGGTGGCGCAGGTGGTAGAGCACCCCCATGAACAGCACGATGTCGAAGCGCTCGCCTAGTGATCCGAGATCATAGACGGAGAGATTTCGAAACTCGATGTCGTATCCGAAGTGGGCCGCGGCGAAGCGGGCCTGGGCGAGGTAGCGCTCGTCGGAATCGAGCCCAAGCACCCGGGCGGCACCGCGCCGCTTCATTTCGAGGGCGTAGAAGCCGCCGTTGCAGCCGATGTCGAGGATGCTCCGGCCGGTGAGGTCGGCAGGAATGGCGTCGGCGAAGCGGCGCCACTTCACCCGCGGATAATCGCCGAGGAAATGGTCCGGGGCGGTCCAGATCCCGTGACCGAGGTCGATGTTGTGGAACCAGGGGCCGAGGGCGTCGGCCTGGCGGCGCAGATCGGACCGCGTCATGTCGGAGGCCGTCATGGGACGATCCGTTCGTTGAGCGAAACGACCCGTCCGCCGCCGGGCCAGAGGGCGAGTTCGCTGCAGGAGGCGGGATCGACGACGATCCGGTCGTAGGCGTCGAGCCCGAGTCCGAGAATCGTCAGGAGCGCGGCCCGGATCACGTCGCCGTGGCTCACCAGGATGACGGGGGCTCCGTCGTGCACGTAACGCTCGAGGACCCGCAGGATGCGCGCCTGTGCCTCCGCCATGCTCTCGCCCCCCGGCGGTCGGGCCGTGGCGCGGTCGGTGTTCCAGGCGGTCCAGAGGGGATCGTCCGCCAGCGCGTCGAAGGTCCGGCCGGTCCAGCCGCCGAAGGCGATTTCGTCGAGGTCGGGCTCGGTCTCGACCATGAGTCCGAGGGCGGCGGCAATCGGGGCAGCGGTCTCTGCCACGCGCTCCCGCGGGCTCGCCAACAGGGTGCCGGCGCCGGTTCCGGTGAGGCGGCGGGTGAGGGCGTCCGCCTCGGCGCGGCCGGTCTCGCTCAGGGAGACGCCAGGCATGCGCCCGCACAGGATCCTGCCGAGCCGGTCATGGCTGCCGTGACGCACGAGGAAGACCTGCCTCATGCGGCGACACGGCAAGCGGGAGGCCGCGTGCGCATCCCCTCGCCCCGCACGCGGGGAGAGGGCTTCCCGCCCTCTTGTCGGGGCCGGAAGCGAGGCGGCAGCTGAAGGTGAGGGGGCCGTTCAGGACGAGACTCGTCCGGAATCGCCCCCTCACCGCCGCTTCGGCTTTGCCTCCGCTTCCCGCAGGCACGACAAGGTGCCTGCGGGCCTCGCCCCGCACACGGGGAGAGGGGGGTGCTACGGTGCCCGGGCGACACACCCATCACACCCCCCCGCCCGCCACGAAGCGCAGGGTCCGCTCCCGTGCCTCCGCGTCGGTGAACTGCCGGGGCGGGGACTTCATGAAGTAGCTCGACGGCCCCTCCAGGGGGCCCCCGATCCCCCGGTCCAGGGCGAGGCGGGCGCAGCGCACCGCGTCGATCACGATCCCGGCCGAGTTGGGCGAATCCCACACTTCGAGCTTCAACTCGATGCTGAGCGGCGCGCCGCCGAACGCCGTGCCCTCCAGCCGGATATGGGCCCATTTCCGATCGGTCAGCCACGGAACGTGGTCGCTTGGGCCGACATGCACGTCGCCGGGGGCGAGCGGCGCGTCGAGCTGGCTCGTCACCGCCCGGGTCTTCGAGAGTTTTTTGGACTCCAGCCGCTCGCGCTCCAGCATGTTCAGGAAGTCGGCATTGCCGCCGAAGTTGAGCTGGTAGGTCCGGTCGAGCCGCACCCCGCGCTCGCGCATCAGGTTGGCGAGCACCCGGTGCACGATGGTTGCGCCGACCTGGCTCTTGATGTCGTCGCCGATGATCGGCAGCCCCTTCGCGGCGAAGCGCTCCGCCCAGTCCGGGTTCGACGCGATGAAGACCGGGATGCAGTTCACGAAGGCGCAGCCGGCCTGGAGCGCGCAGGCGGCGTAGAACTCGGTCGCGCCTTGAGAGCCCACCGGCAGGTAGGAGACCAGAACCTGCGTGCCGGCGTGCCGCAATTCCGCCGCCACGTCCGCCACCGGCTCGGGCGATTCCGCGACGACGCCCTCGAGGTAGCGGCCGATCCCGTCGAGCGTCGGACCGCGCCGGACCGTGACGCCGGTCTCCGGCACCGCGGCGAAGCGCAGTGTGTTGTTGGGCTCGGCCAGGATCGCGTCGGCGAGGTCGCGCCCGACCTTGGCGGCGCTCACGTCGAAGGCGGCCACCACCACGACATCCCCGACCCCGTAGCCGCCGAGATCCGGCGACATCAGGCCTGGCACAGCATCCCCGGGGGCGGCGTCGCGGTAATGGTGGAGCCCCTGCACGAAGGACGACGCGCAGTTGCCGATCCCGACGAGGCCGACGCGGATGGGCGAGTGGGCCATCAGCGCCTCGGCCGTACGGGGCGTGGATCAGCCGGCGACAACGGCGTGCTCCTCGATAGCCGGCCGCGCCTGGCGCGGGGTGATCTCGCGGGAGAACCACGCGATCGTCGCCTCCAGTCCCGCCTCCAGCGGCACCCTGGGCGACCAGCCCAGGAGGGTCTGGGCCCGGGTGATGTCGGGCCGGCGCCGCTGGGGATCGTCCACCGGCAGCGGCCGGCGCACGATCCGCGACGGCGTCCCGGTCATCCGCACGACGAGGTCGACCAAGGCGCCGACGGTCAACTCCCGGGGGTTGCCGAGGTTGACCGGCCCGTCGAGGGGTGTCTCGGCCTCCATCAGCCGGAGGAGGCCGTCCACGAGGTCGCTGACGTAGCAGAACGAGCGGGTCTGTTCGCCGTTGCCGTAGACCGTGATGTCGTCGCCCGCGAGCGCTTGACAGATGACGTTGGAGACGACGCGACCGTCATCGGCCCGCATCCGGGGGCCGTAGGTGTTGAAGATCCGGGCGACGCGGATATCGAGGCCGTGCCGGCGCTCGAAATCGAAGGTCAGGGTCTCGGCGGAGCGCTTACCCTCGTCGTAGCAGGCCCGCGGCCCGGTGGGATTGACGTTGCCCCAGTAGGATTCCGCCTGCGGGTGCCGCTCCGGGTCGCCGTAGACCTCGCTGGTCGAGGCCTGGAGGAAGCGCGCGCCCCCGTCGCGGGCGAGTTCCAGAAGCCGGCCGGTTCCCACTACGCTGGTCATCATCGTGTGGACCGGATCGGCCTGATAGTGCGGCGGCGAGGCTGCGCAGGCCAGGTTGAACACCCGGTCGACGCGGGGCAGCGCCGGCAGCGGCTCGGTCACGTCCGCTTCCACGAAATCGAAGCGCGGCTCGCGCGCGAGATGGGCGAGGTTCGCCTGCCGGCCGGTCAGCAGGCTGTCGACACACGTCACGCGGGCCCCGTCGCCGATGAGCGCGTCGATCAGATGCGAGCCGATGAAGCCAGCACCGCCGGCGACGAGGACTCGGAGACCGCTCCTAGTTCCCACCATCATTCTCCCGACTGCCTATCGACCGATGAGCACCCGTTCGGGCGCGGTTGCGGATGCGCGCGCCTGACCGAGGTGATGTTCGAGTTCCGCGGCGCGGGCGGCCGCCGTGTGCCGCGCGAGGATTGCCGCGCGCGCGGCAGCGCCCAGGCGCCGCCGCTCCGCCTCGGATGGCCCGCGTAAAATGGCGAGCACGTCCTCCGGCCCCTCCGGAAGCAGGATCTCGCGCTCGGGCACGAGCAGGGTGTCGAGCCCGTCCCAGCGATCGGAGAGAACCGGCGTGCCGCAGGCGCCCGCCTCGAACAAACGCACGCTCGGGCTCCAGCCGGCCCGGACCATGTCGGCGCGGGTGACGTTCAGGGTGTAGCGGCTCGCCGCGTAGAAATCGGGGTGCTGATCCGGCGGCAGGTGCTCGATCCGCTCAACGTTGGCGGGCCAGTCGATGCCGTTTGGGTATTGCGGCCCGGCCACCGCGAAGCGGAGGTCGGGTGCGCGGCGGGCTGGCTCGATCAGCAGGCGTTCCAGTGTGGGCTGCCGGTCGGGGCTGTAGGTCCCGAGATAGCTGAGATCGTAGCGCACCGGGCGGTCGAGGGCTGGATAGGCGTCCGGGTCGACCGAGCAGTAGAGCGCCCTGGCCGCAGGCGCGCCGTACTCCAGCTCCAGGCGCCGCAAGGTCGGCCCGCCGGTGAAGGACAGATAGAGGTCGTAATCGGCGATCTGCTCACCCGCGAGGTACGCGCAGCTTCCCGTCTCCAGGGCCGCCAGGGTGACCGGCGTGTCGATATCGTAGAAGGCGGTGACGCCCCGCGCCCAGTCGCGCACGCGCGCGCCAACCGCGATGCCCTCGGGCACGTAGGAGCCGACGATGACGGCGTCCGCCGTCGCGATCGCGGCGCGGTGGTGTTCGAGCCCGTCGAGATCGGCGTAGAGGGCGAGGTCGCAGAAGTCCGGATCGGGCAAGTCGCGGTGCTGGGCGTACCAAGACACGTCGCGCTCCAGGAACAGCACGTCGTGGCCGCGGGCCGCAAAGGCCTTCAGCAGTGCCCGGTAGGTCGTCGCGTGGCCGTTCCCCCAGGAGGAGGACAGGCTGAGCCCCAGGACGACGAGGCGGAGCGGCGCGGCACTCACGCGACGCTCCGCTGGTTCGCGTCCGCCTTGCGGGCCGCCTCCGCCCGCAGGATCGCGTCGACCTCCACGGCGCGGCGCGCATAGGTGTGCTCGGCCACGATGCGGCTTCGGGCAGCCTCGCCGATGGAACGGGCGCGCTCCGGGGTGAGGGATGCGACGTGATCGGCGACATCGCGCCCGTCGCGGGCGACCAGCACCTCGGTACCTTCGTCGAGGAACAGGCCCAGGCCCTCCCAGGCGTCGGTGATCAGGCAGGCCCCGGCGCCGGCCGCCTCGAACACCCGGGTGGCGGGGGAGAATCCCACCGCCGCCATGCTGTCGCGGGCAATGTTCAGGACGGCGAGCGGCGTCGTATTGAAGGCGTTGTGCTCGCGCGTGTAGACGTGGCCGAGATGCCGAACGTTGACCGGCAGGCCGCGGCTCTCCCAGCCATTGCCGCCGATCAGGAAGCGCCGCTCCGGCAGGCGCGCCGCCGCCGCCAGGAAGAACTTTTCGACCCGCGCCTCGCGATCCGGCAGGCGGTTGCCCAGGAAGGCGAGATCGGCGGCAAAGCGCGGCTCCGGCGGGACCGGGAAATGGGTGTCCGGGTCCAGCGCGTTGTAGATTGGGATGCAGGCGCGGGCGCCGAAGCCCTCGTAGGCCGAGACCACCGGCGGGCCGCCGCCGTAGGTGAGCACGAGGTCGAGATCGGGCAGGGCCCGGCGGAGCGCGTGGTCGGGGTCGGCGCGCATCTCGGCGAGCGTCGCCGGGGCGTCCACGTCCCAGAAGATCCGCAAAGCCTCCGGGCGGGACGCCGCGATGATGCCGTGGAGCAATTCGTCGTCGAACACGCCGACGCCGCTCGCCTTCACCACCACGTCGGCCTGCGCCGCCTCGGCGATGACCGCGCGGGCGGCCTCGATGGTCGCCGGATAGACCGTCACAGCCGCGTATGGCGGGGGCTCGATGTCCCGGTGTTGCTGCCGGTCGAAGGCGTCGGGCTCGTAGAACGTGATCGTGTGGCCGTGCTGCGCCAGAGCGGCGAGCATGCCCCGGTAATAGGTGGCGGCGCCGTTCCAGTAGGAGGACAGCAGGGAGGAACCGTAGAAGGCGATTCTCATGCGGTGGCCTCCAGAGTGGCGGGCGCCCGCAGGCTCTTGGCGATGGTCAGAAGCTCCTCAGCCCGGTGCGCGCAGGTGTGGCGCGCCCGGATGGTGGCAAGGCCGGATTCCGCGAGGGCGTGGCGCAGATCGAAATCGGCCTGGATGGCGCGCAGATGGCCCTCCATCGCGGCGCCGGTGCGGGCCACAAGGTAATCCCGGCCCGGATGGAACAGCCCTTCCGCATCATCCCAGGGCGCGCACACCAGGGGGATGCCGCAGGCCAGCGCCTCGAATACCCGGATCGTCGGGATGCCGGGCAGGCGCTCGACGTAGAAGCGCCGGGGCACGTGGACCGTCGCCAGATGGCGGGCGAACAGGCCCGGCGCGGCGGCGTTCGCCGCCCAGCCGTGATAGCCAGCGCCATAGCGCTTCAGCGTCGCGAGCGCCGCCGCGGGATAGCGTACGCCGTAGACGTCCAGGGGCAGACCAACCTCGGCGGCGGGGCGGAACAGGTAGGTTTCAAGTTCCGCGCTGCGCTCGTCGTCGCCCCAGTTGCCGATCCAGATCAGGCCGGTGCGGGGGCTACCAGGTTCCCGAACCGCTGTAGCGGACGCGACGCGCCCGCTCTCCCGTGCGGGAGAGGGTTGGGGTGAGGGACGAGAACTCTCCGGTAGACGCGCGCCCTGTTGGCGCATCGACGGCGCGCCAAATTCTGCGCCTTCTCGTCCCTCACCCTGTCCCTCTCCCGCACGGGTGAGGGGACCCGCGCTAGATCCGAAGTCGTCGAAATCACGCAGCTCTTCATTCGGCGGCTGGAACAGCCGCGTATCTGCCGCCTCGTGCCAGACGAAGACGCGGCGGCCCCACCCTTGCGCCCGGTAGACGGCCGCCAGGGTCTCGCCAAAGGCCAGCACGCCGTCGTAGCCGGAGAGGTCGAACCGGGCCATCTCCTCCGGGGCGCTCACCGCCCGGTGGTGCGTGTCGTGGAACAGGAGCGTGTAGCGCGCCCCGCAGCGCCGCGCCCGGCCAAGGGCCACCACCAGGGTCGGATCGCTCCATTCGTGGACCAGAACGAGGTCGCAGTCGGACACGCGCTCGACCACCGCGTCGACCGCCGCGTAGCGCGTGGAGGCGAGGTCCGGATAGGCCGCCCGGTAGGCGTCGAGCCCGGCCTCACCGTGATCGCGCAGGAGGTTTTCGAGACTCCAGGCCCCATCCGGCTCGTAGGCCACGACGGCGTGGCCGCTGGCCATCAGCTCCCGCAGGACGCCGCGCAGGAAATGCGCGTTGCCGTGGTTCCAGCACGAGGCGAGCGAGTGAGTGAAGTAGGCGATCCTCATGCGGCGGCTCCGCCGAGCCGGGCCGGTGCCGCGGCGAGGAGGCCACGCAGAATGTGGAGCACGCCCTCGGTCATCGCGTCGACGCCGTAGCGGGCTGCGCGGTCCGAGGCAGCCTTGCCGGCCGTTTCGCGCCGGGTGGGATCGTCCAGAAGACCCTGCACGGCCTCGGCCGCTTCGGCCTCGTCCTCCGCGTCCACGAAGGCGGCGGCCCCGTCCCAGAGTTCACGAAAACTCGGGATGTCGGAAAGCACCAGGGCGCAGCCAGCGGCGGCGGCCTCCAGCACGGCGAGGCCGAACGGCTCGTAGCGGGCGAGCGAGACGAAGACCGGCCGGCCGGCGAGTTCGTCGGCGATGCCGGAATCGTCGAGCCGCCCGAGCATTTGCAGGTGGCGGGTCTCGACCCGGGCGCCATTCGGCCCCTCGATGGAGCCGGCGGCGCGAATCGGCACCGATAGGCGGCCGGCGAGGCGATCCAGGGCGGCGGCGTTCTTGGCCTGGTCCCAGAGGCGCCCTGCCGTGAAGGCATGGGGCACGGCGGCGCGGGGCGGCAGGCCAGCGAGGCCGCGCCCGTTGCGGACCACCAAAGGCGGCTGCGCGAGTCCGCAGACCCGGGCGGTGGCCAGTGCGTGCGCACGGGTGGGTGCCAGCAGGGCGTCGGCGGCGCGGCAGCCCCGCATGGTGAGATCGTGACGCCACGCGAGATCGGGGGGCAGGGGGCCGTTCTCGACGGCATCCCACCACGTCGCCACGCAGGAATGGCAGACGGCCGCCACCGGCACGGGGAAGTCGGCGAGCGCCAGGGCGGGGCTGTGCAGGTGCACGAGGTCCGCCCCGATGGCGCCCGCCAGCGCGGCGAACACCCGGGCGGCATCCAGCACGGCCTCAGGCGTCTCGGCGGTCCAGTCGAGGGGTAGGCCGGTGGCGATGATGCGCGCGCCGGTCGCCGCCTCGGCCGCCCTGATCCGCGTCTCGGAGGGCCCGGGTCCCAGGATCGCCACGGTCACGGCCAAGCCCCGCCGCACGAGGCCAGCGGCGAGGTCGAGGCTGTAGGGCCAGACGCCGCCGACCGCATCCGCGCTCATCAGGACATGCGGCGCCGAGTTCCGGGACGGGTTCAGCGGCACCCGCATGCGGCCTCCAGCTCGGGCAGCGGCAGGGGACGCTCGTCCTGGATCTCGCTGAACTGCGTGAACTGGCCGAGGTAGTGGGCATGCGCCCGCTCCCAGGCCCGGTCGTCGGGCTCACCCCAGAGACGCCGGTAATCGGGGGAACTCGGATAGGGATAGAGCGGCACGGGGTCATTCGCCCAGACGCCCTGGCCGCGCAGGCGGTCGCGCCACGCGGCGACGAGATCGGGGTCGTCACCCGCGACCGCGATCAGGTTCGCCTGCACGAAGGGCACCGAGCGGCGGGCGTGGATCAGGCGCTCGGCGAGGTCGTCGGTCGAGGCGCGGCAGCGCTTGTCGAGGGCGGCGCGGCCTTCCTCGGTCAGGCTCTCAATGCCGGCCTCGATCGAGACGCAGCCCGCCGCCCCGAGGAGGTCGAGCAGGTCCGGCTTCCACAGATCGATCCGGGTCTGGATCCCGAAGCGCAGATCCCGGGTGGCCAGCGCCTCCAGAAGCGGCTTCTGCGGCAGGAAGATCTCGTCGACGAAGTAGACGTATGTGACGCCCTGCGCGATCAGCCCGTCGATCTCGTCGAGGACGAGGTTCTGGTCCCGCCGCCGATAGGCATCGCGAAAATCGATCTTTGCGCAGAACGAGCAGGTGTAGGGGCAGCCGCGCGAGGCCTCGACCTCAGCGCCCGGGCCGTCCGGCGCGGCGTCGAACCGGTGGTGATGGTGCTGGTGCCGGGCGATCCAGTGATCCGGCCAGCGCAGCGCCGGCAGGTCGGTGAAGCGGCCGGCCTGGGGTGGGCCGGTCACCGCGACCGCCTCGCCGTCGCGGACAGCAAGGCCGGGCACGGCCCGCAGGGTTTCCGGGCGCAGATCGCCGAGGCCGGCGAGGCGGGCCACGACCTCCTCGCACTCGCCGCGCACGACGATATCGCAGCCGAGTTTTTCCAGGACAGGCCGCGGCGTCGCGGATCCGTGGGGGCCGACCGCTACGGTCGCTCCACCCCGGCCCGCCAGGGCGTCGAGGACGGCGCGGGGGCTGCGCAGCTCCGGCGGGGCGCAGCGCCAGAACAGGTAAGTCGGCGCCGTCGCCACCACCGTCATGGCCGGCGCGAAGGTGGCCACGCGGTCGGCGGCCACCTCGGCGGTGAGGCCTTCGAGATGGGCGTCGACCAGCAGGGTCTCGTGGCCCGCGGCGGCCAGCAGCGCGGCGGAGTAGCCGAGTTCGAGCGGCAGGTGCGGCGCGCGGCAGCCGAAATAGATGCTGTTGCGGTAGTCCCAGGGCGGGTTGACGAGCGCGACCCTCATGCCGCCGCTCCGGCAATCGGCGCGGCGTCCATCTGCGTCCGCGCGGTGGCGAGCCAGGCGGCAAGGTCGGCGACGCCGTCGCGCCAGTCCAGGAAAGGCGCGAGGCCGAAGGTTTCGACGGCCCGGCGCGTGTCGGAGACGTAGTAGCGCTGGTCCCCCGGCCGCCAGGCCTCAACGCTGCGCGCCACCGGACGCCCCAGCAAAGCGCCGACATGGTCGAGGAGCTGCAGCAGGCTCACCGCGTTGCCGGGCCCGCCGCCGATGTTGAAGGCGCGGCCGGCCGCCGCGTCGATGCGGGCGAGTGCCGCCCGGTACACCGCCACGACGTCGCGCACGTGCAGAATGTCGCGCACCTGCCGGCCGTCGCCGTAGAGCGTGACGGGCTCGCCCGCGAGCGCGCGGATCAGGAAATGGGCGACCCAGCCCTGATCCTCGGTGCCCATCTGGCGGGGGCCGTAGATACAGCTCATCCGCATCACCGCCGCCGGGAGGCCGAAGCTGCGGGCGTAGTCGAGCACGTACTGGTCGGCCGCGCCCTTGGAGCAGCCGTAGGGCGTGTGGAAGTCGAGGGGCCGCGCCTCTCCGATGCCGCGCTGACGGAGCTCCGGATCGGCGGGCAGGTAGGCGTCGCCGATCGCCTCCAGGGCGATGTCGGGCAGGTCGCCATAGACCTTGTTGGTCGACGCGTAGAGCAGAGGCACAGGCCGGGGCAGGGCGCGCAGGGCCTCCAGCAGGTTCACGGTGCCGAGGAGGTTGATCTCCATGTCGGCTCGGGGCGCCACGAGGCTCGTCGTCACCGCGACCTGGGCGGCGAAATGGAACACCGCGCCCGCTTCCGCCACCGCGCGAGCGAGTTCTTCGGCATCGCGGATATCGGCGACGACCGGGGTAATCCGGCTGCCGTGGCGCTGGTGCAGCCACGCGAGATTGGCGGCGACGCCGGGGCGCGACAGGGCATCGTAGACGATCACCGCGTGGCCGTCGGCCGCGAGGCTGTCGGACAGGTTGGCGCCGATGAACCCTGCACCGCCCGTGACGAGGATCGGCCGCCCGCTCACGCGACGAGCCCGCGCGCTTCGAGTTCGCGCCGCGCCTCCGCCACGCGGTCGATGGCCTGCTGCTCGGCCACCCAGGCGGCAAGTTCGGCGAGCCCCTCGGCGAAATTCCGGCGCGGCGCGTAGCCAAGTTCCCGTCGGATCTTCCCGAGATCGGCGATGCAGTGCCGAATGTCGCCGAGCCGCGCTTGGCCGGTCACCTCCGGCTCGATCGCCTCGCGGCCCATGGCGCGGGCAAGCAGCCGGGCGACCTCGCTGACCGTACGATCCTCCCCGCTGCCGACATTGTAGACCTGACCGACGGCGGCTGGATGCTCCAGGGCCAGAGCGAAGGCCTGCGCGACGTCCTCGACGTGGACGAAGTCGCGCCGCTGCTCGCCGTCCTCAAAGATCATCGGTGGCTGGCCGTTGTGGAGGCGCGCCGCGAAGATCGCCAGCACGCCGGTGTAGGGGTTCGAGAGTGCCTGGCCCGGCCCGTAGGCGTTCCACAGGCGGAGCGCGACGCCCTCCATCCCGTAGGCAGGGGCCAGCGTCAGCGTCAGGCGCTCCTGCGTGTACTTGGTCAGCGCGTAGACGGAGGCCAGCGCCAGTCGCTTCGTCTCCGGGGTCGGGATCGGGCGCATGGGCTGACCCTGCGCGTCGAGGGGGTCCCAGGGCTCCCCGGGCCGCCGGGGGCGGCGCATCACCTCCTCGGCGGTGCCGCCATCGACGGTGCGGTAGAGCCCCTCGCCGTAGACGCTCATCGAGGACGCCACCACCACCCGCTTCACCGGGGCCTCGATCAGCTGCTGGAACAGCACGGCCGTGCCACAATCGTTGACCGAGACGTAGCGCTCGACCGCGTACATGCTCTGGCCAACGCCGACCTCGGCGGCGAGGTGCACGACCCGGTCGATGCCGCGCAGGGCCCTCGCGACCGCCGCGCCGTCGCGGACGTCGCCGGCCTGGATTTCGACGTCGGGGGGCAGGATCCCGGCGACGCCTTTGTCGCCGTGGACCTGCTCGATCAGGCTATCGAGCACCCGCACCCGGTAGCCGCGGCGCAGCAATTCGACGGAGAGATGGCGGCCTATAAAACCGGCACCACCGGTAATGAGCACAGATTCCGGCACGAGGTGCGATATTCCCCTGCATGGACCTGGAGCTATGTAGATCGGGAATTCGGTCCGGATGAAACAACTCAGGTTAAATTCAGGATTTGAACGACGAAATTCGGCGCTCTAACTCTAAGTCCACGAGAAACATAGGGTATTTCGCTTCACGGAGCGCAAATCACTGATGCGCGATCCGCCCCACTTAGATGGAGGCATCAGCCTCCTGTCGGCGCACGACCGGCTTCTCTCCGGTGCGCTATGACTTTGACCCTAACCGAACCAATTGGTCCGCGCTTGGTCTGGATCAGTTTGCTGGGTCAAGGTCATGCGGGCGAAGCAGCTTC
>NZ_JAKSYD010000172.1 GCF_022829605.1 Methylobacterium sp. E-065 | reverse complement strand
TTTGCGACCGTCTCCACGACCAACATCCCGCGCAAGCCTCCCGTTCGAGCCGGAAGGCATTGTGGATGACTTGTCCTGGGGGTCCCGTTTGGACGCCGATCACCCCGAGAACGGGGTCCTTATTCCACGCCTAATCACAGTTTAGGCCAACGAACCCGAGCACGGTGGCGAGCGGCAGGGCGAGGAACTGCCGGAATGAACGCCGGACGGCGTTAAGGAAGCGGCGTGGGACCGATTGCATGGACCTCATGGTGCCGGATGTCCCTTGATCCCCTCGGCGGCTCCCGCTGCAGCCAGGATCGCGTTGGCCGCCACGACGTCATCCGCGTCCGGAGCGGCCATGGGACTGACGGACGCGCCGGTTCACGGTGCCGGCACCGGCGTCAGCGCATGTTCTTGGGGAGATGCTGGATCGGGTTCGTCCGCGACGGCGCACCGTCACCCTGCACGGCTTCGCCCTGCATGACGTCGGTGGAGGACTGGATAGCGCTCGGCGGCGCGACGCGATCGTTGCCACCGTCTTGCGACATGCCCGACGGCAAGGTCCCCGGGGTGGGCTGGTCGATTCGACTGGCTGCGGACTGGGCGAATGCAGGCGACGCCATCCCGAGGCCCACCACCATCGCTGCAACGGCGACCGTCCGAAAATTTCTCTTCGTCATTGCGGGTTGTTGTCCGTTCGGGTTTCCGTGGGGTCGTGAACTTCCAGGCCACAATGCCTCCGGGTGGTCGGTGTTCCCGCTCGGTCGGACTCCCGTTCGCGATCGGTCGGAGGCATAATCGCGACCACAGAATCGTGAGACAGAAAGTTTTGGATGCTTCTGAGATGCGCACGTGGTGCCTCCTGGTCTGACCAAGGCGACAACGTCGAGGCATCGTAATGATCGTCTTCCTCAGATTAATGTCAACGATTTTCTGAATGAAGAGAGGCTTTGTCGTTCCTAAATATTGTCATCGCGTGCGCCCTAACGTGCGCTGCTGCTCCCGCCCTAGACCAGGTCATGTTGTTTTCCACTTTAAGCCGCTATTTCGGGTCCGGCCCAACTGATCCGCCGGAAGCGCTGTCGGCGTTCCCCCGAAGTGGATGTTCGTCAAGCGTCCTGCAACTTCAGCTCGGGGTGGGAAGCGAAAGTTGACCTTGTGTCCGTAAGCGGATTTCCAGCTTTGCGCCCACCGCGGTCGTCAAGAAGCCTTTTTGCATTCGCGCGACTGGTACCGCTCCTCCCCGGCGACGCGGCGTCCTGGCTCAGCCCTGGACGTGGTTGGTCGCCGCCCGGTTTTCGGAAAAGCGTCCGCCCTTAGGGGTTCGAGGCTTTGAGATCGCGTGGCGCGATGCCGAAGCGCCGACGGAAGGCGGTACTGAAACCCGACGCGTTGGTGAAACCGCAGCGATACATGATGGCCGTGACGCTGTCGCTAGCATGTGCAGGCGCCGACAACTGGCGATGCGCTCGGTCGAGGCGCGCGTCGCGGATCGCCGCCGCCACGCCCTCCCCGTCGGCGAAGGCGGCGTACAGACGGCTGCGGGAGACACACAACGCCCGGTACAGGGCGTCGGGACCGAACCCCGGATCGTGCAGGCTGCGTTCGATGTGCACCGCGGCCAGTGACCGCAGCGCGTCCGCAGAAACGTCGCCCGTGGGGGCGCCCACCAAACCCCGGAACAGGTGGAGGGTGCTCTCGACCGCGATGCTGGCCTCGGCCTCCGTCATGTCGGGCACTAAGGCCGCGTAGGACCGCAGGTAGGTCGCGAACAGCACATTGAGTGGGCCGTGGCCAAACAGGCGCCCGGTGTAGGCTTCCGGCTCGCCGACATGGGCCCTGAAGGTCGCTCGCGTCGTGCTAAGACGGATTTCCTCATAATCCTCGTAGGCCCCAATCAGGAATGGGCGTCCGGAGTCGGTGACGCTGATGTCGCCGGGAGCCATCCGCCCGCCGCGGGTCCCTTGTTCGAAGTACTGAGTACCGCGCAGAACCAGAGCGATCGTGATGGTGTCGCGCCCGTCTTGGCGGACATGGCGCGCCGAGCGCGCAACATCGACCCGCGGGCCCTCGGTGTGCAGCAAGGTGCTATGGTCTGTGACAGCAACCAGGCGACTAGCTGCGAACGACCGCCGTTCGTCGGACCCGGCCGTGGAGACGCCAGACATGGCCAGCGCCGTGTCGCGCCAGAACTCGAACGCTCGCTTGGACTCGACCTCGGCCGTGCTCTGCCTCAGGGTTTTGACGCGGGGGCGCTCGGTCAATCCATACTCCCAGGCTCAGACGTTTGGGGTCGAGACTCGCTGGGTCTGCAAGGTATGTCTATTTACGAGATAGCAAGACTTCCAATCTGGTATTTTTCGTCGGCGTATGTCTTGCGTGCTGGGTGGAGTTGCCCGCCAGCAGACCTTCTGAACTTCAGAGAAGGGTCGTGAGCGTACGCGGCTGCAATGTCCGCTCTCGTGCATTTCTGCCTGAAAGCAGACCGGCAGAAACCCACCCCTTCCCGACGCCCGGAGGATCATCCGTGGTGGACGTATTTCGCCGAAAGCGACTGGTCCGCTTCGGCGGCGGTCCGCCGCAACGGGGAACAACGACGGGGTTTGAAGCGGTCTATCGCAGATCAGTCCCAGCGCAATATATGGCTCAAGCGCCCTCCGGCGTGGGCAAGGTCAGCAACCGCAGACGCTCGACCAAATCGCCTGAGCTGAGATTGCCAGCATTCAGGACTTGGCTCGCTCCACGCAGCGCCAAACGGTCCTGCGCTGACAGCGTCCGTCCCGTCAGCACCATGACGGGCACTACAGCGCAGCCAGGCAACTCGCGGAACATCCTGAGAAAGGTGAAGCCGTCCATGACTGGCATATTCAGGTCCAGCACGGCGACATGGGGCGGAGTGGCCGCCGCAATGCGAAGGGCCTGCTCGCCGTCCTTGGCCTCCACCACGCTCCACCCGTCATCTTCGAGGCTCTGCCGCATCGACAGCCGCGCGACGGGATCGTCCTCGACAATCAGGACGGCACCGCGGATATTCGTTCCAGAGGACCGGTAGCGATCCATAACACCTCTGAATCGTGTCCACTCCACTGGCTTCAACATGTAATCGGCCGCACCGAGCGAGGCCGCTAAATTGCGCTGGTCCAACGCAGTCACCATCACCACGGGGATCGCGCACAGCGCTGGGTCGGCCTTGATCTGGCTGAGCACCGACCAGCCGTCCACGCCGGGCATCATCACGTCGAGCAGAATGGCGCGAGGCCGGAGCCGACGGGTGAGGTCCAGCCCGGCCTGACCGTCGGCGGCGACCCGCACCCGGAAACCCTCGCGGCGGAGAAAGCGCGTCATGAGTTCGCGTTGGGCTGCGTCGTCGTCGATCACGAGGATTAGCTCTCCCCCCGTCCCCGCATCTCCCGCGTCATCCACGACCTCGGTCGGCTGCAGCTCACCTCGGCTATCTACGGGCCTGACGTAGGTCGCAGGCAGGGCCAGCGTGAAGGTCGAGCCCGCACCGCTGCGGCTGGCGACAGATACGGTGCCGCCCAGCATTTCGGAGAAGGCTCGCGTCAGCGCCAGCCCGAGCCCCGTCCCACCGAACCTGCGTGTTGTCGAGCTGTCCGCCTGCTCGAAGCGCTGAAACAGGCGCGTTGTCTGCTCGTCCGTCATGCCAATGCCGGTATCCGATACGGCGAAGACCAGCCGCTCGCTCCCCGGTTGAATGTCCTCCCGGCAGCACGAGAGGCGGATCTGCCCGCCCTCGGTGAACTTGGCAGCATTTGATAGGAAGTTGAGAAGGATCTGGCGGGTCTTCGTCAAATCCGAGTGCATGTCGCCAATGTCGGTCGCGAGTTCAAGCGTGAGGGCGTTCCCCTTCTTGGCCACCAAGCCGGCGACGGTGGCCACTAGATCACGCAGCATCGGTTCGACTGCGAAGGTCTCGGCGTACACCTCCATCTTGCCGCTCTCGATCTTGGACAGGTCGAGCACGTCATTGATGAGGCCCAACAGATGGCGCGCGTTGCCCTCGATCTTACCGATGTCACTGGCGATCGCATCCGCCTCGGCGCCGTCCTCGACCTCTTCGATCAGCATCTCCGCGTAGCCAATGATAGCCGAGAGCGGTGTGCGCAGCTCGTGGCTCATATTGGCCAGGAACTCACTCTTGGCACGGTTGGCGGCCTCGGCGGCGGCTCGTGCCTCTTCGGCCGCGTCGCGCGCATCGCGCAGCGCCACCTCGTGCGCACGGTGTTCCGTTGTATCCTCGTGCACACCCACCCACTCGCGTACCGCCCCGCCCTCGTCGCGCACCGGCATCGCGCGGGCGAGGAAGTACCGCCAAGTTCCATTGGCGACGCGCACGCGATGCTCCACCGCGTAGGGCACGCCTGTCCGCACTGCCTCCGCCCAAGCCGCCGCAGTTTCCAGCACGTCGTCGGGGTGAATGGCGTGGGTCCAACCGTCCCCACGCATCTCGACGAAAGTCTGTCCGGTCAGGGCGGCCCAGGCGGGCTGATCCTCCTCGAACGCCCCGTGGGCGCCGGTGACCCACATCACCCCTTTGACGGCCTGCACGGCGACACGGAAGCGCTCCTCGCTGCGGTGTAGGCGCCGCTGCACCCGGCGCTGATCAAGTGATGCGGCCAGCATGCCAAGGAGCAGGATCAGGAACGTCGCCGCGGCGACGGCGAGAGCGAGGTTCTGCTGGTTGTCGCTAAGTGCCACGGTGTGCGCTGCATGGGCGCCGGCCCCCTCGGCGGTGAAGGTCGCCGCGGCCATGCCGGTGTAGTGCATACCAGCCACCGCCAGCCCCATAATGCAGGCGGCGGCCAGCTTCTGCCAGGGACGGCTGCGGCGGAATGCCAGCCAGAGCGCGGCCGTAGCAGCCAAGACAGCGATCGCCACGGATAGGCCGACGACGGCCGGGTCGTAGACGAGATTGCCCGGCATGCGCATCGCCGCCATGCCGACGTAGTGCATCCCCGCCACACCGAGGCCCATCAACGGTCCGGCGACGGCTAACGCACGCGCTCCGACGCCCTGTACGACGACCCAGGCGAAAGCGGCGCCGGTCACGCCGACGGCGAGGGCGAGCGAGAGGAGTGTGAGGCCGAGGTCGTAGGCAGCAGGCATGCCCATCTCGAAGGCGAGCATGCCGACGAAGTGCATCGCCCAGATGCCCCCACCCATGGCGAGGGCCGCGCCGCCAACCCAGGCCCAGCGTGGTCCGGCTCTCCCCGGCACCCGCGCGGCAAGGTCGAGGGCAGTGTAGGCGGCGAAGATCGCGATGGCGATCGAGAGGGCGACGAAGAGCGGGTTATAACCGGTGTCGATCATGAGCGGACTTACACACACGGCCCAGGGCCGTCCTCGGGCGTCTCGCCGAGCGGACGCGCGTTGGAAACGTCTACAGACATCTTGATGCGTCCGCTCAAGCTTTTGCCGGTATGGTGCAGACGCCATCGCCAACGCAGCACACGCGCTTAGGATGCTCTGTCGTCGCAAATGCGCGTCCCATTCGATGACGCCCTATCGGTCAGCCAATGGGAGCCATCGGGGCTGGGAGCGGCTCCGCTTCCGCAAAGGTCTGCAGCAAAGCCCTCTCCGGCGCATCCGTTCCTAAGGCTGTGGCTTTATTGGACGAGTTGCCGCAGCCTGGGAAACGGTCACGCCCGTAATGGGGGTTGAACGCAGTGGTTCAGTGCCGATTTTTCGGCATGGGCCAGACCGTGCCCTCGAGCACTTCTTGCGGAAGCAGCCGCGCTCGGAAGGACGCACGGCATAGAGGCCGACAAGAGAAAGAACCGCGGCGCATTCAGCCACGAACCGCCGAAGCCACCACCGTCGCTCGAACTGGTCAGACGTCCGCCAATCGGTACAACTTCAGCCCGCCCCCGGACAAATGACGGCAGCGGGTACGCGAGAGTGTTTGATACTCGGCGGGAGCCTCCCCACGATCCGCATCGGCATCCACTTCGGCGACCTGTTCTGCAGTATTATCGGTGAAGACATGAGGCTAGAGTTCACGGTAGTGGGCGACACGGTCGTTGGTCAGCGACCTTGCGGACCTGAATGCCTCGCTCGACGAGGCGCGCCCGGCCGAGCGCGACTTCAGGCGCCGTTACGAGGGCTTCGACACCGAGCAGGCACGCGTGAGCCGCCTCCTGGAACTCTACCGCCGACGTGAGCGCCTGGCGGTCGAGCGTTCCCAGCTGGATATCCCGATCCCCCGTCGCAAGCCGGACGAGAAGGCCGCGGCAGGGCTGGACGGTCCGACCGCCCATACCTACGCGCAGTCAGTACAGGGCGTGCTTGAGGCGTGGGGCTTTCACGGGAAGCCGACCGTCAGCTTCGATCACGAGGCCCAGGACATCCGGCTGAAGGGCAAGGAGCGCTCGGCCGACGGCAAGGGCGTGCGCGCTCTGCTGCAGGCGGCCATGAAGGTCGCGCTTCTCGTCTACTGCCAGGAGCAACGCCGCATACATCCCGGGTTCGTGGTTCTCGACACGCCGCTCCTGACCTACCGCGAGCCGCTACGTTCGAAGCACGGCGAGTTGAGCGCCGACGAGCAGGCGCTCAAGGACAGCGGTGTCGCAGGCCGGTTCTACGGCCACTTGGCGGCCCTGTCGGAGATCGGCCAGTTCCTGATCGTCAAGAACAGCGACCCGCCCGCGGAAGCTTTGGCCCTGGCGAACGTCCAGCTTTTCACCGGCGAGCCCGATGACGGACGCTACGGCCTCTTCCCTCGTAGGCGCGCAGGCTGATGGCCAAGATCAAGAACGATCCAGGTCGATACGTGACCCGCGCCTCGATGGGCGGACGGCGAGGCATGGACGCGGACCGCCCAAGACTTCCGTGACGCCCATGTCGACGACGGCCGGTACGTGACGTTCAAGTCACGCGACCGTAACGGGAACGACTGCCCCTCACCCACCGCGAGGCATCATATTCAGGCAGCCGGTCGACTGCGAAGCGAGAACAAGCCCAAGGATGTCGCCGTTGGTTTGCGGGAGGCAGACCTCAGGGGCTCGGCACGTTGCCGGGCAGGCGTACCACGAAGGCGCTCAGCCCCGTCTTGTTCAGCAGATCCAGGTAGGCTTCGAGGTCGGGCTCTGTCTTGTTGAGGGCAACGCGCGCGCGGTCCACGACCTCCTCGACGACCTCGGGAAGTTCATCGAGACGCGCGCACAGCAAGTCGTCCGGATCGATGGGCGCCAATCCGAAAGGGGCGAGGGTCTGCCGGTTGAAGTGCTTCTTGTCCCGCGTCACGATCATCGTGGCTCCGCATTCGAGTGCGCCAGGCCTGGGGCCTGCAGCGCAGCGGTCCGCGCATCCAGGCGGCGGTCGAGCGCGGCGTCGAGGTGGCCCGCGCACGCTGGGGAATCGAGCGGGACGGCCAATTCCTCGCGCTGACGGGCCAGTCGATCACAGTGCGCGACCGCAGCTTGGCGGGATCCGGCACCCTGCGGCGGCCGGATATGCTGCCGCCGACCGAGCTGCGCGCAGCGATCCAAGAGGTCGTGACAGGGAGTTTCGGAGCGAGCGCCGAAGAGATCGTGCCGGCGGTCGCACGTATGCTGGGGTTCAAAGCGACGAGCGCTCAGCTGCGTGAAGTCATCGGAGCGCAAATCGAGGAGCTCACGCGGGACGGTAGGCTGACCGTGCAGGGATCGCTGCTGGCGGTGGCGAGCCCGTCGCCGTCGCTACAGCCGGTGTGAGTGCCTGATTGTCAGGGACCGCGCTCGTGAGCGACCTGTACGTCGTCGAGGCGCCGGCCGCGGCCCAAGTGGCGCCAGCCATCCAGGTGGAGGCGCACGACATTCGCTGAGGGCTCGCTTCATGAGCCCCATGAGGCGCACAGTGACACGGCAGGTAAGTGGGAACGGAAAGGGAATCCTTACGCCGTCCAGGCCATGCGAACGGGCTGCCTAACCCCATATCGCCCGGGAAGCTCTCCGTGATCCGCATGTCCGCCGCCGAGTACCGCGCGCTCGGCCTGCCACCTATGACTCGCTTGCCCGCCGCGGCCGCATCCCAGTCGTCCGCGGACAACGAGGGGCCGGTCCATCGAAGCGTCCTTGACATCCTGCGTCTGCGCTTAGGGGCCCGCTACCTCGTCCAGCACACCCCCAACCGCCCGCGCAGTCGAGTCCAGGGCGGCCGAGAGAAGCGCCTCGGCGCCGTCAGGGGC
Organism: Methylobacterium sp. E-065; assembly: GCF_022829605.1. Taxonomy (GTDB): domain Bacteria; phylum Pseudomonadota; class Alphaproteobacteria; order Rhizobiales; family Beijerinckiaceae; genus Methylobacterium. Next base: position 1,882 of record NZ_JAKSYD010000172.1, on the reverse strand, counting down.
TGGCCGGATCTTGCGGTCTACGGGCCGGAGCCGGCCGGACCAGCTTGCTGGTTCGTCGAGATCAAGCCGCCCGGCGCACCCGTGCCAAGCTATCAACGTGAGATCCACGCCCAGCTTCGGGCGGCGGGATTCGAGGTGCGCGTACTGCGCGGGATCGCGGACGCCGAAGCAGCGCTCGCCCTCTGGGGGATCCCAACCCGGACGTAGCGATCCGGAGACGAGGCTTGGTGCCCCCGCTTTTATCTTGCGCCCCGTCCGACGCGGGAAACCAAGTGTGTCTCGGCGTGCAACTTTGGGTCTGGCGCAAATTCGATGCTGATTGGCTCATGATGCGCCGATCAGCATCGAAATTGCGCCAGACCCCTTATTCCACGCCCAATCACAGGCAGGCTGTCCCGGTGCGGCGCATGGTGTGTCACCAGTCCCGGGCATCATGGCTCTCGAAACACGCGGAGGCACTGCGCGGGACGCAGCGCTCTGGAACTGCGGGAGAGCGTTCGAACGCGCGGCTATCATCCGGAGAACTTCGGAATCTGGACCGGTTGGATCGCAACTCGGTCGCCGGCGGGCAGGCCGATTGTTGGGGCTCGGCACCTCAGGGCGAAGGCGTTGCGCCTACGGAGTCCCGATAGCTGGGATCCTCTCAACGCGTGCTTGGCCGAGCGCAAGGCATCAGCCCGGGCGGCCTGGCCAAGATCGCCAATCGCGCCTCAGTCATCGCGGCCTTTCAGCTGACGCCGCGCGGCGGCAATTCCGCGAGCCTGGTGCGCGGCGGTTGGCCTGCACCCGGCACTGCCCCGCCATCACGGCCGGCGAGATCGGCTGGGGCATCAAGAGCGCGGCTGAGACTGCCCGCGCCGAGGCCGCGGGACAGTAAGTCGGGGCCGGCCGGTCCGACGCCGCGCCGATTCGAGCGCAGAGCGACCACGATGGTTGACCTCGCCGAGACCGTCGACGCGTTTGTGCTGTCGGACCACGAGCGGCCGCACCGCGAAGCCGACAGCATTCTGGCCACGCGCGTCGACCGATGGCCGGACCCTACGCAAGACGCAATCGACCGGGGGTGGGCGCGGCCCTTGCCACGATGCGGGTCGAACTGCGGGATGAGAATGCTCGACAAGCCGGCAAATTCCACCGCTGACGGCGATCAGGGCCTCGATTGCTGCCTCGGTGGGGCCCTGAACGGTGCAACTGCTCCCGAGCCAAATTTGAAGGGCTGTGGGCAAAAATCGGTCGGCCGTACGGCGAGGTTGAGCATTTGGTTACCCGCGCTTCGGCTTCCTTTGGTCCAGGATCTCGGCCAGGATCCCACCGGTTCGCGTCGGCCTCGCGGGGGTCACAGGCTTCGCCGTAGCGGTGGCCTTCGCGACGGGGGGACCGACAAGCCGCAGGCGGCGGTAGGACGTTAGAACCGCGCTCTCGCGGAAGAACTTGCCCGGGCCGGCGGCCTCCGCCGCGGTCTCGGCGTCTTGCACCGCGGCTATGGCAGCCGCTTCATTTCGAAAGATCCCGACCATGGTGGCCTTGGGCAGGTGCACCCGCTTGCCGGAGGTGCCGGTAGCGTTCGGCCGGAAGCCCTTGGCCTTCAGCGCATCAGTGTAGGCCTTGCGCGCATCGGCGCTCGCGTCTTTGCACTCTTTCGGATCCTAATAAAGCGTAAAGGCGTGCAGGTACTCGCCCGCCGTCGAGTCGTCTTCCACCATTGCAATCGTCTCCAAGAGTAGATTTTCCGCGGCCGGTAGGTAATTACTCACCCCGGCAATTGCAGTGTTTAGGCGCCAACGGTCTTTAGGATGGTGCCGAAGGGACTGTGGCCTGTGAGGCGTGCTGTATCGACGACGGTTCGGATGGCGGCCTCGCCCTCGGCGGCCCACATCGCGCG
>NZ_JAKSYD010000171.1 GCF_022829605.1 Methylobacterium sp. E-065 | reverse complement strand
CTTTGCGACCGTCTCCACGACCAACATCCCGCGCAAGCCTCCCGTTCGAGCCGGAAGGCATTGTGGATGACTTGTCCTGGGGGTCCCGTTTGGACGCCGATCACCCCGAGAACGGGGTCCTTATTCCACGCCTAATCACATCCTCGTGCGGGGGCAGGACCTTCATCATGTCGAGCACCGCTCGCTTCCGATCCGAGGAGGCGGTCAGGCCCTGCATGGCGAGCAGTTCGTCGAGGCATCCCGACAGCACGGATTGGAAGGGCGCAAAGGTGTTCGTGGCCGCCAGGGCGAAGGTGTCCCGCAGGCCGGCGGTGTAGAGGACGTCCAGCGCGAGCGATGGCAGGCCCAGCGCCATCAGCGCGGGCCGCATCGGCTCCATGCTGAACACCGTGCCGATGATGTCGAAGGCGACGACCTTGGGGCGGCTGGGCATGGCGGCTCCGATATCGACGGGCGTGCGGGTTTCGGCGCTGTCAGGCTGGCGTCGAAGGGATCAGGGTCCGCTGCGAGGAGGCGAGCCATTCGTGTTTCGTGCGGAACGGACGCGGGCCGACCTCGGGAAAGGTCGGCCCGCGACGATGGCTCGGACGTGCCGGTCATCTATCCGGCTGGCGTCGGATCACTTGGCGCCGGTCGAGCCGGTCGCAGTGCCGCCGAAGGCTGCCTTGAGGTCGCCGATCACGGCCGTCTCTGCCTCCTTGGCCTTGGCCACGACGTTGCCCATGCCGAAGAACTCGTGGGTCACGCCGGGATAATCCCTGTAGGTGACCTGCCCGCCGGCCGCCTTGATCTTGTCCGCCAGCATCTTACCGTCGTCGTGCAGCGGGTCGATCTGCGCGGTCACCACCGTGAACGGCGGCAGGCCCTTAAGGTCGGCCTTGCCGACGATGTCGAGCCGCGGATCGGCGCGGTCGGCGTCGTTGCGGACGGTCTGGTCGTAGAACCAGGCCATCATCGGCTTGTCGAGGGGCTTGGCCGAGGCGTTGTCCTTGTAGGACTGCGTGTCGAGGTTGGTGCTGGCCATCGGATAGACGGCCACGACCTGGACGGGCTTCTCGACGTTCCCGTCGCGGGCCATGATGGCCACGTTGGTCACGAGGTTACCGCCGGCGCTCTCGCCGAGCAGGGCGACCTTGGACGGGTCGCCGCCGAAGGACTTGGCGTTGGCCAGCGCCCACTTGTAGGCGGCGAAGGCGTCGTCCTGCTGGGCAGGGAACTTGGCCTCGGGGGCATGACGGTACTCGACCGAGACCACGACCGCCTTGGCGCCCTTGGCGATGGCGCGCGGCGTCGCGTCGTAGGTGTCGAGGTCGGCGATCACGAAGCCGCCGCCGTGGTAGTAGACCACGACCGGAAGCGGACTGGTGACGCCATCGGGGGTGTAGATCCGAACCGGCTGGGTGCCGCCCGAAGTCTCGTACGACATGTCCTTCGTGGTGACGCCCGGCTCCGGCGCCGTGGGCTTGCCCTGCTCCTTGAGAAGCTCCTTGACGCCGTCTGCGGCGCTCGGCTGCTTGCGGGCTTCCTGGGCGGAGAGCTTCGGGATCAGCTTCGGATCGAGCTTCTTCATCGCGTCGAGCACGTGCTTCATGTCGACGTCCAGATTCGCCATCGGCGAGCCGGTCACGGTCGAGACGGCACCGTCGAAATGGTCCTTCATCGTCGGCTGCGCCTGGGCCCAGGCCGAGGTGGTAGCGAGGAAGGTCGTACCGGCGACAAGGGTGGCGACGCAGGCGGTCTTGGTACGAACGAGCATGAAATATCCCGGGCAGTGAATCTGATCGCCCCTGGAATGGGGCGACCCTCGACGGAGGCAACCACGACTGTGGCCCGGCGTTCCCGGCGTCGATTGTCCCGGACGGGCAGCCTGGAGGTCTCCGCGACGCCCCGGAACCGGGTCCGGGGGTCGGACCTTGGCCTTCCGCGCCGGCGCCCCGTCCGGCAACGAGGAACGCCATGTCGAGCGATACCGAGAAACACCACGCCCTGCTCAGCGCGCTCAAGGCCGCCATGGGCAAGGGCGACGGCTCCTTCGAGCAGGCTGTCACCAACGCCTTCGAGCACGTCTTCGAGCACCTGGGCCGACTGAAATCCCACGTCTCGACCGGCGGTCACGACAACGAGGATCGCCCCCTGGAAGACGGGGAGTCCGCGACCCTCAGGTAGGCGACGCCTGATCGAGAGGGTATCGACCTCCGAAACCGCCGATACCCTCGAATGCCATCAAGCGTCCTGCGGGACCGGGGAGCGTGCCGGCAACACCCAACCCGGCCTGATGAAGTGGCAGGTGTATCCGTCGGGGCGACGCTCCAGGTAATCCTGGTGCTCGGGCTCGGCCTCCCAGAACGGGCCGACGGGCGCGACCTCCGTGACCACCTTGCCCGGCCAAAGACCGGAGGCATGGACGTCGGCGATGGTATCCTCGGCAATCCGCCTCTGCTCGTCGTTGACGTAATAGATCGCCGACCGGTAGCTCAGGCCGCGGTCGTTGCCCTGCCGGTTCGGCGTTGTCGGGTCGTGGATCTGGAAGAAGAACTCCAGCATGCGCCGGAAGCTCGTCCTGTTCGGGTCGTAGGTGATCTCGATGGCCTCGGCGTGGGTGCCGTGGTTGCGGTAGGTCGCGTCTGGCACGTCGCCGCCGGTGTACCCGACGCGGGTCGATACCACGCCTACCTGGCGCCGGATCAGGTCCTGCATGCCCCAGAAGCACCCGCCCGCCAGCACCGCCCTCTCGTCGCTCATCCTTGCCGCTCCATACGTGTGAGACGCCCCTCGGTCTTCAAATGGAACCCGGGAGGCAGTTTTCCCCTGTTCGGGCACGATTTTCGATTTGGGTCCATGGGCTCGCGTGAGGGTCGGGGACGCCCTCGAAAGCAACCTTTACGGAACGGGAAATCGCCACCTCCCGGACGCATCTCGAAGTCGGTGTCCGAGAGCTTCGCCAAGATCGGCCAGGTCAGGGCGCTGTTGGGAGAACCAGGGCTACGCTTGTTATGCGCGCATCTGAGGCCTCCCCGTTTCGTCCGGCGGGTCGTCTAAGAAGGTTCGTCCACCGTCACGGCACCGGCGGCGGCGATGCGTTCGCTGAGATCCTTCAGTTCCTGACGCAGATCGGCGAGCTCGCGGTCGGCCAGCCCCGTCCGGCAGACGACGGATTGCTGCGCGGCCGAGACATCAGCCTCAAGGTGGAAACCAACGTCGGTAAGGGCGACGAGCACGACGCGCCGGTCGGCGCCGCGGGTACGCGTGACGAAACCGGCCGCCTCCAGCTTGTCGACGAGCGGGGTCACGGCGTTGGACCCGAGTTGCAGCCGCTCGGCCAAGGCATGGATTGCCGTCGTACCGTCCTGCCATAGGGCAAGCATCACGAGGTACTGCGGATAGGTCAGGCCGAGCTCGGCGAGCATCGGACGATAGGCACGCACCAACGCGTTGGTCGCTGCGTAGAGCGCGAAGCAGAGCTGGTCGTCCAACCGCAGTCTGGACTTCTTCGAACCCATAGCTCAAATTCCGTTCAGGTCTGGATGATCCACGCGTGAACGAATGTGTCAAGCGGTGGAGGTTCCAGGTCTCGTGCCGGTCAATCTGACGGGACCCCGATTAAGGGTCCATCGTCGAGGGGAAACGCCATGGGGAAGATCCTGATCGTGGCCCTTACTGTCGCGGCCCTTTCCGCCACGTCCGCGCTCGCGGTCGACCATGCCGCGATCAATCACGATGCCCCATAAGGAAAGCCGATGATCTATCCCGCCCTGACCGCCTCCTACGCCGGCCTGTTCGCGCTCATCTACGTCGGCCTTTCGGCCTGGGTCATGGCGAGCCGCGTCACCTCGGACACCCTGCACGGCGACGGCGGCAACGAGGGGCTGGAGAAGCGCATCCGGACCCAGGGCAACTTCGGCGAGTACGTGCCGCTCGCCCTGATCCTCGTGGCCCTCGTCGAGGCGGGCGGCGGCGGACCGACGCTGGTGCGGACGCTCCTGATCGTCCTCCTTGTCGGCCGTGTCCTGCATCCGTTCGGGATGTTCGCCGCCAAGAACTCGCCCGTGCAGTTCGCCTGCCGCGGCGGGGGCATCCTCGCCACCCTCGGCGTCATGGCCGTTGCCGCCGTCACCCTGTTGCTGCGGGCCACCTGAGCATCTCCGGAATCCCGAAGGCCAGGAACAACCTGACTTGGCAGGGTCCACCGCGCCGATGACGCCTATCGACCGCACGCCGACCAGGATAGACGCTTAGCTACGACGAAGGATGACGGAATGACCATGGACGGGACGGAGGTCCTCACGAGGACCGTGACGGAGGATGAGGCCACGATCCTCGACGGCTGGACCGGGGCGCTGAGGGAAAGCGCTTCCCTTCAGGGCGGCCGCATCCGCGAGGCCGAGCTCCAGACCCAGGCCAAGGCCGTGCTCGGTCAGTTCCGTGATGCCCTCGTCGCGGGCGGCCTCGACGCCGACGGCGAGAGTTACGCCCCGTTGCGGGAAACCCTCGCCGACATCTCCCGCTCGCGGGCGATCCAAGGGTTCACCCCGACAGACACGGCCAACTTCGTGTTCTCGCTCAAGGAGCCCGTCTTCGAGGCTCTGAGGCTGAAGTCCGGCGCTGACGCTTCCGCCCAAGCGGCCGGGATGTGGGCGGGAGGCAAGGTGATCGACCGTCTCGGGCTCCAGACTATGGAGGTCTTCCTGGCCAGCCGCGAGGAGGTGATCGGGCGGCAGGGGCAGGAGATCGCCGAGCTCTCGACGCCGGTGGTCCGGCTCTGGGACGGCATCCTGGCGCTTCCGCTGATCGGGACCCTCGACAGCGCCCGCACCGGCGTCGTGATGGAGAACCTCTTGCAGGCCATCGTCGACGAGGAAGCCGAGATCGCGATCATCGACATCACCGGCGTGCCGACCGTCGACACCCTGGTGGCGCAGCACCTGCTCAAGACCGTCGCCGCCGCTCGGTTGATGGGCGCCGACTGCATCGTCTCCGGCATCCGGCCGCAGATCGCCCAGACCATGGTGCACCTCGGGGTCGAGCTGAACGTCGTTTCGAAGGCGACGCTGGCGGACGCCTTCGCCGTCGCCCTGAGGCGGACCGGCCGCAAGGTGGTGCGCCAGCAGGTTCCGACAGAGGGGCGCGGCTGAACCCATGGACCGCATCCCGATCCTCAAGCTGGGCGGCGCCCTCATCGTCACCATCCAGGTCGACATGCACGACCGCCTCGCGCTCGCCCTGGAGGAGGACCTGACGGCGATGATCGCGCGCACCGGCGCGCGCGGCGTGCTCATCGAGATCTCGGCGCTGGAGATCGTCGATTCCTTCATCGGCCGCATGCTGGTGAGCATCGCCGCGGTCTCGCGGGTCCTCGACGCCGAGACGGTCGTTGCCGGGATGCGCCCGGCGGTGGCCATTACGCTGGTCGAGCTCGGCCTTGAACTGACCGGTATCAAGACCGCCCTGAACGTCGAGCGGGGCATGTCGCTGATCCAGGCGCGGCTGGCCGAGGAAGAGGACGGGCACGGGAGCGACCGTGACCATCACGAAGGCTGAGACGCTCCCGATCCGATCCGGCGACGACGTGGTGCGCGTGCGCCAGCGGGTGCGTGCACTCGCCATTGAGATCGGCCTCGGCCTCGTCGACCAGACCAAGATCGTCACCGCGGCGAGCGAGCTCGCACGCAATACCCTCGACTACGGCGGGGGCGGCGACGTGCGCACCGAGATCGTCCAGGCCGGGACTCGCAAGGGCCTTCGCCTCATCTTCGAGGACCAGGGTCCGGGCATCGCCGACATCGAGCAGGCGATGACCGACCACTACACCTCGGGCGGCGGCCTCGGGCTTGGTCTGGGTGGAGCCAAGCGGCTCTCGAACGAGTTCCATATCGAGTCGACGCCCGGGGCAGGCACGCGCGTGACCATCGCGCGCTGGAAGTAGCCATGGACCGGGTCACCGTCACCGAAGCGAGCCAGGTCTCCGAGGCGCGACGGCGCGCGGTGGCGATTGCGCAGTCCATCGGCTTCGACGAGACCGCGGCGGGTCGGGTCGCCATCGTGGTGACCGAGCTATCCACCAACATCGTCAAGTACGGCGTGCAGGGCGAGATCCTCGTCGGGACCTATGAGGACGGGACGGGGACCGGGCTGGAGATCCTCGCCCTCGACAAGGGAGCTGGTTTTCCGGACCTCGCCTCGGCCCTGCGCGACGGCCACTCCACCGGCGGCAGCGCCGGCGAGGGTCTGGGCGCCGTGCGTCGCCTGTCCGACGCCTTCGACATCGCCTCGCGCCCGGGCTCGGGCACGGCGGTGGTGGTGCGCCTGGCCGGCATCCGGCCTAGTTCGTCGGATGCGGTGCCGGCCTTCGGGGCGGTCACCGTCCCGCTGAAGGGCGAGACCGCCAACGGGGATGCTTACGCGGTGCGTGAGCGGGCGGACGGCTGGACCGCCATCGTGGCGGACGGCCTCGGCCACGGCCCGGAGGCGGCCAAGGCGTCCGAGGAGGCCATGCGGATATTCCGGCGCCATCAAGACGCCCCACCGGGCACCATCCTCTCCGCCGTCCATGCCGGTCTCACGCATACCCGGGGCGGGGCGGTGTCCGTCGCGCGCTACGATAGGGATCGAGCCAACCTTTCGCTCGCGGGCATCGGCAACGTCGGCGGGGCAATCGTCTCCGGCATGGCGACCAAACGCACGGTCAGCCTCGCCGGAACGGCCGGGCACGCGGCTCGACGCATCCAGGAGTTCGAGTACCCGATGCGGCCGAACGACCTGTTTGTCCTGTGCTCGGACGGGATCGCGACCGGCTTCTCCATCGATGGCTATCCCGGCCTCGCCAGGGCGCATCCGACGCTTGTCGCCGGCGTGGTCTATCGCGACTTCGCCCGGGCGCGGGACGACGCCACCGTGCTCGTCGTCCGGGGCGACGCGGCATGAGGTGGCCGCTGCTCGCCAGCCAGGTCGAACACGAGGACGACATCGTCACGGTGCGCCAGCGCGTGCGCCGGCTGGCCGAGCATCTCGGCTTCGGCGTGCAGGACCAGACCCGCATCGCCACGGCGGTGTCCGAGATCGCGCGCAACGCCTACGGCTACGCTGGCGGCGGCCGTGTCGAGTACGGGCTCGACGAGGCGAACGGCAGCCAGACCCTGGTGATCCGCATCGTCGACCGGGGGCCGGGCATTCCTCACCTCGACGAGATCCTTGAAGGGCGCTACCGCTCGACCACCGGGCTCGGCATCGGCATCACCGGGTCACGCCGCCTGATGGACCGTTTCGAGATCGAATCCGAGGTCGGACGCGGTACGCTCGTGACGTTCGGGATGCTGTTGCCATACGGCTCCCGGTCCTTCTCGGGCCGTACGCTGACCACGATGGCCGAGGACGTCGCCCGGGCCCGCACAGACGAGCCCGCGACCGCCCTGCGCGAGCAGAACCGCGAGCTCTTGCGCAGCCTCGCAGAACTCGCCGAACGCCAGGAGGAGGCCCAGCGCCTTAACCGCGAGCTCACCGAGACGAACCGGGGCGTCGTCGCTCTCCACGCCGAGTTGGAGGCACAAGCAACCCTCCTGCGCGAGGCGGGCGTCTCCCTGGAGACCCAGGTCGCCGCGCGGACGGAGGAGCTCGCCCAAGCGAATACCCGACTTCTGGCCGAGGCGGTCGAGCGCGAGCGGATGGAGCAGAACCTGCGCCAAGCGCAGAAAATGGAGGCGGTCGGGCAATTGACCGGGGGCGTGGCGCACGATTTCAACAACCTGCTGACGGTGATCAAATCTTCCACCGATCTGCTCAAGCGTCCGAACCTTCCCGAGGATCGGCGTGCCCGGTATGTCGGCGCGATCTCCGACACCGTGGACCGGGCCGCCAAGCTCACGGGCCAACTGCTCGCCTTCGCGCGCCGTCAGGCATTGAAACCCGAGGTGTTCGCAGCCTGCGACAGCGTGCGGGCCATCGGCGACATGATGGGAACGCTCACCGGCTCGCGCATCGAGATCATCACGGACCTGCCCGAGGAGCCCTGCTTCATCGACGCCGACCCGAGCCAGTTCGACACCGCGCTCGTCAACATGGCGGTCAACGCGCGCGATGCCATGGATGGCCAGGGCCGGCTCTTGATCCGCGTGTGGCCGGTCGAGGCGATGCCGGCGATGCGGGGCCACGCCGCCGTCCCGGGTGCGTTCGCCGCGGTGTCGATCAGCGACACCGGCAGCGGCATCCCGGAGGACCGCTTGGAGAAGATCTTCGAGCCGTTCTTCACCACTAAGGGCGTCGGCCAGGGCACGGGGCTGGGATTGTCCCAGGTCTTCGGCTTCGCCAAGCAGTCGGGCGGCGAGGTGACGGTCGAGAGCGAGGTCGGGAGGGGAACCACCTTCACCCTCTACCTGCCTCGCGTGGCCGAGATGGGGATATCCTCGGACGTGGCTGAACCCGAGCCGCTGATGGACGGGCACGGCACCTGCGTGCTCGTGGTCGAGGACAATGCGGAGGTGGGTACCTTCGCGGTCCAGACGCTGACCGACCTCGGCTATGTCACCGTGCTGGCGACCAACGCCGAGGAGGCATTGGCCGAGCTCGCCAGGGATGCCGACCGCTTCGACGTGGTGTTCTCCGACGTGGTCATGCCGGGCATGAACGGCATCGACCTCGCGCACCGCATCCGCGAGCAGCACCATGACCTGCCGGTGCTGCTGGCTTCGGGCTACAGCCACGTGCTCGCCAAGAACGGGACCTACGGGTTCGAGCTCCTGCACAAGCCCTACTCGGTCGAGGAGCTCTCGCGTCTGCTGCGCAAGGTCGCGACCTGGCAGCGCCGAAGGCGTAACCTGAGCGACTAGGGCGGCACACCCAAATCAGGGACATGGGTTCGGGAAGAGAATCGTGAGCGGATGTAGGGTCGTGAGATCATCCATGGTTTCGAGATGCGTGGCGTGATGTCCGGACATGCCGTAGGTCGCCCCCCGCAATCTTACCCAGACGCGAGTGCGCTTCCGTCGGACGTGCTTCACCGCTCCGTCTTCGAAAGCGCCGTCGACTTCGCCATGATCGCCACCGGCCTCGAAGGTCGGGTCGTCGCCTGGAACGTCGGGGCCGAGCGCGTGCTCGGCTGGTCCGCGTCAGAGATGACCGGGGAGCTTGTGGACCGGTTCTTCACGCCCGAGGACCGCGCCGATGGCCGCCCGTCCGTCGAGATGTGCCTTTCGCTGGCGCAGGGCCGGGCGGACGACGAGCGCTGGCACCTCCGCAAGGACGGGAGCATGTTCTGGGCGAGCGGCGAGATGATGCCGCTCAGGGACGCCTCCGGCGAGCACATCGGGTTCCTCAAGATCCTGCGCGACCGTACGGAGGCGCGCGAGGTCGGCGAAGCCTTGCGCGAAGCCGAGACGCGGCGCGCCACCCTGTTGGAGCTGACCGATAGGCTGCGGGACATCGTCGATCCGGCCGACCTCAGCTACGTCGCATGCGAGGTTCTTGGGACCGCCCTGGGCGTGAGCCGGGTCGGGTACGGCATCATCGACACGGCCTCCGAAACCATCACCATCGAGCGCGACTGGAACGCTCCTGGCATCCGGAGCCTAGCCGGCGTGCTGCACTTCCGCGACTACGGATCGTACATCGAGGACCTGAAGCGGGGCGAGACCGCCATCGTCCCGGATGCCGTGCATGACCCTCGCACGCGCGATAATGCCGAAGCCCTGGAGGCTCTCAGCGCCAGGTCCTTAGTAAATATGCCAGTAGTAGAGCAGGGGGCGTTCGTGGCCCTGTTCTACGTCAATGACGCTACCGCCCGGTCTTGGAGCGCGGGCGAGGTCGCCTTGATGCGGGAAGTCGCCGAGCGCGTGCGAAGCGCGACGGAGCGCCTCCGCTCCGAGCGAGCCCTACGCGAGAGCGAGGAGCAGTTTCGTATCTTCGCACAGGCCGTCCCCAATCAGGTCTGGGCGGCCCGACCGGACGGCTACCTCTACTGGTTCAACGAGCAGGCCTACGCCTATAGCGGCAACCTGCCAGGTTCGATGGACGGCACGACGGAATGGGGGCGCATCGTTCATCCCAATGACCTCGATGCGGCGGGCGAGGCCTGGGCGCGGTCGCTGGCCACGGGAGCGGTGTACGAGACTGAGTTCCGCATCCGCCGCGCCGACGGGGCCTACCGCTGGTTCCTGGTCCGTGCCGAGCCGGTCCGCACATCCGATGGCGGCATCACCCACTGGGTCGGCACCAACACCGACATCGACGATAGGCGGCGCCAGGCGGCCGAGCTCGCCGACCTGAACGCCACCCTGGAAAGGCAGGTCGCCGAACGCACCACCGACCGCAACGCCCTGTGGCAACTTTCGACCGACATCATGCTCCGCTGCGGCTTCGATGGCCGCATCGTCGCGACCAACCCGGCCTGGATGACGATGCTGGGATGGCGCGAGGACGAGCTCGCCGGCACGTCGCTGTTCGACCTTCTCCACCCAGACGACGTCGAGAAGACCATCGAAGGCGCGAGCAACTCGGCCGATGGGAAATCGTTTGCCCGCTTCGAGAACCGCTACCGCCACAGGGACGGAAGCTATCGCTGGATCTCGTGGTCGACCCGTCCCGACGACCGCCTGATCAACGCGGTCGGTCGCGACATCACGGCTGAGCGGGAGCAGGCAGAGGCGTTGCGCCGGGCCGAGGAGCAGCTTCGGCAGTCCCAGAAGATGGAAGCCGTTGGGCAGTTGACGGGAGGTTTGGCGCACGACTTCAACAACCTCCTCGCCGGGATATCGGGCAGCCTGGAGCTGCTGCAGACTCGGATGAGCCAGGGTCGGCTCACCGAGATCGACCGCTACGTCAACGCCGCCCAGGGCGCCTCGAAACGGGCCGCCGCGCTGACCCACCGCCTCTTAGCCTTCTCGCGACGACAGACCCTCGATCCGAAGCCGACCGACGTGAACAAGCTGATCGGTGGGATGGAGGAGCTCGTCCGCCGCACGGTGGGGCCCTCGGTCCACATCGAGGTGGTCGGCGCGTCCGGGCTGTGGCCGGCGCTGGTCGATCCACCCCAGCTTGAGAATGCTCTGCTCAACCTCTGCATCAACGCCCGCGACGCGATGCCTGACGGCGGTCGCATCACCATCGAGACCGCCAACAAGTGGCTCGACGAACACGGCGCGAAGGAGCGCGACCTGCCACCGGGCCAGTACCTCTCGCTCTGTGTCACGGATACCGGGACCGGGATGCCGACCGAGGTCATCGAGCGCGCTTTCGATCCCTTCTTCACCACCAAGCCCATAGGCCAGGGCACCGGCCTCGGGTTGTCGATGATCTATGGGTTCGTGCGCCAGTCCGGCGGACAGGTGCGGATCTACTCCGAGGTCGGCGAGGGCACGACCATGTGCCTCTATCTCCCCCGGCACTACGGCGAGGCCGAGCAGGCCGACGTGATGGCTTCCCTCTGCGATGCGCCCCGTGCCGCGCAGGGCCAGACGGTGCTGATCGTCGATGATGAGCCCACCGTCCGGATGCTGGTGACCGAGGTGCTGGAGGATCTTGGCTACACCGCCATCGAGGCAGCGGACAGCCCGGCCGGGCTCAAGGTCTTGCAATCGGATTGTCGCATCGACCTGCTGGTCACCGACGTCGGCCTGCCGGGCGGCATGAACGGGCGCCAGATGGCCGACGCCGGCCGTGTGTCTCGACCGGATCTAAAGGTCCTGTTCATCACCGGCTACGCCGAGAACGCGGTGGTCGGGAATGGCCATCTCGAACCCGGCATGGCGGTGCTGACCAAGCCGTTCGTGATGGAGGCGCTGGCCACCCGCATCAGGGACCTGATCGCGGGCCCGTGACAGCTGCCGCACCAACATACTGGTGCCGTTTCCGTGTCGATGAAGCGAAAGTCTGCGGGGTCACCGCGGCCTGAGGAACGCCGCGGTGACCTTGCGCGGGATTCTGTAAATCTGCCAACACGCTCGCCCGTGGTCGGCGAACGTCAGACGACCTCAGTTCTCGTCGGCACCCGTCGGTAGCGAACGGCGTTCGGCAGCCCGGTGCCGCACGGCGGCGCTCATCGAGGGCCCATTCGCCGGGGCCGATGCGACACCGGGAGCGGAGGGCAGCATTGCGGCACCAGCGGCGACGAACCCGGCCAGCGTACGAAGGTCGTCCGGCTGGCGGGGATCGTTGGCGATCAGGTCGGCCTCGTGCTCCAGGCGGGCATTGCAAGCCGGTGAGGCAAGCGCACCCGTTGGCGTGCAGGCGTCGTGCCGAGCGCAGGCTGCATCGAGGGCATCGATGGGGGCAGCGGGGGCGTTGTTGCCGGGGCCGCAGTAATTGCCATGGATGAGCATGCTCGCGTGGCGGGTCGCTTGGCCGTCCTGCGCGACGGCTGGCAGTGCGATCCCCAGGGCAAGAATGAAAGGTACCGTGAATCGGAACATAGCTTCGCGAGTCTCTCGTTAAGTCGTGTGAGCCTTGTCGGTGGCGTGAGGTCGGTCGGATGGGGGCAATTCGGGATCTCAGGCGTCGACGGTGCCGATCTGTTTGAGCATCGTCAGGTTGTCCATGAGCGCCCAGTGCTCAGCCAGCCTGCCGTCCGCGACGCGGAAATAGTCCATCACCACGATGTCGACCGCCTTGCCGGTGGCGGGGATGCCCTGAAACTCGCCGGTGTGCCGCCCCTGGAAACGCAGGCGGGCCAGCACGCGGTCGCCTTCCGCGATGACCTCGTCGACGGGCATCTCGATATCGGATAGGCCACCGTGCAGCACCTCGGCGAGCTTGCGAATGCCGGCCGGTCCACGCACCTCGAAGTCGAGGCTCGGATCGTGGCGCACGAAGTCGGGCGCGATGAACCGGTCCCACCACGCCTCGTCCCGGTCACGGAACGCTACGAAGTACGCCCTCACCAGATCCTTGTTCGATTCCGTCGACATCGTTTTCTCCCGACCGGCGTCGCCTCAGCGCGCCTCGACCTTGATGCAGGTGAAGGCGACCGGGAGGGCCTTGCCACCGTCGGCCTTTTTCGTGAACGAGGCGGCGTTGGCGGTGGTCGAGGCGATGGCGTGCTCGACATCCGGACTGTCGACCGGCAGCACGTAGTCCTGGCCGCTCTCCATGCCCTTGGTCGGGTCGAACACCAGGATGGTGACGTTGTAAGGCTTCAGCTCAGTCTTCATGGTTTCTCCTGCTTGGAGTTGCGTGGATCCGATGACGGCGAGCGCCGCCAGGACCGTGCCCGAGATGAGGCCGCGCATCGTCTCCTCCGTTCTCAGCGTCAGGCACCCGGCTCGTGGATCGGGCAGCCGTTGAAGCGCTGGCGGAACTCGGCAGAATGCTTGTAGGGGGCGTTGCGGGCGCGATTGATGTTGCCCAGGGGCCGGTGGGCGGCGAGCCCGGTCCAGATCGAGAAACGCATCTCCTCGTTCACGGCATGGACGCGGGCCTCGTCCCAGCTGTCCTGGGGTCGGGCGGTGATCAGGCCGACCCGTTGGAACGGCGCCTCCTCCTCGTCCCACTCCACGGTCGGGTCCTCGACGGGCTGGCGTTCGAGGTCGCGGCAGAGTTGTACCCGGAACTCCCAGACGCCCTCGATGCCTTGCATCTCGGATTGCACCGTCTCGCGGATCGCGTCCGGGCGGCCGGAGGCGTCGATCTTGTTGCCCGTGAGTGCCGTCAGCCCCGGAGCGACGGGTGCCACCGAGAACTTGGCGATGTGGTCGCCATACCGGAACGGCGTGACGCTGTAGTAGGTCTCGCCAAGAGGATCGACGTTCGGCGCGCCGCCGAGCGAGCCGATGGTCGAGCTTTCGATCCCGACCATTCCGAGCACCTCGTTGACGTCGCGCAGCACCGCGGAGGCGGCGACCTTCAGGCTTTCGACCCGGTCGGTGGTCTTGGCGAGCATCTTGAGGCTGCCCAGGAATTTCTTGGCGTTCGGCGCCTGGAAGACCTTGCCGTTGACGAAGATGAAGTTCTGGGTCGTACCCTCGGCATCGGGCAGGCGCTCGCCGTCGACGTCCAGGACCTTCAGGGCGAGGCCGCGCGGCAGCGAGACGGCGTCCGGCAGGATGTCGCCTGCGTTGGTCGAGAGCCGCAGATAGACCCTATGTTCGCCGGGCTTCGCAAACAGCCCCTGGGCTAGCTCGGGTGGCAGGCTAGGGTCGATCTTTAGGGTACCTTCCAGGATGCCGTGCGCCTTGGCATGGACGGACCTGACCGCATGCCCCGAGTCGATGGCGACCCTCTGCAGGATGGTGTCGAAGGTTTCGTTCAAACCCTCGATGGTCTGCCCCTCATCGGGCTTCACATCCTCGACGTCGGGGCTGTAGCGGACAGGCGCTTGCAAGGCTCAGGACTCCATTTCTCTGCAATTCGAAAATGAACCTCCTTCGCCGTTCTCCGTTCCATCACGCGTGAATGAATTGCCGGAACGTCGTTTCGAGCAGCGGCTTGTCGGGGCGTCGCTCGCCCTAACGAAGCCGCACTCGATCCGGCCCGCAACAGGAGAAAACCATGAGCCTGCAAGGTAAGAAGATCGCCATCCTGATCGCCCCGCGCGGGACCGAGGAGCCGGAATTCGTCCAGCCGCGCGATGCGGTGACGAAGGCCGGTGCGAGCGTCACCGTGATCGGGATTGAGGCCGGCGAGGCCGAGACGGTCAACAACGACTTGGACCCGGCCGGCCGCTACGCCGTCGACGCGACCATCGAGGGCGCCTCGGCCTCCGAGTACGACGGTCTCGTCATCCCGGGCGGCTGCGTCGGCGCCGACAAGCTCCGGGCGAGTAAGGCGGTGGTCGCGCTCGTCCGGGACTTCTTCGCCCAGGGCAAGCCTGTCGGCGTGATCTGCCACGGGCCGTGGACGCTGGTGGAGGCGGACGTCGTGAAGGGCCGCACCCTGACCTCGTTCCCGACGCTGCAGACCGACATCCGGAACGCCGGTGGCACCTGGGTCGACCAGGAGGTCGTCACGGACAAGGGACTCGTCACAAGCCGCAACCCGAAGGACCTGCCGGCCTTCTGCGCCAAGATCGTCGAGGAGTTCGCCGAGGGCCGCCATCCCGACCAGGCCCGCAGCGTCTGAGAGCGGTCCTTCCAGGGGCCGGTCGCACAATCCGCGGCCGGCCCGCGTTGCCCCTCATCAATTCCGCGAGGTGACCATGACCTACCTTCGATACGCACCCGGCATCGAGAAGCCCGCCGAGGGCGAGCAAGCGACGATTGACGGCATCATCCAGGGGATGACGCAGCAATCGCAGACGGTCGAGGCCCGCGAGCACCATGCCATGCGCGCCAGCCACGCGAAGAGTTCGGCCTGCGTCATCGGTGAGTTGAAGATCGCCGCCGGTCTGCCGCCCGAACTGGCGCAAGGGCTGTTCGCCACCCCCGGCACCCACCCCGTGGCGGTTCGCTTCGCTCAGGGTCCGGGCGAGACCCTGGGCGACCGGGTCTCGACCCATCGCGGCATGTCCATCAAGGTGTTCGACGTTCCCGGCGAGAAGCTGCCCGGCCACGCCGTCGATACCCAGGACTTCGTCCTCGCGACCGGGACCACCTTCCCCTCGGGTACGGCGGCCGGGTTCCTGCGCGACGGCACGGTCATCGGCAAGTCGACCGGGCTGCCGGAGGGGGTCAAGAGCGCGGTCTCCTCGACCATGCGCAACCTCAATCGTGCCCTGCACGCCTTCGGGACGGAGAGTGCGCTCGCCGACTTCTTCGGCCATCCCTACAGCCATCCCCTGGCCGACAGCTACTTCAGCCAAGCGCCGGTCCGCTACGGCGACTACGTCGCCAAGCTCGGGGCCGTACCGTCGACGGAAAGCCAGCGCGCCCTGTCCGAATGGCGCCTCGACCCGCACCAGGACGAGGACGGCTTCCGCCATGCGACGGTCGCCTTCTTCCGAGACCACGAGGTGGTGTTCGAGTTGAAGGCGCAGCTCTGGGCCGACGCCGAGCGGCAGCCCATCGAGGACGCCTCGGTCGACTGGCCCGTCTCGATTAGCCCCTACCGCACCGTCGCGACGCTGCGCCTGCCGCGCCAGGATGCCTACGCACCGGACCGGGTTCGCTACTTCGACGAGGTGATGACCTTCCGTCCTGCCCACAGTCTCGCGACGCATCGGCCGCTCGGCTCCGTGATGCGCGCTCGGCTCCAGGTCTACCAAGCCCTGAGCGCCTTCCGCCATCGCGAGAACGGCGTGGCGGAGGAGGATACCGGAAGCATCGACCGGATCCCGACCTAGGACCGGCGTTTCGGACGCCGGTGAGCATAGCCCTGCCAAAGGAGGCTTCGCGTGAGCGAGCAACAGGTCAAAACCACGCTCCTGGATGTGAACGTCGACGTGGCGGGGCCGGCGGACGGACCTATCGTCCTTCTGCTCCATGGCTGGCCGGACGACGCCACGACCTGGACGAACGTGGCCGGGCATCTGAATGAGGCGGGCTTCCGCACGGTGACGCCGGAGTTGAGGGGCTTCGGCGGCACCCGCTTCCGTTCGGCAGACACGCCGCGCACAGGTAATTCGGGAATCCTGGCCCACGATGCCATCGATCTCATGGACGCCCTCGGGGTCGAGACCTTCATGGTCGCCGGCCATGACTGGGGCTCGAACGCCGCCGAGGCCATGGCGGTCGGCTGGCCCGGGCGTGTGACCCGCATGGCGATGCTCTCGACCCCGTCGCGGCTCGGCGGCATGCCGACCCCGCCGTTCCCGCAGTGCCAGCGCCAGTGGTACCACTGGTTCCAGGCGACCAAGCGCGGCCAGGACGCCGTGCGGGCCGATCCCAAGGGGTTCGGCCGCATCATGTGGGACAATTGGAGCCCGCCCGGCTGGTACGAAGATGCGACGTTCGAGGCGGTCGCCGCGTCCTGGGAGAACCCGGACTTCGTCGACGTCACGTTGCACTCCTACCAAGCGCGCTGGGACGAGGCCGAACCCGACCCGCGCTCGGCCGAGCTTGAGGCGAAGGTGAAGGCGACCAAGACCCTGTCGACGCCGACCCTCTACATCCAGGGCGCGGTCGACGGCGTGAACCCACCGGAAGCCAGCAAGGGCGTGCCCGCGAAGTTCACGGGCCCCTTCGCGTTCATCACCCTGGACGGGGTGGGCCACTTCGCCCCGCGGGAGGCCCCGGATGCCGTCGCGGCGGCGCTCATCCGGCATTTCCAGTCAGCGACGGGCAACGAGGGAAGCGTTGATGCGTGAGGTATGGGACGGCGCAGCGGTCGAGTGGGATTCGGTCAAGATCGAACCCGGCATGCGCCTGCACTACGGTGTCGCGGGCGAAGGCGAGCGCGTGGTCGTGCTCGTCCACGGGTACCCCGAGACGGCCTACGCGTGGCGTCGCGTCGTCCCGCTCCTCGTCCAGGCCGGCCTGCGCGTCGTGGTCCCGAACTATCGCGGCGCGGGCGGGTCCTCGAAGCCCCCGGGAGGGTACGACAAGCATACGATGGCCGGCGACCTGCACGCGTTGCTCTACGGCCATCTCGGACTGACGCAGCCGGTCACGATGGTCGGGCACGACATCGGCATGATGGTCGCCTATGCCTTCGCCCGCCGCTACCCGAACCTGACCGAGCGGCTCGTCGTGATGGAGGCGCCGCTACCGGGCACCGATGCCTACCAGACGGCGCTGGCCGACACCGACCGGCTATGGCACTTCCAGTTCCACCGTGCCCCGGACGTGCCCGAGCTTCTGACCGCGGGCCGGGAGCAGCTTTACCTGGAGCGCTTCTACCAGGATCTCGCCTACGACACGGAGGCCATCGGCCCGGACGCGATCCAGCGTTACGTGCGTGCCTTCTCGCGGCCGGGCGCCATGCGGGCCGGGTTCGAGCTCTACAGGGCCTTCCCGGCCGACGACGCGCACAACCGGGCCGAGGTGAAGCGCGACGGGAAGCTCACGATGCCGGTGCTGGCGATGGCGGGCGTGCAAAGCGCCTTCGCCCCGTTCTCCGAGGCGATGATGCGGGAAGTCGCGAAGGACGTGACATTCCGAACGGTCGAGCGGGCGAACCACTGGATACCGGAGGAAAACGCCGAGGGTCTCGTCAAGGAGATCCTCGGCTTCGTCGGCCCGCAGTGACAGAAGCGGGGTCGGGGAGGGTCAGTTGGCGGAGCCGGGCTTGGAGAAGGCGCGGTGCGCGGCTGCCACAAGAGGCTCGGGCAGCGCCTCCGCCACCGCGCTCATGACCTTGTTCTTCACCGTCGGCACGACCTTGTCCTTCTCAGCTTGAAGCGCCTCGAAGGCTGCCTTCGCCACCACGGCGGGATCGTCCTTGGCTTCCATCGCGCCCGCCTTGGTGTCGAGCATCTCGGCGCGATTGAAGAAGTTCGTGTCGGTCACCCCTGGCATCAGGATCGTCACGCCGACGCCGGTGTCCTTGAGTTCGCTGCGCAGCGACTCGCCGAACCAGCGCAGGAACACCTTCGTCGAGCCGTAGATGGCTTCGAACGGATCGGGCATGGACGCCTCGACCGAGGAGGTGAAGAGCAGCTTGCCGCTGCCTCTCGCCACCATGTCCTTGAGGACGGGTTTGGTGAGCTGAACCGCCCCGCGGACGTTCAGGTCGATCATCTTCAGTTCGCGCTGGAGGTCGGTCTCAACGAAGGGACCACCCAAGCCGACGCCGGCGTTGACGCAGAGCACGTCCACGGGACGCCCGAGCGACCTGATCGCCGCGACGAGGCTTTCGACGCCGTCCTCGCGCGAAAGGTCGGAGGCATGCGTCGTGACCTCCGCGCCGTCCGTCGCGAGGCGCCCGGCGGCCGTCGTCAGGTGCCCGGCATCCTGGGCGGCGATGAGGACGTCAAAACCGTTCGTGACGAACTGGTGGGCGAGTTCGAAGCCGATGCCGTTCGAGCCGCCGGTCACGACGGCGAAGGGGCGGGTGGATGTCTCTGTCATGCGGTTCTCCTGTCGCCACGGCCAACATGAGCCCTACTGGTCGGGTTCCTGGGATCACCACCAGGCCGATGCGGTGCCGATCCAGTCGAAAGTGAAGCGGAAGACCTCGGGGGTGGGCGTTACAACCGACCGATAGGAACGACCGATGACGGTGGTCCTGCGGGGTATTCGTGAGAGGGCGCCTCGGAACCGGCAGACGCAAACGAGGATTTCCACAGGCTGCCCTGCGAGGCCTTGCCAGCCCGCCAAGATGCGTCTCGGCCCTCTCGGAGATCGACGATGAAAGCACTGTGTTGGCACGGCAAGAACGACATCCGTTGCGACACGGTGCCGGACCCGATCATCGAGGACCCGCGCGACGTCGTCATCAAGGTGACGTCGTGCGCCATCTGCGGCTCGGACCTCCACCTCATGGACGGGCTTATGCCGACCATGAAGTCCGGCGACGTCCTCGGCCACGAGTTCATGGGTGAAGTCGTCGAGGTTGGCGGAGCTCACAAAAAGTTCAAGAAGGGCGACCGCATCGTCGTGCCCTTCAACATCAACTGCGGCGAGTGCCGCCAGTGCAAGCTCGGGAACTACTCTGTCTGCGAGCGTTCGAACCGAAATGCCAAGATGGCTGCCGAGCAGTTCGGCTACACCACCGCCGGCCTATTCGGGTACTCGCACCTCACCGGTGGCTACGCCGGGGGCCAGGCCGAGTACGTGCGCGTGCCGATGGCCGACGTCGCGCCGATGCTGGTGCCGGAGGGCATGGACGATGAATCCGTCCTGTTCCTCACCGATATCCTGCCCACCGGATGGCAGGGCGCCGAGCACTGCGAGATCAAGGGCGGCGAGATCATCGCGGTCTGGGGCGCCGGCCCGGTCGGCTTGTTCGCGATCCAGTCGGCAAAGATCATGGGTGCCGAGCGCATCATCGCCATCGAGACGGTGCCGGAGCGCATCGCCATGGCCAGGAAGGCAGGCGCCACCGATATCATCGACTTCATGCAGGAGGACGTGTTCGAACGGATCAAGGAGATCAGCAAGGGCCAGGGCGCCGACGGTGTCATCGACTGCGTCGGCATGGAAGCATCGTCCGGCCACGGCGGCTTCACCGGCGCGCTCGCGACCATCCAGGAGAAGCTGACCTCGACCGAGCGGCCGTATGTCCTGGCGGAAGCCATCAAGGCGGTACGGCCCTGCGGCATCGTCTCGGTACCCGGCGTCTACGGCGGGCCGGTGCCGATTAACATGGGCTCGGTCGTCCAGAAGGGTCTGACCATCAAGAGCGGTCAGACCCACGTGAAGCGCTACCTGGAGACGCTGACCAAGCTGATCCAGGAGGGGAAGATCGACACGACGTCGATGATCACCCATCGCTCGACGAACCTCGCCGATGGACCGGACCTCTACAAGACCTTCAAGGAGAAGAAGGATGGCTGCGTGAAGGTGGTCTTCCACCCGAACTGACTTGATGCCGGCCATGGCCACGCATCGATCCAGGGCGACCCTCGCCCTGGCAATTCCTTGATCTCGACGGAATGGCACAGATGGATCTCGGCATCAGCGGGCGGGTCGCCGTCGTCACGGGCGGCGACTCTGGCATGGGTTTCAAGACGGCGGAGTTCCTCCTGCGGGAAGGGGTGAAGGTCGTCCTCACCGACATCGACGACACGCAATTGCAGAAGGCCGCGTCCGAGCTTGCCGCGTACGGCGAGGTCCGGGCCGTGGCGGCCGATCTGAGCGGCATGAAGGGCGTCGAAGTGCTCGCCGCTTTTGCCAACATGGCCTTCGACGACAAGCCGACGATCCTGGTCTGCGCCGCCGGCATCACCGGCGCATCCGGTGACTTCCTCGAACTCACCGACGACGACTGGCTAGAGGCGATCCAGACCGACTTGATGGCGGGCGTACGCGCGACCCGCGCCTTCATTCCGCACATGCGCAAGGCGGGCTGGGGCCGGGTCGTGCTGTTCTCATCCGAGGACGCCGTTCAGCCCTACGTCGAGGAACTGCCCTATGCGGCCGCCAAGGCCGGCGTCCTGAACCTCGCCAAGGGCCTGTCGAAAGCCTACGGGCCGGACGGCGTGCTGGTGAATGCGGTCGGACCCGCTTTCATCGCCACGCCGATGACCGACGCTCAGATGGAGAAGAAGTCGAAGGAGAAGGGTATCACCTTCGACGAGGCGATCCAGCAGACGCTGGATGAGGAGCGCCCCGGCATGGTCGCCAAGCGACGCGGCAAGGCCGAGGAGGTCGCCGCCGCCGTCGTCTTCCTCTGCTCGGAGCACGCCAGCTTCATCACCGGCGAGTTCCTGCGCGTCGATGGCGGTTCCGTCATGACGATGGGCGCTTGACGATCCGTAGACCCATCGCATCCAATTCAACCCTTCCGGCGCGAAGGCACGCCGGCTTCCCGACAGAGACCGGAGCAGTCCAAACGATGGCCAGGTCGAGCGACGTCACCGGCGAGGTCATCGGGGCGACCGGCGGCGATCACCTACCTTGAGCGAGACCGCGATCCGCAACGGCGACGCGCTTCCACTCGGGCAGTATGCCGCCCTGGGCGACGGGCGAAGCGTCGCCCTCGTCGGGGCCGACGGCTCGGTCGATTGGTGGTGCGTCCCCAACATGGACAGCACGGCCCTGTTCGACCGAATGCTCGATCCGGAACAGGGCGGTCGCTTCTCCGTGACGCCCGTCGAGCCTTTCACCGTCGAACGTCGCTACCGGCCGGACAGCAACGTCCTGGAGCAGACCTTCTCGACGGTGAGCGGCAAGGCTCGCGTCACGGACTCCCTCAACAGCGGCATCTCCGGACGCCTGCCCTGGAGCGAGCTGGCGCGCCGGATCGAGGGCCTCGAAGGAAGCGTCGGGTTCCGGATCGAGATGCGTCCTGGGCGTCGACGCAACCACGCCAGTCCCTGGCGGGAAGGAAGCCCTCACGGGGACGTCCTGCACGTCGACGGCGTGATCGCGGCTTTTCGGGCCGACGACAGCGTGACACGCACGGTCGAGGATGACCGTCGGGTCGTCGCGGAACTGACCACCACCCCCGGCTCGCGGGCAACGGTTGCGGTTCTGGCCTCCGCCAACGAGCCCCTGATCCTGCCGCCTCTGGCAAGCATCGACGGGCGCATCGACCGCTCGGACCAAGCCTGGTGCGAGTGGTCCGGCAACCTGACCTTCGAAGGGCGCTACCGTGCCGAGGTCCGGCGGAGCGCCCTTGCGCTCAAGCTGCTTCTGTTCTCGCCCACCGGCGCCATCGCCGCAGCCGCCACCACGTCGCTGCCCGAGCGCATCGGCGGCGACAAGAACTACGACTACCGCTACGCCTGGATCCGCGACGTCGCCTACTCGATCAAGGCGTTCCTGCGGGTCGGAGCCATCGAGGAAGCCAAGGCCGGGTTCTCCTGGCTCACGGCAACGATCCGCCGGCATCCCGGGCGCCCCCGGGTGATGTATCGCCTCGACGGCTCGCTCGCCCCGGGGGAAGAGACGCTCGATCTCGCAGGCTATGCCGGCAGCCAGCCGGTCAAGGTCGGCAACGATGCCCGCGACCAAATCCAGCTTGGCGTCTACGGCGACATCCTGGAGACGGCGGCGCTGTTCGTCGAGCAGGGCCATGTCCTCGATCTCGTGACCAGGCGCCTGCTCGCCGACCTGACCGACCAGTGCGCCGACTTCTGGCATCGGAAGGATGCCGGCATCTGGGAGCTGAAGCAGGACGAGCATTACACGATGTCGAAGATGGGTTGCTGGACCGCCCTCGACCGCGCCGTCACCCTAGCCCGTAAGGGGCAGATCGAGACCAGTCATTCGTCGCGGTGGGAGCGCGAGCGCGACCGCATCCGCGACTGGATCGATGCCGAGTGCTGGTCCGAGGCGAAGCAATCCTACACCCTCCATGCCGGAACCGACCGACTGGACGCAGCCCTGCTGCTGGCGACCCGCTTCGGTTTCGAGCGCAAGGACAGGCTTGCCGCGACACGGGAAGCGGTCAGGCGCGAACTCTGCCGCGGGCCCCTGGTCTATCGGTATTCCGGCATGGAAGTCGAGGAGGGCAGCTTCACCGCCTGCGGCTTCTGGCTGGTCGAGGCGTTCGCGCTGCTTGGGGACCGGGACGCCGCCGTGAGGCAGATGGACGGCATGATCGAGGCCTGCGGCGGAAACCTGGGCCTCCTGACCGAGCAGGTCGATCCGGGCAACGGCGCCATGCTCGGTAACATGCCCCAGGCGCTCAGCCATCTCGCCCTGATTCATGCGGCGATGGCCATCGATCAGAGCTGAAACGACGATAAAACCAAGCGGTCGCGGCCAGGTTCATCCTGGAACCGCTCTCATCAGAATGACAACGTTACCGACACGCGTCCGCCCATCCGCTACCACGACGGCATCGAGGTGCCAGCCCCCGACGACGCCGTGACCATCGAGCAGATCATCGCCTCGATAACCCGTGAGAGCGAGAAGACGTCCGACCGCTACGGTCATGCGGTGCGCGCCTCGCACGCCAAGGTCAGCGGCGTGGCCATCGGCGAGATGGAGATCCTGTCAAACCTTCCACCGGAGCATGCGCCAGGGCCTGTTCGCGCATGCCGGCACCCACCCGGTCGTGGTGCGGTTAGTCCAAGGCCCGGGTGAGTACCTCAAGGACAGCGTCTCGCCCCACAGCGGCATGGCCATCAAGGTGTTCGGCGTCGAGGGCGAGTAGCTGCCCGGGCACGACGCCTCGACCCAGGACTTCGTGTTCGCTACCGGCCCGGTCTTCCCGAACCCAGACGCCGAGGGTTTCCTCGGCGGCATGAAGCAGCTTGAGGCCGGCACGAGTGCGCCCGAGGCGGTAAAGGCCGCGGTCTCGGGGGCGGCTCAGGTGCCAGCGCTCATCATCGGCGCGACCATGTTCCAGCGACAGGAGCATCTCCGTGCCGGCGCGGTCGACGGCGATGTCCTCGGGCGTGAAGATACGCTCCAGCCTGCGCCTGCACATCTCCTCGGCCGGACAGCCCAGGATGCGCTCGGCCCTGACGTTCCAGTTCGTCGCCACGAAGCAGCCCCGTAACAGGTTCTAAACTTCAACGAGGCCACTCCCTGTTCGAAGCGGCCTCGTGAAACCTAAGGTTAAATTATACGGAACTTTGGTCCCGAGAGCGGATCATTGCGCCCGAGATCAATCAGCAGCATGCTTCCTGAGTGGATGCGGCATCGTCAATTCCAATCAGAAACTTGATGTCGAGCTTGAGCGCCAACGGTCGCTGAATTTTTTGCATCCCGTCAATCTTCGAGTAAGCGTCAGCTTTTTATATTTTGAGGCCGAAAGCAGACAGGCAGGAATCCACCCACGCCAGCCGTATGACCAACCCTCGACACTTTCCGAAAGCAGCCATTCGTCAGCCGTCTGGCAACTTCGGCTCGGGGTGTAGGCTGTGTGAAAATGCTGGGCCGCCCCGAAAACTTAGAAAAATCTTCTACACGGTAGGCATACAATCATCATGCATGGCGGCTCAGATGCCATTGGAACATCTGTTCCAGCGCTGCCCAGGGAGTTCGAGGGAAAATCCTTCCGCTATCCCCGCGTTTTCACACAGCCTCGGTGGGAAGCGGACATCTGAACGTCGCGGCTGGGTCGCCTTCACCGTCGTGTCGCGGCTCGCTGGAGTTGGGCGGAAGCGTCCTTCACAATCGACTTGCCATGTCCGAAGCAAACCGCGTCGGGTGTCAGCGCCGCCAGCTTACGTTGGCTGCGGCGTCCCTCCGCCTCGTCTTCGAACCCGATCGGATCGCCCGCGCCGAGGATGTTGATGAACACGTCACCCGCGATCAGCAGCCGCGTCCCCTGCCACAGAAGCCCCACCTGACCGGCGCAGTGTCCCGGAGCGTGGATCACCCGCAGGCCACCTGCGAGTGGTAGCGTCTCGCCATCGGCGATGTGCTGGTCGATCCGGAACGGCTCCGTGCGCTCGTTCTGGTCGAAGACGATGCGGAGCATGATGTTACGGATCAGGCCGGGCGCTGGCTTCATGGGCCGGAACGGCCCACCGCTCTGGACCATGGGCACGTCGGCGGCATGCATGTAGGTCCGCGCCCCGGTCGCGCGGATGATGGGGACAGCGCTGCCGATGTGATCGGGGTGTCCATGGGTGAAGACGAGGTGCTTCAAATCACTCGGCTTGCGACCGAGCTTGGCCACCGCATCAAGGACCTTGTCCGCTTTGCCGGGGAACCCTGCGTCAATCAGCACAAGTTCCGGTCCCGCATCGAGCAGCACCGCGTTGGCGTTGCCCATCGGCACGAGGTAAGCGCCTTCGATGAGCTTCGTGAATGCCATGGACCAACCCGCTTGCTGCTCTAGCAGGCTGCTGCAAAAGTCGCTGGCGGCTTGTCTGGTGAGATGATTCACTCTGTCGGGGAGATCGGCGGGGTTTGAGCGATGCGCGGGCGTGAAGAGGGATCGGCCAACCTGTTCAGCTACGTCCGGCTTGAGGACCGTGTGCCGGCCGACCACCCGCTGCGACCGATCCGGGCCTTGGCCGACGAAGTGCTGGCCGGGCTGAACGCGCGCTTCGAGGGCTTGTACTCGGGC
Organism: Methylobacterium sp. E-065; assembly: GCF_022829605.1. Taxonomy (GTDB): domain Bacteria; phylum Pseudomonadota; class Alphaproteobacteria; order Rhizobiales; family Beijerinckiaceae; genus Methylobacterium. Next base: position 966 of record NZ_JAKSYD010000171.1, on the reverse strand, counting down.
CTGGGTCGGCCCTCGATCCCGCCTGAGATGCTGCTGCGCGCCACGCTGTTGCAGGCGTTCTTCTCGGTGCGCTCCGAGCGGATGCTGATGGAGCAGATCGACTACAACCTGCTGTTCCGGTGGTTCGTGGGGCTAGAGATCGATGCCGCCGTCTGGCACCCGACGGTGTTCACGCATAACCGCGACCGGCTGATGGCGACCGAGGTGGCGCGCGCCTTCCTGGCGGGTCTGCTAGCTCTCAAGCCGGTCAAGCGGCTGTTGTCGAGCGACCACTTCTCGGTGGACGGCACGCTGATCGAAGCCTGGGCGTCGATGAAAAGCTTCCGGCCCAAGGACGGCTCGGGCGAGCCCCCGGGTCCGGGCCGCAACGGCGAGCGCGACTTCCGCCAGGAGAAGCGTTCGAACGAGAGCCACGCCTCGACCACCGATCCGGACGCACGGCTCTACCGCAAGGCGGCCGGCCAGGAGAGCCGGCTGTGCTACCTTGGGCATGCGCTGATGGAGAACCGCAACGGCCTCGTGGTGGACGCCTGCCTGACCCACGCCACCGGCACTGCCGAGCGGGAGGCCGCCCTGACCATGCTGGACCGCCGGGAGCGCCGGCACCGGATCACGCTGGGCGCGGATAAGGCCTACGATGTCCAGGCCTTTGTCGGCGACCTGCGGGTGCGGCGGGTAAGCCCGCACATCGCCGTCAACGGGGCGGTGTCGAAGACCGGCAAACCGCGCAAGACCGCCCTTGATGGGCGCACGACGCGCCATGCTGGCTACGCGGTCAGCCTGCGCTGCCGCAAACGGATCGAGGAGGTGTTCGGCTGGATCAAGGCGCAGGCCGGGTTCAGGAAGGTCAAGCTGCGGGGACGGGCCAAGGTCGAGGCACTGATTACTTTCGCGGCCGCCGCCTACAATCTCGTACGGCTGCCCAAACTCATCGCCTTGTCAGCGGCCTGACCGGGCGACACCGCC
>NZ_JAKSYD010000157.1 GCF_022829605.1 Methylobacterium sp. E-065 | reverse complement strand
CTTTGCGACCGTCTCCACGACCAACATCCCGCGCAAGCCTCCCGTTCGAGCCGGAAGGCATTGTGGATGACTTGTCCTGGGGGTCCCGTTTGGACGCCGATCACCCCGAGAACGGGGTCCTTATTCCACGCCTAATCACATGATATCCAATGCCGTCGATGGAGAGGCCGATGACCACCATACCGCGGCCGTTTCGATCGATATGGCGGGATCGGACATCAACGCTGACCGGGCTGCTGACCGTGTGGTTCAGCAGCCATCCCCCCGCGGTCACAGTGAGGCGCTTCGCCGAAAAGCGCTCGCGCGGGTCAGGTCGCGCCACATTGCCAAACTGGGCCAAGGCAGTGCATCGCCAGAAGTCGAAGGCCCGTTTGGGCTCCATGTGATGCGTCGTCTCGATGAGACTCGGAACGACTGCGACACTGGACACGTATCCGGCTCCCCCGTACCCGGCGAAACTCAGCGGGGATATAAGCGCGCTTATGATTCGAAATTTTCGGAACTGACAACGCCATACGGTCGATATGAATCACATTGTGAGCGGTCACCGGCGATGAATACCACCGCTGTCCATCCGATGCGGCGACCGGATCCCAACAACCTTTCGCGTGTCCCAATCAGCGAATGCATCACCTCCTCGCATGACTGGACGCGTGATCTCCGCGCTGGTGCGAGGCAGGCGAGACCGCCAGGCCTCGGAACGGTTTTGCGGACCAGACCTCAACGGGGGCCGGCAGGCTTACGGGTGAGCTGACCGTCGTTGCGCAGCACACGGTCCGGCGCTGGCGGCGGACGGGTGACAACAACGTCTCCGTCGCGGAAGGCCTCCTCGACGTTGCGGCGGCCCGCACGTCCTTGGGCACCTCCGGGCTGGGTGATGGCCGAGTCGCCCGACGGTGCAAGGACCGTCTGGGCCTGAGCAGGGACCGCGCTCATGATTAGGAGAGCTGCGGCCGCACCAGCGCGCGTGTTCATGTGAAGGGTCTCCAAACTCGTTGGGGCGGGATCTGCGGCTGCTACCCGGAGGTCGATGTGCCTGCTTGCAATCCTCGATTGGCGATCTGGATCCTGATTGTGGTGCACTTTCGCCGGGTGACCAGAGGGCTGTGGGTCATCGACGGGTTCAGGGCAGAGTGATTTCGACCGCGAACGCTGGTGTTCGCCAAAACGGACGCCGGCGCTGCGATACCACGACTTCTTATCGTCCGATCTCGGGTTCGGAGCGACCGAGGCGACCCCGCCGTCATGGCCGACGACTGCACCGTCCTGCCGTTGGCGCTCGGATGATCCGCCATATTCATCCTGCCGCTGCTGGAATCCGAGGGCCCGCCGCGGGCCATGACGCTCGACGAGTCCGTCCGCATCCCGGGATCTGGTGATCGTGATCGCGCCAGTGGCCGCCTTTGCCGAAATCATCCTCGACACGACGCTGCCAAGGCCGAGCGACCCGCCCGCTGGCCCAGATCGAGCGCGGCCCCCCCGCGGCTGGATTCTAAGAATTGAGATCAACCTCGAGCCCCGCCGGTCCGTGCAGGGCTTCGTCGTCCATTGCGTGACGACGCGGTTCAATCGTGCCAGGGCATCATTGGAGCGTGATGAACCATTTGCAGGAAAAGCGCCAAATCAGCGACCCACGCGATGGCGACGTACTGGGCGGTAGCTACATCCACGACACTGGAACCTTCAGCCCTGCGCACCGGGAGGGCGCAGTCGAACCTTGATGCTCTACGTTAGAACGAGACACCCCAGATTGTCATTCATTCCCCTGATCGCAGCCTGACGATTGAACCGGAATATAACGCATGCCGCTTCACAGGATCGGCCGTTTTCAGCGGGAAAATTCATATCCGGTTGGGGTGTCGTGTTCCAGTCTGTTCCGGCAACCTCATCAACGAGGCTCGGCGCGCGCCGATGATCGAGGACGTGGCGGCTGATGATGCGTCATCGGATCGGCAGGATGCACGCCATTGCGAATTGCCGGCGAGGCCCCGCCGCTAAGCCTTGCGATGACAACCCGGATCAATAGGCATTGGATCGGCTGGGCAGGCTGTGCGGCGCCGTCGCGATCAGGATCTTGAGATCCAGGGCGAAGCTGCGGTTCTCGACATACCAGAGGTCGAGCTCAATCCGGCGCTGCATATCGGCGATCTCAGGCGTGGCGCCGCGCGAACCGTTGATCTGAGCCCAGCCCGTGATGCCCGGCCGCACGGCAAACCGCTGCTGGTAGGTTGCGATGAGCGCGCCATAGTGGCTGTCGTGAGCGAGCGCGTGCGGACGTGGGCCAACGAGGCTCATCTCGCCGCGCAGCACGTTGAGAAGCTGCGGCAGTTCGTCGAGGCTGGTCTTACGCAGACTTGCGCCCAGCCCGGTCAATCGCGCATCGCCGCGCTGGGCCTACCGCACGACAATGCCGTCCTCGTGTCTAACACAGCGTATCCCGGTTTGGGATCTCGCAACACACAACGAGCAAATCCACGCTGGGCAAAGCCTGGACAGCTTTACTAGTACAAATATACTTATTCGGAAGAATAATTGCTCGACTAACAACGTCGGGTTTAGCTTATCAGCGCACAGCTGACCATAAACAAAAAGATATGACGCGAGATGGGCTCATCGGATGAACCGGCGGGATCGCATCGCGAAAGTAAGGGCGCCGAGGCCCGCCTATTGCGAGCGATCACTGAGGCCCTCAAAAGGCCTGTAAGCCTGTTTACGGATCAAATATCTCCACCAATTCACTTTGACGAAACTGCTGTATTATTATACATCTTCCAAACTCTTGAACATTTATCCGATCGCAGATTGCTCATTGCATTCGCGCGGTCGCAGAGTTCAAAGCCGTAGACAGTCAACCGAAGTAAGTGTCTCTCTATAAAAATGTGTCAATACTATAAATCTTACATAGAATATCGATCGTATAAATCCATGTTCGACAGAACTATATACGCCAAAATCTGATCTTGAAGTGAAAGATCAGCTTAAGCGACGTTTAATATTGCTGTGCCCAGGGGCCAACCCGATAGCCGACACCCCGCGAACGCGTTGTCGGCCGATCCGCCTCAGCCGAGTGGCTTCGCGCGGTTCCCTTCTGCGCACGCTTTGCGGCGTAGAGCGCCGCATCAGCGTGGTGCAGAAGCACGTCGCGTATGTGTCCGGCCTCTCGGGACCACGCGAGGCCGATCGTTCCTGTCACGCGCGCGATCTGACCCTGCCCCTCCACGACCATCTCAAGGTCGTGCAACAGGCTCTGCACCATCGCATTCAAGCGCGCGCCGTCGCACCCGACCGAAGCCAGGACCGCGAACTCGTCGCCACCCAGCCGCGCCGGAAAGCACCCGGCGTAGCGGGGTGCGCGCAACCGCTCGGCAACGCGAACCAGAACGTCGTCGCCGGCCGCATGCCCGAGGCGATCGTTCACGTCCTTGAAGCCATCGAGGTCGATCAGGAGGACAGCGACGTCGATGTCGGAAGTCCGCGCCTCATGCAGCCGCGCGTCGAGAACCCGGTTGAACTCGGCTCGATTCGCGAGTTGTGTCAGGTCATCGGTGCAAGCCTGATGGCGAAGACGCTCCTCCAAGCCGTGCCGTTCGGTGATGTCCTGGATCAAGCCGATGAGAGCGACGGGCTTACCCTTGGCCAATTCGATGTCGCAGGAGCACCGCACCCGCCGGGCATTGCCCTGAGCTGTGACGAAGTCGGCGTCCATCTCGAAGGGCTCGCCAGTGTCCAGCACGCGTTCGACTGCCGCACGGAAGCGAGCGCGATCCGCATCGGGAAAGAAGTTCATGATCTCGCCAACCGGCACACCGGCGCTGATGAGCAGTTCATGAATGACGAACACGCCGTCCGACCAAGAGGTTGTCTGCGTTTCGATATCGTAGTGGTATGAGCCCATGTTGGCCATGCGCTCGGCCTGCTTGAACTGGCGGCGCTCACGCTCCAAACCCTCGACGGCCAGACGGCGCTCTTCGGCAGCCTCGGCTGCGCGAAGGGCCACGGCGCGAGCCTCGATCAGGGCTTCTGCGATGCAGGCCAGCTCTGAGAGCACCTCCAAGTCTGTGGGCGTCGGCGTGCGGGGCTGTTCATCAAGGACACAGAGCGTGCCGATCGTGATTTTGTCGCCATCGGCTTGTCGGACGCGAACCGGCACGCCCGCATAGTAGCGGATGTTCGGGGCCTTTGTGACGAAGGGACTGGCTGCGAAGCGAGGGTCGAGCTTGGCATCCGGAACAATCAGCGGAGCCTCAGTCTCGAACACGACGGGGCAGAACGCCTCGGCGCGTGGGGTCTCGGCCGCCAAGAGGCCACAACGCGCCTTGAACCACTGGCGCTCCGGGTCGATCAGCGTGATCGACGACATGCCTGTGCCGAGCATGGATTGTGCGAGCTTGGCGAGCGCGTCGAACTCGCGCTCTGGCGGCGTGTCGAGGAGAGCGATCTCGGTCAGCGCCTGTTGGCGGCGTGCCTCGCGCTGCGTGTTCGACATATTCCCCTGCAGCACGACGCAACCCCCGCGAAAGCCATGAGGCTGTTCCGGGGATACGCCGAGAAAATTTAATCGAGCGTCAGCGCAATCAGGAATAGTGAGATTCTCTGGATCAGGCGATGATGGCGCTGGACGTCGACCGCGTGTGTCGCCGTCGTGGCGCGCCGCGGCGCTGGTTCGAACACGATCAGGGTGCGGCGACCTCACCGTCGACAACGATCCTGATACGCCACCCGTTTAGCGCGAGCGCGCGCCTAACGCTTCTTGCCCAGCTCGGCCGCGATGTCCTTCGTCATGCGCCCGACTTTGCGATGCGCCGCCGTCAGCTGGTCCTGCGTGACACCCCAGCGCTTCATCCAGAACTCGACAGCCTTGCGCTCTGACAGATCGAGGCGGTCCTTATCAATGAAGCCACGCTTGTCCTTGAGGCCGGCCATGGGGGGATCCTGTTTGGTTGGGGGAAGATCGGTTCGCGGGGAAGCTCGAGATGAGGTGTGCTCACGCGCGCGCGATGACGCATGTCGAGCGCTTCGCGTTCGCGAAATCAGGAATGGTTCGATGGTCTGCGACAGCGGCTTATCAAACGAACAGAGCGGCTACTCTCCGGCCGCTTTACGTTCGGCTTGATATTTAAGCCACATCGCGCGCTCGACTTCAGCCCGCTTGAGACGGTCGGTCTCCTTCTCATGCGTCAGCCATAGGACAACGCCGACCATCGTCGCCAGGACGAGCGGGCCGAGAAAAAGAACAATCATCTGTGCGAGCGTCAGGCTCACGCGCGCAGGGCTCCGAGCAGGCGTCTGGCTACCAAATGTAGTATACCTGCCAGGAGACTCCAACCAACCAGAAGAGCGCTTGCCGTCAGCGCGCTGGCGGTGCCCGAGAAGATCGCTACGGACGGCGAGATGCCGCCGACAGCCACGGAGGCGACTGCGACGCCGTTGACCCACATCGCGGTCAGCTTCGCCCGCTCATTGCGGATCAGCTTGGCGTCGTCGGGGCTGAGGGGTGGGGTTTCGGTATCGGCCATTACACAGGGCGGCTCGGGGTAACCGAGGGTTGAACAGGGGGCTCGATCCGTGAGGGGATTTAGAACAAATCAGGAACAAAATCCAGGGCCGATCGCATTTTATCGCCGGTTCGCGCGCGACCATCCCCAAAATATCGGAGCGCGATTATTGGCAGCTTTCGGCGGCCAAGGGGGCTCAAATGACGAGCGTGCTGCGGCTTCATCGATGAGGGTCGGCAGAAACCTCAAGATGACCAATCCGCGTTGAGGCGAGGGCAGCTAGGCCAATCCAAGTTTTCCATGCGCCTCGGCGGGCGTCATCTGCCGGATGGTTTCTTCGGAAAAGCCAAGCGCGCGGAGCGCCGCCCGTTGCCGATTCGTGATCATCAACGACACGGCAGGAGACGTCGCAGGCGCGGTGCCATTGGCGTGCAGCTCGGCGTCCCCGGCATCACCGACACCGTCGAGGACCCCTTCCTCTGCCGCAGCCTGATCGAGGTGTAGCCGACGGTGGTCGTCGATTCCGGCCATTCACGACCCTCATTGCGTCTTTGCCGACCTATGATGCGAACTGGATCAGGACCGGGACGGCCGCAAGGCCCGGTCTGACGAGGCAGCGGCTAAGGCCGTTGGAGCTGTTCCGTCAAAGCAGATTCTTGCTTACCGTCGCCCCGAGTGGAAGCGGTGACGCCAGCCCTCATTGAGCCTGCGCTCCTCCGCGCTCTCCTCAGGCACGGCCTCCAGACGCAGCAGGATCATCGCAAAGCTACTTGGCTGACGATACACCTGCTCGTAGAGGGCCGGTGCGTGGAGGTCCCGGTTCACGTCGATCCAAAGATCGGAACTGCAGGCGGCGATGTCGCTCGCGATGTTCGGCCGATGTGGACTGCCGTGATAGAGCGAACCTGTCGGGACCGGGTCGCCGACCGCCGCGATGATGGCCGGGAAGTTGAGGCTGCGGTAGCACCGCTGCACCCGGCTGTTACCCGCCACGACGATGGCGATCTTCTCCGGATGATATTGCACGTAGGCCCGAGCCGCCGCCTCCTTGCCAACCGCGAAGTCGCGCGCGAGCACGAGAACGTGCTGGAGATCGGGCTCGCGAAAGGCCGCCATGGCGCTCCGCAGCTGGTGCGGGGGCATCAGCATGAGACTGGCGAAGCGGTTGGCCTCGACCTCCCTGCGCTGCCGCTGATCACCCGCCTTCGCTGTGAGCCGAAGCAGGTCAGAGCTCTTGCATAGGAACCGGTCAGGCTGATCCGGAACGTGGCGCACCATCAGGAAGTGGGCGAGTTCGTGCGCGATGGTGAAGCGGCGACGCGGCTCACCCCCGAGCCTGGCGAGGATGGTGCCTTCGGAGCGCCTCGCGTCGGTAACGAGGCCTCCCTCGAATTCGTCGGTGTCGAGGTTCTCGATCCGGAGGATGCCGAGTTGCGCGCACAGGTCTTCGATCGGCACGGGCACCGGAAGGTTCGGCTCGGCCTGCAGGATGCGTTTGACGAGCACCTCCGGCGAGCCCGCGTCAACAAGGTCCCTCCTGCTGATCGGCATCTGCGCAGTCCCTCCCAGAACCGATCCGTCAGGCCGACACGCAGCCGCGATCGCAGGACGGGACTACAGGGACTTCGTGCGGGCGGTAACCCAACTGCGCCATTACGAGCAGAGGCCATGCTGAAGTGGCATCGCGGTCCCTACGATCCCGACGCCATCGGGCGGCGCCGCGCAACGGCGCGACGCCGCCTCCCAATCAGTAGCTGACGTAACCGCCGGCGCCCTGGGCAGGGCGCACCGCGCCAGCGGTGTTCACGGAGGGGGCCTGCTGCCTCTCGGCTTGGCGATTGGCCAGGGCACGCCCAGCAGCACAGCCGCCGACAGCGCCGAGAACGCCGTGTCCCGCATAATGACCGGCGATGCCACCAACGATGGCGCCCTTGATGCAGCCCTTCGCTTCAGCCGCCTGACCGGCGGCCAGAAGGGCACTCGCCGCTACGGCGGCCACTGCGACACGCTTCATCATGGTATTCTTCCCTCCGCGGCATCACCGCCGTGAGGAAGATTTAAGTGCTCGCTGATCACTATGAAGAGGTCGCGACGAAAATTTTCTTGAACGCAAGCGATATAGGCCCCGGATCCCTCGGATGAATGGCCGATTAACGCTCGACCTCGAAACAGGCGCAGGCGAATTATTCTTGAAATGCGTCGGCGTCGGCGTCGGACTGCGTCGAGCGCGCACAACCGATGCGCATCGTCCTGGACGGAGGACGTGATGCCGTCGCTACGCCGACGGATGACGTTCGGGATGTCTCACCTTCGCTCGACGGTACACCCAGGCCGGCGACGCTGCGCAGCGATATGCTTCGCGATCGAGGCGCTTCCCTACTTTGCGCAGGCGCATGGCGACTTCACCCGGTTGGCAGCTAGGTCGCGCTGACCGGACGCATCCGGTCTCACGGGACGGATAGGGCGCCGTCGACGCACTTTGCGTATCCCCCCTCTTCGGCAGGAGAGAGCGCGGGGCCGCATGATTCACGTTCCATGGAACGCTTCTCGCGACATCTCTGTTGGGTGCGTTCCCGGATATACGTGAGTAGCTTAGGCGATGGTGCCAAACGCGAAGGCCCTGGTGGCGTTGGGACTTGCCTTCGCCGCGGGCGTCTCGACCATACCGCTCGTTACCGCAGTTCGGTCCCCCGATGCGGTGCGTTCCGCGACGGGTTCCGGATCTCCCGCAGAACCGGGCCCAGCCTCCCGGGCGTGGGACAACCCCAACACAGCCAGGACCGTCGCAACGAACCCTGCCCAGGTTGTGCAACGCGATGCGCGGCGCCGCTCGGCTGCGGCGGATCCCAGCCGCCCGCTTTCGCCTTCTGCGAGACCGACGGATAATGCGCTCCAGGCCGGGCGCACCACCACGGCTATGCGCCAAGCTCGCCCGTTGGTGGCTTCGGCGCAGGAAAACTTGGCGGATATCCTTCCGCCGCCCGCCCGCCGTCGGACCCTCGCGGAAGTCGCCCCTATCGATGGGTCTGCATCGAAGCACGCCCGTCCCGCCGGCAATGCACCGGTCCAACCACATGTGCAGAAGCTGGCCGGAGACTTTCAGGGCCGGGCGGCGCTCCATCCGGTACTGCGCGGTGACGGTCTTGTGCGGTGGCTCTCCGAGTGACGAAAGGTGGCGGTGCGATGGCCCCTAGGGGACACGCCGTGGCGGGAATGCTTCTCACCGGGACGTTCCTCGGCCTCTTCATGCCCTCGCAGGCGTTGGCCATGTCGGAGGCGCGCATGCGCATCGTGGCCATCGAGGTCACCTATCGCCACCTCGCGACGTGGTCGTCACGCGCTCTCGTCCAAGGTCGAATGCCAGTCGACTACGGCGACACGGTCACGTCATTCGGGCGGGTCTACAGCCGCGACGCGTTGAGCGAAGAGAGGCTGGCCACCGGTCAGAGGTGGCCCGTCAGGAGCTACACACTCCGTCCCGGCACGTTGCGCGTTTCCTGCAACGTCCCGGCCTTCAAGTGTGCCGTGCGCTCGACCGTCGATTACAGGCTGTCGGACCCGGTCAGGCATGTTTCAGAGCGCGGTTCGGCCCGCTTCGACCTCGGCGTTGGTCTTAGCGGCCCGCAGCCCAGCATCCTCTACGAGGACGGCGGCCTCGGCTCCGTCGGTCGCAGTGCCGCGGGACGTTGAGGCGTAAGCGGTCGATCGAACCCGCCTCCGGCGCCGCAAGGGGCCGTCCTGCGTGTTGGACCAGACGCGGCGGGCGATGATTCGAGAACCGCGTCCCTATTCGTACTCCTGCGCCTCGACCTCGCTCACCTGGACGTCGCGGTCCAGCGCCACGAACAAGCGGAACGTTGGGAGCCCCTGACGCGAGGCGCGAACCATCGCGACGGAACGTGCGCTTTGATCGTTCGTCGTCCCAAAAGCAGACCGTCTCAAAACCATCCGAAGCCGTCCTTCCGGCTCCGAGCCCACCCAGCCGTCCAAAGCGCCATGGGCGTTTCCCATAAGCGGTCACTTGCCATGTGTCCTGCAACTTTGGTTCGGGGTGGAAAGTGGCCGTACCTGGATGCGCTCTTAGATGGCGAGCGACTACAACCGAGGGTAATCGCGCTCGGCGAATAAATAGCGCATAAAGGATCATCACTGGCTTCGGGATCGGCCGTCAGTGCCTGCGAGCCGCGAGCGCTCCCGGCCTGATCACACGGAGCACGATTTTGGCTAACAGCAGGCCCTTAGCCATCCTCATCGCAGAGGCTGACGAGGTCGTCCGTATGGTCACAGCCGACATGCTGGAGGATGCTGGCTTCCAGACTGTAGAGGTCCGCACAACCGCCGAGGCGCTGGGGGTTCTCGAAGGACCGATCCCGGTGAGCATGCTGATTACGGGACGCGGTATTGTGGGCGATGGTGTTGCCCTCGCCCATCTCGTTCATCACCGTTGGCCCGCTGTTGGCATCATTGTCACCTCAGGGGCCGGAGCGGATTTCCAGAAGAAATTGCCGCCGGGCGTGCGCCTGCTCAGCAAGCCCTACGACTTTGAAGACCTCATCCACGAAGTGGAAGCTGGCCTCCCACAGGTGCAGGACAAGCCCTCAGGCGCTCCCGTACTCCCGGGCGGTGTACCGCCCCATACGGGAGTGGAGATGGGCACCGGCATGGGAGCTGTCGCCACTCCCACGACAGAGCCGGACAAGACGTAACTCTTGCTTTCACGACGGCTCGATCTGAACTCCATCAGCTTGGCCAAGGCGATGTCCGCTTCTGAGAACTCGCGCTCGATAGCGGACTGTCGCAAAACCACCCAACCCAGTCATGCGGTGGTAACTGTCGCCAAGACTAAAGCCACTCGAAAGCTACCGGTCCGATTTGGAGCGACTGAAACAGCGAAGCGGACACAAACTTCCGTAAGCGGTTTCTGCGATATCGATCGTGGTCTGCTGCAGGTTAGATGTAAGGGTTCACCGTAATCGCGTCGCATCGATAACCAGGAAATACTGGCACGGCTCCGTCCCGAGACTGGTGAAGGCGTGCCCGGCATCGGCTTCGAAATACAGGCTGTCGCCCTCTTCGACCACGAACGCGCGGTCGCCGATCACGGCGCGCAGGCGTCCCTTCAACACGAAGATGTATTCCGACACGCCGCGGCGATGGGCGACGAACTCTCCCGTGGTGGCCCCCGGCGGGAGCGTGTTGAGGACCCAGTCGATCCCGCGCCCGGGTAGAACGGGAGAGAGGCAGCGGCGCAGGAAGCCCGAGGTCTCGTCGCGCAGCACCGGCTGGCGGGAAGCCGGGATCAGCAGCACCTCCAGTTCGGTGGCGGGCGCCATCAGCCGGGAAAAGGTCACGCCCAGCGCTTCGGCGAGGCGCGAGAGCACCGCCGTCGAGGGGACGGCCTCGCCGCGCTCGACCTTCGAGATCATCGAGCGGCTGACCCCCGACAGGGCCGCCAGGGCTTCGAGGGACAGATCGCGCTCCCGCCGCCGGCGCCGGATTTCCTCGGCCAGCACTTGGATCTGCGAGCGCGCCTCGGCCTCGATCTGGACGCGCCGCACCTCTGTCGTGACCGTCATTCCTGTTCCGTCCTGGTCCTCCGGCTGACGCGTCATCCTTGGGCGCCCGGGGCTGATCGGTCGGGTGCTTAGCATAGGTCGCGGGATGGCGCCCGCGTGACCGGCGTCCCGGTTGGCACGCGGCTTGTATAACACTGAGTGGAAATTCATCTCTCAAAATGGATGCCCGCCGATGCTCGACAGCGCCATGCCATCGGATGCGATACGGATCGCCGAGCCGGACGCGGTGACGCTTGCGGACAGGCGCCAGATCGTCTGGTCGAGCGTCATCGGCACCACCGTCGAGTGGTACGACTTCCTGATCTACGGCACCGCCAGCGCCCTCGTTTTCAACAAGCTGTTCTTCCCGAGCATCGACCCGGTGGTCGGTACGATCGCCGCGTTCGGCTCCTACGCCGTCGGGTTCCTCGCCCGGCCGCTGGGCGGGGCGGTCTTCGGTCATTTCGGCGATCGCGTCGGGCGCAAGGCCATGCTGTCGCTGACCCTGATGATCATGGGGCTCGGCACCTTCCTGATCGGATGCCTGCCGACCTACGGGCAGATCGGCATCCTCGCCCCGGTCCTCCTCGTGGCCCTGCGCCTCGTCCAGGGCATCGGCATCGGCGGCGAGTGGGGTGGGGCCGTGCTGATGGTGGTCGAGAGCGTGCCGGCGGAACGGCGCGGCTTCTTCGGGAGCATCGTCCAGCTCGGATACCCGATCGGCGTGATCCTCTCGATCGGCGCGTTCGCGCTGACCGGCCTGATGCCCGAGGCGGCGTTCCTGTCGTGGGGCTGGCGCATCCCGTTCCTAGCGAGCGCGCCGCTGGTCGGCGTCGGCCTGTTCATCCGCCTGCGGCTTCACGAGACTCCGGCGTTCCGGCGGATCAAGGCGCAGGCGGTGACGGCGCGGCTGCCGATCATGGAGATCCTCACCGTGCATCCCGGCATGTTCCTAAAGGCGGTCGGCCTGAAGGTCTCCGAGATCGCCTACGTGAGCATCGTGACCGTGTTCTCGATCTCCTACGTCACCGGCCAGCTCGGCCTGACACGGGGGGTGATCCTGAACGGCATCCTGATCGCCGCAATCATCGAACTTTTCACGATCCCCGTCTTCGGCTGGCTGTCCGACCGCTACGGGCGCAAGACGCTGTTCATCGCCGCCTGCCTGTTCTCGATCGCCTTCGCGTTCCCGATGTTCAAGCTCCTCGACAGCCGCGACCCGACGATCATCACCCTGACCGTCGCGGTGGCCTTGAGTTTCGGGCAGGGCATCATGTTCGGGACCGGGGCCGCGTGGATGTCCGAGCTGTTCGACGCCCGCCTGCGCTACAGCGGCGCCTCACTGGGCTTTCAGGTGGGTGCGGCGCTGAGCGGCGGCTTCACGCCGCTGATTGCCGCGGCCCTGCTCGTCTGGAGCGGCGGGTCGACGTGGCCGATCTCGGTCTACCTCATCGTGCTCGCCTGCGTGACGCTCGCGGCGACCTTCGCGGCGCCGGAGACCGCCCGCCGGCCGATCGACTGACCAGCGCTGCGGCGCGCGAAAACGCAACCCGAACAGTGGACGTGCGTCCACTGGAATGGAATAACGCTGGGGCCCGACAACGGGACGAGGAGACGGACTTGGACCGAACCATCATCGCCACGGAGTTGGCGGCTCCGGCCGTTGGCCCCTACGCCCAGGCGACCCGCGTCGGCGACCTCGTCTTCGCCTCGGGACAACTGCCGATCGACCCGGCGACGGGGGCATTCCCGGAGGGCATCGCGGCGCAGACCCGCCGCTCGCTGGCGAACCTCGCCGCCGTGCTGGAGGCCGGAGGCGCCAGCCTCGCCAGCGTGGCCAAGACCACCGTGTTCCTGAAGGACATGAACGACTTCGCCGCGATGAACGCCGTCTACGCCGAACACTTCCCCGGTGCCGCTCCGGCGCGCTCGACCGTCGAGGTCGCGCGCCTGCCCCGCGACGCGCTGGTCGAGGTCGAGGCGATCGCGCTGGCGACGGGGCCGGCACGATGAGCGCGACATCCGCACCCCGCCACGTCGAGGCCTTCGCGCACGCGGCTGGCTCGGCGGCGGTCGCCGTGCCCGGCGGCGCGACCGGCTGGCGGGGCACGCTGCTCGACATCCACGTCGCGCCCGCGGCGAGCTACGAGATGGAGGCGCTGGCCGAGGCCCGCTGCGTCGCCGGCCGCGGTATCGAGGGCGACCGCTACTTCCTCGGGACGGGGACCTATTCGCCCAAGCCGGACACCCGCGAGGTGACGCTGATCGAGCAGGAAGCGCTCGACGCCCTGGCGCGCAACGACCCGCCGCTCCAGGGCGGGCCGATTCACCTCGCGCCGATCGACCACCGCCGGAACCTCACCGTGCGCGGCGTGCCGCTCAACCACCTCGTCGGCCGACGATTCCAGGTGGGCGAGGTGATCCTGCGCGGCGGGCGCCTGAACTTCCCGTGCAAGTATCTCGAGGAGTTGCTCGGCCTGCCGGTCTACCTGCCGCTCTACAACCGCTCGGGCCTGAACTGCGGGATCGAGCGCGGCGGGATCATCCGGCCGGGCGATGCGATCACACTGGTGGAATGAACCGATGTCCGCCCGCATCGTCATGAAGCTGAAGGTGGTGGAGGCCGTCGCCACCACGCCGGAGGTGCTGCGCCTCACCCTGGTCCATCCGCAGCGTCCCGAGCTTCCTGCGTGGGAGCCCGGCGCGCATGTCGACCTGCGCCTGCCGGATGACCGCACGCGCCAGTACTCGCTCTGCGGCGATCCGGCCGACCGGAGTCGCTACGTCCTGGCGATCAAGCGTGAGGATGCCGGTCGCGGCGGCTCGCTGTGGACCCATGCCAACCTCGCAGCCGGCTCCGTCGCGCACGTCTCGCACCCGCGCAACAATTTCGGACTGGCCGCCGACGCCCGACGCCATGTGCTGATCGGCGGCGGCATCGGTGTGACGCCGCTCGCCGCCATGGCCCGGCACCTGGCGGCGAGCGGCGCCGACTTCACGCTCCACCTGTGCGTACGCTCGGCCGAGCAGGCCCCGCTGCTGCCCGAGTTGCGGGCGATCTGCGGCGACCGGCTTCGCTGCTGGTTCTCCTCGGAAGGCGCGCGCTTCGATCCCGCGGTGGTCGGGACGCCGGACGCGGGCGTCCATGCCTATGCCTGCGGGCCCCAGCGGCTCACCGACGCCGTGCAGGCCGCTCTGACGTCCACCGGATGGCCGGCGGAGCGGGTGCATGTCGAGCACTTCGCGCCGATCGCCGACGAGAACTTCAAACCCGAGCCGTTCGACGCGCTGATCGCCTCGACCGGGGCGGTCGTCCACGTTCCTGCCGACGTCTCGCTCCTTGAGGTTCTGCGCCAGAACGGCTTCGCGATGCCCTCGTCCTGCGAGATCGGCGTGTGCGGCTCCTGCGAGTGCGGCTACCGGGATGGCACCGTGATCCACCGCGACGTCGTGCTGCCGGTCACCAAGCGTCAGGACCGGATGATGCCCTGCGTCTCCCGGGCCCGCGTGACGGTCACGCTCGAACTCTGAGGGTCAACTGCCAACGCTTCCGGGCCCGACGCGGCGCACCCTGACCGCAGGCGCGGCAGCCGACTCGGTGCAGTCTTCGCCTCCCCGACCCATCGCTGAGGCGGATGGGATCGGTACCGGCGCCTGTCACGATGGTGCGCCTGTCCTGATCGCTAGGACCTTGTCGATCCGGCGTCCGTCCATATCGACGACCTCAAAGTGCCACCCATCGGCTTCGAAGGCATCACCTGCGGTCGGTATCCGGCCGAGTTGAAAAATCATGTATCCGGCCAGTGTGTTGAAGTCGTCTGAAGCCGGGTCCTGAGACAAGCCGAGCCGCTCGAACGCTTCGCGTGCTGACATCATGCCGTCGATCAGCAGCGAGCCGTCAGGGCGCTCGACCACGTCAGGTTCCTCACCCGCTTCTGGAATGTCGCCCGCAATGGCCTCCAGCAGGTCGGTCTGGGTGACGATGCCCTCGAGGCTGCCGTACTCGTCGACAACCACGGCCATCCGCATCGGTTGGCTCTGAAACGTTTCCAGCACCGCCAGGATGGTCATGCTCTCGTGCACCACGATGGGCGGCTGAGTGACGGCGGCGATGTCGATGTCCCGCCCATCGAGTACCTGATCCAGCAGGTCCTGCTTGCGCACCACGCCGACAAGCTCGTCGACCTCGCCGCGGCTCACAACGATCTGCGCATGGCCGCAGGCGCGCACAGCCTGGAGCATCTCGTCGCGTGGATCGTCGGAGTCGATCCATTCGACTTCATGGCGCGGGGTCATGATGTCCCGGACCTTGCGTTCGCCGATGGCGAAGATGCGTTCGACCGCTTCCTGCTGCACCTCGCGGATCAGGCCGGCCTCCTGGCTCGCCTGGATGAGCAGGTTGAGTTCGGCCGTGGAGTGAAGCGAGCCCTCGCCGTGCCCGGCCCGTAGGTCAAACAGGCGCAGCACGCCGTTGCCGAGCCCGTTCAGCAACAGGATTGCCGGCCGGAACACGACCAAGAACAACCCCAGCGGTCGAACCACCGCGAGGGCGGTGCGCTCACTCCGCTGCAGGGCGAGGCTCTTCGGCGCGAGTTCGCCGAGCACGATGTGCAGGGACGTGATGATTGAGAAGGCAATCGCGACTGCGACCGTGTGGGATGCAACGGTCCCAAGGCCCAACGGAAGCCAATCCAGCGCCGGCTGGATAAGGTGTGCGAGCGCCGGCTCGCCGATCCAGCCGAGTGCCAGGGAGGACAGGGTGATGCCGAACTGGGTGGCGGCGAGGTAGGCATCGAGCCGGTCCGTCGCCCGTTGGAGGGCTGTGGCGTTCGCCCGCCGCTCTGAAACCAACTCGGCGACGCGGCTACGGCGCACCGAGACCAGCGCAAACTCGGCCGCCACGAAGAACCCGTTGGCGAACACCAGGAACAGGACCGCTATCAGTCCCAGCGCCGTCGACCACGCATCCTCGGAAATGGACGTGCTCCTTTTCGAATAGACGACCCGGCCTACCAGCTTAGGCGGGCCTGAACCAAGCAGGTGCGGCCGTTTCAGGCTCGCCGACCGTCGTTGTCCCGGTCGCAGACGATCATCCGCCGAAGGCCTAAGGGTCCGTTTCGGTTGATCGAGCGGCTACAAGCAGAGCTGCCCAGGGCCTGCCCAGGACGTGCCATGGGTCGGCCGTGGGCGCCGCGGCGATCCCCCTGTTTCTGCAAGGCCGCCCGGAGGCGGACCCGCCAAATCCCACCCATCCGAGACGCGAGACAGGACGCCGGCGCGATCCGTTTATGGGCGAATGCGGCGGCTCCGCTTCGGAGAACGCACCGTGAAAGCGGATGGGCCTGTGCCGAACCGTCCTCGACGCGAAGGGAACGGTAGATGGAGACGGCGTGACAGTCCGCCTCAGCCCAGGAGTTGGGGTGTCGGTGCGAACCGGCAGGCATGGCAAGCGTTGCCAAACACCTGAGGGGGAACGCTTTCCATGCAGCAACGCTGGCCGAGCCGATTATGGATTGTGCGGCACGGCCAAAGCGCCGGCAATGTCGCGGCCGACGCGGCTCACAGCGCGAACTCGGCGCGGATCGACATCGCCGAGCGGGATGTCGATGTTCCCCTCAGCACCCAGGGCACGGACCAGGCCGACGCTGTCGGACGCTGGTTCGCGGAATTGCCAGCGGACACCAAGCCCGAGATCGTGCTGACCTCGCCCTACCTTCGGGCGCGGCAAACCGCCGAGCACATCCGGGCCGCCGGCGGCCTGGCGTCGGACGCGCCGCTCGCGACCGTCGACGAGCGTTTGCGCGAGCGGGAGCTTGGCATCCTCGACCGGCTGACGCGGGCCGGGGTCGAGGAACTGCATCCCGAGCACGCCGCGATGCGACAACGCCTCGGTAAGTTCTATCATCGGCCTCCGTCCGGCGAGAGTTGGTGCGATGTGATCCTGCGCCTCCGCAGTGCCCTCGACACGCTTGCGATCCACCACGCCGAGCGGCGGGTTCTGATCGTCGCGCATCAGGTCGTGGTGCTCTGCCTGCGCTACCTGATCGAGGACATGACCGAGGCGGAGATCCTCGCCATCGATGCCGCGGGCGATGTCGCCAACTGCTCGATCACCGAATACGTCTTCGATCCCTGCGCGGCCGGCATCGGAGCGCTCGCGCTGGAGCGATACAACTTCGTCGCCCCGGTCGCCGAAGCAGGTGCCTCCATCACCTCCGAGCCTGACGCGAACGTGGCCTCCCGATGAATCCCACCTTGCTGACAGCCGCGACGCTCAAGGAACAGTCGCTCCCGACACCTCGGGAGGGCAGCAAGGATGAACGCGGCAGCGCGCTCATCCTCGGAGGCTCAGCTTCAGTCCCGGGTGCAGCCCTGTTGGCTGGCGTGGCGGCTCTGCGCGCCGGGGCCGGCAAGCTGAAGATCGCCACGGTCCAAAGCGCCGCCGTCGGCATGGCGCTGACGGTGCCGGAAGCCATGGTGATCGGTCTTCCGGAGACCTCCGATGGCAGCATCGACGGCGCGCGCGCCTTGGAACGCCTGCGCACGGAGGCGAAGGGCTGCGATGCCCTTCTGGTCGGGCCAGGCCTGCTGGGGAGCAAGCCAACGACGGCGATGGCAGTCGAACTTCTGCAGGCGCTTCCAACAGCCACCTTCATCCTCGATGCGGCCGCAATCTGCGCCCTCGCCGCGCATGCCGATGACGTCCGCCGCCATAAGGGTCGGGTCGTAATCACGCCCCATGCCGGCGAGATGGCGCAGCTGCTGGATCGCAGCCGGGACGCCGTGGAGGCGGATCCACTCGACGCAGCGCTTACAGCCGCCGACCTGCTGCAGGTGGTCGTCGTGATGAAGGGAGCCCAGACCTGGATCGTCGATCCGCAGGGTGCGCGCTGGCTCTACGAAGGCGGCGGGGTCGGGTTGGCGACGTCCGGCTCCGGGGACGCGCTCGCGGGCATCGTCGTCGGTTTGCTCGCTCGCGGCGTGAGCCCGCTGACGGCTGCTCTGTGGGGCGTCTACCTGCACGGAGAGGCCGGACGGCGATTGGCCGCGTCGGTCGGTCCAATCGGCTTCCTCGCCCGGGAATTGTCGGGCGAGGTGCCTCGGCTGATGCACGAGGCGTCCGCTTGAGGTGGGGCCGCATAAGCCGTCTTCGCACGGCGGCGCAACCCAAACCGCATCGCCGACCACGTCACGATCTCGGCAAGCTGACTGTTTTTCGTCAGTGGCCTGCCGATCGTGGCCCGCTTATCCCGGTCCGGTGAGCCTACGCTTGTTCGCGAGAACATCCAGCCTGTCCGCAATGGTGCGGTAGGGCGCAGCGGGATCGACCGACAATGAAGGATTTGGTGGCCCATGGCGCAGCATTCGCCCGCGCGGTTTCTCGCTTCGGCCCGAATCCGCCCGTCGTTCTCTGCCAAGACGAGGCCGACGGCATAGCGGCGGGGCCGATCCTGAGCCGTGCCCTGGAGTGCGCCGGGTATGGCGCCGTGGACGTGCACGTGATCCGCCAGAGCGCCTCGGCCTGGGCGGCGCTGGCGTCCCAGAACCCTGCGGTATCGTGGTGACCGATCTGGGGGTTCAGGCGGGGGACATCGTCCTCCGCCTGCCGACGGTGCTGGTCAATCACCATGTTCCCCGCTCCCTGCCCGGTTCAGCCGGAACGACGATCATCAGCGGTCACGAGGATCTGCCGATCCCGACCTCCAGCCTCCTCGCCCATGCCTGTGCGGCGGCGCTGGGTGAACTTAGTTTTGGACGGGAGGTACAAGCCGCATGAAGCGCCGCGCGTTGATCGTCGGGGCGTCGCGTGGGCTTGGCCTAGGCCTGGTTGCGCGCTTCCTCGAACGCGGGTGGGATGTAACCGCCACCGTCCGCAAGCCGTCGGCTGCCCTCTCGGACCTCGCAGGCCGGGGCACGCTGCACATCGCGACCGGCATCGATATCGACGATGACGACGCCGTCCGTGGGTTTGCGATCGCGTGTGCCGACAAGCCGGCCTTCGACCTCGTTTTCGTCGTCGCAGGTGTCGCGACGCAGGCGGGTATTCCCGCTGGGCAAATACCCCGCGACGTCGCCGCCGCGGTCTTTCAGACGAACGCCTTGAGCCCGATCCGTTTCGCAGAGGCGTTCAACAAGCGCGTGGCCGAGGATGGCCTCATCGTTCTGATGACGTCGAAGCTGGGCTCGGTCTCCCTGAACCGCGGCGGCGGGTGGGGGAGCTACAGGGCAAGCAAGGCAGCCCTGAATACCCTGGCGCGGTCTTTCGCGAGTCAGCATTCCGGGGCGCGGTGGGGCGTCCTCCTCATGCACCCGGGATGGGTGCGGACGGATCTGGGCGGCCGTCGCGCAACCCTCGATGTGGACACCAGCGCCCGCGGAATGGTCGCGGTCGTCGAAGCCCAGATCGGGCAGCGCGGCTGTGCGTTCCTCGATTATACGGGCGCGACGGTGCCGTGGTAGCCGACACCGCGCGCCTGTCTCTCAGCGACGGACGTCATGAGGCCCGACACGAGTTTCTCACGCTGCGGCAGTCCAGCCGATCGCGACAATCATGGGATCGCTGGAACCGCCCTCGGGCTTGAGGACCCGCGCTTCCACGCGCGCGAAACCAGCGCGGCGAAGGTACAAACCGACGAGCTGTGCGTGACCTGCGCCGTCGAGGGCATTCCAGATGGCGACAGCCTTGGTTGGAAAGCGGCGGTTCGAGAAACTGATCACCACAGGCGCGCCGGGGCGCAGCACGCGCGCGATCTCGGACAGGACGGCCACGGGTTGCTGAAGGTACTGCACCGACACGCAGATCAGTACGGCATCGACGGATGCCGTATCGACGGGCAGACGCGGGTCGGCGTTGAGGTCCTGGATGAAATGCCGGGTCAGGCGCGGGTTGGCGGCGAGTTCTGCTGCGTTCAGGCCATGCCCGGTGACGCTGGCATAGGCGACGTCCTCCGGGAGGTGACTGACCCAACTCGACATCAGATCGAGAACGTCGCCGCCCGCCGGGACGATCTCGCGATAGAGGTTGGTCACCGCTGCAATCGCCGCGTCATCGATATGGGTTACGAAGCGAGGATGCGCGTAGAACAGGGGATCGGGATCGCGGTCGTACTTGGCGAATGCGTCCGGTGGAAAGTCCGGCACTTCCTGACTTGTCATCGAGCGTGTCTCCGGGATCGAACAGCGCGCCGACCTCGAGAGCCCGTGCGCGGACAGGTATGATGTCCAAGCTTAGAGAGGGCCGGACCGACGCTGATGGGAGATGTCCTCGTCGCCGCATCGGCACGGCTGGGCGCACAAACGGGTCGTCACGGGGCTGAGCCGGCGCCATTTCCGCGGTCGCAGGGAAGACGAGGATCGTGATCGCCGGCGATGGAGGCCGCTCTAGGATTGATCTGATCCGGCACCCGCCAGGGCGCGCCTGACCGTCGAGCGCGCCGCATCGATGGCGACAGTGGCGGCGCCGAGCGTCCGTGGTTCGGTCGGCCGGTTCAGGGCGTGGTGAGCGATACTGCCCGCAAGGTCGTCCACCTCGCCCGCCATCGTCTCCAGGCGCGCGCGGTCGGTCTCGCGCCGCGCCTCCGAGCGGAGTTCCAGCAGCCGCGCAGTAACCACCTCGATCCTCGCACGGCGAATCCGCCCAAGGCGCTGACGCAGCCAAGCCACCGTCGAGCCCAGGCCGCCGCCCAGGATGGCAATGAGGTAGATCCAGCTCTCGTAGCGCTCGATGAAGGTTTCTTGCTCACGTTCGTAATAGTCGATCGCGCCAGGGTGAATGGGCAGGCGGGCGCTGGTGGCTTCAGCAGTGTCCTCGTAATCCGGTTGAGACACGTCCTCGGCCGCCGGTACCGTCTCGGCCAGGACCGAACGCATCTCGAACAGGTGCTGTGTCACCTCCGCCGCCACGCTGCGCGACAGGCTGGAACGGGCCATCAGGCGATAGGACGAGCCTACGGTCGCGACCTCCTCGGCGGGCAGCCGCGGATCCCCGCCATACAGCCCGGCCGGTATCGTGATCAGCTGCAGGCGCGGCCAGCGTGCCATCACCGCCGCGGTGTCGGAAATCCCGATGAGCGCGACCGCGCCGTCTTCTCCCGCTTCGGCCACGGCCCCGATGACCCGCCGTGCGACCGGGAAGGTGGGTGTGGTGACGAGCGCCATCGCGTCGATGCGGCCGCTCCTCAGCGCGGCGGCGATATCGACCTCCTCGACCGGGACCAATGCAACGGCCTTTTTGCCAAGTGTGCCGGCCGGCGCGTCGTTCAGGAGTTCGAGCCCGTAATGGGCCATGAGGTCGCGCAGGAGCATCCGGTCTGCCGTCCGGCCGGTAAGTAGGCCCAGCCGCTTGCCTGCGAGGTCCGGCATCGTCGCGATGCCGACGGCGCCCGGCGATGCCACGAAGGCCGCAAGCGCCCGCAGCACCGCGAGGGTGAGGCCGTTGCCCGGCAAGGCCACGTCCGGGCGGACCACCGCGAGGTCGGCTTTACCGGTCGCGAGCGCCTCCGCGCTTTCGCGAACCCCGTCGAACGCCACGACTTTGAGCCGGATCCCCTTTTTCCGCCGAGACAGTTCGTCCGCATAGGCGCGCAACAGCGCCGGTTCGGTTCCGCCATTCGGGGCGACCGCGAGGGTCAGGGTCGTGGGTCGCGTCAGGTAGTACGCCGCGACAGCTCCGAGCACGAGCAGGGCCACCAAGCCGAAGGGGAGCAACGCCTCACGGAGGCCGGGCCATGCCACCTTTCGCACCACCCTCCCCCCGTAATCTGCCAAGCTGCGACGATCAGTGACGGACGCCCGGGAGCCTAACGACAGTCGCGGGGAAACGGGTCCAGTGTGCGTGCAAACCCAGCGTTTTCAGGTTTGGCCACCGCGGTCAGCGCCGGCGGGAGGACATTGCCCGAGGAAGCAACGCACACCGGACCCATTATTTGACGGCGTCGTGCCTGAAAGCATTTCTGTAGGTCATCGACGAGACCATCTGTCGTAGCGCCCGCGAAGCGCCGAACCGGCCCGTGCGGCCGGGGTCAGCCGCCACGCGTCTGGAGCCGCCGCAGGTACTTCGTAACCGTCGCGGAACCTCCTCGGAACGGTAAGGCCGAGCTTCGAGTTGAGGGCCGCTGATCCGGGGGCCATTCTTGAGACCGTCACTTCTCGCACTGCTGGGGCTGCTGCTCGTGGCCTGCCCGCACGGCGTCCGAGCGCAAAGCGTCCAAGAGGCCCCCGCCGTGACCGTCGAGGTCGAGGAGCCCCGCCCGGGGCCGCCCCCGCCCCTGCCCGATCTCTCCGACCCAAACAGCAAGGGTGGCGAGGCCCTGAACGAACCCGGCGGGCGTTCCGGCATCCCAAAGGCCTTACGCTCCTCGGGCTCCCGGTCAGGCGGGCCAGCGAACGATCTCAATCCCGGCGGACGGGCCGAGCCGTCGACGCCTCCGAAGGGTGACCTCGGCCGGGTCATCGTCGGCCAGGAACTGTTTCACGGGAACTACTGCGGGAGGGGACAGCGCGGTGAGGGGTTGCCCCCGACCGATGCTCTGGACGCTGCCTGCATGCGTCACGACGCCTGCTACGATGTGGCCGGGTACAGTTCGTGTGCCTGCGACGCGACGCTGAGGCGCGAGGCGTCCGCGGTCTCAGACAGTCCGAACGTGTCTCTTGAGGTGCGGCGCCGGGCCCTCAGCGTGGCAGAAGCCGCAACGGCGATGGATTGCCGCGCGCCCTAGACGCCCGATCCGTCGGAGGAACCGCGGGCGACATCATGCGGTCTGCCGCCCCGCCGTCCATGTGACGCCAACATCGACTTGCAGGCCGACGTAAGTCTGGCAAACGAACAGTCCAACCAGTCGGTCGCGACCCGTGCAACCAGTTTTCCCATCGCATGATCGCGCCGAGACCCCGGCGGCTGCCGGTTCCCGGGCCGCGAGGGCGACCCGCTGGATACCGCCCGCGATCCTGGCTGCAGGACTGCTCGCGACAGGGGTGAGCACGGCCATCACGTGGCGGTCGGCAGAGTTGCGCAACCGCTTAACGTTCGAGCACGCCACCGAGATCGAATTGCGCACGGTGGAGGACCAGTTCCGCACCTACACCGCGCTCCTGCGTGGGGGCGCCGGTCTGTTCGCAGCCAACAAGGACGTCGTCACGCTGGCCGAGTTCCGAGCCTACGTGCAGCGGATCGAGTTCCGGGACCTGTATCCGGGCTTCCTCGGTATCGGCTTCACCCCGACCCTGCCGGCCGCCGACCAAGAGCGGTTCGCCGCGCGCGCCGAGGCGCTCGGCGTCGAGAACTTCCGGGTGCGGCCGCCGACCGACAACCCAATGATCAGCCCAGTCCTGTTCGCGGAGCCGCCGAACCCGCGCAACCAGGCTGCCATCGGGTTCGACGTAATGTCGGATCCAGTCCGGCGCGACATGGTCGAGCGCGCACGCGATACGGGTCGGCCAGCCGCCTCGGCACGCATCCAGCTGGTGCAGGAAATCGACGCGAACAAGCAGGCCGGCTTCCTCGTCGCCATGCCGGTCTATGCCGGCGGTACCGTACCGGCAGATCTCGCTGGGCGGCGGCAGGGGTTTCTCGGATTCATCTTCGGCGCCTTCCGGGCCGACGACCTGTTCGGAAGCATTCTTTCGGCGGAGGCCGAGGAGGACGCCGCCTTTGCGGTCTACGACGGCGCACCGGGCGAGGCGACCCTGCTGCATCGCTCCGCGCGGGCGCCGTCCGCGGTAGCCGGTCGCCTCACACGCGAGGCGCGGCTCGAACTCGGCGGCCGGACCTGGACCGTCCTGTTCGAGCAGCGCATCTCCCCACGGCGTGCGTCGCCGCTTCCGGAGATCTGGCTCGTCTGCGGTGGTGGGCTGTTCGCCACGGCCTTGCTGGCCTTGGCTGCTTATCGGCAACGCCGTACGCAGGATGAGATCGGCCGGCTCAACGCGTCGCTGGAGGCCCGGGTCGAGGCGAGGACGCGCGACCTCCAAGCCGCGGCCGACAGCCTGCGGCAGGCGGGCGAGGAGCGCACGCGCATGGAGGAGGCGCTGCGTCAGTCACAGAAGATGGAGGCGGTGGGCCAGCTAACCGGTGGACTGGCGCATGACTTCAACAACTTGCTCGCAGGCATCTCCGGCTCGCTGGAGATGATCGACACGCGCGTCGGCCAGGGCCGCGCCAAGGACGTGGGGAAGTACATCGCCGCCGCCCAGGGCGCCTCGAAGCGGGCCGCCGCGCTGACCCATCGCCTCCTGGCATTCTCGCGCCGCCAGACGCTGGCGCCCAAGGCCGTCGATGCGAACCAGCTGGTGGACGGGATGCTCGACCTGATCCAGCGGACGGTCGGGCCGAGCGTGGAGATCCGGCACGTCGGCGTGGACGGCCTGTGGCCGGCGCTGGCAGATCCCTCCCAGCTCGAAAACGCGTTGCTGAACCTGTGCATCAACGGGCGGGACGCGATGCCGGGCGGCGGCAGGATCACCGTCGAGACGGACAATCGCTGGATCGACCGCCAGCAGGCCGCGGCGCTCGACATGCCGGAGGGGCAGTATCTGGCGCTCTGCGTGTCCGACACCGGCACCGGCATGACCTCCGAGGTCGTCGCCCGGGCATTCGAACCCTTCTTCACGACGAAGCCGATGGGCGAGGGCACGGGCCTCGGCCTGTCGATGATCTACGGCTTCGCCAAGCAGTCGGGCGGGCAAGTGCGGATCACCTCGGCGGTCGGGGTCGGCACGACAGTGTGCATCTACCTGCCACGACACCAAGGCGCGGCCGACGCGGGCGAGCGAGACCCGGTCAGGCGCCCGATCGTCCGTGCGGAGGCGGGCGAGACCGTACTTGTCGTGGACGACGAGCCGACTGTGCGGATGCTGGTGACGGACGTGCTGAGCGACCTGGGCTACACCGCGGTTCAGGCCGTTGACGGTGCGGGCGGGCTGCGGGTGCTGCAGTCGGAGGCGCGGGTCGATCTGCTGGTGACGGACGTGGGCTTGCCCGGCGGCATGAACGGGCGTCAGTTGGCGGATGCGGCGCGGGTCGGCCGACCGGACCTGAAGGTGCTGTTCATCACCGGCTTTGCGGAGGCTGCAGTGCTCGGCGACGGCCATCTGGAACCCGGCATGGCCGTCATGACAAAGCCGTTCGCGGTCGATGCCCTAGCCACTCGCATCCGCGATATGATCAGCTGCTGAGCTTAGCCGCAGCGCCGTCGCGGACATCGGAGTTCGTGCGGCCAGCAACCATACCATCGACACCTGTCGTGTCTCGGGCCCTCATCGTCGACAATGACGGCCTCATCCGCATGAATGGCGCGGACATCCTGGAGAGTGCTGGTTTCCGCACCTTCGAGGCGAGCGACGGCAACAGGGCGACGGCGCTCTGCGACCGGACGTGCGCCCTCATCGTGCTGCCCTTCACCGGCGTGCAAATGCCGAGCTCGGACAACGGGTTCGCCTTGGTGACCGGACCGGTCCGCTTCTTGCTCACCCTCCCATCGCGGTGTGCACGCAAGCCGCCGAACCGGGAGATCCCGTATGCGTCGATCCCTGCACACGGATGAGGAGATCGCCTTTCTGCTGAACGAGGCCACGGGGGGCATACCGATCGCTGAGATCTGCGCGAGCGCCCATGTCTCCCTCGGCACCTTCTATCGCTGGCGGCGGCGACTCGGCGGGCTGAAGCCGGCCGGCGTGGCTCGACTCGATCAGGTCGAGCGTGAGAACGCCAGCCTCCGCGCAGAAGTGCAACGGCTCCGCGCAGCCTTGCTGGTGCAGCCGCTCCGGCCGAAACCGCAGCGGCCGGTCCCGACGGAGGGCCCAGCCCTGGCTCAGGGTCCGCGCCATCGCGGTGCCCAGGCCTGTGTCGGCCGGTTCGCGTTCGGACGAAGCGCGAACTGAGGCACAGGAGTCGGCGCGTCGAAGGCAGGTGCCTCCGGGCTCAGACCGTCCCGGACGAGGACGACTCGAGGGCCGACTTGGGCATGAGCATGTGCACGCCCTTGTTGCCGTCCACCGTCTGGGTGATCCGCAGATTCCCGGCCAGCGAGCACAGCATGTAGGCCTGGTTGCGGGTGAGGCTGGTGCGCGCGCAGACGAGGCGAACCATCTCGCGCACCGCCTGCCGCATGGCCTCGTCGAGACTCTCGTGCAGGCCGATCGACATCAGGTCGGTGGGCGTCTCGGCGAAGGGCCAGCCACCCGGGAGATCTTTGCGCACCGTGAGCCGGAACGTGCCGGTCAGCCCCGTCTCCAGGGCGGTGATGCACACCTCGCCGTCGCCCTGCACGCCGTGGCCGTCGCCCGCGTAGAAGCCGCCGCCGGCGTTGAACACCGGCAGGTAGAGGCTCGTGCCGATCCGCATCTCCTTGTTGTCCATGTTGCCGCCGAAGGCCCTGGGCACTGGCGTGCCGACCCGGCCCCAGGCGGCCGGCGGGGCGGTACCCAGGATACCGAAGAACGGGTCGAGGGGCAGCTCCGTGCCCCAGGGCAGGCGGCAGACGCCGCGGGCCACGTCGATATCGGCGTGGATCGTCTCGTAGTCGGTGAACTCGTCCGGCAGGGTGCCGAGCAGCGGCAGGATGGCCACAAAGCCCCAGTCGAGGCGGAACTTCAGATCGAGGATGTCGACCTGAAGCATGTCGCCGGGCTCGGCGCCCGCGACATGAACCGGTCCGGTGACAAAGTGCGGGCCGGCGCCGCGCTCCAACGTGTCGAGGGCGTGGAGAAGGTCGGCGGGCACCCGGGCGGGGTCGGGATGAAGCGACTCGCGCCCGCCCGCCGGGTGCGAGTGCAGGGTGACGGTGTCGCCCGATTGCACCGTCAGGACCGGCGCCAGCGCGGCGTCGAAGTAGCCGAGCACCATGGTCTCGGGCGTGGCGGGGATCTCGTGATGCGTGGACATGGCGTCTCCTTTCGGACGTCAGACGGCGATGTGCCGGGTGAGAGAATCGTGGCTCAGCACCCTGGGATCACCGCGCTCGACGACGCTACCGCGCGACAACACCACAACGGCATCGGCAACCCGGAGGGCGAAGTCGAGGTATTGCTCCACGAGCAGCACGGTGATCCGGCCCTTCAGCCCAGCGATCACCGCCTCGATGGCAGCGACGATCGAGGGCTGGATGCCTTCGGTCGGCTCGTCGAGCAGCAGGATACGGGGCCGGGTTGCCAGTGCCCGGGCGATGGCGAGCTGCTGCTGCTGGCCGCCCGACAGGTTGCCCCCCGGGCGGTGCCAGAGCCCGCGGAGAGCCGGGAACAGGGCGACGGCCTCGTCGACCGCGTCGGTCCGCTCCAGCCCGTGGGCCCGGGCCGCCACCCGCAGGTTTTCGGCAACGCTCAGGTCCGGAAAGATCTCGCGCCCCTGCGGCACGTAGGCGAGGCCCGCGCGGGCGCGCCGATCTGAGCCGAGGCGCGTGAGGTCGGTCCCGTCGAGGGCGATCCGGCCGCGGGTTTCCGGGATCAGGCCGGTGAGGCAGCGCAGCAGCGTGGTCTTGCCGGCGCCGTTGCGGCCGAGCACGGCGAGACAGGCCCCCGGCTCGACCGCGAGGCTGACGCCGCGCAGCACCTGCGCGCTGCCGTAATGCTGATCGAGTCCCTCGACGGCGAGGCGGGCCGGTGCCGGTGCATTCGTCATCGGCCGAGGAACACCTCGATCACCCGGGCATCGCCCCGCGCGCCCGCCATGCTGCCCTCATAGAGAGTTCGGCCCTCGTGCAGCACCGTCACCCGGTCGGCAATGGCCTCGACGAAGCCCATGTCGTGCTCGATCACCAGGATGGCGCGGTCAGGCCGGCGCAGGGCGCGGATCAGCGCAGCGGTGTGGGCGGTCTCGGAGTCGGACAGCCCGGCCACGGGCTCGTCGAGGAGGAGAAGCGCCGGTTCGGCGGCGAGCACCATCCCGATCTCGAGCCACTGCTTCTCGCCGTGGGCGAGGCTGCCGGCCAGCACCTCGGTGCGGGGGCCGAGGCCGATCTCGCCGAGGACGGAGGCGATGCGGGCCGGGCGAGCGCGGGCTGGCAGCGCGGGCCCACAGCCGATCTCCAGATTCTCCCGCACGGTGAGAGCCGGGAAGACGCTGGGCTTCTGGAACTTGCGCCGCACGCCGGCCCTGGCGATCTCGGCCTCGGAACGCTGGGTCAGATCGATCCGGTCGCCGAGCATAACCCGGCCGGAGACCGGCTTGGTGATGCCGGAGATCACGTCGAGAAGCGTGGTCTTGCCCGCGCCGTTCGGTCCGATCACGGCTCGCACCTCGCCGGAATCGACCGCCAGGGAAACGGAATCCAGCGCCTTAAAGCGGCCGAAGGCGACCGTCAGGGCATCGACCACGAGGGCGCTCACCGGGCGCCCCGCAGCCAGGTCGAGCGCGGACGCAGGGCCACGAGGTCGAGGAGCCCGTTCGGCAGGACCAGCACCACGAACAGCACGAGCCCCGACAGGATGAAGGGCCACGCCTCAGGCATCGCGGCGCTCAGCCAGAATTTCAGGCCGTTGACGAGGATGGCGCCGATCACTGCACCGCCTAGCCGCCCCAAGCCGCCGATCGCGACCCATACGGCGATCTCGATGGAGAGGTCGGGGGCCAGCACCCGCGGGTTGATGATGCCGACCTGCGGCACGTAGAGAATGCCAGCCAGCGCCGCGATCATCGCCGAGAGGCACCAGATCCCCAGCTTCAGACGGGTGGTGCTATAGCCGAGCGTGCGCAGGCGGGTCTCGTCATCGCGGCAGGCGAGCATCCGGCGCCCCGCCGCGCTACCGATGAGAAGGCGCGTGCCGGCGAGCACGGCCGCCAGCGTCAGCAGGGCGGCGACGGTGAGCCCTGTGACGACGCCGGGCGACCCCATCGGCCAGCCGAACAGCAGCGGGAAGCCGGTCATGCCGTTATTGCCGCCGAGCCCGGTATCGTTGCGGTACATCAGCAGCATCGCGACGTAGACGAGCGCCTGGCTGATGATCGAGAAGTAGACGCCGTTGACCCGCGAGCGGAACGAGGCGAGCCCGAACACGAAGGCAACCAGACCGGCGAGCGCCAGCGCGAGGACGAGGGCGTAAGCGGCATGGTCGAGGCCAACCCAGTAGGCCGGCAGGCTCTTCCACCCCATGAACTGTACGAAGTCCGGCAGCACGCCAGTCGTGGCCACGCCGTGCGCCAGGAGGTGCATGGCGCAGACATACCCGCCGATGGCGAAGAAAAGGCCATGCCCCAGGCTGAGGATCCCGAGATAGCCCCAGACCAGATCGAGGGACACGGCCAGGATCGCGAAGGCCGCGAGCTGGCCAAGCGCATTGACGAGATATGGCGCGGGCGACGCCACCAAGAGCACCGCCGCGGCAGCAAGACAGAGCCCAACGAGACCGGCGACCAGGGGATCGCGAACGGCGCGCCGCGCCGGTCCGGCGGGGGAGGCCAGAGCGGTCTGCACGGCGCCGCTCATCGCCGCCGCCGCACAGCAAACAGCCCCTCGGGCCGGCGCTGCAGGAACAGGATGATGCCCACGAGCACGATGACCTTGGCAGCGACCGCGCCGGAGATCGGCTCGATGAGCACGTTGGCGCCCCCGACCCCGAGAGCGGCCACCAGGGTCCCGAGGAGGCTGCCGACGCCGCCCAGCACCACGACCATGAAGCTATCGACGATAAAGCCCGATCCCATGCCGGGGTTCACGCTGTAGATCGGGCAGAGCGCCACCCCGGCGAGACCCGCGAGGCCCGAGCCCAGCCCGAACGCGAGGCGGTCGACCCGGCGGGTCGGCAGGCCGAGGCAGGCGGCCATGTCGCGATTCTGCGTCACGGCGCGGATATCGAGGCCGAGCGGCGTACGCCGTAGGATCAGAAGTGTCAGCACGACGGTCGCGGCCGCGAAACCGATAGCAAAGAGGCGGTTCCAAGTGACGACGAAGTCGGCGTAGAGCGGCACGCCGCCGCTCACATAGGCGGGCATGATGAATTGCAGGTTCTGCGTTCCGATCGTCACCCGCACCAGATTTACGAGGAACAGGCTCACAGCCCACGTGGCGAGCAGGCTCATGAGCGGCCGCCGGTACAGGTGGCGCAGGATCAGCGCCTCGACCACGATCCCCACCAGGGCGACCGCCAGAAAGGCCACGGGGATCGCCGCGACGAGGTAGAGGTCGAGCAGGCCGGGGGCGAGGCGTCGGAAAGCCTCCTGCACGCCGTAGGTGGCGTAGGCTCCGAGCATGATGAACTCGCCCTGGGCGAGATTGATCACGCCCATCAGCCCGAAGATGATCGCGAGCCCGGCCGCCGCCATGAACAGGATGCTGGCGAAGCTCAGTCCGTTGTAGACCACCGCGAGCCCATCGCCGATCGCGACCGCGCGCGTGACCCGGCTGAGCCCAGCATCGAGGGCCGCCCGGAAGGCCGGATCGGCGGTGTAGGCGGGATCGCTCCTCAGCGCCGTGAGCCGCGCCTCGGCGGCTCCCGACGGGCTCGCCGCCACCGCGGCGATCGCCGCCCGGCGCCGGGCCAGATCGGGTGACGACAGGGCGGCGGCCTGGGCGAGGCTGGCGATCGTCGCTTTGAGCCCCGCATCCGTCTCCGCATCACGCGCCCGGTCGAGCACAGCCGCCGGGACGGTGGCGACGCGCCGTTCCACGACGGACAGCCCGGCGCCGCGGGTTGCGGGATCGGGTCCGGTCAGCAGGGCCACGACGCCGCGCGCGGTCTCGACGGCAGCCCGCTGGCGCAGGCCGAGGACCGGCACGCGCGCCTCTGCAGCTGGGCGCACCGCGCCGGTGAGCGCATCATGCCCTTCGGGCGCACCTGGGCGATCGAGCAAGAGGGCGCCGTCCGCCGGGCAGGTCAGGCGGCGCTCTGCGAGCGCGCCGAGGAGCCGGCCCGCGTAGGCGAGGTCGTCGGCCGGTAGAACCCCACCGGCCTTCACGAGGCCCTCGGCCCCGCGGACCTGCGCGGCGCCGTCGCCGCACAGATCCTGCGCGAATGCCGCGCGATCGAACGCCGCCGCTAAGGTTGGGACAGCCCAGAGCCCGAGCCCGCAGAGCGCCAGGACAGCGCGGAGCAGAGACCGCTTCGGATCAGCCATAGGGGCTGAACGGGACCGGTTTCGGAGCGTTCGGGGATTGCCAGAGCGCGTCGAAGCCGCGCTTCTCGTTGACCGAGCCGATGAACACGCCGCGAGAGACGTAATTGTTCTCCCCCGTCATAGTCAGCGTGTAACCGGACGGATCGTCGAAGCTCAGACCCGCAAAGGCTGTCCGCACCTCCGGTACTGCGAAAGACCCAGCTTTGGCGGCCGCGAGCGCCCAGAGATGGACGCTGTCATAGGCCGAGACCATCGGGTCGATCACCGTGTCGGCGCTGAACGGGACGTTCTTGGCCATCACATAGGCGGCCCAGTCGGCGAGGAACTTCTGGTTCCGTTCGCCCTTGGCGGCCTGGAGATAGGCCCAGCAATTCAAGTGGCCGACGAGCTTTCCGGTGTCGAGCCCTTCGAGGTCGGCCTCCACCATGTCGAGGCCGAGGATCGGCACGTCGGTGGCACTGATGCCCTGGTTGGCGAACTCACGCAGGAAGTCGGGGATCGAGGATCCCACCACGGTGAGCACCACGATCGCCTGGCCCCCAGGCTGGCTGGCGAAGCTGCGCACTTGGTTCACCAGCGTCTGGAAGTTCGAGAAGCCGAAGGGCACGTACTCCTCGCGCCATGCGCTCTCGGGGATGCCCTTGCTCTTCCAGTACCCCTTGAGCTGCTTGTTGATCGTGCGCGGCCAGACGTAATCCGAACCGATCATGAAGAACCGCTTCGCCCCGACGCCGTCGGGGCCCATCAGGTAGTCGACCGCCGGCAGCACCGAACTCGCGGGCGGCGAGTTCACGTAGACGACGTTCTTGGAGTTCTCATCGCCCTCGAAGTGAAGCGGATAGAACAGCAACCCGTCATTCTGTTCGACGACCGGCAGCACCGACTTGCGCGATACGGAGGTCCAGCAGCCGAACAGGGCCGCGACCTTGTCCTGCTGGAGCATCTGCCGTCCGACCTGCGCGTAGAGCGGCCAGTCTGAAGCGGGATCGGAGGTCACCACCTCGATCTGGCGGCCGTTGACGCCGCCGCGCCCGTTCAGCTCATCGGCAGCCATCCGGACCACGTGGTTCAGCCGGCCCTCGAGATTGGCCATCGTGCCGGACGACGAGAACAGACAGCCGAGCTTGACGGTGTCGGCCGCGAATGACGGTCGGATGAGGGCTGGTGCTGCAAGCAGCGCCGCCGTGCCGACGAAGCTGCGCCGCGTGAGATGCGTCATCGACCCCGAAGCTCCCGTGAAGGACGGGCCGATTGTCGACCGACGCATGGGAGACGGGAAGGTTAAAGAGACTGCAGGTCGGGGTGGGCGTTGCGCGTATTGACGGCACTTGTCCGCGCGATGTGCGGTCCGTAGCCGCGAGTGTCAAAATTGACGTTTCGAACAAACACGCCCGGGGGACGCGCCGCATCTCACAGCCTGCACGAGTTGAAGCGGCGGCCGCGGAGCAATCGGATCTCGCGTTCGCGGAAGGCACGCTTCGCGTGACGTGGTCAGCAGCGCAGCGTCGCGCCTGGCACCAGCTGAAGGTTGGCGTGCGGTCGAGAGCGTGAGCTGACGGGTGGCCGGATCTCATCGACCGGCTTGACCTGGTCCCGAGCCACACACCGATCCGAGTCCCTCTACGTCAGGATGCCGACGGCGGTGTCGCCTTCGCGTACGACCGCCCGGTCACCACCTGCGGCCAATTCGAAGATCCGCAGGTCGATCGCGTCGCCGGTGAACGGGATGAACGCCTTCCGGGCGTGCTTGCCGCAGCCGCCGAATGACGTCAGGCCGGTGGAGCGTTGCCGATCGGCCCAAGCCTTGCCGGTCTGCGGCCCGCGATGGGGAGCAGGTGAAAGGTTTCCGCGATGTCTGGCGTCCGCCGCATTGGCCTCGTGCTCTGCCCGGATTTCGACTTCATGGGCTTGGCCGTGACCTCACCGTTTGCCGTCGCCAACCGATACGTCGCCGACACGACCTATGACATCCGCGTCCTGTCGGAGGCAGGCGGACTCCTTCGCTCGGGATGCGGCCCCGCCGTCGCGACCGAGCGGTTGAGCGACCCGTCCGCCTTCGACACGATCATCGTCGCTGCGGGCATCAGCCTGCCCGAGCCGAGCTCGGATTTCGTCGCCTATCTGCGGGAGGCGGCCCGTTCCACGCGCCGCCTGGCGGGCCTGTGCCTCGGCGCCTTCGCGCTGGCCGATGCCGGCCTCTTGAGCGGGCGGCGCGCCACGACCCACTGGCGCTACGCACCGCAGTTCCGCGCGCGCTATCCCGACTGCGACCTCGACATCGACAAGATCTACGTCGCGGACGGCAATCTCTGGACGTCCGCCGGCATGTCGGCGGGCATCGATCTCGCCGTCGGCATGGTCGAGCGCGACCACGGCCGGCCGGTCGCCCGTACCGTTGCGCGGGGCCTGGTCATGGAGCGACGCCGGGCCGGGGGGCAGGCCCAGCATTCGGCCCTGCTCGACTTCGACGCGCCGAGCGACCGGATTCAGAGCGTCCTCGCCCATGCACGGCAGAACCTGCAACGCTCGCTGACGACGGACGACCTCGCGGCGGTCGCCTGCCTCAGCCCGCGCCAGTTCACGCGAGCTTTCCGGGCCGAGACCGGGGTCTCGCCGGCCAAGGCCGTCGAGGCCATGCGCGTCGAGGCCGCCAAGCACATGCTGGAGCAGAGCCGCCTGCCCATAGAGGAAATCGCCGCCGCAGCCGGCTTCGCCAACCGCGAGCGAATGCGCCGGGCGTTCCTGCGCGTCCAGGGCGATGTCCCGCGGGCAATCCGCCGGGCGGCCGGTCCGCTCGCCGTCGTCTGACGCCGCAGCATGTCCGAAAACGAGGCAACTATGACGTAGTGGGTGCCGGGACCGCTGCGTAAGCATGGCCTTGGGGGACTGCTTACGGTCGGGGAGTCGCAGACATGGTGAGCCTGACGATCAATGGTCGCCACTATTCAGTCGATGCTGAGCCCGATACGCCGCTCCTTTTCGTCCTGCGCGACACGCTCGGCCTGACAGGCACGAAATACGGCTGCGGCATCGCCCAGTGCGGGGCCTGCACCGTCCATCTCGACGGGCAGGCGACCCGCTCCTGCCAGGTGCCGCTCGCGAGCGTCGGCACCCAGGCCATCACCACCATCGAGGCGATCGAGCAGGACGACGTCGGCCGGAAGGTCGTGGAGGCCTGGGTCGCGTTGCAGGTTCCGCAATGCGGCTATTGCCAGTCCGGCCAGGTCATGGCTGCAACCGCTTTGCTCAAGCAGACGCCGCACCCGACCGACGGCGACATCGCCGACGCGATGACGAACCTATGCCGCTGCGGAACCTACAACGCCATCGCCGCCGCCGTGCGGCAGGCCGCCGCCTGAGGAGCCCGCCATGCATCCGCTCCCGCCCCCCGTGGCCATCTCCCGCCGCCGCCTCCTCGCCGGTGCCGGCGGCGCCCTCATCCTGAGCGCCCTTCTGCCGGCGCGCCTCGCCCGCGCCGAGGCGCAGGGTCCCGCCGAGGGTGCGGGCGCCCTCGCGCCGAAGCCCGGGTCGCGGGTGGCCGCCTTCCTAGAGATCCACCCGGACGGCACCATCAAGCTACTCAGCCCCTTCGTGGAGGGCGGCCAGGGCATCGCCACCGGCATGGCGCAGATCGTCGGCGAGGAACTCGACGTGCCGCCCTCCCGCTTCGTCGTGGAATGCGCGCCGCCCGGCCCGGACTACGCCGTCGTCAACGGGATCCGCATGACCGGCGGCAGCTTCTCGACCCGATCGAGCTACGAGACCATGCGCCGCCTCGGCGCGACGGCCCGCGACCTGATGATCCGCGCGGCGGCGGCCAAACTCAAGGTGCAGGACAGCGACCTCACCACGCGCGACGGGGTGGTGCTGCACGCGGCCACGAACCGCTCACTCACTTACGGCGGCCTCGCGGCCGACGCCCTGAAGCTCAAGCCGAACGAATCCGTCCCCCTGCGCGATCCGGCGACGTTCCGCTACATCCGCCAACCCGTTCCCCGGATCGACGTGCGCGACAAGTCCACGGGCCGGGCGATCTACGCCATCGATCAGAAGGTCGAGGGCATGCTGTACGCCGCCGTGCAGCACGCGCCGCGCCTCGGCACGGATCCGATGACCCTCGCCAACGAGGCCGAGGTGAAGGCGATGCCGGGCGTCCATTCGGTCCACCGCCTGCCGGGCGCAGTGGCGGTGGCCGCCGACAGCTGGTGGCGGGCGCGCAAGGCCGTCGAGGCGCTGACGGTCGAATGGTCGGCGGGCAAGCCCAGCGGCATCGACACGGTCGCGGCGGATTTCTCGTCCGAGGGGATGCTCGCGGCCCTCAAGACCTCGGCCGAACCGGGCCATGTGGCCGAGGCGGAGGGCGATGTCGCCGCCGCCTTCGCCAAAGCCGCCAAGGTGGTGGAGGCCGATTACGAGGCACCCTACCTCGCCCACGGGCAGCTGGAACCGCCCTCCGCCATCGCGCGCTTCGACAGCGACAGCACCCTCGACGTCTGGCTCCCGAACCAGATGCCGGAGGTGTTCCAGGCGGTCTCGGCGAAGGTGGCCGGGCTGCAGCCGGCCCAGGTCCGCATCCACTCGCCGATGCTCGGCGGCTTCTTCGGCCGCCATTTCACCTACGATGCGGGCAACCCGTTCCCGCAGGCGATCCTGCTCGCCAAGGCCACCGGCCGCCCCGTGAAGGTGCTGTGGTCGCGGGAGGAGGAATTCGCCCGCGACGCCGTGCGCCCGCTGAGCTTCAGCCGCTTCCGCGCCGCCCTCGATCGGGCGGGGCAGCCGACGGCGCTCGAGGTACGGACGGTGGGGGAAGGCCCGATCGGCCGCTACTTCAGCATGATGATGCAGACCCCCGTCGACCCGTCCGCGGTCGAGGGCATCGTCGAAAAGCCCTACGCGGTGCCGAACAGGCGCATGACCTTCACGAAGGTCGCCCACCCGGTGAACATCGCCTTCTGGCGCTCCGTCGGCCACTCGATGAACGACGCGTTCTACGAGAGCTTCCTCGACGAGATCGCCCAGGCCGGCGGGCAGGATCCGTTCGCGCTGCGCATGGCGCTCCTCCAGGGCAGCGCCCGGCACCGCACGCTGCTCTCGGCGGTGGCGGAGCTGTCCGGTGGCTGGCAGCGCGGGCCCTACCGCACGGACGATGGAATGCGCGCCCGGGGTATCGCCATGGCCTCGCCCTTCGGATCGGAGACCGCGACCATCGCGGAGGTCTCGGTGGAGGGCGGCGAGGCCCGCGTCCACAACCTCTGGATCGCGTTCGACCCTGGCAGCATCGTGAACCCGGCCATCGTCAAGGCGCAGGTGGAGTCGGCGGCTGCGCTCGGCCTGTCCTCGGTCCTGTTCGAGCAGATCGTCTACCGCGACGGCGTGCGGCAATCGCGGAACTACGACACCTATCCGATTCTGCGCCGCGAGCACATGCCGAAGGTCCACGTCCGCATCGTCGAGAGCGGCGCGCCGATGGGCGGCGTCGGCGAGCCGGGCCTGCCGGGCGTGCCGCCCGCGGTTCTCAACGCCATCGCGGCGCTCACCGGCCAGCGGATCCGCGCGTTGCCGGTGGCCAACGCGAAACTCTCAGCCGCCTGACGCGGGATCCGCCATGGCAGAGCACACAGGCAGGGCGCTCGCGACGGGCGCCTCCTCGGATAAGATCGTGTCGATCCCGTCGATACCCGAGACCGCATTCGGGCAGGCTAACGAGGGCGCCCGGTTCCACCTCGACCCGAACCCGTCCCGCCGGATGTCGGCCATCCGATACGGTCTCGGCTGACAGTACTGGCCTACGGAGTCTGCGTGGAGGACGAAGGATCGATGCTGCAGGTCGTCGCGGAAGAGCAAGGCACGTCGGCCTCCGAAGCCACCCTGACCGCCCATCGCCCGCCGGAGCGATCGAAGGGTCCGGGCGGCTGGCGGCAGGTCGAGGCCCTGCCCGTCGGCCTGTTCGCGGCGGTGATGGGCTTGACCGGCCTGAGCATCGCCTGGACGCTGGCGCACGCCCGGTACGGTGTCCCCCTCTGGCTCGGCGGGGCCATCGGGCTGATCGCCTGCGCCACCTTCGTCGCCGTGGCGACGGGCTACGCCGCCAAGGCCGTCATCGCCGGCCCGGCGGTGCGGGCCGAGTTCCGCCATCCCATCGCCGGCAACCTGTTCGGCACGCCGCTGATCAGCCTGCTCCTCCTGCCGATCCCCGTGGCGCCCCTGAGCCTCACCCTTGCGCGCCTGCTCTGGATCGCCGGCGCCCTCGGCATGACGGTGTTCGCGTGGTGGGTCGTGACCCGATGGCTCAGCGACCGGCAGCAGGCCGCGCATGCCACGCCGGCCTGGATCGTGCCGGTGGTCGGCCTCCTCGACGTGCCTCTTGCCGTTCCGGTGCTCGGCCTGCCGCCGATGCAGGGCGAGATGGTCTTCGCGCTGGCCGTGGGGCTGTTCTTCGCCGTGCCCCTGACCACGATGATCCTGTCGCGCCTGCTGTTCGAGACGCCGCTTCCCCCCGCCCTGCAGCCGTCGCTTCTGATCCTCGTCGCGCCCTCCGCCGTCGGCTGCTCGGCCTATCTCGCCACGACGGGCACGGTGGATCTCTTCGCGGTGGCCCTGTTCTCGATCGCACTGTTCCTCCTCGCCGTGCTGCTGCCGAAGCTCGCTCGGCTCGGTTGGAGCTGCCCGTTCCGCGTATCGTGGTGGGGCGTGAGCTTCCCACTCGCCGCAGCAGCGGTCGCAGCCTTGCGGATCGCGACGGCGCAACCGGGGCTGGGGATCGACAGCCTCGCCCTCGCCCTGCTTGCGCTCGCAACCGCGGTGATCGCATGGCTGCTCGCCCGAACCCTGCTCGGCTTCATTCGAGGGGAATTGCGCACGCTGGCGCAGTGATATGCAATGGCCACAGG
The DNA here is from genome assembly GCF_022829605.1 of Methylobacterium sp. E-065. Classification (GTDB taxonomy): domain Bacteria; phylum Pseudomonadota; class Alphaproteobacteria; order Rhizobiales; family Beijerinckiaceae; genus Methylobacterium. The sequence continues at coordinate 18,039 of NZ_JAKSYD010000157.1, read as the reverse complement.
CTGTCCCTGATCCACGACGAAAGATTTAAACGTCCGCTTTCGAGAAGCTGCCAGAACTGACGATGCCGCCGCGAAGGGCGTAGACCCGAACGACAGGTTTTGCACCCGCCGGCGATCCGGCATCGCGTAGTTCGACCGTGCGTGACCTGTCCGCTTCGGAGCAGGAGCGCTGAAAAGCTGACGGCCCAACCTCAACGTCATGCGATTACGACGCGTCGTCTCGCGAGATTGGGTGGCGGACGCCTCTGGGAGGAACACCAGATCCGCTGCAAGGCAACGGCGCAGGCCCGGTCGTCCGAGGTTACGCCTGTAACCCTATCGCCGATCGGCGAAACGCTGCGGTCATACGCCGGGCGCAGACCCCCCGGCAGGAGCAGAGATCGTCGTTCACCGCCCCGGCACGGAACCGTGCAGCGCGCGCGACCGAACAGAATCTGCTCTGTCGCCGTCACGGGTCCCGCATGAAAATCCTCTTTGCCGCTACGCCGGCCGCCGGCCACCTGAATCCGCTGCTGGCTATCGCGCGCATGGCCCTGGCGCGCGGCGACGAGGCGCTGGTGGCCACGGCCGGATACCTCCGTCCGTCCGTCGAAAGGTCCGGCGCACGCTTCCTGCCGCTTGCCGCCGGCGCCGACATCGACTTCACGCGGATCGAGGACGTGTTGCCCGAGCGCGCAAGTCTCCCCCCAGGCCCGGAGCAGCTCCGCTACAATTTCGAGCGGATCTTCCTCGACCCGATGCCGCCGCAGGCCGAAACGCTGCGCAGGATCATCGCGTCCGAACGTCCCGACATCATCGTCGTCGACGATCTGTTCTTCGGCGCGACGGCCGTGTTCCTGGACGAGGGGACGCCCCGGCCACCGATCGTCGCCTGCAGCATCACCATCATGGTGGCCGACAGGCCGGACGGGGCTCCCACCATGATCGGGTTGCCGCCGGCCCGCGACGCGGCGGCGCGTGCGGCATACGCGGCCATCGCGATCGAAGCCGAACGTGTCTTCGGTGCGCCGGTCCGCGCTTACGCGGATGCCAAGCTCGCCGGGATGGGCCTGCCGCCGTTGCCGTGCGCGGTGCTGCATTCGCGCCATCTCATGGCCGACGCCTTCCTTCAGACGACCGTACCGGCGTTCGAGTACGATTTCGGGGGCCTGCCCGATCACGTCCGGTTCGTCGGCGCTTTGCCCCCTCCCCCGCAGCGGGACGCTGCCTTGCCGGACTGGTGGGGCGAACTCGACGGGTCCAAGCCGGTCGTGCTCGTGACCCAGGGGACGGTCGCCAACGCCGATTTCGGCGAACTGATCGAGCCGACTCTATCGGCGCTCGGCACGCGCGACGACCTCCTGGTGCTCGTCACCACCGGCTTCCGGCCGATCGGAAACGTGCGCGGACCGATCCCGAGGAACGCCCGGCTTGCGGAGTTCCTCGATTTCGCGGTGCTCCTGCCGAAGGTCGACGTGCTGGTCACCAATGGCGGTTACGGGACTGTGCAGCTGGCGCTTCAAGCCGGCGTCCCGATCGTGGCGGCGGGGCGCACCGAGGACAAGGCCGAGGTCGGTGCCCGGGTGGCGTGGTCGGGCGTCGGCATCGAGATCCCGTCGCAGCGGCCAGAGGCTCGAGACCTGCGCGCGGCGGTCGATCGGGTTCTGGCCGAGCCGTCCTTCGCCGAGCGCGCGCGGGCGATCGCGGCGGATATGGCGGCGATCGATACGCCGGCGGTGATCCTCGGAACGCTGGACCGCCTCGTCGCCGGATCCAACGCGGCCTGATCCGTTCCGGGACTGCTGGCACCACGAGACATCGTCTCACCGCCTGACGGGGGCCGCCGGCCACGCCGAAGCGGCGATCGTAGGGCCGATGAGCCCGCCAGAGCCGGAATGTCGCCCGTTCGGGACCCGGCATCCCGGCGCGCGGCCTGCCCCAGGGACCGATGGTGCAGCGGTTGCATGCGCGACGACGGGCCGTCCCGTTTCCCCGGCGGCTGACCGGAAGCGCCCAGCGGCGACCGCGCGGCACCCGTCGGCACTCCCCCGTCGATCATCCTCCCGCGCGTTGTCGGCGACGGCTTCCACGCCGGCCCTCGGCCGGTGCATCTCGGCCTCAACGCCGGGTCGTATGGACGATCAGCAACCCGCGCGTCTTGCCCGAGGTGCCGTCGCGCGTCGCGACGGCGCGCCACAGGCGCTCGGTGCCGACCAGGAACGGCCGGTAGTCGCCATTGACGTCGCCGACGAAGACGAGGTCCGCGTCCGGCAGATATCCGAGGATCGGCGAGAAATGTCCGGCGCCACGGCCGAAGAGGGGACCGCGATGGAAGTTGACGATCAGCCGCGTGTCGGGGTCGTTGCCGCTCTTCATCAGATCGCGGAACGCCGGCAACGTGAGATCGCGCACGACATCGACCGGGTGGTCGAGCCGCCTTCGGATCAGGTCGCCCAGCTCGTCCAGGGTCAGCCCGTTCACGAGCACGCCGAACCAGGGCTGGAACGCCGTCCCCCGGAGCACGTCGGCTTGCGAAAAGTCGACACCGAGGGAGCGGAGCAGGTTCGCGACCGTCGCCGGACCGCAGAAGCTCGGATTGCTCTGGTACTCGTAAGGTCGTCTCCGGTACGCCGCCGCCACTGGTAGCGCCCAGGCCCGCGCCAGCAGCGCAGGGTCATGGAAGTCCGGTCGCGTCTCGATCGACGTGACGGACGCATAGGCGTTCGGCCGCAGGAGACGCGGACCGACGCTGGCTGCGCCAGCCAATCCGGCCAGAAGAACGGCCGATCCGAGGAAGGCGGCCAGACGGCGCTTCCAGACCCGGCCTCGACGAACCTGTTCGGCCATCATGCGGAAGAATCCCGGTCCCGGTGAGAATGCGCCCGGCCGCTACGGGGCCAACGCGATGGCGAACAGGCGCAGGACGACACGGGCGCCGCGCACGGGCTGAACGGCGACGATCCGCGCCTCGCCGGACGTCACCGACCGCACCACGGCTTCCGAGGCGATGCAGTCGCAGGCCGTCGTGCGGGTCATCTGCTCCAGGCGGCGGGCCACGTTGACGGTGTCGCCCACCGCGGTGAACTCGACGCGCTCCGCCCCGATTGTGCCGACGAAAACCGGGCCGCGGTGAAGGCCGACCCCGATGCGCACCGGCGGCAGACCCGCCTGCGCCCGCTCACGACTCCAGGCCAGCATCGTGGCTGTCAGCGCGCGGGCCGCCGCGACGGCGCAATCCGTATCGTCGGGGGCCGGGCGCGGCACGCCGAAGACGGCCATGACCTCGTCGCCGACGAATTTGTCGACGAGGCCGCCCGCCGCCTCGATCGCCCGCGCAGCGCGCTGGCGGAATTCGGCGAGGAACGCCGCGACTTCGCCCGGCGAAAGGGTTTCACAGAGTCCGGTGAAGTCGCGGATGTCGGCGAACAGCACCGTCGCCTCCTGCTCCCAGCCGACGCGCAGGGTGACGGCGTCGGTTTCGGCCACCAACCGGGCGACCGCCGGCGCCGCCAGACGCGCGAGGTTGTCCCGGTGTCGGGTCACGATCCGCGCGGCGGAGCGCAGGTGCCGCACCTGCAGCGCGAGCGACGTGAGGGCGAGCCCGGCGAGGCCGAGGGTGATGGGTTCCGACCCGGTCGCGGTTGCGAATCCCATCAGCAACGGCGCGGGCGCCGCGGCGAGGAGCGCGTTGCCACACGCTGCGGCTGCGCGGCGGCGGACAGCCTGGGCCAGCTCGGCCGCACGGTGCGGCCGGCCGAGCCAGGACGCCAGGTCCGCCCCCGCGGCGCTGACGTCGGGGAGGCGTATCGCCGACATCAGCAGCCCGAGCAGATGCGGTTGATGATGCGTTGCGCCCGGAGGTGCTCGCGCTCGACCGTGGGTGAGCGGAGGTCCCGGATCGTCCGGTACGGGGGCGGGAGCGACCGTGCGGTGGGGCTCGGCACGTCTGATTGTGCGAAGCGCGGGACCGGTTGCGACCGAACGGCGGTCGGGACCACGAGGGTCAGGAGAAATGCTCCCGCCGCGCCTGCGAGAGTTCTTGTCGGGCCTGAAATCATCATCGTCTGCTCCGGTGCGTGGAGCTTCAGGATTAAGGTTCGGGGATTGCGCCGTGATTTCGGAAAATCGGAAAGCTATGACAGCGGACATCTCGATGCGTAATCCGATTGCCTGTGGCGTCAGCCGGAAAATCTGACTTTCGGTCGAAGACAACCTGCTTATCTTCGAGCACCACCCGGCCCAGCAGGCCGGGTGCCGTTGGGCGCGCTGTGGAACGGCGGCCTGTTCCGCGGCAACTCCTGGGTTGATCCGATGCCCGATCAGGCGGCGACCTGCAGCGGACCGATGCGCCGGATGCCGCTGTGGCCGTGGAGGACCGGCATCGCGCCCGCCAGGCGCAGGTTTGGCGCGAGGCGCATCAGGGCGGCCAGTCCTTCCTCCAGCTCGATGCGGGCCAGGGCCTCGCCGATGCACCGGTGTGCGCCGCCGCCGAAGATCGGATGCAGGCGCGGAAGGTCGGTCCGGCGGATGTCGAACGTGTCCGGGTCCTGAAAGGCCGCCGCGTCCCGCAGTGCCGACAGCGTCGAGAGCATGATCAGGCTTCCGGCCGGCACGACCGATCCGTCGAGGTCGATCGCCTCCCGGGCGACCCGCCCCGCGGAGCCGACGCTCGGCTCGTAGCGGAGCGATTCCGCCACGGCGGCCGGGATGAGAGCCGGATCGCGGCGCACCGCCGCCCATTGCTCCGAATGCTGCAGCAGCAGCGCCGCCTGCATGGCGCCGGCGACCCGGGTCGTGTCGGTGCCGCCGATGATCATCTGAACGAGCTGGACGACCACCTCCTCGGGGGTGAGATCGCCCGCCGCCTCGGCCTCCGCGAGGAAGCGCGAGAGGAAATCGTCCTGCGGTGCCGACCGGCGCGCCTCAAGGATCGCGCGCACGTAATCCTGGAGCGCGACCGCCGCCGCTTCGAGGTCGGGGATGTCGTCCGGTCCGAAGGTGAAGCTCAGCACCCGGGAGACTTCGTACGCCAAGTGCGTGAAGCGGGGGATGTCCTCATGCGGCAGACCGAGGACGTCGGCGATGGTCCGGGCCGGAATCTGCGCGGTGTAACGCGCCACGAGGTCCACCTCCCCGTCCGGTAGCCAGTCCCGGACGAGGCTCTCCGCTGCCGCGCGGATCCGGAGGCGCAGGCCTTCGATCATCCGGGCTCCGAAGGTCCGGGTGAAGGGCGAGCGGCGCCGACGATGGGCGGCGCCATTGGCAGTCAGCATCCCGTGCGCGAAGATGTCGAAGAGCCTGCCCTCAGGGATTCCGCGCGTCTCGGGGTAGAGCGTCTCGGTCGCCTGCACGCGCGGATCGCGCATCAGCCGATCGACGTCCCCGGCCCGGAGGATGACGAAGCCCGCGACCTCGTGGCCGACCACCGGCAGCCGGGGGCGCCAGGTGCGGAACACCCCGTGTGGATCGGCCTCCAGTTCGGCGACCGTCAGCGTCGGGATGGGTCCGGGCGGCTCCAGCGAGCCGGCCTGCCGCGTCCAAACTTCGGTTCCATCCATCGCCATAGCCTCGCTGCTGCTGTGCGCGAGGAGCCTCGAAGGCCGGAGCTACACGATCATGTCGGACGTGGCGCCGACGGTTACCGTTATAACATGCGGCCCGCCGGGGCGTCCGCTGCGTGCGCAACGACACGTCCGGCGCGCAGCCGATGCGCGCGTCGAAGGTCCTGAAATCGCACAGTAACCTGTCCGATCGAAAACGACTCCGCTTCACGGGAGAGATCCTCATGCGGACAGAGCAGGCGGACCACGACATCTTCGAGACGTTGCTGAGGCGCACGATCACCGAGTCCGTGATCAAGGGGCTCGATCACGGGATCTCCGGCGCGACGGATCTCGCCACGCGCCTGCGGCACTACGCGTGGCGGGCACGCCAGGAGCAGCTGAGCCCACAGACCCTCCAGGTCATCGCGTCGGCGCGGCGCCTCCTGGGGGACCGGCCAAGGACACGGCTCGCTTCGTGACACGGCCTCGTGCTGCCGGGCGGCATCTGTCCCGGACGCCGCCACGAACATACGCATCACGCCGCGGGACGGCGTGCGCCGCTTATTCGGCCCTTGCCTTCAAGCCCACGGCCAGGAACCGCTCGATCATCGCGTTGACCTGATCGGCCACCTCGAGCGTGTTGAAATGTCCCGCGAGCAGCGTCTTGGCGGTGACGAGGTGCGGGCAGAGCTCGCGCAGCCGGTCGAGATTCCGCGCCGCCTCGACCAGGGCTACGTCCGCCGCGATGTACGCCATGGGGATCCGGCAGGCGCGCGCGGCCGGGACGGGGTCGTGGTGCAGCACCATGCTCCGCAGCGCCGCGTAGGCCACGTGCTGCGGCGTCCGCTCGGCCGGGCCGCGGATGAACGTGTCGAAGAGCGCCTGCCGCCGCGCCGGATCGTCGTAGTCGCAGCCGATCGCCCAGGCCATGTCGCGCACGACACGCCGGTAGTCCGGGCCGCCCACGCCTGCCAGCAGACCTTCGATCTCGGCGCTGCCCGCACCGCCGGGCGACGGCAGGACGATCGTGTCGATCATCACGAGGCCGGCGGCGAGGTCGGGATGGCGGCCGCACAGCTCCAGGGCCACCGCGCCGCCGAGGCTGTGACCGATGACGAGTGGCTTGGCCAGGTCCAGGGTCCGGCACTGCCACGCGATGTCGTCGGCGAAGCCCTCCATCGTGTAGTCCCCCGCGGGCGCGTCGCTGGCGCCGTGGCCGCGCAGGTCGACCGCCACCACGCGGCGCGTCCGCGCGAAATGCGCGATCTGCGGGGTGAAGATGCCGTGATCGCCGGTCCAGCCGTTGATCAGGAGCAGCGGATGCCCCTGAGGCGTGATGGGTCCGGCCTCGATATGGGCGAGCCGGGTGCCGTCGCGGGTCAGGTGGACGGGCTGCCACGGGGGTGGGTCGAAGATCATACGGGTTCTCCATGTCGCTGGGAGGGGAAGGGGGACGCGGACGGACGGGCGGCGAGGCGCACGAGGCCAGCGAAGGCCGCGATCGCCGCGAGGCAGCCGCCAAGCATCACGACGGCCATCGACAGGGCGGAGCGCCCGTCGAAAAACCGGGCGACGAGGTCGCTGGCGACGGCCGCCCCGACCATCTGCAGGCAGATCGCGATGGCGCCGGCGGTGCCGGCGGCCTCGGGGGCCGTCTCCGTCGCGCCGTGGATGGCGTTCGGCGAGACGAGGCCGAAGGCCAGACCCATGCCGGCCATCGCGGTGATCACCGGCACCGCTGAGGGCGTGAGGACCAGCGCATCGACGAGGAGCATCGCCGCCAGGAGTGTCGCCCCGACGAGCCCGGCGCCGATCACCCGGTGGGAAGTGATGCCCCGGGCGACGAGGCGGCTGTTCAGGGCGGCCCCGGCCATCACCGACAGGGAACTCGACCCGAAGATGAGCCCGTAGGCCGACGGGCTGAACCCAAGGGCGCCGATGAACACAAGCGCGGAGCCCGTGATGTAGGCGAAGACCGCACCCGCCGCCGCGGCGTTGCAGAGGGCGTGGCCGAGGAAGCCCCGGTTCGCCAGGATCTCGACATAGCCGCCCAGGATCCCGGCCGGCGGCGGACCGGGAGAACGGCGCAGGGTCTCGTCGATCTGCGGGATCGCCGCTAGGGTCACCAGGGCGGCGGCGGCTGGCGCGGCGTGGATCAGGCGCCAGCCGCCGACATCCATCAGGCCGGCCCCCAGCGTCGGGGCGACCATCGGCACCACGTTGACGGTCAGGACGACGAACGACATCCGGGCGCGCGCCGCCTCACCGGTGAACAGATCGCGCACCATCGCGAAAACCGCCATGCCGGGACCGGCCGCGCCGATTCCCTGGACGGCCCGGAACAGCAGGAAATACGGCAGCGTCCGTGAAGCGGCGCAGCCGAGGCTGCCTCCGATCAGCAGGAGGCAGCCGCATACGATCGCCGGCCGGCGGCCGAGCCGGTCCGAGACCGGCCCGTAGACCGGGAGCGCGGCCCCGAGCCCGAGCAGGTAGACGGCCATGGCCGCGCCCATCGCGGCGGTCGGGACGTGCAGCGCCGCCGCCGTCTCCGACAGGCTCGGCAGGATCATGTCGATCCCGAAGGTCGGGAGCGCCGCGAGCAGACCGAGCAGCGCCGAGAAGGCCCGTGAATCGGGGTGTATGCGGAGCCACGCCGGCATGGCGATCCCCCTCACGCCCAAAGCCGAGCTCCGCCTCGGGATGCGGCATCCCGGTGCGCGGCGACCATCGCGGCGATCTCGCGGACGAGCCCGCCCGCGTTGAGATCGGCCTGAACGGCGGCACCGAGGGTCCCGGCGGACGTGCGGAAGCCCGGTTCCACCAGGAGCCGGCGGGCCGCCGCCGCGATCGCGTCCGTGCTCGCCGTCGCGGGCAGGCGCAGGCCGGCGCCGCGCAGCGCGATCCGGGCGGCGTTGTCGGCTTGGTCCCGGGCGAGCGGGATCACCAGCAGCGGCACGCCGTGCAGCAGCGCGCGGCTGACGGTCCCGTGGCCACCCTGGCAGATCACCAGGTCGGCCTCGGTCATGAGGGCGTCGTGGGAGGCGGTCGCCACGACGCGGAGGGTGTCGGGGGCGTCCAGGTCCCCGGCCTCGACGTTCGGGCCGGTGGTCACGATGGTCTCGGCCTCGAGTGTCCCGACGGCGCAAACGATCCGCCGGAGGAGTTCGGTCTGGTTCTGGGCACCGGTGCTGCCGGCGACGAGGATGCGCGGCCGGCCCGCCCCGGACCACAGGGTCCGGGCGCCCCGCGACCAGACCGGCTCGTCGAGCAGGGGGCCGATGTAGCGGTAATTGGCGGGGAGCGTCGCCCCGTCGAAGTCGAAGGCTCGGCTGACCGCCAACAGGACCCGCTCGGCCCGATCGTAATGCGCGAAGGCGCTGGCGACCGGCGGAAGCCCGAAAGCACGCCGTGCGGCGTTGAGCGCCGGCCGGCTGCACTCCATCGCCAGAACGATCGCGTCGGTTGCCCCATCGACTGCGGCCCGCTCCGCTTCGGTCCGCGGCGGCGTCAGGCCGCTCGCCGCGGGGGGCATGCCGGGGAGCGGGCGAATGCTGATATGCGGCGACAGGACGGCGTGCGGGATGCCGGCCGCCTCGGCGGCCAGGGCGCAGCCGACCAGCAGGTCGATGCTGAGGACCGCGTCGGTCGGGAGGCGACGGATCTCGTCGAGCGTGTCCGCGGCGTAGGCGCCTGCCGGGGCGAACATCGCTTGGCGCAGCCAATCGGCCAGATCCGAGAAATCGACCGGATCGGCCTTCTGTCCGGTCGGGGCCCGGCGCCACCCGATGAACGGGAAGCCCGCCGCATCGACCTCGGCGCTCATGGCCGGATCGGCCATGATGTGCGGTCGGTGCCCGGCCCGGTGCAATTGCCGGGCTGCCGTGAGCACAGGGCTGAGATTGCCCGTGGTTCCCCACGAGATGCACAGGACGTCGAGCGACATGGTGGGTTTCCCAGTCTGATCGCGCGAGAGCGCAGTATTCAGGTGTGATGAGGGCTTTGCCGGCCTACGGGCGCGGCTGTGCGGCTTCAGAGGGCGAAACGCCTGCAGCGTACCGGCTCGAACAGAGCGTTGGCCGGATGGATGGCGATCGCCGCCAGTCTAATGCTGATTTTTTCGGTTCGGGTCGTGCAGAAAGTCGATGTAATCTGGGTGGATATTGTGGAGACAGCCGCCGTAGGCGAAGCTGACCACAAAAACCTCAAGCCATCGGCCGACGAGACCGTTGCGGGCTGGTCGGCATGCTGGGGACGAAGCTGGGTCCGTCGGCGGTCGCCCTCGAGCGGGCGTCCCAGCAGGTTCATGGGGAGACACGCAGCGCCCATATCTGAACAGTCGAAACCGTCTGCGGCGGAGCGTTCGTCGCTCGGCAATTGCGGCACCCGTCATGTTTACCTCTCGCATTGAGCAGTATGACTGTGATGCTCCCTAATTACGCTGCCATGTCGTCCTGTATGACTTTCTGTTACAATCGTAATGCGACCCTATTGAGCTTGCATGTTGAAGCCATGTCTTGCGCGAATGCTCACGCTGTGCCGCCCCGCACAATGTGGAGGGCGCAATCCTTTGGGGGGCATGATACCAATCCAGCCGTGCAAGGCCCGACGTCCGGACACGCCCTGATAGGCATCCGGGGCGAGCCGACGACGGACGCGCGGGTCTGCCGGGGAATGATCTCCCTGCTTCGAGCACGCCCCCTTCCTGAGTCGGCGCGTCGAGATCGTGCCATCGCGGCCGGCGGCCGCGGGATGGAGTTTGCGATGTTCGAACCCAGTCTGGGCCGGGGCCAGAGTCGAGGCGCGCGGGCCGGTACGACGCGCATCCTGCTGATCGAGGATGATGCGGGCATGCAGCGCATCGTGTCGGACCATTTCGCCGACCACGACGTCGACGTCACCCCGGCGACCGACCGGCGGGAGGCGGAGCAACGGCTCGCGGAGGACGCGTTCGACCTCGTGGTGCTGGACCTGCGCCTGGGGTCTGAGAACGGCCTCGACCTGCTGCGCGACCTGCGCGCCAAGAGCGACCTGCCGGTGATCATCACCACCGGCCATCGTCGGGACGAGATCGACCGGGTGATCGGCCTGGAACTCGGTGCGGACGATTACATCGTCAAACCCTACGGCCTGCGCGAGCTGCTGGCGCGGGTCCGGGTCATCCTGCGGCGGGCCGAGGTCGCGCCTGCTCCGGCGCGGGTTCAGGACTCACATCGCAGTGGCTTCGACGGCTGGGTGCTCGACCGGCGCCGCCGGCGCCTGACCGACCCCGCGGGCGCGGACGTCGCCCTCAGCAAGGGCGAGTACGCGCTGCTGGTCGCCTTCCTCGATGCCCCCCAGCGCCCGCTGAGCCGCGAGCAGCTCCTGCAGGCCACGCGCGTCCACGAGGACGTGTTCGATCGCAGCATCGACGTCCAGATCCTGCGGCTGCGCCGGAAGCTGGAGGCGGATCCGAGTGCGCCGCGCCTGATCGTGACCGAGCGCGGTATCGGCTACGTCTTCGCCGTGCCCGTCGAGAAGCTGTGACCGTGGCGCCGCCGCGCGTGTCACGGGTCTCCTTAGCCCAGTCCCGCTGGGCAGCCCTCTCGGCCGCTTTCATCGGCAGCGCCCTGGCCGTCCTGCCGCCGGCCGCCGGGGAAGGGCCGCCGGGCCGCCCTCCCCTGCCGGCCGAAGCCGTGGATGCCCAGGACGTCATCACGCCAATCCCGGGCAGCCTCGGTGCGGATCCGGACCGGGTCGCCCTCGGCCGGATGCTGTTTTCCGACACGCGGCTGTCGCGCGGGGGCGACCGGGCCTGCATCACCTGCCACGACATCCGCACGAATGGCGCCAGCGCGGTCGCCCGGAATCTCACCGCCGACGGCACACCGGTGCCGCGCAATACGCCGACAGCCTTCAACGCGGCGCTGAGCTTTCGCCTGGGCTGGGCGGGCGACATTCCCGGTCTGCCGGACCAGGCCGAGATCGCCCTGACGCAATCGGAATTCCTGGGCGGATCCTGGCCGCGCATCCTCGCGGTGGTCCGGGGCGATCCGGCGCTTGCCGGCCCGTTCCAGGCAGCCTACGGGCGGGAGGCCGACCGGGCGGCGGTCATCGACGCGATCAACAGCTTCGAGCGCAGCCTGCTCACCCCGGACAGCCGCTTCGACCGGTGGCTGCGCGGCGACGCCCACGCGCTCACCGAGGCCGAGCGGGCCGGCTACGCCCTGTTCCAGGGCATCGGCTGCGCGGCCTGCCATCAGGGCATCAACGTCGGCAGCAACCTGTTCGAGAAGGTCGGGATCTTCGTCACGATCCCCAATAAGACCGCCGAGGTGCTGCGGGTGCCGAGCCTGCGCAACGTCGCGGTCACGGCACCCTATTTCGACGATGGCGGCGTCGCCACGCTCCCCGAGGCGGTGCGGCTCATGGCCCAGGCGCAGCTCGGACGGGAGCTGACGCCCGCGCAAGCCGCCTCGATCGTGGCGTTCCTCGGCACCCTGACCGGCTCCTACGAGGGCCGCCCCCTGACGGCGCCCGCTGCCGCGCCGCAGCCATGAGGTTGACCGTACAGGCCGCCATCCTCGGCGCGCTGCTGGCCGCGCTGCTCACGTGGCTGATGATCAACGGCAAGGGCGAGATGGATGCCGCCTACGCGCAAACCCACCGCACCGTCGACGCCATCGCCCTCGCCGAATCCCGGATGCAGCACGACGTGCTCCGGGCGCGGACCGGGCTCCTGCGCAACTACGATCCGATCGTCGCCCACCTCCGGGAGATACAGGCGGCGCTGACCGGTTTGCAGGCGGCCAGCGGCCCGGACGACCGCGAGATGCGCACCCTGACCGAGGCGATCGCCCGGGAGGCGCGGATGGTCGAGCGCTTCAAGACCGGCAATGCCCTCGTCCAGAACTCGATCGCCTATTTCGACTCCCTCAGCGACCGCCTGTCCGAACCCGATATCGATCCCAACCTCGCCCGCGCGATCGCGGCGCTGCAGATCCGGGTCTCGAAACTCGCCCGGGACGCGAGCCCCAAGCACCTGGACGACATCCGCGCCCGGCTCGATGCCCTGGCGGCGGGCGCGCCCTCGAACCGGGGCGCCGATATCGCCGCCATCGTCCTGCACGGGCGCCAGCTCCTGGAACTGCTGCCGCAGGTCGACACGCTCACCCGCTCGCTGCCGGACGCATCGAGCGAGGCGGCGCGCCAAGCCCTGCTGGAGGCCCGCCGCGCCCTTCGAGACCAGCGGCAGACCCGCGCGGACGGATTCCGCCTCGCGCTTTACGCGGCTGCGCTGGCCCTTGTGGCCCTGGTGGTGCGGGTCGGGCTGCTGATGCGGGCGGGGACCCTCATCCTGCGCCGGACGATCGCCTTCCAATCGGTCGCGGCCCAGGCTGCCAACCTCTTCTCAGCGAGCCAGCCCGACGAGATCGCGTCGCGCATCGTCGACGTCATGGCGATGGTGGGCGTGGGGGCCTGCACCGACCATTGCTACATCCTGATGCTCGATGGTTCCGACACGGTGCATCTATGGAATCGATCGGGGCTGCTGGAGCCCTGCGGTTGGCCGCACGCGCAACGCGCCATGGTGCCCGACATCATCGCGGCGGCGGAGGACTACATCTTCGTCGAGACGGCGGACTCCATCGGCCCCCCGGCCCTGGTTCGCCCCCTGGCAGAGCGGGGCGTCGCGACGCTCACCTGCGCGCGGCTGCGGCGCGGGGGACGCATTGTCGGCGTGTTGTGTTTCGAGCGCACCGTCAGCGTCCTGCCGCCCTGGATGCGGCACTCGCGCGGGCTGCTGCACGTCGTTGCCGAGAGCTTCGGCGCGGCGCTGGAGCGCCAGCACGTCTGGGCGGAGCGCCGCGAGATCGAGGCGACCCTCCGACGCGCGCAGCGGCTCGAAGCGATCGGAATCTTCGCCAGCGGCGTGGCCCACAACATCAACAACGTGCTCAACGTCATGCTCGGCCACGCCGAGATCGCCGCGGATGCCCTACCAACCGATCCGGGACGAGCGGCCGAGCACATCGGATTGCTGGTCCAGGCGGGCGGCCGGGCCCACGAGATCGCGGGGCAGATCCTCGATTACGGGCGGCGGGGCTGCGCAACGCAGGCCACGAGCGCCGTCGATGCGATCGTGGCCGAGACGGTCGACCTGATCCGCACATCGACCGCCGATCCCACCGTGATCCGCCTGACCGGGACCGCCGACGGCGCGATCGTCGATGGCGAGCCGGCGCAGCTTCAGCAGGTGATCCACAACCTGATCCGCAACGCCATCCAGGCCTCCGAGCCGGGTGCAGCGGTCGACGTGCAGCTCGAACGCGTCCGTTTGCCGGGACGGCGGGTTCTCTCCCACGGCGAGCTGCCGTCCGGCGCCTACGTCCGCATCCGGGTGTCCGATACGGGGCGCGGGATGGACGAGGCCACGCGCGCCCGGATCTTCGAGCCGTTCTTCACCACCCGTCCGGCCGGGACCGGCCTCGGCCTCGCCACGGCCTTCGAGTTCGTCCAGGAACAGGCCGGCGCCTTCGACGTCCGGAGCGCATCGGGCGTCGGCAGCACCTTCGCGGTGTGGCTGCCCGCACGCCCGGAAGCCGACGCTGGCGTCTCTGCCGCTGGCGGCACCGTGATGATCGTGGGCGCCGCCCGCTCCGCATTGCAGGACGATGAGGAGACCCTCGCGGCCCTGGGTTACGAGCCGATCGGCTACACCGACCCGGACGCGGCCCTGACCGCCCTGCGGGCAGAGCCGGGGCGCTTCGACCTGCTGATCGTCGAGAACCGGCCGGCGGGTTCCCTCGGCCTCGCCTTCGCCCGCCGCGCCGCGCGGATCGTGGATCGTCCCATCGTGCTCTCGCTCTCGGCCGCCGACACGGTGCGACCGGAGGTTCTCTCGGCGATCCCGATCGTCGATGTCGCGCACCGGCCCTGGCGTTCGAACGCGCTCGCACTCACGCTGCGACGCCACCTGGGATCGGAAGCCCGGAGCGCGCCGCCTCGGCGCAGGGACATCGCGGAACGGGCGGCGGCGCAGTAGCAAGTCATCACTCAACCCCAGCACGCAGCGGTCGCACCAGCGCCTAGATCACGCCGAGACTGTTACTGCGCCGCGCCACCTTCAGCGCGAGACAAACCCGACCGTACGCGTCGATGCGCGTCAGGATACGCAGGCTGCGGCCGTCGTGGGTCTCGCGTTGGAGAGTCGAAGCGCCCGACTTGAACGCGGTGGAGCGGCCGGAGCTGCAAGCAGGAGCCACCCGACAACCAGAGCTGGCTACGCAGCCGGTGGTTCTGTGGAGCTTCGAGTCCTTCGCGACGCCAGATGCGTTGAATCCGGTCCTTGCCCGCCTGCCACCCGGCCGCCGGGAGCGACGCGGTGCGTCCATACTCGGATGCGGGGCGATGATGGCCCAGATCAGCGCATCCTCGTCGGCCAGGATACACGCTGTTCGGCAATCCCCACATCGGCTTATGCGCGACAGATGACGAGGGCGTTGCGATAGAACACCGCGTGATCTCCGCTACACGCTCAGAACTTGTACACCAAGGTCCCCTTCGCAGCGTGATCCTGGGCGCGTGCACCGATCTGTCCGGTGTAAGACAGCCCGGCGCTCAGGCCTGGCGCCAGCATCAGCCCGAGCCCGACCTCGCTCACTAGCGTGTCCCGGTCGAGCGGCAGACCCCGGCTCGCGAACCGTGCCCCGGTCCCGCGGAATGCCAACGGCACACTCGATACCAGGTCGCCGAACGACCGCCGGTAGGCGACCATCCCGTGCACGAATGCCGGCGCAGGCACGTCGCGATCCAGTTGCGCCTGCATCCGCAAGCCCATCGTCGCGCTCGGCACCGCGTGGTCATACCCGAAGCCAGTTAGGGCCGCCGCGCCGCCGCGCTCTTCGAAGCGCTCCCGCGTGACCGACACCACTGCCCCGCCCGCGAACGGCTCCAGTGCCACCGCTTCGCTCAGTCCGATCCGATAGCCCGCCTCTCCGAAGCCCTGCACGCTGTGTCCACCCAGCCGCGCGGTGGCGTTGTCCGACAGACCCGGGAACGCGACCACGCGCCGGAGCTGGGCTGGATCGTCCGCCGCCAGCGCCCCGAACCGCAGCACGGCTGATCCCGCCTCCAGGCTGCCGTAGACGCCTCCGAACGTGCTCGTCAGCGCACCAGTCTGGATCTGGGCCGGGCTGGCGAAACCCGACTCAAGGTTGCCGCCGACTGCGCCCATGCGCAGGCCGCCCAGCGGCGTGTCGACACGCGCGTCCAGGCCCATCAGGAAACCCGCGCTGTGGCGCGACAGCCCGGCGGCGTTGCCGTCCGTGCGCACGTGCCCGACGCTGCCGAGCCCCTGACCCCACAGGCTCACGGCCGGCTCCGGCCCATCACCCGGCCGCGCCGCTGCGGCCATGTCCCAGCGCAGGTGGTCGAGTACCGCCTCGCGCACGAGGCCGGCATTGGCGAACACGGTCGAGGCGAGGGTGGCATGCCCGTCCCCCGACAGCGCTGCGTAGGCCGCCCGCGCTTGGGGCGCCGACAGCATCGCCACCGCGTCGTAGAGCGGCGAGCCGACTGCCCCCGCCTGTGCGGCCGCAGCGGATGCGCGCTGGTTGCGCGTCTGCGCCACGGTGGAGAAGTCGAGGTCGTTGCGCGCCAGGGTCAGCGTGACCGTCTCGGGGGCATAGCCAAGGAACGGCGTCAGGAAGGCGAAGTTGCTGCTTACCCCGGCAAACCGCCCCTGTACGCCACCCGCCGCACTCAGGATCGTGTAGCGGGTGCGCGGGGCATATTGGCCGGTGCCGGCGACCGCCTGGATGGTGGCGCCCGCCACGGTGGCACTGCCGCCGACATCGACCCGGTCGGCGCGGCCATCCGCGGTGGCGTCGACCCGGTAGAGCGCTCCGGGCGCCAGGACGAGGTTGCCGGCCACACTGATCCGGCCCAGCGCCCCCGCGCCGATGCCCGGTGCGAGCGTCGCGCCGGGGCCGACGTTGAGGCTGCCAAGCCGGGCCTCGCCGGTGAGCGCGCTGCCGGGCCCGATCGCGAGGGCGGCGTTGGGCAGGCCGCCGGTGACGGCAAGTTCGCCGCCGAGCACACGAACCGGCCCGGACAGGGGGCTGAGCCCCGACAGGGCCAGGGTTCCGAGGCCGACCTTGGTCAGGCTGGTCCGCGTGGTGCCGTCGACGATCCGGCCGGCATAGAGGGTGGAGGCGCCGTCGCTTCCGACGGTGAGCTGACCGTTGCCCAGCGCGGACTCCGACGCTGCGCCGGCCAGCGAGCCCACTGCGAGGTCGGTGCGGCCGAGGTCGAAGCTGCCGTCGTTGATGAGTCGGCCGATGCCGGTGGTCGGTCCGGTGAGCGCGATCGTGGCGCCGCCGGCGTTGCTCACCGCGCCGGCGAGCACGCCCGAAACCTGAGCGAGGCCGGTATTGGCCAGCCCGCCCGTGAGGGTGCCCGAGCTGATCAGGGATCCGGCATTGGCGAAGGGCGCGGAGACTGTGGTGAAGGTGCCGGTGTTGACGAGCATGGCGCCGGTGGCATTGACGGCGTCGGCGGTATAGCTGCCGGCGTTGACGAGACGGCCGGTGTTGAGCAGGTCGTCGATGACGCTGGCATTCCGCGTCACGGTGAGCAGGCCGGCGTTGGCGACGCCGCCAGCCAGGAGCCGGCCGCCACCTGTGACAGCGACGGTGCCGGTGTTGGTAAGCGTCCCGCCGAGGCTGTAGGCGCCGGTGATGGAGAGCGTCGCGCCAACGGCGTTGGCGACACTGTTGTCGCTGGCGACCGCCCCGGTGACGGCGAGGGTGCCGGCGTCGTTGCGGATAGCGCCGTCGATCAGGCCGGCGCTGGCCGTCACGGTTCCGGTGTTGGTCAACCCACCCGCGATCGTGCCGCTGGTGAACAGGCTGCCGGTGTTGCCCGCGCCGCCGGTGATCGTGCCACTGTTGGCCGCTTGGCCGGCATTGGCGAGGCTGCCGGCGATGGTTCCGCTGGTCGTGAGCGTACCGGTGTTTGCGACCGCGCCGGAGATCGTCCCGTCGTTCGCGAGGCCGCCGGCATTGCCGAGGCCGGCGGGCGTCGTGAGGCTGGCGGTTCGGGCAACCGTGACGGTGCCGGCATTGGTCAGCGGCCCGGTGAGGCTGTAGGCGCCGGTGACCGCGAGTGTCGCGCCGGCGGCGTTGGCGAGGGTGCCGTCGCTGGCGACTGTGCCGGTGACGGCGAAGGTCCCGGCGTCATTGCGGATGGCGCCATCGATCCGGCCGGCACTGGCCAGTACTGTGCCAGTGTTGGTTAGCCCGCCCGTGATGGTGCCGCTGTTGGCCGCCTCACCGGCATTGGCGAGGCGGCCGTCGATCGTTCCGTCGTTCGTGAGGCTGCCGAGGTTGCCGAGACCGGCAGGCGTCGTGAGGCTGGCGGTTCTCGCAACCGTGACGCTGCCGGCGTTGGTCAGCGGCCCGGTGAGGCTGTAGGCCCCTGTGACCGCGAGGGTGGCGCCGGCGGCGTTGGCGAGGGTGCCGGCGCTGGCGACGGTTCC
>NZ_JAKSYD010000137.1 GCF_022829605.1 Methylobacterium sp. E-065 | reverse complement strand
GGGCATCGTCCGCCATCCCAACCTCGACTCGGATGTCGGCACCGATTTCGGCGGCATCCCGTTCCGCAACGATCCCCGCTCGCGGGAAAACGAGTTCCGCTTTTCCGCCCGGCAAAGCCGCCTGAGCGGTCTGTTCACCGCGAAGGTCGAGCCCACGCTCCAGGTCTCGGGCTATTACGAGATCGATTTCCTGGGGGCGGCCACCAACGCGAACTCGCGCGAGAGCAACAGCTACAACCCGCGCATCCGGCAGCTCTTCGCCACGGTCGAGACCCTCGATTCCGGCTGGCACGTCCTGGCCGGCCAGGCCTGGAGCCTGCTCACCACGGACCTGTCCGGCATCACCCCGCTCAAGGAGCAGATCCCGCTCACCATCGACGTGCAGTACGTGCCGGGCTTCAACTGGACCCGGAACCCGCAGCTGCGCGTGGTCAAGGACATCGCGCCGGGCCTCTGGGCCGGCCTGTCGCTGGAATCGCCCCAGAGCGTGCTGCCGCCGAGCCCCTTCGCGGCGCCCGGCCTCGTCAACGTCAGCAATGCCGGCGATGCGGTCGGCCAGCTCAACACCTCCACCACCTACTCGAACAACAGCGCCCCCGACGTCATCGGCAAGCTCGCCCTCGAACCCGGCTTCGGCCACTTCGAACTCAAAGGTCTGGTGCGGTTCTTCGACGACCGGCTGAGCCCCGCCAACCTGACCGCCGCGACCCGCCTCCCCGGCCGCACCGACACCGCGCTGGGCTACGGCATCGGCGGCGCCGCGACCCTGCCGGTGATCGACAAGCGCCTGGACCTGCAGGTCAGCGGCCTCGTCGGCCAGGGCATCGGCCGCTACGGCTCGGCGCAATTGCCGGACTTCGCCCTGAAGGCCGACGGGTCGGTCGCTCCGATCCCGGCCTTCCAGCTGCTCGCCGGCGGCGTCGCCCACATCCAGCCCGGCACCGACATCTACCTCTATGCCGGCTGGGAGCACGCCGCGCGTGCCGGCGCGCTCAACGCCACCGGCTACGGCTCGCCGACCCTGGTGGTGACCGGTTGCGACGTCGAGGGCGCGGCGAGCGGGACCTGCCAGGCGGAGAGCCGCGACATCCGCCAGATCACCGGCGGCTTCTGGCACGATCTCTACAAGGGCGATTTCGGCCGCCTCGTGGCAGGCGCGCAGGTCTCCTACACCGAGCGCGACGCCTTCCGGGGTGCCTACGGGATCGCCCCCTCCACCCACCTCGTCACCGGCCTGACCTCCCTGCGCTACTACCCGTTCTGATCGGCTGGGCCGGGGGAGTGCTCCAGCCCCTCCTCCCGGAGCGCACGCCGCACGGCCGCACGTCCCCGCATGCGGCCGTACCAGGCCGCCAGATGGCGCAGATCGTCGAAGTGGATGTCGGCCCTGTAGTACGAGGTCAGCCAGGACGCCTGACCCCAGCCGGTGAGCGCGTAGAGATAAGCGTCCGCCACCGTGAAATCCGGACCCATCAGGAAGACGCGGTCGGCCAGCTGCCGGTCGATCCAAGCGTAGCGCGCTTCGAGCTTCGGTTTGGCGGTCTCGACGTAGCGGCCGGCGAGCCGGGCGTAGAGCAGCGGGACGAAGCCCTTGTGGATCTCGGAATTCAGGAAGCCCAGCATCTCCTGGAGCCGGTAGCGCTCCAGGGAGCCGTTCGGCGGCGCGAGGCGGTGCTGGGGCTTCAGATCGGCCAGATATTGCAGGATGGCCGGCCCTTCCCGGAGAAGGCTGCCGTCGTCGAGCGCGAGCACCGGCACGTAGCCGTGCGGGTTGATGGACAGGAAATCGGCTCCCGCCTCCGTCAGGTGCCGGGTGTGGTCGACCCGGCAGAGTTCCAGAGCCAGGCCGAGTTCACGGGCGACGATGTGCGGGGCCAGGGCACAGCTCGCCGGCATGTAGTAGAGTCTCACGATCGATCCCCCGGATGTGGAGCCGCTGGACGAAGCCTGTAAAGCGGAGAAGATCGTGAGTAACCGAGTCGATCGGTTGCGGTAAGAACGCACTCTTTTGAGCGCTGGGTACAGAAATTATACCGTCTCGGAGGTGGATGGCGGCGATGAAGGACACGGTGACCGGCTGCTCGGTGGAGCACGCGATGCATCTGCTCGGCGGGCGCTGGCGTCTGCTTCTGGTATCCTTCCTGATCGACGGGCCGAAGCGCTTCAACGAACTCAAGCGCGTCCTGCCGGGGATCTCGCAGCGGATGTTGACGCTGGATCTCCGCGCCCTCGAAACCGCCGGCCTCGTCAGCCGGACCGTCCACCCGACGACGCCCGTCAGGGTCGAATACGCCCTGACCGAGGACGGGATGCGGCTGAAGACGGTCGTGGCGGCCATGCAGGAATTCGGGCTCTGGCTGAAACAGCACCGCCCGGCCCTCGGATCTTCATCGGGCCTGCGGGATTCTCCCTCGACAAACAGCACCCGGTCCTTCGACCGGCGTAGTGCGGGTTGAGCCGGGGCGACGCTGCTCCGCGCCAGGAGGAACCGATGGATCAGGATCGCGACAGGTCGAAGGAGCCGCCGATCTCGGACGGGCAGAGCGGGCGCCCGCGTGACGAGACCATCGCGCAGACGGGGCCCGGCCTGCCCAACGACACCGGGCGGCCGGTGGAGGTTGACGAGGCCGAGGCCGCGCGCATCGAGCGGAAGATCCGGGAGCTTTAGCAGGCTGCTGAAGAAGTCCTGATTTGGCGGCGTCGGAGATGATTTCCGTCGTTTGGACGGTTTCGGCTGACCGGCGATAGCCGGTGGTTCAGCCCCGTCCGCAGCGCCGGGGGCGGTGTCGCCCGGTCAGGCCGCTG
>NZ_JAKSYD010000135.1 GCF_022829605.1 Methylobacterium sp. E-065 | reverse complement strand
AGCGCACCCACGCCTGGTTCAACCGATTCCGTCGATTGCCCATCCGCTATGAGCGACGCGCAGACATCTACGAGGCCTTCACGAGCCTCGCCGCCAGCCTCATCACCCTCAACCAGATCAGACGGTTCTGTTAGGCGCTCTTAGAGGCGCCGCAGTAGCCGGGCCGGAGATCGACGGCATCTGCACGAAGCCCGCCGTGTCTCCGGGCGCTGTGGTGTTTCGTCCGAGCACGACATCGTTGACGCGGGTCGGCTCCCCGAACTGGAATGCGCCGGTAGCTACCGGCGAGTTCTGCGTGAACCCGATACCCTGATAAATACCACCAACGTTGCCGCCCTGGAAGTTGAGGTATCCCGACGTGCTGTTGTACTGAAGATTGACGCCGAGTTCGATAAAGTAAGCTTGGTTTGAGCGCGAGGCGTAAAGTCTAGTCTTGGACTGATCAAATAGGACCGGCGTGAACGTAGAGGTGTTCATGTAGCCGAGGGAGCCGCCGACGCCCGCATGCGATGGTGCGAGCATAGCGATGCCGGCATTGCCCGCGCCGAAGTTGACGCCGTAGCCCGTCCCCGGCCCCAACTCGCCGGGCATCAATATAAGATCGTTACTATTCTGGATGTTTATCGCATCGATGCCTGTGTCTGCCGCCCATCCATCAACGCGACCCGTCGAAACATAATTGAGATATAAACCGTAGCTGATGCCTTTCGACCAGCCGCCGCGGACATTCAGGTGGGTGACTGCGCGTGTATCGCCAGAAGTCTGGAAGGTCCGGAGGCCATACAGACCTGTGCCCGTGAACTGCGGGTTCACGACCTCAATCATGTACGTGCCGTAGCCCTGAGATGAGCTTTGGCTTGTCTCAAGAACGATGCCGGCCTGATTTGCACCGTTCATCACCACTCGAGGGTGAAAGATATCGAGATACCAAGCCCCGTAAACGTGAAGTGCTTCGGCGGCCGGGTTAGCGCCCGTCAGATCGACGTTCAGATTGTCGATCCGGACATTCTTGGAAGAGCGGATTTCAAGGGCCGCGCCCGTTCCCGTGTAGGCGATGACCGCATTACGACCGAGGAACTCGACTACACTTCCGTCGGGAACACGCGCCGTTGAGGCAAGCGTCCACGTCCCAGGCGGGACGATGATCTTCTTGCCCACATTCGTGGCTGAGAAGGCTGCTGCTACACCCACATCGGCGACGTTGACCGTGTCCGCTGCGCGGTCAGCGGCAGAGCGAGGCGTCGTGCCGCCCGTCGACTGGAAAGGAGTAGATCCGTTGAATGGCGGCAGCTTCGCCCCCGACTCAGCCCACGCCACAGCCGGCATCAGGCACAGGAGCGCCGCGAGGGAGCGGAACAACCTCATCAGAAGTCCTCAGATATGGCAGAAAGCCCCACAACGCGACGCGCGCAGGTTGCCTATGGCAATGAAGCTTTGTGAACTCAGCCGGCGATCAGGACGGCCGTGAGGGAGCGGAGGAGCGTGCCTGCTCCCCAATCTGCCCGATCAAGCTTTCCGCCTGATCTAGCAATGGGGCTCCTCCTGCGAGCGTGTCCAAGCCGACACGGGCGATGTTAAGCGCCGCATTTGCGTCTCGGTCATGAACCGCTCCGCAATCACTGCACCTCCACCGCCTTATTCCAAGGTCTTTCAGTCCTCGCGGACCGCTTCGTACAAAGCACGAAGAACAGGCTTGGGAACTATGGACCTCTGAGACCTCAACGAACCTGCCGCCATGCCTAACGGCCTTGTACGACAGCATTTGCTTGAAGCCTGCCCATCCAGCGTCGTAAACCGACTTCGCCATCCGGGTCTTGGCCAGCTTCGACGGGCTCACGTCACCAACGACGATGGTCCCGTATTCTTGCGCCAAAGCCGCACTGGCCTTGTGCATGAAATCTTTGCGGCGGTTGCGCGCCTTGGCGTGGATCGCCCGAGCCCGCTTGGTCTTGCGCGCCCGTTGCGCAGTCGCCAGCGCCTGCTCGCTCTCACGGTAGAACCGCGGCATCTCGATCTTGTTGCCGGTTGAGAGGGTGGCCAGCGTCTTCAGGCCGAGGTCGATACCGACCACGCGCTCAGGCTTCGGCTCCGCGCACGTCACCTCGACTGGCAGATTGACGTACCAGCGCCCCTTGGCATCAGCGTTAAAACTGCCAGCACCGAACCGCATTCCCGCCAATAGGTGAGGGCTAAAGTGCATCGGCTCATACCGAACACTACGGAACACAAAGGCCTCGCCGTCGAACACCACATGACCGTTGGAGAATGGGACCCATCCAAGGGATTTTCGGGAACGCCAACGCAGCCACGGCTTCTTTTGTGCCCTACGCGCATCATCGTAAGCGTGACAGACGCGTTGAATAGTGTGCGCATGCAGGTCAAGCAATTTACTTGAGCCGGCTGTAAGTTTTTGTAAGTCGCCCCAGCCAAGCCACTTACGACGCGCTTGAGCCGCCTTTTTCTGAGTTTCGTTACAGTAATTCCATGTAAAATTTACCGCATTTGCCTGTCGGCGAAGGCCTGCCGCGCACTTATCGCGAAGCCGGATCCTGACGGTTATTCTCTGAGTAGACGGATCAGCAGATGCCACGACGACCGTTGACGCGGTTACGAGGGTTGATCTAGAGCTGATATGGCATATCGCTCAGGCGGCTTTCAGCCTACGGCTGTTCTCGCAACGGCACAAGATTTTGCTGAGCCGATCATCCCGATCAGTCCTGATACGCGGCGATCTGGGAACCGGTTGGGCCATATACCCGCACACGCCCCTTAAAGGTCGAGGACGACCAGCCGCCGCCCTGCTGACCCGCACCCGTGCCCGCGAGCAGGATGGTGGTGACGTTGTTGCCGGCGCCGTCGTCACGCACGAGCTGCAGCTGGTTCGCGGACTGGTTCTGCACCTCGACGTAGGCGCGGTTGGCCGTCGTTGGGATCGACTGCAGCAGCGTTCCGGACACGGCTGCGGAGTTCGCTGAGAAGTCCGCGCCGGTTGAGCCTGCTGTCAGCATCGGAAGCGGATCGGTCAGCGGCGCCTCGACTCGGGCGATCTTCGCGCCGTTACTGGCCGAGATGACGATGGCCGCCGAGCCGCTCGTATAAGCGGACATGGTGGCGCGCAGATGCGTCAGGGGGGCGACGCTGAACTGCCACTGCCCATTCGCGGTGGCCGCCGCCACCGAGGGTCCGCCACCCGCACCGAGCGTTTTTAGATTGATCGGGAAGAAGGTCGCGCCACCGTCGATGGATCCCGACCACGAGACCGTGCCAACCCATGTGCCGGCGATCTGCACGGCTCCAGTAGCCATGCCATCGACCGGCAGGGTCACGGCGGCATTCAATGCCCCGAGCGTCCCAGCGGTGGCCGCACGCGGCGGATTGGCCTGCGGGGCGACGAGCCATGGAGCCGAACCGGGCGCTCCTTGCGTGACTGTGCCGCCGCCCCCTCCGAGCGATCCGACGATGTTGCCGTCCGGTCCGTAGATGACGACAGGCTGCAGATAATTGGTGTTGGCCTGAATCGGCGGCGCCTTCGCCGGCGGCTGTTGAGCCGGGGCGGGGCCACCTGACAAACAGCAGCCGGCCAAGAGCAGGCACGCGCTGATCCTCGCGATCCAGGTTCGCATTTCGGTCGCCTCAGATAGGGGTTGGGGCCGACGCGGCCGTCAGGAGTGGTCGGGGCTAACCCGGTAGCGGCCGGCGAGCCCGCGCAGGCCGAACTCGATCTCGCGCAGCTTGCCGCTAGCGCCCAGGCTGCTGACCGTGGTCTGGGACGCCTCGCGGTTCGTGTAGAAGTGCGCCGCGAGCAGCAAGACAGACTGCTTCAGCGCGTCCGGCACGAGGTCGGCAGAGGGCCAACCGGCCTTGAAGGTGATCCGGTACTGGCGCGGGTCGATGACGCCGCTCTGCGGGCGGAAGCCGGCGGCGGACAGCTGGGCGAGCACGCCGCAATCGTCCATCAACGCCAGCATGAAATCGGACGGCCCGAAGGCCGTGTAGTTGCCCCGGCCGAGCCGGCGCTCCAGCGTTGGCGCCATGGCGTCCGGGATCGGTCGCAGAGGCAGCTCGGTGGTGCCACAGAACCGATCGAGGTAAAGCTCGAACTCCTCCTCCAGGAGGCAGTAACCGTTCAGCCAGCCGTCCACGCCGTGCAGGAAATCGAAGGCGGCGGCGATGTAGCCGGCGAGGAGAAGGTCTTCGTCGTTATGGCGCACGCGGGCCTGGGCCTTCAGCGTGTCGAGCGACACGACATCGAGCTTCTGGTCGATGGTCAGCGGCGCGGAGATCCGGCGCAGGTCCACGGGCCCGCCTCACTTCGTCTCGTAGCCGCGCACCTTGCCGGGCCGCGCCATGCGGTCGGCAGGCGAGCGGCCTTCGGCGGTCGCGCGTGTCCGCTCGCCGCGGTAGCGCGCGATCTCGGCCTCGGAGGAGCGAGGGCGACGATCGTCCGGCCCGTCGCCCTCGCGCCGGGGCGTGCGATCGTCGACCATCAGGCGACCTGCTGCCGGAAGGCGTCGGAGGTCACCGCGCCGCCGCTGCGGGTGGCCAGGCCCCCGCGGCGAGCGATCTCGGCCCGGATGATCTCGTCCGCGTCGTCCTTCGTTGAGACGTCGCGGCCAGCGATCTCAGCGGCGAGCTTGATGCGCTGGAGGTGGTGCCGGCCCAGCGGCTCGTCGCCGAGGTCGACCTGCGAGCGGCGCAGCTCGTCATCGGTCTCGGGCACGACCTGCGAGGCGTCCCGGCGCTCGGCGACGTCGCCGCGGTCGTAGACGCTGCCATGCGGCACGGCGATGCCGCGGTCGTGCAGCGCCTTGGCCTCGGCCGGCTTGTAGCCCGCCACGTCGCCGACGGCGTGAGGCATGGCCGGCTCGATGAACTCCATCGGCACCAGGCCGCGGTGGTTCTGCTTGCCCATGTCGTGGAAGTGGGAGAGGTCGAGCCTCCCGCGCGGCATACCCATCTTGATCGTGTCCCGCTTCGATGTGAGGCGGGCCGCCGGCTCATTCCGGCGGCCCTATTCAGGCTGGCCGGATCAGGAGGACGAGAGCGAGCCCCAGCGGGCATGCTCCAGCACCGACACCGCGGCATCGCGCTGGAGCGCGATGTCGTGGCGCATCTCCATGAGGATGGCCATCATGTTCTGCTGGAAGAGCAGCACGTTGGTGCCCGTGCCGACGTCGATGCTGGCCTCGGTCGAGGTCTTTACCGTCAACCCCTCGTCCTCGCCGTAGAGCACGTTGCCCCAGTCGATCAGGGCCAGGGTCGACTCGTCGGTCGTGGTGCCGCCGTTGTTCGGGAACTGGGTGGTCACCAGCACTCGGAAGCCCTTCCATGTCGGCTCGACCTGGTTCAGCTCCGGATAGATCGGCTGGCCGTTGGCGCCGCGCGCATCCGCGAGGTAGCGCATCAGGTGGTAGTTCATGGTCCAGGCGAATCGCGCCGTGGCCGGGATGTTGGCGTCGGTGATCGCCAGGATCATCCGGGTCGCGACGGCATCGAGCTCGGCGACGGTGGGCGCCTTCGGGTTGGCGAAGGGGGCGCCAGCCCCGGTGGCGCTTGCGTTGAAGCGGTTCACTCCGGTCCGCTTCAAGAGGCCGTTGGGCGTGTTGGCATCGCCCACGCCGAAGTAGCAGGCAAGGTCCATATTCTGCGCGATCGTGGACCGCAGATCGTCCTCCAGGTAGGCGCGCAGATCGGCGAGCGACCATGACAGCGCCTCCATGGTCACCATTACGATGCCGGCGAGCTTCTTCGACCGCATCGAGATGTTGTTGAAGGTCGGCGACCCGACGGGCTTCTTCCCCGCCTCGCCGACGTACCCGGCGGTGGCGCTGCTCGCTCCGCGCGGCTGGTTGAACTGGCCGCCGACCAGCGGGACCCGACGGGGGCCGCCCTGGAGGAATGTGTTCTCCGGCCGCAGGAAGCCGATGATCGTCGAGGACTGCGGCGTGGGCAGCAGGATGCCGCCGTCGGCCGGGGTCAGGGTCGAATTGAACTTCTGGCCCCGCACCGCCGCCTTGTGCATGGCGCGCTGCTTGAGGGTGTCGACGAAGCGCTCGTAGCCCTCATCGGCCATGATCTCCAGCGGCGACTTGAAGGTGCCGTTGCCGGCGAAGACGCGGCTCTTGGCGGCGGCCGCGCCGAGGAGCGCCACCTCCTGGATGCCGGTCATCTTCTCATCGGGCATGGCCGGCACGCGGTCACCGCCCGTGTTGCGCTCCAGCACCTGGGCGCCGGATGCGGCACCGCCAGCCGCGCCGGTGGTGGCCGCCTCCAGCGCTTCCTCGCGCTCGGCATCCTTCACGAGGGCGAGCGCCTGCTCAGCGGCGCCCAGCGCGTCCTTGTAGGCAGCGCGGTCGGCCTCGGTGGCGGCGTCGGCGGTCGCCTTGGCGCGCGCGGCCTTCGCGGCTTCGTGGGCAGCCTTCAGCTTCGCCCGAAGTTCGGCGAGGGTCATGTCACTTCTCCATGGGGAAGGGTGGCAGCGCCCGCACAGGGGATGGCCACCGGGGGAAACCGCCGTGTGCGGGCGGGTCAGGCGGGGGCGTGCTGCCCCATCTCGGCGTCGAGGTCGGCCATACGGGCGTCGGCCTCGAGGATCTCGTGCTTGGCGGTCAGCGCCGGCAGGTCGGCAGCGAACTGCTCATGGAGCTTCTGCTCCGGCGTCGGCTCGGGCGCCGGCTTCTGGCCACCCTCGTCGGGCTTCGGGTCGGCTGCCTCGGTCTTGCCCTTGATGCCGAGGGCCGCCAGCAGCTTCGACACCACGGTCTCGGCGAGGCCGGCCTGCTCGGTGGCGACGGCCTTCAGCGCGTCGATCTTGGTCAGCGCCGAGCACTTGTGCGCCACCTTGGTGTCGGTGGCCGTCCAGCCGTCGCCGTCCTGCTTGTAGATCGTGATCTTGGCGGCCGGATCGTCTGCGGTGCCCGAGACGGTGGCGCCCGGGACCTCGATCGAGCCGTCGGACACCACCTTGGTGACCTTGCCGCGCGCAGTCTCGCCGTTGGCCGACCACGAGACGAAGTCGCCCTTCGCGATGCTGCTTGCCTTCTCCAGGTGCGGCTCGCCGGCGGCATCCTTCCAGGCCACGAAGCGGTCGCCGCCCATGACAAACGTCTTGCGATCCGCGCCAGCCTCGCGGTGCGCGTCCTCGAACGCCTTGCGCGGGACGATGACGCCCTTCTCCAGCGACCAGGTGTCGAGCACGTGCTCGATCGTCTCCCGGGCCAGCACGTCACCCTCGGCCGCGGCCTTGGCCAGCGCGGCGGGGTTCGCCGGCACGCAGCAGGGCGAGCACTCGTACAGCTCGGCCTCGTGGATCATGTAGCCGGGGTAGAAGTAGCCGCCCTGCTGATCCTCCGGCACCTCGCGGCGCTCGATCGAGAGCGGCATGAAGCCGATGGAGCACGCGCGGATGCTGCCGGCCTGGAAGTGCACGTCGAGGCGGTCGGCCATGACGTCGCCCTTCACCAGGGTCAGCGTGCCCTCGGTGCGCTTCGGCCGGCCGCCGAGCGACTTCTCCAGGTCGGACCACGTGCCAACCGGCGGGTCGCCGGCGCGGTGCGACCAGGGCGCGACCGGGTTCTTCTCGAACTCGGCGATGTTCAGGCCCTGCTGCACGACGATGTCGCGATCGCGGTCCTGGACCTCGGCCGACATGACGAAGCGCATGGTGCGCGCCTCCTTGTCGTACCGCGCCTTCGCCAGGCCGCTCGGCGCGGCCTTGATGATCACGCCCGAATCCCGGGCGAACTGCTTGCGCTCGACGCCGCCGTAGCCGCGCGAGCCCAGGTATTCGTCGATCGAGACGCGCTTCGTGGCCATCAGGCTGCTCCTGCCGCATCGTAGGCGAGCCGCAGGGCCGCGCCCTTGCCCGCGTTGTTGTCCGGGCTCTCGCCCTCTCCCGCGCCCGGCTGGGTCGCGCTCTGGCCAGTCCCGGCCTGGATCACCCGGCCGTCCGCCCCGATCAGGCTCATGTTCACCGGCACCATGCGCTGGTCGCCGCCGGCCTTCAGCGGATTCCAGCGGAACGGCAGCACCTCGCGCAGCTCGTCGAAGGTGCCGAGGCCGTTCTTGGCCGCCATGTCGACCAGCTTGGAGAGCGCTTCCAGATCGGTCGCCATGAGCGCGGTCTGGTCGAACTGCGGCGCGTACTTCGGCCACTCGGCGCGCGGCAGCAGCGAAAGCCGGAAGCTCTCCTGGATGCCGTGCGACATCGGATGGAGGCAATCGCTGTAATACTGGCGGTTCATCGCCGCCATGTTGTTGTAGGCGACGGCCTCCAGCGCGAAAATCTTGTGCGGCGGGCAGTTCATGAGCCCGCACACGCGCATGATCTGCTGGTTGAAGCTGTCCTTGCTCTCGGCCTGCTGCGCGTTGATGGCGATCGTCTTGGCGGTCAGCCCCGCCTCCAGCAGGATCGGGTCGCCGTTCGCGGTGGACTTCCGGACGCGCTCGGTCAGCTGCTGCTTCAGCCGCCGGAACGCCGCGTCGCTCTTCTCGGCGGTGTCGAAGGTCTGGTCGGTCTCGAAAACGATCGGCTGCTTGCCGTCGTTGCCGAAGATGTTCGCCTGGAACTCGGCGATCGCGGACACGAGGTCGAAGATGGGCGAGCCCAGCGCCAGGTTCGATAGGCCATAGAGCCCGTCCCAGAGCCGGCCCCGCAGGTGCACGATCCGGTCGGCCGGCACCACCATGTAGGCGTCGCCGAGCTGCGCCTGCTCGTACATGGTGCCGGCGAAGATCTCGTAGAACAGCTTGCCGCTGGCCGAGACCCGGGCCCGGCAGCGCGCGGGCTGGATCGGGATCAGCTGCCGGACCGTGCCGTCGGTGGCGATGTCCTTGTAGGCGTAGGCGTTCTGCGCGAGCTCCAGGTGGAGCCCCATCATCCGCCAGAACTCGGACCACGTGTGCCAGTCGTTCGGCCGGGTCATCAGCAGCATGGCGAGCCAGTGCTGATCCGCGTCGACCATGGTCCAGCCACGGCCGGCCCGGCGCCACAGGAGCATCTCGGCCTTCGACAGGTCCCGGGCCTTCACATCCGCACATTGAATCGCCAGCGCGATGCCGACAGCGTCCCGGCCGTAGAAGTAGCGGCCGCCGCGCGTGCCGAGGCCCAACAGGTCGCTGACATCGGACCAGCCGATCTCGTCCCAGCCCTCGGCGCGATCCGCGCTGACGGGGCCCGGTACGGTGGCCAGGTCCTGTGCAGTCATGCCCGAACGCTGCCACATCTCGGCTTCGGTCTCGCTCATGCAGCGCCTGCCAGACCACGTGTGAGGTAGGGGTTCGCGCGGGTGACGCGCACGCCCGTGTCGGTGGCGCCGGCCTCACTGGCGAGGCGGGCCGCGTTCGCGTTAATCGCCGCGTCGAAGCCGTCGATGGAGGCCTTCGACCCGGCCTTCGCTTTCTTCGGCAGCACGTTGTCGTTCGCGTCCCAGTGCCCGACCACGTTGCCCGCCATCCAGGAGGTGACCGGGTTGGCGTCGTGCTGGAGCCGGGCCGGATCCTCGTGGCGGGTCACCAAGTCGTCGGTCGACCGGGTGATGTGCGAGGCCGTCTTCGAGACCGAGTAGACGGTGTGGCCGCGCTCCTCGATCGCGCCCGCGAGGAAGTCGGCCTGGAAGCGGTCGACCCCGAAGGCCGCCACGTTGTGCCCTTCGATCATGGCCAGGATGTCGGCTAGGATGGTCGGGTGGTGGACGTGGCTGCCGCGGGTCGTGGTCAGGCTGCGGGCTCGCTCCCACGCCATAAACTGGTCGGCGTACCGGTCATCCTTGAACCGCGACGAGCGCTCCGGCAGCCAATACCGGAACACCGCATAGAGGACGTCGCCGACCTCGATGATGAAGGCGGCGGCGTTCAGATCGGAGGCGCTCGCGAGGTCGACCCCCACGAACATCGGGTAGCCCTTGAGTGCGTCCAGCGTCAGCTTCGGGTCACCGCAGCGGTCCCAGGATTCTACCGAGAACAGGTTGCCGGCGGCCCGGGACCAGAGGTTGAGCCGGGTGCGCTTGTACTCCTGAAGCTTCGCCTCGCTCTTGCGGGCCTCGCGCTCCTCGCTCTCGATCGAGGTGGGATTCAGCGAGATCCCGTAGAGTGGGTTGAGCTTCTCGACGATGGCCGGATCGAAGCGGCGCTCCTCGTCCTCCTTGTCGCCGGCGTACATGGCGATGAAGACGCGGTCCGCCCGGAGCTTGCCCTCCAGCACCTGCTGATCCGACCGCCAGCCGTCGAAGGCCGGCCCCGATGCGTTCCGGCCGGCGGTCGATATGCCGAGCCACAGAGGCTGCTGCCGCGCGCCCTGTGCGCTCTTCAGTACGCCGATCACGTCCTGGTTCTGCGCGTGGACCTCCTCGGCCAGAACCACGTGCGGGTTGAGACCGTCGAGGTTCGGCGCCTTGGCCGCCAGGAGCTTCAGCTCGGCGCCGGTGCGCCGAAACTTGATCGTCTCCGTTGTGTCTTTGGCCTGGAGCCAGTCCTTGAGCTCCGGCTCCTTCTCCAGCGTCTGCCGGATCGCGAGATACGGGATATCCGCCTGCTTCTCCGACCCCGCCGCCACGCAGCCCTCGGCGCCCGGCTCGTCCTCGAAGTTCAGGCAGTACAGCACGATTCCGACCGAGAGCGCGGTCTTCGCGTTCTTCCGCGGGACCCAGAAGGCCACCTCGCGCACCCACCGCCGACCCGTGTCTCGCTCCCGAAAGCCGAAGGTCGCGGCCAGCCACCAGCACTGCACCGGCTCTAGGGTGATCGTGCCGGCGAATCCCTTGATGTGCGGCAGCGTCTCGATGAACGCGCAGGGGTCGTTGGCCCGGTCCGTGTCGAAGATGAAGTCGCTGCTGGGCTTCTTCGCCTCCTGCAGCATGTGCAGGAAGCGGTGGCAGCCGAGTCGTTCCCAGCGGCAGGCCACCACCGCGCCCTCTACGACGGCCTGGGCGTACCATTCGGCCATGCCGACGTAATCGGGGACCTGCTCGCCCTTCAGCTCGACCTGCGCGAACCGCTCGTCAGCGACGCTGCGGGAAACCGAAGCGCGCGAACCGGTTGACGGGCGCTTCCTTCGGCGCACTGATCGGCTTGTCGAGATCATCGAGCTTCAGCCGGGCCTGCGCCTTCTGGAGGTTCGTGAACCAAGACGCCCGCGGGGTCAGGCCCTCGGTGGAGATGCGCTGGATCTGGTCGAAGCAGCTCGCGTAGGCCGAGAGCGCGATGTGCATGTCCTTCGACAGCCGGCCGGCGTTCCAGATCAGCCGGCCGGTGCTCTCGTATTCCGCCCGGGCCGCATCGGTCCGGAGCGGGAAGCTGCAATCCGGGAAAGCGCGGTAGCCGGGGTGCGCGAGGACCGTTGGATCGCCCTGGCCTACCTGGGCGAGCGATGGCTTCGGCATGGCGCTCGCCCGCTCATTTCCAGAAGCCACCCCAGGCCAGCACGGCGGAGAGGGTCGCGACGTCGAGCATCCGCCCCGCGTACCATCCGAGCCATTGGCCGGGTGGCTTGATGCTGTAGCCCGCCACGCGCACCAGGACCGGCGCGGTCAAGCAGAAGGCCAGGTAGGCGGCCAGCAACCACTGTGCGCCGCCCCAGTGCTCGATCACGCGACGAACCCCTGCGCGTAGAGCCGGATCAGGCGCCGGTCTGCTGATCCTGCGCCGCCGGATCACCCTGGCCGGCCTGCTTCTGCTGGTCGGCTGGCGGCACTTCCTCGGCCGGCTGGGCAGCCGCCACGTTGTCGAGCGGGCCCGAGCCGGTGCCGCCGTTGGCCGGGTGCGCGTCGACCACCGCGGCGCTCTCCGGCAGGGGGCCCGAAGCGGCGGCGCCCTGCGCGAGGCTTACGCCGGTGCCCTCAGCCACGGCCTTGGCCAGATCGGCACGCGAGGTCTGGAGGTCGACGATGATGGCGTCGAGCTCGCCCTTGTCGTCGCTCGCGGCCACGGCCTTCAGGCGATCGGCGAGGCCGCTGATCAAGGCGATCGCGGACGCGGTGACGGTACGCTCGGCCGCCACCTCGGCGCGCAGGGTGTTGAACTTCTCGGACATGGTCGTCTCCAGCTGCTGGACGCTCGCGCGGTTGGCCAAGATCTCCCGCAGCAGCGCGGCATGCCGGCGTTCGGCGCGGCGGGAGAAGAACATGGGCGGCGAGGCCTCGCGCTCAGCCGACGGTGTCGGTCTGGGCGACCGCCGCAGCCTGGGGCGCCGCCTCGGCCGCCTTCACCAGCCGCTCGACGAGCTTCTCGACGTCCTCGACCACATCGAAGACCGACTTGTCCGGAAACCGCGCCCGGATGTCGTCGAACAGGTGGCGGACGAAAGCGCTGGTGTTCATCGGGACCTCACCGGAACTAAGGCGGCCGCGCCGCCGGATCATCGCACCAGACCGGCAGCCATTCGAGCTGCCCCGTCTTCCGGGCGAACCGCTCCATCTCGCCCTTCACGCCGTGGTGCATGACGCAGAGCCCCCAGCGATTGGCCGGGTCGAACATCGCGCCGCCGTCCACGATCGGGATCTTGTGGTCGACCAGCTTCGCGAACTCGAGGCGGCCCACCTGCCGGCACCAGATGCAGAACGGGAACAGCTGGCGGTGCCGTAGCGACACGCGGCGCCACACGTGGTCATAGCCGCGCTCTGTCGCCGATCCGCGCTGCTGGCGCTTCGACAGCTCCTTCACCGCCGCTGATCGACGACGCGGCAGCGGCTGAGGCATCCCGGACCCCTTTTCGCAGGATTTTTTTCGCCGCAGTTCTCGGGAAATCGCTTCCCATGCGGTTGCCGCTCCCCTGCGCGGGATCCTTAATCGGACCCCCCTATCCCTTCAGGGCTGGCAGCGACTTCGAACTGGGCACCGGCAGGTTCGCGGGCAGAGTCCGATCAAAGAGGGGGTCCCGAAGGCCTCCCTCGTCTCATCCCATCCTTCTACCCGCTGGGCGGGGAGTACAGGCAGAGACAGTCCGGCACCGCGTGCGATGCGGGACGCATAGACGCAGAGCTGATTCGGCGAGTCAACGCGGGGCTGTGGACAACGCGGGCGCGGAGGTCGAGCCCCGGCACGCGCCGGTGCAGTGGCCCCAGCAGCTACCGCCGAGCGCAGGCGTCGAGCTGTGCCTGAAAGTCCTCCAGCGACGAGGCGTAGCTACCCAGCGCCAAGCCGAACCGGTCGCGCGACGCCTGGGCTCTCTCAGCGGCCGACCGCAACTCCACCGGCGATCCCTTCGCTATGTCGGCGAATGCCTGCCGATCGAGCGTACCGCGCATCTTGTCGAGTACCGCGACCGTGTTGCCCATCGCGGTGGACAGGACCTTGCACTGCGACCGCGTGAGTTCGGCGTGGGCAGGCCCGGCGACGAACAGGAGGACGACGATGCTGGCGATGCGCATCACGGCAGGATAGCCGCCGACAGTGCAGTGTCGAGGGCTCACGCTCGCTCGAACTGCTGCCGCTCCAGCACCACCGGCGTGGCCCGGCCGAAGATACTGACCGCGACCTTGTAGCGGTTGAGCTTATCGTGGGTTTCCTCGATCAGCCCGTCGAAGCTGGCGAACGGGCCGTCGACCACGCGCACCGCCTCACCGATCTCGATCCGGTCCAGGTCGTCGATGGTCGGCGCGGCCGCGATGAGCTTCTCGGCGAAGTCGCGCATCTCCTGGTCCGGCACCACTGCCGTGCCGATCACCGGGTTGCCGTGCTTGTCCTCGCCGGCCTGCCGCCGGGCCACGCGCTCGACGTCCCAGGCGAACTCCCGGTCGTGGCGCAGGCTCGGCATGGTGCCGTAGACGCGGCGCTCCATCAGCCAGGGGTGCTCGATGGCCAGCGCCTCCAGCTGATCCTGGTCCTCCAGGCCGGCGAAGATCATCCGCTCGAACAGCGCGACCCGGATCTTGCGGACCTGGCCCGATGCCAGCCGCTGCTCGATCTCGTCGCGCGGCCGGAAGTGAGGGATCCCCGCCCTGGTCAGCTTCTCGCACAGCTCGCCGGTCCGGCCGACGCAGGCCTCGACCATCGCCCACTGCTTGCCCTCGGGCAGGTCGTGGTCGGCCCGGCGGGCGGCGATGCGCTCGGCCTCGCGCTCTAGCTGCTCTCGGAGGTGTCGCTCGCGCGGACTCTCCGTGGGCTTCGCGTCGACCGCCGCGGAAGACTCGGCGTCGGCGCCTTCGACCGCTGGCGCGTCAATCGCGACCTCGCCACGCCGCATGAACGCCTTGTGCGCCCGGTCGCGTTCCAGCTTGCGCCGGAGCCGCTGCTTCCTGGTCATCCGCCGTCCGACGGTACGCGTCACGCTTGGCCTCCAGCCGCGTCCCATTCCGTCCGTGCGACCCGCACGTCCGTCACCACCCTAACCTGCTGACGTTGTTCCGATATCGACATGCCGATGACGGATTGAGCACCACCCTCTCCCGCACCGGAGAGGGGTGCCGCGACGGCTCCAGGAACCTGCGCGGCCAGGGCGCGGGTCGCCTCGCGGTGCCGGCGGTCCCAGAGCAGGACCGCGCCGGACGGCGGGGTGCGGCGGGAGGCGGGGCGGCCCATCACGCGACACCCTGCGCGTCTTCGTATTCGACGTTGCCGACTGGCTCACGGAACAGCCGGAGCTTGCGGTCGAACACCATCACGACCTCGCCGGGCAGGCCGGTCTCGGGCTGGTAGCGCACCTTCCGAACGTAGACCGAGGTCGCCTCGCCGCGCCGGGCCACGATCACGCCGAGATCGGCCTTGTTGGCGAAGTTGGCGGTGTCAGCGATGTCGTAGAGCGACAGCTCGTCGGGCTTCTTGTTGACCGCGCCCTTGGACGGATGCGCGACGATGATCACCAGGCAGTCGAAGCGACGGGCGAACAGCTTCAGCGCCCGCAGCGCGCGGCCGGTGTAGTCGGTGACCGTCTCGTCTTTCTTCCGGTTGTGCTCCAGCTCGTTCCATGGGTCGATCAGGAGCACCCGGATGCCATGACGGATCACGGCGGCCTCGGCCTTCTCGATCAGCCATGCGAGGTCCGTGTCCTCCTCGCGCTCCGGATCCGGCGCGATGAACAGGAAGCTCTCCTCGAGCCACCGATTGGATTCCGCGATGTCGCCGGTCGTCCAGGGCTTCGGCTGCTGCACGTAGGAAGCGGCCAGCATGTCGGTGACGAACGGCTTCACCCGCATCTCGAACGAGGCGATTGCGCAGCGCCAGCCATGCTTCCACGCGAGCTGCGCGACGAGCTGATTGGCCCAGGTCGACTTGCCAGCGTTGGCGAAGCCAGTCACGACCATCAGCGCTGGGTGGTAGACCAGCAGGTTGCGGTCGAGGTCAGGCCACCCGGTGCTCGCGGGGCGCAGCGGCGGCTCCGCGGGGAACTCCGAGAGCTTGTACAGGCCGGAGACCGGGTACGGCTTGGCCTGGACGATCAGCCGGTTCACCTCGGCGGATCCGTGCTGCATCAGCACGTCGTTCAGGTCCTTGCAGCCGTCGGGATAGGTCACGAACGAGCATCGGACCCGGCCGAGACGGCGCACGAGCTCGGCGGCCAGCCGCATGCCCGGCTCGTCGTTGTCGGTGGCGATGATGATCCGCTTCACGCTCTGCAGGCGCGGCCAGGCGTTGGCCAGGAACCGGAACTTGTCGTCCTCCTTCGGGTCGATGTCGTCGGCCGTCTCCGGCACGTCGATCAGATTCCCGTCCTTGTCGCGGGCTGGCGGTGCGCCGTCCGGGACCGAGACGACGAACGGGTAGCCGGCCTCGATCGCGGAGAGGCAGTCCATCTCGCCCTCGGTGATCACCAGCGCGGCGGTCGAGTTCGTGAGCGCGGGGTCGTCGAGGATGTCGGCGTTGTAGAACGTCTTCCGGCCGCCCGGCCGCTGGTAGAACCGCTTGCCGGCGGCCCGATACTTCTCCGCCACGACCTCGCCGCGGTCGAGGAACGGGAAGGCGATCACGCTGCCCTGCGAGTGCGGCTCGACGCGAAATCCGCCGTCATCGCCACCGGGCCGATGATGACCGCTGAAGATCCCCATACGAACCGCCGTTTCCCCCGATATGCCGCGGCTTTCGAGCCACTCGAAGACCTTCGGGTTCACCGCCACGCTCATCGAAGAACATTCCGCCCTTCCATTCGCAGTGATGGCAGTAGAATTGAACTCCGTCATGATCGACCTTCACCGAGAGGCAGGGTTCTTTGCGCTTCTTCCGAGTCTCAGAGCATTGCGGGCAAGTCGTCGCTTGATTGCCCTGCCGCTGATGTCTGAGATTAATCCTGAAGTTTGCTAGTACATCGCCGATAGTTTTCATGGCTACACCATGTGCCACTTGGTATTTGGCGGAGCGTTCGGCTGGTTATCGTCGGCCCAGCGCTGCTGGTTGAGCCATGTGACGCTCTGCGCGACGTAGCCGGTGCCGATCTTCCCGGTCCGCCGCAGGTCCGCCGCGTAGCGTCGGGCACCGGCGATGATCGCCTCCGGGTCAGCGCCCGCCTCGACCGCCCTGGCGAACTTGTCGAACGCCGGCTTGCGGGGGTTGCTGCCCTCTCGGCGCGGATAGGTGCCCCAGAACTGCTCGAACGCGGCGTTGACCACGGCCTTTGCCGGCTTGGTCGAATCGCGACGCTTCAGGGGCGTCACATTTTCGATCCCCTCGAACAGCGCAGGCCGTTCCGAGCCATCGTCGTTTGAGGGACTAGAGGGAGTCTCTTCTCTTATCTCCTCTCCTCTTATCTGGTTCGTTTCGGTCGAAGCACGTGCTTCATCGATTTCGTTATTTTCCAGTGACTTAGCGCGGCTCGCTCCGCTGGCGTTGCCACCTCGCTCGCCAGCCGCTCGCCT
Source organism: Methylobacterium sp. E-065 (assembly GCF_022829605.1). GTDB lineage: Bacteria > Pseudomonadota > Alphaproteobacteria > Rhizobiales > Beijerinckiaceae > Methylobacterium. The sequence continues at coordinate 281 of NZ_JAKSYD010000135.1, read as the reverse complement.
ACCGCTCGACACTCGCTCGCGGGTCGCTAGCTCATCGCTCACCCTTCGGTTGAAGAGCGCTCCGCTTTCCGTGACGATGATTTTGCCCGCCGCGACGAGCTGCGCGACCAGCGTCACGGCCTTCGTGTTGCCGCACCGGAATGTGATTAGGCGTGGAATAAGGACCCCGTTCTCGGGGTGATCGGCGTCCAAACGGGACCCCCAGGACAAGTCATCCACAATGCCTTCCGGCTCGAACGGGAGGCTTGCGCGGGATGTTGGTCGTGGAGACGGTCGCAAAG
>NZ_JAKSYD010000242.1 GCF_022829605.1 Methylobacterium sp. E-065 | reverse complement strand
CTCCTGAGCGATCCGTGGCTATTGAGCGTCGCCGTCGGCTGGCGTGCTCGGGCCCGATGCCGCCCGCGCTCGCATCGAGGTTCACCACCGGCCAGCTCGGCGTCCTCCGGATCGTCGGGGACGAGATGGCTCTCAACGGTGCCTGCGGGCTGTACATCGACTCCATAGCCGCCCGGGCTGGGGCCTCCCCGCCACTCGGCCAGGCCGCGATCCGGCCGGCTGACGGCGCAGGCCTGCTGAGCACCCAAAGGGGGCGCCACACAGGGCGGAAGTCTGATTCGAACGGGGTCCGCTCCATCAGCCCGGCGTGGCTGCACGG
>NZ_JAKSYD010000129.1 GCF_022829605.1 Methylobacterium sp. E-065 | reverse complement strand
GAGCTGAGCGCCGCCGGAGAAGCCGTCCTGGCTGTGGTTGGGGACGGTGGAGACGGGGCCGGGTGTGGCGTAGCGGAAGGGCACGCCGAAGCTGGTGCCGCTGGATCGTCTGGAGGCGTCGAAGGCGGAGCCGGCGTTGATACCGGAGTAGGCGCCCGACCAGGTGAACACCGGCACGGGGGTGAACACGGGCGGCGGGGCGGTGCGACGCGGCAGGTCGGCGGCCGAGGCGGCGGCCGTCAGGGCGGTGAAGGCGGCGAGCGAGGCGAGAAGCTTGGTCATCACGTCAGGTCCAACATTCAATCTGGAGCTATGACTACCGGACGGTGAGCCAAATGGCTGTAGTTTTACGGACACACCGCTGCCTGACGAGTGCTTGTGTCGTAGTAAACCGCCTCTTAACGCGCCTTCGACCGCCGTAATACTTCGCGGTCTACATGCACGAGCGCGACAACATGCCAGAGGCGCTTTGGTTGCGGGCCGTCAGGATGTTGCCATTCAGCTGTGGCCGCCATGCAACAGGGTCGAAGACCGCTTCGCTGCAAAACCGGTCGCGTTCCGCTTCCCCGGCATCGGCATGCCGACCCGGCCCGAGCACCGCTTCCTCGACCCGCCCGACTGGGCGCAGCGCTCGGCCGTGATCCGGTTCAAGCATAGGGTCCAGCCACTCGGCGTCGCCGACCCTGTCAATGGAACATCGGTAGCCCCGCGCCGAGGAGGCCAAGGCCGGATACGATCAAGGAGCCTGCCAAACCTTCGAGGACGCCACGGGCGATCGGCCGCCGCATCGCTTCGATGGCCAACACGATACCGCTGCAGAAGGCGAACAGGCTCAGTCCGAACAGCATCGTGGCTCTCCCAGATATCGCCGGTCAGGCGCCGTTGTCGGTGGTGATGTCGTCCGATCTCATGGCGTCGTCCGGGGCGCCGGCTGGAGAAGCCCCCAGCAGGACGCGTGTGACGATCGCCATGGCGGCGCGCACACGGGGGATTGCAGCGGCGTGGATCACACCACAGCCAAGCGCGGAGGTGCGGACCTGTGCGGCCGGTGCGATCAAGCTAGTGGCCATTCCGAGACCCGCGCCCTTTCGACGATGGCGATTGGAGCCGTGACCCGCTTTGATACCGAAGCGGATTCTGACGTGCGTCACCCAAACGAGGGATCGTCCACGCTTTCCGGTGCCGGTCACGCCGCGCGTGGCTTGCCGTTGCGGACTCGCGCGAACTTGGCCAGTGCCGCCTCTGTCGGCATCGTCCCGGTGCGTCAGGTCGAGGGCGAAAGCGGCACGCCGCGGCCGGCGACGCTGACCGTCTTGCAGCAGGCCCTCGAAGCCGCCGGCCCTGCGTTCATCCCTGAGACTGGAGGCGGGCCTGGGATCCGGTTTCGAGATCGGAAGGGATAAAATTCGCGCTTCGTTTGTTAGGACCTCCGCCAATCGCTCCGGTTAAGGACCAAGAATGCGCAGCCTCATCCTCGCCGTCAGCCTCATCGCTGTCGCCGCCCCTGCCTCGGCGCAGTCGCCCAACCGCGGCAATGCTGACCTACAGACCAATTGTGCCGGTGACGCCCTCGCGTTCTGCGCCGGCATCGATCCGAACAGCCGGCAGATGGATACCTGCTTCGAGAAGAATATGAGCAAGATGTCCCCGAACTGCCGTCGCGCCATCGATGCCTACAAGGGCGCCGGCGGGAAGTAGCAACGCTGCCATTCGGTGACAGCTCCAACGCCGCGGAGGGGTCGAACCTCGTCCCCGCAGGCGGAAGGGATAGATCGCCGAGCCAAGCCGTTAGTGCATCGACGAATCCATCAGCCAGGTATCCCATATGCGCAGCAGCATCCTCGCGCTCGGCCTCATCGCCGTAGCGGCTCCCGCCTTCGCGGCGCCTGAGGCGTCTGCCTCGGAGCGCGGCAACAAAGACCTGAAAACCTATTGCTCCGGCGATGCGGTCACCTTCTGCAGCGGCAATGATCCGGACAGTCCGGAGATGGATGCCTGCTTCAAGAAGAATATGGACAAGATTTCGGAGAACTGCCGGCGCGCGATCACCGCCTACAAGGCCGGTGGGGGCAAGTAAGACCTCCGCCCGACCTAGGGCCGTTCCCGATCGCGTTGGAGTCGTGAACAGCGCTAAGTCTTTGTTATGGGGCGCGCTCTTGCGCCGGACCGGTATCCAAATCGTCGGAGAGCGCTTGAGGGACAACGACAGCGCAGATCGGCCGTGCATTCGTGAACGGGATCGGTCTGTCGCTGCTGCGTGTTCAACCCTTGCCGCATCTGCAGCGGTGCGGAGTATGCCGTGTACAATCCCTTCTTCTCATCGCTGATGCTCGCAATCGAGGCTCAGCGCGTCGTCGAGCTGCGCTTGGTTCGTCTGGCCTGGGGCGGCAGCGAGGGACTGGCCGAGGCGCAGTCCATGGTGATCGAGAAGGTTCACGCGGCCGGCGAGGCTGTGACGACGTTGATGTTCGGCGGCTCACCCGAGACGGTCATCGCCCGCTACCGCGAGCATGTGGCGGCCAACACGAAGCGCTTGTTGGCCGTCTGAGCACAGCCCCCAGAGCGCGCTTCGCAGGGCGCTGGAGACACCCCAGCGAAGCTCGCAACGGCACCCACTGGAGCGCTCGCCGCCGAAGTGGAAACCGGTTCGGCGCAACAGGGCGCGTCACATCAAGAACTGAGAGCCGCGCGCGATCGCAACGCGGTCGGGCACGGCTCGAGAGAGCCTTCGTCGGCGGCAACGATCTGTTAACCATAAGCGCCCAGGGAACTGTCAGCGATCGGCTGGGGCTGAGCGCCGGACGAGCAGCACCGGACCCGCGGTGCGGCCGCGTCGGCGTCGTCGCAACAAGCCCGCACCTGGAACACCAGGGCGGGCTTTTCTCATCGGATTGCGTGGCGGGGTGCCAGCCAAGGAGAGCCGCATCTTCGCGCGCTATCGCCGCAAGGCTGCGATCCACGCGGCATGGGGCGGACTGCCTGGCGGGGGACGCGCTCCGCATCCTGGGCAGCTCAATTTGACCGCGATCGACCGAAGCGTCCGCTATTCCAAATCAGGTAACCGAGGCCAACCGCTACCCCGGCGAGCGTGGCGACGAGGGTGACCTCGCTCGACATGATCCCGGTCGCGCGGCCCCGCCTGCGGCTCCGAAGGGCGTTCGTCTTCGCGCGCACGAACGCCCGTGTGGCGGCAGCGACCTCCTCGGGGGAGAAGAGTGCCTGAGCTGCTGGGATCAGTTCGTGAACGTGCCGGTGCAGGTGTTGGTCCACGAGGAAGGTCGCATCCTCGAAGGTATCGAGCCAGCCGGCCGAGCCCTTTGTGCGGTCCTGGGCGAGCCGTTGGAGGTGGCGCCTGAACTCTGCGTGGCCGTGGTGCAGTTCTTCGATCAGCGCCCGTGTCCGGCTCTCGCGGCTGAGGGGAGCATAGAGGCTTGCATCAACGGCGATCGCATGCAGCTTCAATTCGTCCATGAGATCGGCCAGCATCTGCTCCCGGCCGCCGACGGCACGGGGGTCGTTGAGCGCAAGCGGGATATCGCGGATCAGCCCCCCGATGTTTTTGTGATCGCGCTCGATGAGCTGCCAGAGTGTCACGCGCTTCTCCCTTGTCTGTGTCATATCGACGGCTGTAAGAGTCTGAATAGGTTGGAAGGGGCTATGATTTCATTGTGGTCAGTTCCTGCAGGCGAAGATCGATTGCGCGGACGAGCTCTTCGGCAGCTCTAGCAAGGGTAGCATTGCGCGAGATCGCAAGTGCGGCTTGCTGCAGCGTGCGAAACTCTTGAAGGCGCGCGACTGGATCGCCCCCTTTGGCGATCGCCGACTGTACGAGGCCTTGGACCAACTCTTGCGCCAAGTGCGCGTCAGGGCCCGGTGCGACCCAGCCCGACGACGGCGGAAGGGCCGTGTTCATGCCCGGTTCGGATGTCGAGCGGATCAGCCTTCGCCACTTCGGATAATTTCGGCCACCCACGCGCTCGATCAGGCCTTCACCCTCCAGGACGTCGCAGGCCAGTTTGACGACCTCAGCCCGCCGCCGCGCCGTGATGCTGGCCCGCTCGGCAAGCTGCAGAGTGCTGATCGGCTCGTCGGTCAGAGCGATCAGGATGCGGGCGCGAATCGAGAGATGTCGGCTTGCAGTCACACGAACTCAATTTGCCACGAAAGCGACCGTTCACTGTTCAACGTCGCTGGTCCCGCACCGGTTTAGCGGTCCGACTATTGAGGGATCCGTCGAAAGTCCGCGCCAACCCATGTTGGGCAACCGCGCTTCCGGCCGCATCGTCACCGTACCGGCCGTGTCGGAGCGCGGCGGCATGGCCGCCGAATTTGCTCCGACCATGCGCCCCGACGCCGCCGTGTCGCGCAGCGCCCTTGAAGACCCGTCTCCGCACGCCTCGCCCTGCCGGTATCATCCCGACCCGGATCGGTTTTGATCGTGGCCCAGGTCTCGTGGCCAGACGGCCCGCAACACCGGCGCCGAAACAGGCATCTCACCGACATCATCCACAAGCCAGCGGACGTGCCCCCATTGGAACCGAAAACGATTCGTTAATTTAACCTACGTGTAAATTGCGGTGGAGCGTCCGGGTGAGCTTTACGGTTGTGGGTCCCAGGGACGATCACGAACTGGAGGACGCTGTACGTCGCGGTGTCGCTGACGGGTTGGCCCGGATGCTCGGCGTGCCGAAGCACCCGGTCGGCGTTCAGGCGTTCCTCGACAAGAATGCCCACGAATCCGATGAAGGTAGCGAGGGTCGGAGCGAACCAACGCGCCACCTCTCAAAGGCCGCAGCCGAAGTCTGAACCGCTCATCCCTGGACCGGGAAGCCCATGATTGTGGCGGTCTTCGCCATCGTGCGGCGCAGGCCCGGACTGATCGCTGCGTCGGCCAAGAGCTTCTTGGCCTGCTGGTGCATCTCGATCGCTTTGGCCAGGCATGCTTCCTCTACAGCCTGTGACGCTCGTCCAGGCGCCACACCCGGATCAGGTTTCTCGACGAGCGTTCCAAAACACGAACTGATCCTGGACGATGTCGCGGATCTCGCGCCGGTAGGCGGTCCGGTAGAAATACTGACCGGTCGGCAGGTATGGGACGTGAGTCATCGCCGCTACCTGTAGGTCGCGGGCGATTGCCTGCCGAGCAGTGTTGTCAGGTGCCTCAATCCAGGCCTCGCGCAGGGTCTCGATCTCCGGGATGTCTGGCCAGCCGAAGAAACCCCTCTGGCCGCCGCAACGCAGGACTTGCTCGGCGACCGGGTTGGTCATGTCGAGGCCGGTCCAGGTGGTGTTGAAGATGCTCCAGCCGCCCTGGTCCGGCGCGGCCTTGCTGGCGCGGCGGCTCACCACGCTGCCCCAGTCGGTGACGACGTATTGTACGTTCATCCCGAGCCGCCTCAGCAGGTCGTTCATGACTTCACCGAGCGCGCCGAGCACCGGATTGTCGCTCGCCGCCATCAGCACGACGCGCTCGCCCTTGTAGCCGGCGGCGATCAGGTCTCGCTTGGCGCGCTCCAAATCCCGCTTGCGCGTGAGCACGTCGAGGCCAGACTCGTTGGCCATAGGCGTGTCCGGGGTAAAGATCCCGACGCCGGTGCGCCAAAGCTTCCGATCGTCGCCACCCGCCGCGGCCATGAAGTCCTCCTGCGACAGGGCTTCGAGCACGACCCGCCGGACCGCCGGCTTATCGAAGGGCGGGTGAAGGTGGTTCATCACCGCGGTGCCGAGATTGCCCAGGCGGCCAGCGAGCTGCGTGACGATCTGCGGATTGCTCTGGAGGCTCGGCAACAGGTCGTTGATCGGGTTCTCCCACCAGTCGACTTCGCCGTTCTGGAGCGCGGCGGAGGCGGTCCCGGGATCGGGCATGATCTGCCACTCGACCCGCTCGAAATGGACGCGCTTCGGTCCGGCCGCCCACGAGACGTCACCGCTCGCGCGGGGTCGATAGTCAGGATTACGGTCGTAGACGACCCGGGCGCCGACCAGCCGCTCCTTGGTGTTGAAGCGGAACGGGCCGGAGCCGATCACCTCCGGGATTTGCTGCGCCGGGTCGATGCTGGCGAGGCGCTCGGGCATGATCATCAGCGCGGGCGGGCCGAGCTTGGCAAGGGTGTCCAGCATCAGCCCGTAGGGCCGCTTCAGGCGGATCATGAAACTGCGGTCGTCCAGCTCGCGCATGGTGTCCGTTCGAGCCATCAGCGCTTGGCCAAGGCTGTCGCGCTGGGCCCAGCGCCTGATCGACGCGATGCAGTCGCGGCCGCGCACGGCCTCGCCGTCGTGGAACCTCAGCCCCTCCCGGAGGCGGAAGGTCCAGATCAAACCGTCAGCCTCGACGTTATGGCCCTCGACCATCTGAGGCTGCGGCCTCAACTGCGCGTCGAGGCCGTAGAGCTGGTCGAAGACCATGAGCGCGTGATGGCGGGTGATGTAGGCGGTGGTCGTCACCGGATCGACGATGGTCAGGTCGGATTGCGGGACGAAGCGCAGTACGCTGGCGCGGCTACCCTGAGCGATCGCCGGGCGCGCCGGCAGGAAAGGCACGGCGCTGGCCGCCGCCGCACCGCCGAGGAAGGTTCGTCGCAGCATGGTTTCGAACTCCGGACGTCGCGTGCGAGGAGGGCGCCGGATCGAACTGCAAGACACGTTCCCGGTCCGCGCAGACGCAGTCCATGCCCTTCCTCATCCGCGTCGAGCGCAGGCCTCCGCAGGCTGCTGGCCGGGCGGCCGTATCATCGCCGCTCGCCCGGCTTCGTGCGCATCCCGACCGCGCCCGCAACTGGTCGCAAAACGCCGGGCCTCTTTGGCTATCAGAGCGCTGCGTAGCCCGATCGTGACGTGGCGGGGCCGCCCGGCTGACCGATACGGCACGAGGTAGCTGCGCCGCCCGGAGGTGAAGACGCGCAGGCCAAAGCCCGGGATCTCATCGCACCACAGGAAATAGAAGCGACCCTGGGGTTCGGCCGCCTCCACGGTGCGCTTCGTGATATTCGTCCTGGCTGCCATCCGGCATTGCTGAAGCAAGATGACCCGAAACAAAGCTTGGTCTTGAGGGCTTGGTTCGCGCGCTCAGGCGGTTGGCTAAGGCCTTTGGCCGTCGGCTCGATGCCGGGCTGCCAGTTTCTCGAGACGCTCGATGATGACGTCATGCAATCGGCTTGCAAGATCGTTCATCTTATCGATCACAGTATTGAGTTCGTTCAAATTGATTTCACGCTTGCTGAACACGCTGCTCGACGATGGGTTGGGCGATTCAAGGAAGATCCGCCCCGTTTCGTGGGTCCACCAGATCCCCTGCACGTATTCGCTGCGGCTTTCGCTGATGGCCGCGAAATCATCGATGATGAAATCCCAAGTCACGCCCCGGCCCTGGTTGACCTGCGCCTCTTCCAACAAGGAGCGCATGACATTGATGCGGGCCTGCTGATCGGTGATGCTATAGAAGATCTGCCGCACAGGCGCGTCATAGCCGCCGATAAGCTCGGACATGACCTCGCTCATGCTGCGCTCGAGCAGCGGGAAAAACGTGACGATCCGGCCGATCGCCAGGACGAAATCGTCGTTCGCGAGCCCCGATTCGAAGCGCCCGTCCGGCGTGTGGCCGACCTGCTTCGGCAGCCGGCCGAACCGCGTGGGGAGCTTGCTGCGGGGTGTGTTCATCGGCGGGAGACTAGAGCCGGGCCCGATCGCGTTGCAATCGGTCACGGCTCTAGGGTGTCGATGACCCGCGAAGGATGAAGCCCTTGGCCCGGTCGGTCCGGGGCGCGGTGAAGACGTCGTGCGGGGTCGCGACCTCCCGGATGCAGCCCCCCTCCATGAACACGATCGTGTCGGCTACGTCGCGGGCGAAGCTCATCGCGTGGGTCACCATCACCATGGTCAGTCCCTCCCGCGCGAGGCCCCGGATGACGCCGAGCACCTCCCCGACCATCTCGGGCTCGAGGGCGCTGGTCGGTTCGTCGAACAGGATGACCCGCGGCCGCATCGCGAGGGCGCGGCTGATCGCGACGCGCTGCTTCTGGCCGCCGGACAACGTGTGCGGGTACAGGTCGGCCTTCTCGGCCAGGCCCACCCGCGCCAGGATGCGCCGGCCCTCCGCCTCGGACGTCCCAGGACGTGGACGGGCGCCGCGGTCACGTTGCCGAGCACCGTCAGGTGCGGCCACAGGGCGAAGTGCTGGAACACCATGCGATGCGGGTTCGCGCCGCGGCCAGCGCGCGGCTCAGTCCTTACGCGGGTTCGATGCGGGAGCCGGTGCGGTGCCACGACGGGCGATCAGGTCGATCTCCACCAGGGCGTCGTAGGCGAGACCTGTCGTGCCCACGCAGGTTCGCGCCGGCAGCCGATCGGGCGGGAAGAAGGACTTGTAGGTCTCGTTGAACGTCGCGTAGTCCCGCTTGAACTCCGTCAGGAAGGCCCGGGCGACGACGACGTCCGCGAGGCCGAGGCCGAGGCCGGCCAGGACCGTCTCGAGATTGGCCATCACGTTGCGGGTCTGCGCGTCGATCCCGTCGGGCAGGATGCCGGGGCTGGCCGGCGTATCGGGCATCTGTCCCGTCACGAACACGAAGCCGTCGGCCTCGACCGCGTGGCTGAAGGGGGCGACCGGCCGTGGCCCGCCCGGGATCATGTGAAACACCGTCGCCGAGGCCGATGGGGGCTGCTGCACCGCGATCTCCGTTCCGCGGGCCTCGCCCGCACCCTGTCGTTGGCCCCGCGCCTAAGCAGGTTTCGCAGAAGTGGCCGCCGGTTTTACGATGAAAACCTGCGACCGGCCAAGGATCTAAGCGGAGGATGCGTCGGCGTGCCGACCCAACTCTGCTCAGGCCACATCGTCATGGTCTTGCTAGGCGGTCTTGTCCCGATTGGCGCGCCGCCGCCGCCGCGTCGCGCGCGCTAACCTCTGGCCGGAGCAGCCTCCTCCCATTCACGATCCTGCTTCGCGAGCAGCGCGGCGCGATGGGCCGCGGTTGCCTGCGGCTCCGTCGGCGGTGCGTCCATGGCCGCCTGTGCGGACCGGGACGCATCCGTCCTGTCCCCGCCCAGGACGCGGGCGAGCGTCGTGACGATGCGATCCACATCGCGGGACGTCACGGCGCCCGTCGCGAGAAGGGCGAGGCGTGAACGGCCGGCCATCTCCGCGCAGGACCCTCCGGCAAAGCCCAGCGCCGCGATGGCGTCGGCATCCAGAGGCAGATGTTCGACCGGCATGTCGGCCAATCGTCCGAGCCTGCGCGCGCCCGTGGCCCCGGGCGCATGCACCGCGCGGGCGCCCGGCAGCCACCGCGCGATCGCGTTGAGGAGGAACGTCCGGACGCGTTCGAGGCGGATCGGGCCGAACTTCCGGATGCTGGCGATCGCATCCGGGGACGTCTGAGCCAGATGGCCGAGATCCCGGTACCCGGCCTTGCGCAGGCGCGCCCGCAGGGAGGCCGTCAGGAAACCACGGCCGAAGCCCGACGCCGTGAGATGCTCAATCACGTCCGTGGGCAGGTCGTCGAACAGCGGGAGCCGACCGCTGATCTCGTCGAACAGGCTGTCGGACGTGACGGTGCGGGGGGATCGGCCGGGCATCGCCGCCGATAGGGCGATTTCCGGATTCCCGCAACGGTCAGCCGGCGCAGGCCTTCGCGCTGTCGGCTCGGCCCGCCATCCGACCCGCGACGAACGCGCGAGGCCGGCCGAAAGCCGCCGGTCCGCTTCGGAGCCGGTGCGCCGAGGGCCATCACCGGGACACCGGATCGGTCTCGCGGCGCGGGACCAGAGGTCATCCGGCCGTCATACCATCCGCCTAGGGCACGCCCCACGCCGGCGCGACCGGCCTGCCGCAGGCTCCGATGTTCACGCATAACTGCCTGGATCCGCACGATCCCTTCGCGGAGCGCGAGGTGCTGGTCGCGTTCACCATCGACGCGTCCGGCATCCGTCTCCTCGCCGCCAAGGATGCGGAGGGCCACGACATCCTGCCCGATCTGGTCGACGCCCAGCGCGACGACCTGCGGTGCGAACTCGCGGCGCAGCATTGGTGCCTGGGTGTGGACGGCGCGACTGCGGGCAGGCTCAATCGTCCGGCCCAGGCGGGTCCTGGCCGATAGGCCGGGATGCGGTCCGGAGGGCGGCGCCGACGCTGAGCTTGTCCCAGAGGGTGGCGATCCCGTCCGGGGACGAGCCGCGCAGCGAGCCTTCAAGCGCGCCCTGGAGCGAAACCCGGGAGGCGTTCGCGCCGGCTTTCCGCGCGCCCGGGTTGCACGGCGGGACCGGGCTCGACCGGGATGGGCGGCCCCGCGTCCTGGACCGAAGCAACCCGTTTCCCGCAGCCGTGTTGCGTCAGCCAAAGGGTTTGAGTCCCGCATGGCCCGTCGCATCCTGATCACCGGCGCGAGCATCGCCGGCAACACCGCCGCGTGGTGGCTCGGCCGGCACGGCTTCGACGTCACCGTGGTCGAGCGTGCCGCCGCGTTCCGGGACGGGGGGCAGAACGTCGATGTCCGCGGCGTCGGGCGCGAGGCGCTGCGCCACATGGGCCTGGAGCGGGCCGCCCTCGAGGCCGGGACCGGCGAGGAGGGCACCGCCTGGGTCGATGGGCGCGGCCGCGCCGTCGCACGGTTCGGCCTCGACCGGGCCACGGGCGACGGCCCGACCGCCGAGATGGAGATCCTGCGCGGCGACCTCGCGCGCCTCCTCTACGCGCCGGCCCGGGAGCGGGCGCTGTATCGCTTCGGCGACCACTTGGTGCGCCTCGACGAGGAGGGCGACGGCGTGCGCGTCGGCTTCGCCAGCGGCGCCGTCGCGCGCTACGACGCGGTGATCGTCGCCGAGGGGGTGGGCTCGGCCACCCGCGAACGGGTCTTCCCGGGGGAGAACGTGCCGCGGTGGATGGGCCTGACCATCGCGTATTTCACGATTCCGAGGACGCCCGACGACGACCGGGACTGGCGCTGGTTCAACGCCACGGGCGGACGCGGCATCTCGCTGAGGCCGGACCGGCACGGCACCACCCGCGCGATGCTGATGCTGCGCCAGCCGCCGGGCGGGGAGCAGGATTGGGACGCCGCCCGGCAGAAGGCCTACCTGCGCGACCGGTTCGCGGATGCCGGATGGCAGGCCAAGCGCGTCCTCGCCGGCCTGGAGACGACGGACGACTTCTACGTCGACGTCCTGCGGCAGGTGCGGATGAAGCGCTGGTCGTCCGGGCGCGTCGTACTGACCGGCGATGCCGCGTGGTGCGCGACGCCGCTCGCCGGCATCGGCACGACGCTGGCGGTCACCGGCGCCACGGTTCTGGCCGGCGCGCTGGCGCGGACGGACGACGTCGCGGCTGCCTTCGCGGACTACGAGCACGCCCTGCGTCCGTTCGTCGAGAAGGGGCAGGGCGTCCCGAAGATCGCACCGAAGCTGATGAACCCGCGCACCCGGCTCGGCATCGGCCTGCTGCACGGCGCGCTGAGGCTCGCGAGCCAGCCCGCTTTGCGTCGGCTGGGCGCCAAGCTCTCCGGCGGGCGCACCGGGGAGCCCGATCTGGCCCGGTACACGACCGCCGTCACACAGCCCCCGCCGAACCGACCCTGATCGCGTTTCCCCCTCCCCCACGGCCCAACGCTGTTCACATCCGGGTTTTCTGCGCGGCGGGTCGATCCCCGTGTGTATCCGGTCGTCTGCCCGGGAGGTGGGCGCGGCGCTCGCGATCATCCGATCCGGAACGGAGCGGTTGCTGGCGCTGGTCGGCCTGCCGCCGCGGCCGGACGGCGCCCGCCCGGTCATGCCCTGGCCGATCCCGGGGCGCGGGGCGCATAACGGCATCCCGTCCGATCGATGGTCCGACCGAGGCATCCATGACCGACGCATCCCTGCACGAGACCTACGCCACCCTGACGACCGAACGGCCCCACGCCGACGTGCTCCTCGTGACCCTGGCCCGGCCCGGGGCCGCGAACGCCATGAACACCCAGATGGGCCGCGACCTGTTCACGCTGTTCGACGGGCTCATCGCCGAGCCCGGCCGGTGTCGCGCGATCGTGCTGACCGGGGCCGGTGAGACGGCCTTCTGCGCCGGCGGCGACCTCAAGGAGCGCAACGGCATGACCGACGCGGCCTGGCAGGACCAGCACCGCGTGTTCGAGCGCGGCATCCGCGCCCTCGTCGAGTGCCCGATCCCGGTCATCGCGGCGGTGAACGGGGCGGCCTATGGCGGCGGCTGCGAGATCGCGCTCGCCTGCGACTTCATCTACGCGGCCCGGCACGCCCGGTTCGCGCTGCCGGAGGTGACGCTCGGCATCATGCCGGGGGTGGGCGGCACGCAGACCCTGCCGCGCGCGGTGGGGGAGCGGCGGGCCAAGGAACTCCTCCTGTCCGGCCGCCCCTGGTCGGCCCAGGAGGCGGCGGCCTGGGGCATGGTCAACCGGGTCTGCGACGGCGGGCGGCTCCGCGCCGAGGCCCTCGACACGGCCGCCACCATCGCGGCGAACGCGCCGATCGCCATCCGCCAGGCCAAGCATGCCCTGCACCATGGCCTGTCCCTGGCGCTCGCCGACGGCATGCTGTTCGAGATCGAAGCCTACAACCGCATGGTCCCGACCGAAGACCGGCGGGAGGGCATCCGCGCCTTCAACGAGAAGAGAAAGCCGGTCTTCACCGGCCGCTGAGCGCCTGTTCGACCGGGCTCACCACATCGTGTGGTGGTCCGTCCCGACCCCCGCCCGCGCAGTGCGCCGGGAGCCTAATCCTCTCCCCGGCCCGCCGCAGCCGCGCCGGCGGCGGATCGGAACCCCCGATCTGTGTGCGAAATGTCGCATTCATCCGGCAGTCAGGACGATAGTGTTGATATTGGCTGACGCTGCCGGAAACACTTTGTTACGTCAGCGCTGCCTTCGAGTTTGCGCCAATGATCGACAGAGCGTGGCATAGTCCAATATCGAGATTGTTTCGCCGGGTCCGGAACTGGTACGAGAGTTTGCCCGTGCAGGCCGCTTTCTCGTTCCGGACGTGTTTTCTGCTTGTCTGGACCATGATTATCACTGCGGTCACGTACAGCCTGGTTGACCTGATGCCGTCATGATGCTGCGGCGCAATATTGTGAAAGCTTGCTAAGCTTTAACAGATCGGTCTACGTAAGCGCACCGTATCGGCAATCCGGTGGCCGCATGCTCTACATTCTGGTCGCGGCTTTGGGCGTTGCCGTCGCCCGTCAGTTCTCTTGGTTCGGCGTCTTCGCCATCAGCACGATCCTGGCGGTCGCCATGGGCGTCGAAGGCGCGCTCCACGATCGGACCCTGGCGAAGGTGCTGCATCGCGACTGGGAGGTGATCGTCACCTTCCAGGCCGCCTATGTCGCCCACATCGTCTGGGACGTGTACGGCCCGCGCGTGATGGCCCGGCTCGGCCGCTAACGGGCCCCCTCCTCCCGCACGATCCCGCCCCCGTTCAGGCGCGTCCGACCAGCTGCAGGCTGCTCCGCTGGGGCGCGGGGGCCTGCGCGGCGGCGATGCGGGTCTGGTTGCGGCCGCCCTCCTTGGCCGCGTAGAGGGCTTCGTCGGCCCGGCGATACAGGTCCGGCAGGTCCGCGCCGCCCCCCGGCCCCGCCCAGGCGAGCCCGATGCTGACCGTCACGGACCCCGCCCCGATCCCCGCGGACGGAACCGTCAGCGCGGCGACCTCGGCATGGACCTTGTCGGCGATGCGCGCGGCGCCCGCGCCGTCGGTCTCCGGCAGCAGGAAGGCGAATTCCTCGCCGCCGATGCGGCTGACGAGATCCTCCGGCCGGTGCACGCTCGCGGCGAGGCGGCGGGCGAGCGCCTTCAGGATCGCGTCCCCCACCGGGTGCCCGTAGCGGTCGTTGTAGCGCTTGAAGTGATCCGCATCGACGATCAGCAGCGACAGCGGCCGGCCGTCGCGGCGGGCGGTCTCGATCGCCTGGGCGAACCGGTCCTCGAACCAGCGGCGGTTCGGCAGGCCGGTCAGGGCGTCGGTGCGCGACAGGGCGGCCAGCTCCTCCTGCATCGCCTCCCGGCGGCGCAGCTCGCGCCCGAACAGCAGCGAGAGCACGACCGTGAGGCCGCACAGGACCAGCGTGATGCCGCCGATGGTGACGGCCTTCGTGAGCCACGCCGCCTCCACGTCCCGGGTCGACAGGGCGACGTTCAGGATCAGCGGAAGCGTCCCGATCGGCGCGAAGGTGTAGAACCGCTCGACCCCGTCGCGCGCGGAGGTGCCGACGAAGCTGCCCTGGCGGTCGCGCACGAAGCGCCGGAAGGTCGGGGCCTGCGCGATGTTCGCCCCGATGTCGGCCTCCCTGAACGGGTAGCGCATGATGCGGGTGCCGTCCGCGCCGTACAGGTTGATCGCGCCGCCGGGGCCGAGGTCGATCTCGCGGAACAGGTGCTCGAAGTAGGACAGCTTCACGGTGCCCAGGACCACGCCGCCGAAACGCCCGTCGGGCCGGTTGATGCGCCGGCTGAACGGCAGCATCCGCTCGCCGGTCAGGCGCGAGACGATCGGGCGGCCGACCTGGAGGCCCAGCCCGTCATGCGCCTGATGGTTCTTGAAGTATTCGCGGTCCGCGTAGTTGCCCGCCCGCGGCGGCACCGCCCCGATGTCGTCGGTGACGTTGCCCTGCGCGTCGATCACCAGCATCACGCCCAGGTCGCGGGCGGTCGCGGCGCGGTCGAACAGGATGAGCTGGCGCATCTGGGGATCGGCCTGCGCGAGGCCGGGCGCCGCGAGGTTCTCCACGGTCGCCTGGAGCGAGAGGTCGTAGAGCTCGGCGTTGCGCGCGATGTCGCGCTCCAGGACCTGGAGGAGGTTCCGGGAGGTCTGCTCGGTCCGGTCCCAGGCGTCCCGGCGCAGGTCGGCCAGCATCAGCCCGGTGACCGCGACCATGCCGACCGGGGCCAGCACGCCCAGCGTGCTCCACGTCCGGGCCGACCGAAGCCACGCATGGAGGTGGCCCAACCGAACCATCTGTAAATCCACGCCAACGTGTCGATTAAGACCAGTAGATCAGAACATATGACTGAATCGTTACCTGAACCCCGCGGGTTTCGGCAGATCTGACCTGAAACGCGGCACCGCGGCATGGACCCGCGGCGCGTGTTCGGCGGTGCCGGGCGCCCGATCGGCAAGTATCCACAACGAATCCGTGGGGGCGCAATTCTGTACCGATACCCGGATGTTCTGCGAGGGACTATATGGCTCAGGCTTGGAGCGCGAGACCGACATGTCGGACGAGGACGCCTTTGCCCAGGAGATCGCGGCGCTCCTGATCGCCGACATCAAGACGTCGGGCGCGCGCAGCCGGGCCGAGCTGGAGGAGGCCTGCCGGACCTCGCTCCGGAGCCTCCTGGGCGAGGCCGAGGTGCCGCCGCAGATCGCCGTGCTGATGCCGATCGGCCTGGAGCGCTGGCCGCGGGTGGTGGTGAAGGGGCGGCGCCTGCCGGACGTCTGAGCACCCTGTCCTGGTTTCGAAAGGGTCGAGCCCTGTCGCGGGTCCAGGGCGGAGCCCTGGTGCCGGACTGCGTCCGGTGCCGGACCTTGTCCCGCGCTGGGCTCAGCGCCCGATCACGCCCGTCCCGGCGCCGGGGGGAAGCGCGTTCGGGCCGGTGTTCGGGGCCGGCGTCGCGGCCTGGTTCCGCTGGATGTCCATGCGCAGCATGTCGGACTGGGTGGTCTGCTCCTGCCGCAGGCCGCGCAGCTGGCTGCTCGACTCCATGGACTGGTTGGCGGCGTTGGGATTGGTCTGCTGGACCTGGGCCAGGGCGGGGGTGGCGAGGGCGGCCGACAGGCCGAGGCCGGCGAGGATGAGGCTGCGCATGATCGGGCTTCCGTGTGGAGGTCTCTCCCCCGTTTGACCGATCGGGGGCCCGCCAAGTTCCGGGATGCCGCCGTGGGGTGACGCGATAGCCCATGCGCCGGGCGGATGGTTAGCCGATCCCTCCCCGGCCTCCGGCGTCTTTACGCGTTGTTAACGGCTCCCGGAGGAGTCTGCCGACGACGAGGGGGAGTGTCCCGGGATGCGTGTTCTCACGGAGGCGGACGAGCAAGCGGTCGAGCGCCTGACGCTCCAGCTGCTCAACGATGCCTATTGCGACCTCGCGGCCGTGCTCCGCGGCGCGCAGCCCCAGGCCGCCGCCGCGATCCTCGGCGTGATGGAGCAGCGGGTGACCGACGTGCTCAGCCGGATCTGCCAGCAGGGCCTGGAGGGTCCGGCCTCGGTGGCGATCGCGATCGCGGTCGGCGAGCGGATCGGCGCGATCATGGATCAGGCCCACGGCCGCGACACGCAATCCGCCCTGGCGGCCTGACGCTTATACCACGTTGCGATGATCCCGACCCAGGGTCGGGATCATCGCGCCCGGCGGACGACCGCCGCCGCACCGTCGCGCGGGCGAACCGCGATGAGTCGGGCTCATCGCGGTTCGGTCTTAGCCCTGTGCGAAAAAATCCGGATCGGTGCGCGCCAGCATCCGCTTGAACGCGGCCCATTCGTTGTCGGGCGCGCCCTGGACCACGACGCGGTCGTAGCCGGCGGCGTATTGCCCGGCGGTCTTGGCCGCGACGGCGGCGGAGGGCCGGATCACCGGCGCGCCCGCGGCCTGGATCGCGAGCTGTGCCCGGCACGAGCGCTCCATGTTGTGCATCAGCCGGAACGCCTCGCCGACGGTGCGCCCGCAGGTCAGCAGCCCGTGGTTGCGCAACACCATGACGGGCTTGTCGCCGAGATCGGCCACGAGGCGCTGGCGCTCGTCGAGGTCGAGGGCGATGCCCTCATAGGCGTGGTAGGCGACGCGGCCGGCGAACTGCATCGACCACTGATTGAGGGCGAGCAGCCCCTCCTCCTGGCAGGACACCGCGACGCCCGCCACCGTGTGGGTGTGGAGCACGCAGATCGCGTCGTGGCGGGCGGCGTGGATGGCGCTGTGGATCGTGAACCCGGCCGGGTTGATGCCGAGCCCCATCGGATCCTCGATCACCCGCCCGTCGAGATCGACGGTGACGAGGTTTTCGGGCGTCACCTCCTCGAAGCGCATCCCGTAGGGGTTGATGAGGAACCGGTGCCCGCCCCCCGGCAGCCGCGCCGAGATGTGGGTGTAGATGCTGTCGTCGAGCCCCAGCCGGTGGATCAGCCGGTAGGCGGCCGCGAGATCGACCCGCATGGCTCGGATCTCGGCGGCGAGATCGGACTCTTCGTGGTTGTCCGCGACGAGCGAGGGTGAGGCTGCGTTCATGCGACGGCTCCCTGTGGCGCTTGGGATCGCGGGGCGACGCGGGCGGTCCCGGGGTCCCGGGCGGACGGCGCATTGGGCCGAGCCGGGGGACAGCCGTAAGGTGCACTATGGTGGGGCGGTCGGCAATGCGCGGTGTCTCACCCACTCCCTTATCCTGAGGTGCCCGCATCCGCGGGCCTCGAAGGAGCGTTTCAGGGATGGCGCGGCTGGCTGGAGGGCTCCTTCGAAGCCTCCGCTGCGCTCCGGCGCACTCAGGATGAAGGCGCGGGTGCGGCGCAGGACACCCAATCCTTCATCTTGACAAAATTCCTAATTCATGCTCCAAGTCTCTCACCCCGCCGCGACGCGTCGTGAGACGCTTCGGGGCGTCGGTCCGGTCAGCCGCCGGGCCGGCGGCGGTGGGGCGGTGCCCGCGTCTGCCGTCGGCTGCGGCAGCCCCGGGCGCGGGACTCGACAACCCCCGGCTCGGGCTGGGCGGCGGCCGGCGGAGGAAATGCCACGGTCGTTCAGGCCAGAGGCCGACCCTGTCCTGGGCGGTGTGGAGGTCTACGGCGCTCTCCACGACGAGAGGGCGTGCGACGAAGGCTCGCTCGGAAGCCACCGGGGTGCCACAGCGCAACCCAGCGGTCTTAGCGTAGGTTCGAGCCCCCCGCGTGACGGACACCGGATGCAGGATCGGACGCAGGGGTCGAAACCGGCCCAGGCGTCCGCGGGACGCCGGGAAGCCGGCTTTGACAACGTTGTGTTCGGGCTTCGCGGCGTCCCGCGTCACCCCGGTGACAACAGGGTTTGGCCATGCCCCCGGCGGCGCAGCGCGCGGGGCCGCGGAGGTGTGCGTGGACGCGCGTCTCGGATCCCTTGCAAGAGGCAGGATCGGTCCAGAGGTGTCGCCGCGCCAGCCCCCTACCCCGCCAGCACCGCCTCGATCCCGGCGCCGAGTGCCAGCAGGCGGCGGTCCTGCCCGTGGCGGGCGAGCAGCATCAGCCCCGCCGGCCGGGCGAGATCCGGCATCGGCAGGGACAGGCCGGTGAGATCGAAGAAATTGCCGAAGGCCGTGTTGCGCAGCATCAGCCGGTTGGCCGCCAGGAAGGCCGCATCGTCGGCCTCCAGCGGGGCAATGAGCGGCGCCGTCGTGGCGGTCGCCGGCAGCGCCAGCAGGTCGAGGGGCGCGAGCCGCCCGTCGAGGGACGCGATCAGCTCGGCGCGGCGGCGCAACGTCCGGATGTAGCGCGTCGCCGGGGCCGCCCGGCCGGCGAGGATCCGGCGGTGGACCCGCGGGTCGTAGCTTTCGGCTTGCGCGTCGAGCCAGTCGGCGTGGATCGCGGCGGCCTCGATCGCCGCCAGCGACCCGTCCGGCAGCGCTGCATCCATGGCGGCCAGCAGATCGTCGATCGGATGGTCGATCACCCGGGCGCCCGTCGCCGAGAGTCGCGCCAGCGCCCGCTCGAACGCCTCGGCCACCAGCGGCTCGGTCTCGGTGAACAGCAGGCCCCGGGGCACGCCGATCCGCAGGCCCGCGACGGGAAAGGCGTCGAGCGGCGCGGGCTCTTCGCCCGCCATCACGGCGTCGGCGGCGGCGCAGTCGGCCACAGTCCGGGCCAGGGGGCCGAGGGAATCGAGGGCGTAGGAGAGCGGAAAGGCGCCGGCCAGGGGCACCCGCCGGGCGGTCGGCTTGAACCCGACCACGCCGTTCAGGGAGGCCGGGATCCGCACCGAGCCGCCGGTGTCGGAGCCGATCGAGACGTCGCTCGTCCCCTGCCCCACCGAGACCCCGGCCCCGGCGGACGAGCCCCCCGGGATGCGGGCCGGATCGGCGGCGTTGCCGGGGGTGCCGTAATGCGGGTTGAGCCCGAGGCCCGAGAAGGCGAATTCCGACATGTTGGTCTTGGCCAGGATCACCGCCCCGGCCCGGCGCAGGCGGGCGACCACCGGGGCGTCGGACGCGGCCGGGGGCGCCCCCGCGAGTAGGACCGAACCGGCCGTGGTGGTCTCGCCCGCCACGTCGAACAGGTCCTTGATCGACACGATCGCGCCGTCGAGCGGCCCGAGGGACAGCCCGTCCCGGCGGCGGGCATCGGCCGCGTCCGCCGCCGCCCGGGCGGAATCCGGGTAGAGGCGGGTGAACACCGCCGGGTCCCCCGTCCGGATCCGCGCCAGACGCTCCTCGAGGGTGTCGCGTACGCTCATGGTCCTCACCGCGTGTTGTGCCGACCAGAGATCTCAGGGCTCTGCCCTGAGAACCCGCCCAAGGGCTCGCCCTTGGGAAACCCGAACGCCCGGGTCACCTCAGAGCGTGCCCGGATAGGCGCCGCCATCCATCAGCAGGTTCTGGCCGGTGATGAACCCGGCGTGCCGGCTGCACAGGAACGCGCAGGCCGCCCCGAACTCGTCGGGATCGCCGAAGCGGCCGGCGGGATTCTCCCGGGCGCGGGCTTCGAGGAACGCCTCCACGCTGAGGCCGGCCTTGGCGGCGAGCGCCCCGGCGTTGCCGCGGATCCGGTCGGTGTCGAACGGGCCGGGCAGCAGGTTGTTGATCGTCACCCCGTGCCGCACGACCTGCCGGGCGAGGCCCGCCACGAAGCCGGTCAGCCCCCCGCGGGCGCCGTTCGACAGGCCGAGATGCGCGATCGGCGCCTTCACGGACGACGAGGTGATGTTGACGATCCGGCCGAACTTCCGGTCGATCATCCCGTCGACCGTCGCCTTGATGAGCGCGATCGGCGCTAGCATGTTGGCGTCGAGCGCCCGGATCCAGGCATCCCGGTCCCAGTCGCGAAAATCGCCGGGGGGCGGGCCGCCGGCGTTGTTGACCAGGATGTCGGGCTCCGGGCAGGCGGCCAGCGCTGCGGCCCGGCCGGCCTCGGTGGCGATGTCGCCCGCCACGACGGTGACGGTGGCGCCGGTCTCCCGGCGGATCTCGTCGGCGGTCCGCTCCAGAGTCTCCGCGGTCCGGGCGGTGATCGTCACCGCGACGCCCTCCCGGGCGAGCGCCAGGGCGCAGCCCCGGCCCAGCCCCCTGCTCGCCGCGCAGACGAGCGCCCGGCGCCCGCTCAAGCCGAGATCCATCGTGAAGCCTCCCCGAGTCGGCCCCCCGCCCAGGGGCATCCCGTGGGTCATAGCGCAGGGCCGGGTGCCCCCGAAAGCCGCAGACCACCTTTCGGGATGACGCGCGTGCTCAGGCGCAGGCCCGGAAGCCGGATCGCTCGGCCTCCTGGCGGGCGAGGCTGAGGACGCGGCGGCGCGCCTGGCCATCCTCGATCGCCAGCCAGTGGCGCACCAGGGCCAGGAGCTCGCTGGCATCCGCGTCCAGGGATTCCGCGCCCGGGGATTCGGTGTTCGCGACCGCATCGGTGAAGAAGGTCTCGACCGGCCGATCGAGTTCGCGGGCGAGCCGCTCGAGCGTGGCGCTCCGGCGCCCCAAGCGATGGGCCGCGGCGGGTTTCCGCGCGTGTCCGGCGGGCAGCGGCTGAGCCGGAGCCACAAGCGTGAACTGGGTCATGCCTCAAAACCAGTCGCGCCCCCGGAGGGTTTCGCCCCCACGCGGCGGGGTGGCGGCAGGGTAAACATGGCCTTAACGGCGCCGGCCGCCCTCACCAGGTCCGGGGATCGCGGGGGCGGGACAGGTCGGGCAGCGTCTCCCGCTCCGGCGCCACCCATCCGGCCCAGAGCAGGGCCACCACCCCCGTGAGGAGCGGAAGCGCCGTACTGAGGACGATGCTGAGCGTCACGGCGATCCTGCCAGCGGAGTGCGAACCGATCCGGCCACCCTGCCCCGGCGGGCGTATGCGCGGGCTTAAGGCGATCGATCGCATTGCGGAGACCGGGGGCCGCGGGACGCGGGACGACCCCGCCCGGCGGCGGTCCACCCCGCGATCCGGGTGGGCGGCTTCATCAGCATGTTACAGAGTCGTATTACCGGCGACCCTCGCGGCTGGCGCGAGGAGGGCTCGGATGACGGCGCGTTACTGCATCGATCCGCTCGACCCGTATGCCGAGGCGCAGGTGCTCGTCACCTACCGGGAGGGCCGGCCGCTCCCCGCGCTCACGTCGGTCCTCGACGGTCAGGGCCGCAACCTGCTGCCGGACCTGTCCGAGGCCTGCATCCGGATCCTGCAGCTCGAGATCGCGGTGTATTACGGCCCCGGCGATCCCTTCGCCTGGACGCGGCACGCGGTCGACGTCGCGGCCGCTCCGGCGCTCGCCTAGGACCCCGGCCGAATCAGGCCAGGGCCGGTTCCTGGGTCAGGGCGCCGAACTCGCTGACCATGCATTCGTGCATGCGCCGCAGCCACGCCCGCGCCTCGGCGGTCTGGGCCTCCGCCCGCTCGATCCGCTCGGCCGCCGCGCGGACCTGAGCCTCGGCGCGCTCCGCCCGGGCCACAGCCTCGCGCAGCAGGGATTCGGCATGGAGCGCCCGATCCTCGGCGGCACGCGCGGCCGCCTCCGCTTCCCGCACCGAGCGCTGGGCTTCTCGCATCGAATCCCGCGCATTCGTCTGAAGGTTGCGCACCCGGGTCGCGAGGCCGCGCACGGCCGTCAGGGAGGCCGACCAGTCGTCGGGCTCCGGGGCCGGTGCCGCGGCTGGGCCGGAGAACAAAGCCACGACCCGGTCGATCGGATCGCTCCGGCCGTCAGCGGCTCCGAAGGCGGCCGGGGCGCGCGCCGCGAACGCCGCGCCGCTCATGCCGCGGCCTGGTCGGTCATGTCGGAGAATTCGGACAGGATCGCTTCCTGGACGCGCCCGAGCCATTCCTCGGCGTGCCGGGCGCGCTCCTCGGCGGCGCGGGCACGGGCCTCGGCCGCCTTGGCACGCTCCTCGGCGGCGATGACCTGGGCCTCGGCGCGCACCTGGACGTCGCGAGCCTGCATCTCCGCGATGCGGGCCCGCTCGTTGGAGGCGTTGATGTCCTCCCGGACCCGCTCCAGCACGTGCTCGATGCGCTCCTCCCGCTCCCGGGCCTGCGCCTCGACCACGCGCGCCTGTCGGGCTGCGGCCTGGACCCTGTGGATCAGCCCGTCCCATTCCTGCAGCGCCGGATCCGGCGTCGGGAGTTCGACCGGATCCTGCATCGACGAGACGACCCGCAGGACGCTGCCGAGTCCGGCTTCGGCCGCGGCGCCGAGTTCCTGCTTGAGTCTCTCCGCGGGCCGGAAGCGCGGGTCGTTCAGAAGCCTCTGCAGCTCGCTCACGGACCTTCTGCTCCCTATCGGCCGGATCTGATCCAACTAAACTGGTAAAAATGGTTAACGAAGGGTTAAAACAGGGGCGATCCGACGCGAATGTTGGCGCGTTCGTGAGCCTGTGCAGGGTTTCCGCACGACGCCGCGCGCTCAGCCCTGGCAATGTGCATCAGCGGCAGAACGGGGATCATGATTTCGAGGGCGACCGGCGGGACGACGATCTCCGGGCGCAGGCAGCGGTCGGCGTGGGTCGGGCCGGTCAGCGCGGTGACCGCCCCGGAGCCCGTCAGCGCCACCGCTCCTTCATGCAGGCGAGGACATAGACGGTGCGCATGCAGCGCTCCTTGTCGTCCTGCGAATGGGCGTTGCCCATGCAGGCATCCATCCCGGTCGTCAGCAGCAGGCGA
The DNA here is from genome assembly GCF_022829605.1 of Methylobacterium sp. E-065. Taxonomy (GTDB): domain Bacteria; phylum Pseudomonadota; class Alphaproteobacteria; order Rhizobiales; family Beijerinckiaceae; genus Methylobacterium. Next base: position 31,380 of record NZ_JAKSYD010000129.1, on the reverse strand, counting down.
TCGATGTCGTTCTTGGATTCGCAGGTGAAGATCGGCTGGAAGCCCTCGAACCGGCTGACCTGCCAGAAGATCGCAACGAACAGCAGCAGGCAGAAGGCGCAGACGAGCAATCGGCTGTCGTAGAACCAGTGCCTGCGCTCGTCGGTCATGACGGCCCTACGAACCTTCGGCTGCGGCTCGCTGAACCCGTGTCAGGCTCGCCGAGCCTGGGACCAAGGCGCCGCGGCCGGATCGACCGTCTGGCGAATGGTGGAGACGACAGGGATCGAACCTGTGACCTTTCCCATGTCAAGGGAATGCACTACCGCTGTGCTACGTCTCCTGATCGACCGCGATCAGGTTCATCGAACCTGGAAGCCATCGAGAAAGCCCGGACTTCTCGGCTGCTCATGAGGAGTGCCGACACCCCTGTCAAGGGAGTGCCCTCCCGCTGAGCGATGCGCCCGGGCCGGAGCCGTGTGGGCTCCGGTGGGCGGGGCCTATAGCCCCTGCCCGGCCGGGGCGCAAGCGGAACCTGTCTTTTGGAAGACGCTGCTGGAAGACGCCGCGCATGGCCGGTCCGTGCGAGGTGCACGGGTTCGGCAAAATGCGCTATGCCCCTGCCGCCCGGCATCCGGCCGCGCCGCAGGGCGCCGGCCCGCCGCCTCATGCTTCGAGACATGCGCTGCATCTTCGACCACGATCAGGGTGATTCGACCCACGAACTCGGATCCGCGGGGGGCGGGATCGTCGCTGCGGCCGACGAGAGTCAGCGCTGATGGCCTCCGCATCGGGCTCCGAGATGCCCGCCTCCCGTCTGCCGCCCGCGCAGGTCACCGGATTCGGGCGTAAGCCCCGTCCCCTGTCGGCGCGGGTGACGGCGGACGGCTTGCGCGTGGCGCTGCCGGGGCTCGCGGGACGCTGGGTCGAGATCATCCTGGCGAACGATCCGGCCGAGGGCCGCGACACCGTCCCGGATATCAGCTTCGTCGGTGCTGACGGGCGCCCGGGCTCGCTCTTGCCGCAGGAGGCGCGGGGCGGGGGCGCCTTCGCGTGGATCGGCCGCCTGCCCGAGGACGTCGTCGAACTCCGCGTCGCCGACCCGTCCGGACGGGTGCCGGCCCGGCTGCGCCGGATCGCCCTGCGCCGCCTCGTCCGGCCGATCCTGGCCGGGCGCGGCCTCCTGCGCGAGCCGGCCCTGACCGCGCAGGCCCTCTATTGGCGCGTCCTCGGCAAGAAGGTCCGGGCCCGGGGCTTCCTCGGCCGCGCCCTGCGCCACCGGCGGGTGACGGGCTACGAGGCGTGGCTCGGCACCCACACCCTGCGCCGGCCCGAGCGGGACGGGATCGCCGCCGAGATCGCCGCCTGGGCCGATCCGCCGCTGATCTCCGTGCTGATGCCGGTCCACGATCCCGACCCGAAGGTGCTCAGGGCCGCCCTCGCCTCGCTCGACGCGCAGCTCTATCCCCACTGGGAACTCTGCGTCGTCGACGATGCCTCGACGCGCCCCGCGATCCCGAAGATTCTCACCCAGGCGGCCGAGGCCGATCCGCGCATCCGCGTCCTGACCCGGCTTGAGAACGGCCACATCGCCCGGGCGACCAACGATGCACTGGGCCTCGCCCGGGGCGCGGTCTGCGCCTTCATGGACCACGACGACGTGCTCACCGTGGACGCGTTCTACGAGGTCGCCCGGGCGCTGCGTCAAGACCCGGACCTCGTGCTGATCTACAGCGACGAGGACAAGATCGATGGGCGCGGCCGCCGCTTCGACCCGCATTTCAAGGCGGGCTTCGACCGCGAGCTGCTCTACGCGCAGAACTACATCAACCATCTCACGGTGGTGCGGACCGAAGCCTTGCGCGCCGTCGGCGGCCTGCGCCCCGGCTTCGAGGGCAGCCAGGACCACGACCTGCTGCTCCGGCTGACCGACGGCCTCGACCCCGCCCGCATCCGCCACATCCCACGGGTGCTCTACCATTGGCGCGCCGCGCAAGGCTCCGGCACCTTCTCGGACCGGTCGCTCGCCCGGGCCGAGGCCGCGCGCCTGCGCGCCCTGGAGGAGGTCGTGGCCCCATGGGGCGGGCGGGCGGAGCCCGGCCCCAACGGCTTCAACCGCCTGATCCGGCCCCTGCCGGCGCCGCCGCCCCGGGTCTCGGCGATCATCCCGACCCGCGACCGCGCCGAGATCCTGTCGGTGACCCTCGACGGATTGCTGACCGCGACCGATTACCCCGATATCGAGGTGATCATCCTCGACAACGATAGCCGCGAGCCCGAGACCGCTGCCCTGTTCGCCCGCTACCGCGACGATCCGCGGGTGCGCGTCGTACCGGTGCCGGGGGCGTTCAATTTCTCCGATCTCTCCAACCGGGGTGCGGCGGCCGCCACCGGGCCGGTGCTGCTGTTCCTCAACAACGACATCGAGGTGCTGGAGCCGGACTGGCTCACCGAGATGGTCCGCCACGCGGTCCGGCCGGAGATCGGCGCGGTCGGGGCGAAGCTCCTCTATCCGGACCGGACCATCCAGCACGGCGGCATCGTGCTGGGGATCGGGGGCGTGGCCGGCCACAGCCATCTCGGCGTGCCGGACGCGGATCCGGGCTACTTCTGCCGCATGGTGATCGCCCACGAGGTCTCGGCCGTGACGGGCGCCTGCCTCGCCATGCGGGCCGACGTGTTCAGGCAGGTCGGCGGCTTCGACGCGGTCGCCCTGAAGGTCGCCTTCAACGACGTCGACCTCTGCCTGAAGATCCGCCGGGCCGGCTACCGGATCGTCTGGACGCCCTTCGCCCGTTTGATTCACCACGAGTCGAAGAGCCGCGGGGCCGAGGACACGCCCGAGAAGCAGAAGCGGTTCGAGGGCGAGGTGCTCACCATGCTCGACCGCTGGGGCCCGGAGCTGCGCGCCGACCCGTATTACAACATCAACCTGTCACGGAATTCCGCGCACTACCGCGTCTGAGCGGCCGCCCCGGCTCGGTGGGCGTGGACGGTGCCATGCATGCGTCAGTGGGTGAACTTGCGTCCGAAGCCGGTTGCGATACCTCTGGACATGCCGCAAGAGGCGGTTCCGGCCATGGCGCTCAAACGAGCGCGCGGCGAGGGTGACAATCAGAGATGAGTGCGAATTCCCCGACGGTCACGGGCCTCGAGCGCGACGCCCAGCAGGCAATGGGTGACCACAAGGTCCACCCGAACGAGATCGCCATCGGCGTGGTGATCGGCCGCGCGTCGGAATACTTCGACTTCTTCGTGTTCGGCATCGCCTGCGTGCTGGTCTTCCCGAAGGTGTTCTTCCCCTTCGTCGATCCGCTCAAGGGCACGCTCTACGCCTTCGCGATCTTCGCCCTCGCCTTCATCGCCCGCCCGATCGGCACCGTGCTGTTTATGGCGATCGACCGGCGCCACGGCCGCAGCGTGAAGCTGACCACGGCCCTGTTCCTGCTCGGCGGCTCGACGGCCGCGGTGAGCTTCCTGCCGCGCTACGACAGCATCGGGATCTCGGCGGTCTACATCCTCGCCGGTCTGCGGATCCTGCAGGGTCTCGCGCTGGGCGGCGCCTGGGACGGGCTGGCCTCGCTGCTCGCCATGAACGCGCCGCGCGAGCGCCGCGGCTGGTACGCGATGATCCCGCAGCTCGGCGCGCCGCTCGGCTTCATGGTGGCGAGCGCCCTGTTCGCGTTCTTCCTGGTCAACCTCGACGAGGCCGACTTCATCGACTGGGGCTGGCGCTTCCCGTTCTACTGCGCCTTCACGATCAACGTGGTCGCCCTGTTCGCCCGGCTGCGCCTCGTCGCCACCGACGAATTCGCTCGGATGATGGACCTCGACCGGCTGCGCCCGGTCCCGGCGCTGGAGCTGTTCCGGCACCATGCGGGCGACGTGGTCCGCGGCGCCTTCGTACCGCTGGCCGCCTTCGCGCTGTTCCACCTCGTGACGATCTTCCCGATCGCGTGGCTGGCGCTGATGAACACCAATACCCGCTCGCCGGGCGAGTTCCTGATCGTGCAGTTCTCCGGGGCCATCGTGTGCGCCGGCGCGGTCGCCGCCTCCGGGTTGATCGCGGACCAGATCGGCCGCCGCAACAGCCTGATCATGAGCAGCTCGCTGATCGGCTTCTTCGCCCTCGGCAGCATCATCGCGCCGCTCCTGTTCGGTGAGAGCGCGATTGGCCAGACGATCTACGTCACGATCGGCTTCATGCTGCTCGGCCTGGCCTATGGCCAGACCGCGGGTGCGGTGAGCGCCCGCCTCGGCAACCACTACCGCTACACCGGTGCCGCGCTGACCTCGGACTTCGCGTGGCTGCTCGGGGCGGGCTTCGCCCCGCTCGTGGCGCTGTTCCTGTCGCAGCGCTACGGGCTGGCGATGATCGGGGTCTACCTCCTCTCGGGGGCGGTCTGCAGCCTCGTGGCGCTGTTCTTCGATCGCTCGGAAATGCGCCAGATGTAGCCGGTCCGGCCCCGCGGCTCCGGTCGCGCGGCCCCCGACGGCTGACAGGAATGCCGCTTCGCGCGGTACGGCAGGAGCGCCGCGCGAGCGGCATATCGGACGCGCCGCGTGAGCGGCTTGGCAGAAGCGCCGCGCAAGCGGCATGGGATGACGAGACGCGTGCTGTGACCTCTACGACCCATCGAGCGGACAGGATCGACATCGTGCGAGCCCGGATCGGCCGTGGGCGGCGCCTCCTGCCGCTCCTTGCCCTACCTCTCCTGACCCTTCTGGGCGGCTGCAACATGGTCGTCCTGCACCCGGCCGGCTACGTGGCCGAGCAGCAGCGCAACCTCGTGCTGGCCGCAACCGGGCTGATGCTCTTGATCATCGTACCGGTGATCGCCTTCACGCTGATCTTCGCGTGGCGCTACCGCGCCACCAACGAGGACGCGGTCTACGATCCGGAATGGCACCACTCGACCCAGCTCGAGGTGCTGATCTGGACGGCGCCGCTGATGATCATCATCGCGCTGGGCGCGCTCACCTGGATCGGGACCCACACCCTCGATCCGTTCCGGCCGCTGAGCAAGCTCGACGCCAAGCGCGACGTCCCGGCGGGCACCCAGCCGCTGGAGATCGAGGCGGTGGCGATGGATTGGAAGTGGCTGTTCCTCTACCCGCAATACGGGATCGCCACGGTCAACGAAGTCGCGGCGCCGGTCGATCGGCCGATCCGCTTCAAGATCACCGCCACCGACGTGATGAACACGTTCTACGTGCCGACGCTCGCCGGCATGGTCTACGCGATGCCGGGGATGCAGACCCAGCTCCACGCGGTGATCAACCGCGAGGGCGCCTGGGAGGGCCGCTCGGCCCATTACAGCGGCGCCGGCTTCTCCAACATGTTCTTCAAGTTCCACGGCAAGACCAACGACGGCTTCGACCAGTGGGTCGCGCAGACCAAGGCCAAGGGCGGCGAGCTGACCCAGGAAGCCTACCTGAAGCTGGAGGAGCCGAGCGAGGCCGAGCCGGCGCGCTACTACAAGTCCTACATGAAGGGCCTCTACGACCGGATCATCGGCATGTGCCCCCGGCCCGACCAGATGTGCGTCGGCGAGATGACCAAGATCGACGCCAGGGGTGGCGCGTCCGGCGAGGAGGCCGAGGCCAACTACAAGCGGCTGCAATACGACAACCGCTTGGCCGAGCGCGGTGTTGAGGCGCCGGGCGCGACGGCGCCGGCCTCCGAGACCGGCCCGCACGGCCAGACGCAGCCCCAGGGCATGAAGCCGCGGCCCGACATGGGCAACCCCGATGTCCGGGGTCAGAAGGGGCCCGACAGCCAGGGCAAGGGCTCCGGCGAGGGCCAGAGCGAGGGCGGACAGATCGCCCCCAAGCAGCTCAACCAATGATTCGACTGAACCCGTGATGCAACCCGAACCGAAGATGCCGCTCCCGTCGCGAGCGGACCCCACACACGAGACCGGCGGTCGCCGTCGAACCCACTGAACGGGCCGATCCCATGTTCGCAAACCTCGATCTACAGCAACTGCTCTTCGGACGATTCACGATCGAGCAGATCCCCTATCACGAGCCGATTCTGCAGGCGACGTTCGCGGGCGTCGCCGTGGTCGGCCTCGCCGTGCTCGGCGTCATCACCTACTACCGCTTCTGGGGTCCGATGTGGCGTGACTGGATCACGTCGATCGACCACAAGAAGATCGGCATCATGTACTGCATCTTCGCGGCCGTGATGCTGCTGCGCGGCTTCGCCGACGCGATGCTGATGCGCTCGCAGCAGGCGGTGGCGTTCGGTGACGAGCAGGGCTTCCTGCCGCCGCACCATTACGACCAGATCTTCACCGCCCACGGCATGATCATGATCTTTTTCGTGGCGATGCCGTTCGTCACCGGGATGATGAACTTCGCCGTGCCGCTGCAGATCGGCGCCCGCGACGTCGCCTTTCCGTTCCTCAACAACTTCAGCTTCTGGATGACGGTCGCCGGCGGCATGGTGGTGATGGTGTCGCTGTTCGTGGGCGAGTTCTCCCGCGCCACGTGGCTCGCCTATCCGCCCCTCTCCGGGGCGGCGATGAGCCCCGGCGTCGGCGTCGACTACTACATCTGGGCGCTGCAGATCGCCGGTATCGGGACCTTGCTGTCGGGCATCAACCTGATCGCCACCATCGTGAAGATGCGGGCGCCCGGCATGACCATGATGAAGCTGCCGATCTTCGTCTGGTCGTCGCTGTGCACCAACATCCTGATCGTGGCCGCCTTCCCGATCCTCACGGCCGTTCTCGCGATGCTGTCGCTCGACCGCTACGTCGGCACGCATTTCTTCACGAACGACCTCGGCGGCAACGCCATGCTGTACTTCAACCTGATCTGGATCTGGGGTCACCCGGAGGTCTACATCCTGATCCTGCCGGCCTTCGGGATCTTCTCGGAGATCACCTCGACCTTCTGCGGCAAGCGCTTGTTCGGCTACACCTCGATGGTCTACGCGCTGGTGGTGATCACCATCCTCGCCTACCTCGTGTGGCTGCACCACTTCTTCACGATGGGCTCGGGCGCGGACGTGAACTCGTTCTTCGGGATCACGACCATGATCATCTCGATCCCGACCGGGGCGAAGATCTTCAACTGGATGTTCACGATGTACCGCGGCCGGATCCGGTTCGAGGTGCCGATGCTCTGGGTGGTGGCGTTCATCGTCACCTTCGTGATCGGCGGCATGACCGGCGTGCTGCTGGCGGTGCCCCCGGCCGACTTCGTGCTGCACAACTCGCTGTTCCTGATCGCGCACTTCCACAACGTGATCATCGGCGGCGTGCTGTTCGGGATGTTCGCCGGCGTGACCTTCTGGTTCCCCAAGGCCTTCGGGTTCAAGCTCGACGAGTTCTGGGGCAAGGTCGCCCTCGTGTTCTGGGTGACCGGGTTCTACGTCGCCTTCATGCCGCTCTACGTGCTCGGCCTGATGGGTGTGACCCGGCGCATGCAGCACTTCGACGACCCGTCGCTGCAGATCTGGTTCGTGATCGCCGCCATCGGCGCGGTGCTGATTGCCTGCGGTATCGCCTCGCAGGTCGTGATGTTCGTGGTGTCGATCCGCAACCGCGACAAGCTGCGGGACCTGACGGGCGATCCGTGGGGTGGCCGGACGCTCGAATGGTCCACCTCCTCGCCGCCGCCGGACTACAACTTCGCGTTCACGCCTGTCGTCCACGATTCGGACGCGTGGTGGGACATGAAGAACCGCGGCTTCGCCCGCCCGATGACGGGCTACAAGCCGATCCACATGCCGAAGAACACCGCGGCCGGGGCAATCCTGGCGGGCCTGAACTTCGTCTTCGGCATCGCGATGATCTGGTACGTCTGGTGGCTGGCGGCGCTCAGCTTCGTGGCGATCTTCGTCGTCGCGATCGCCCACTCCTTCAATTACAACCGCGACTACTACATCCCCGCCGACACCGTCAGCCGGACGGAAGGTCAGCGGACGCGTGAGCTGGAGATGGCGTGATCCCATGATGCACGCGGAGACTGCACCCCCCGGCGCCGCGGCGCCGGTGTTCTACCAGACCGACGAGGAGGGCCATCATTCCGAGGGCTCGACCATGCTCGGTTTCTGGCTCTACCTGATGAGCGACTGCCTCATCTTCGCGACCCTGTTCGCGACCTACGGGGTGCTCGGGCGCAGCTATGCGGCCGGCCCCACTCCGAAGGAGCTGTTCGACCTGCCGGGCATCGCGGTGAACACCGCCATGCTGCTGTTCTCGTCCATCACCTACGGCTTCGCCATGCTGGAGATGGATCGGGACCGGGTGAAGCAGACGCAGATCTGGCTCGCCGTCACCGGCCTGTTCGGCGCAGCCTTCGTGGCGCTGGAGATCCGGGAATTCGTCCACCTGTTCCACGAGGGCGCACCGCCCTGGCGCAGCGCGTTCCTGTCGTCGTTCTACACCCTGGTGTCGACCCACGGCCTGCACGTCTCCATGGGCATCCTGTGGCTGATCGTGCTGATGGTGCAGGTCGGCAAGCGCGGCCTGATCGTCGAGAACAAGCGCCGGCTGATGTGCCTGTCGATGTTCTGGCACTTCCTTGACCTGATCTGGATCGGCGTCTTCACCGTCGTCTACCTGATGGGAGTGCTCGAATGAGTGCCGACGCACGCCACCTCACCGGTCACGGTCAGGACACGCACGATTCGCACGCCCACAGCTCGGGCGGGCACGGTACCGTCCAAAGCTACATGACCGGTTTCGTCCTGTCGGTGATCCTGACGGTGATCCCGTTCTGGCTGGTGATGGGCAACGTGCTCGACAACAGCCTCGTCACCACCCTGGTGATCCTGGCGCTGGGCGGCGTCCAGATGGTCGTGCACATCGTCTACTTCCTGCACATGAACACGAAGTCGGAGGGCGGCTGGACCTTCCTGGCGCTGATCTTCACCATCATGGTGGTGGTGATCATGCTCGCTGGCTCGGTGTGGGTGATGTACCACCTCAATCACAACATGATGCCGATGGACGCCCACGACGTCATGAACAACGCCCGCTGAGCGGGCGCGCGACAGTGGACCCGTCGGGGTCGGCGGGGGGCTCCGGTGGGGACCCCTCCCCGGCCCCGTTGTCGTTGGGGCGACGCATCGTGTTCGGGGCCGCCGCGGCGTTCGTGTTCGTGGTGCTTGTCGGCCTCGGCACCTGGCAGGTTCAGCGCCGGGCCTGGAAGCTCGACCTGATCGCCCGGGTGGATGCCCGCGTCCACGCGCCGGCCGTACCCGCCCCAGGCCCCGCCGCTTGGCCGCAGATCGGCCCCGACGACGCCTACCGCCACGTCACGGTTTCGGGCACCTTCCTGCACGATCGCGAGACCCTGGTTCAGGCGGTGACCGAGCGTGGCGGCGGCTTCTGGGTGCTGACGCCGCTGCGCCGCTCCGACGGCAGCCTCGTGCTGATCAATCGCGGCTTCGTGCCCGGCGACCGCCGGGATCCGGCGACCCGGGCGGCCGGCCAGGTGGCGGGCGAGACCGCGGTGACCGGTCTTTTGCGGCTGACCGAGCCGAAGGGCGCGTTCCTGCGTTCCAACGATCCGAAGGACGACCGCTGGTATTCCCGCGACGTGGCGATGATCGCGGCGGCCCGGCGGCTCTCCGATGTCGCCCCCTACTTCGTGGATGCCGACGCGACGCCCAATCCCGGCGGCCTGCCGGTGGGCGGGCTGACGGTGATCGCCTTCCCTAACAGCCACTTGGTCTACGCGCTCACGTGGTATGGGATGGCGCTGATGCTGGCGGGGGCGATGGTCTACCTGCTGCGGAGCGGGCGCAGGAACAACCGGGTTTCCAAAGGGCGCGAGTCCTTTGGCGGGTGATCAGGGCGGAGCCCTGATGTCTGTGGCGCTGCGTGCCGCCGCAAAAGGTCGAGACTTTTCGAATCCAGACGAGAGGCAGGGCGCGGGATCGACTTGAGGGGAGTAGCCCACTCCGAGCGCGTCTCTATAATGGCATGACAAACGCCATAACGAGTCAACGCCATGACCTCCCGCATCCCGAACTTCGCCGAGATCCCGCTGGCCGGCGAATCGCTCGCCGTGGTGGCCCCGGCGCTCGGCGAGCCCTGGATGACGCCGGAGGGGATCCCGGTGAAGGGCCGTTACGGGCCGGAGGACCGGGACGGCATCGAGTTCCTCGACACCTATCCGGGGATCGCGCCGTTCCTGCGCGGTCCCTACCCGACCATGTACGTCACCCAGCCCTGGACGATCCGGCAATATGCCGGCTTCTCCACGGCCGAGGATTCGAACGCCTTCTACCGGCGCAACCTCGCGGCTGGGCAGAAGGGCCTGTCGGTGGCCTTCGATCTCGCCACCCACCGGGGCTACGATTCCGACCATCCCCGCGTCTCGGGCGATGTCGGCATGGCGGGCGTGGCGATCGACTCGATCTACGACATGCGCACGCTGTTCTCGGGCATCCCCCTCGACGAGATGACCGTGTCGATGACGATGAACGGCGCGGTGCTGCCGATCCTCGCGCTCTACATCGTGGCGGCCGAGGAGCAGGGCGTGCCGCCGCAGAAGCTCGCCGGCACGATCCAGAATGATATTCTCAAGGAGTTCATGGTCCGCAACACCTACATCTATCCCCCCAAGGGATCGATGCGGATCATCTCGGATATCTTCGCCTATACGTCGAAGAATATGCCGAAGTTCAACTCGATCTCGATCTCCGGCTATCACATGCAGGAAGCCGGGGCGACGAACGACCTGGAACTGGCCTACACGCTGGCCGACGGCGTCGAGTATATCAAGGCGGGTCTGGCGGCCGGGCTGACCATCGATCAGTTCGCCCCGCGCCTGTCGTTCTTCTGGGCGATCTCGACCAACTTCTTCATGGAGATCGCCAAGATGCGGGCCGCGCGCCTGATCTGGGCCAAGCTCGTGAAGGGGTTCGATCCGAAATCCGACAAGTCGCTGGCGCTGCGCACCCACTCGCAGACATCCGGCTGGTCGCTCACCGCGCAGGACGTGTTCAACAACGTCACCCGCACCAACATCGAGGCGATGGCGGCGACGCAAGGCGGCACCCAGTCGCTCCACACCAACGCGCTCGACGAGGCGCTGGCCCTGCCCACCGACTTCTCGGCCCGGATCGCCCGCAACACCCAGCTGTTCCTGCAGCAGGAGAGCGGCACCAGCCGGATCGTCGATCCGTGGGGCGGTTCCTACTACGTCGAGAAGCTCACCGCCGACATGGTCGCCCGGGCCTGGGAGCATATCCGCGAGGTCGACGGGCTCGGCGGCATGGCTAAGGCGATCGAGGCCGGCATCCCCAAGCTGCGGATCGAGGAGGCTGCGGCCCGCGCCCAGGCCCGGATCGATTCCGGTCGCCAGACCATCGTGGGCATCAACAAGTTCCGGGCCGACGACGACATGGCCATCGACCTGCTGCGGGTCGACAACGGCAATGTCCGCCGGCTGCAGATCGACAAGCTCAAGCGCCTGCGTGCCGAGCGCGACGAGGCCGCGGTGTCGGCCCGGCTCGACGCGCTCACCCAGGCCGCGGACGGCCCCGGCAACCTGCTGGAACTCGCCGTCGAGGCCGCCCGCGCCAAGGCGACGGTGGGCGAGATTTCCGAGGCCCTGGAGAAGGCCTGGGGCCGGCACCGCGCCGAGATCCGCTCGATCTCCGGCGTCTACAAGCGCGAGGTGGGGGGCATGTCGCCTGTGATCGAGGAAGTCCGGGCGCTGGTCGAGGCGTTCGAGGAGAACGATGGCCGCCGGCCGCGCATCCTGGTCGCCAAGATGGGCCAGGACGGGCACGATCGCGGCCAGAAGGTGATCGCCTCGGCCTTCGCCGATCTCGGCTTCGACGTCGATATCGGGCCGCTCTTCGCCACCCCGGCCGAGGCCGCCCGGCAGGCGGTTGAGAACGACGTCCACATCGTCGGCGTCTCGTCCCTGGCCGCCGGCCACCTGACCCTGGTGCCGGAACTGAAGGCAGCGCTGACCGAGCAGGGCCGGGACGACGTGATGATCGCCATCGGCGGCGTCATCCCGCCGGGCGATTACGCGGCGCTGACGGCGGCCGGCGCGGCGGCGATCTTCCCGCCCGGCACGGTGATCGCCGAGGCGGCGGTCAAGCTGATCCGGGCGCTGAACGAGCGGCTGGGGTATGAGGCCCGGCAGGCGGCGGAGTGAGAAGCCTCGCGCAGTCCGCGTGAGGCATTCGCGCCCCAAACCGTCCGCCGGATCGATTACTAGACAGGTGGACGGATGGACGCGGAGCTAGCTCCTCAGTTCAGCGCCTGCGGGTCCGCCTCCGTGAGGAAGGCCCCCACCTCGTGGAGGAACTGCATGCGGTTCTTCTCCATCATCACCGTGTGGGTGCCCTCCCCCAGCTCGACGAAGCGCTTGTAGGGGGTGTGCGTGAGCTTGGTGAAGTATTCCTGCGCCTGATAGCTCGGCAGGTCCGCATCCCACTCGGCGTGGATGATCAGCACCGGCACGCGGATCTCGCCGGGGTCGTAGAGCGGCTTGTCCACCGCCCAGTAGGCGTCTTTGTCGGCGACCGTGCCGTTCGGCGCGCGCAGGACCGGCGGCGATTGTGTCGCGCCGACCGGATCGGTCGCGAAGGTCGCGTCGGCCCATTGGTCGAACCAGCCCGCCGGGATCAGGTCGGCCTTCTTGTCCTCGGGCACCCCGGTCAGCCAGCGCGCCCGGGCGCTGTCCCGGCTGACGGTCCGATAGGCGCCCACCGGACCGCCGCCGCCGACCAGGCCGGGCGTGCGCGCCAGCCATTGCGGCGCGTAGAGGACGAGCCGGTTGACCTTGTCGGTGTGGGTGCTGGTGTAGAGCCCCATGGTGGATGTCCCCCAGGACCAGCCCATCAGGTCGATTTTTTCTACGTTGCGTCGCTTGGTGATGAAGTCCACCACCTGCCCGACCACCTTGGCGGCATCGGGGGTGCGCATGAGCGGCGGGTTATCGGCCGGCGGCGCGTCCATGGCGGCCGGGCGTCCGGACAGGCCATAGCCCGGCAGGTCCACGCAATAGACGTCGAAGCCCAGACCCGCGAGGTAATCCATGGCCGACATCCCGCCGAGCGGCAGGTCGAAGGCCGTGGAGGACGGGTAGGTGGAGCCGTGCACGTAGAGCAGGATCCGGTCGCCCGGGAAGCGGTCGATCCCGGCCGGACGCTTGTTGCGCACGTAGATGTCGACGCCCGGCTCGCTCCAGGGCAGGCGGAACTCCTCCATGGCCAACCGGCTCGACGGGGCCGCCGCCGGGGCCGGCGTCGCCGCAACTGCCAGACCGGCGGCGAGCGCCCCGACCAGTTGGCGCCGGGCCAAGCCCTGGCCCGGCCACGTTCCGTTCGGATCGGTCTGCGCTGGTCTGTCCGCCATGGTGTCCTCCGGCCCGCCTTGTCTGGCGGCTCGGGAGATTCAACCGGGGGTTCTGGGCCGGCGCAACGCCCCACGGCGCCGGCCGGCCGACAAGCGGCGGATTCCGTCGCCCGATCCGGCGAAACGCCGTGAAAAAAGCCCGCCCCTGTCGCTGGGGCTGGTGACGCCGCGCCTCCGGGCGGGCATTGAGGCGCAAGATTCCGGGAGACGCCCGTCCATGACGACCCCGACCACGATCGCCACCACGCCCTTCCCCGACCAGAAGCCGGGGACCTCCGGCCTGCGCAAGAAGGTGCCGGTGTTCCGGCAGCCGAACTACGTCGAGAACTTCGTCCAGGCGATCTTCGACACCCTGCCCGAGAAGGCGGGCGCGACCCTGGTGCTCGGCGGCGACGGCCGGTTCCTCAACCGCGAGGTGGTGCAGAAGACGCTGCGGCTCGCCGCCGGCAACGGCTTCGGCCGGGTGCTGGTCGGGCGCGGCGGGCTGCTCTCGACGCCAGCCGCCTCCTGCGTGATCCGCAAGGCCAAGGCGCTTGGCGGCATCATCCTGTCGGCCAGCCACAATCCGGGCGGGCCGGAGGGCGATTTCGGCATCAAGTTCAACGCCGCCAATGGCGGTCCGGCGCCCGAATCCGTCACCGACGCGATCTTCGCACGCGCCAAGGCGCTGACCGAATACCACCTCGTCGACGCCCCGGACCTCGACCTCGACACGCTCGGCGACACTCGCCTCGGCGCCATGACGGTCACGGTGATCGACCCGGTGGCCGATTTTGCCGAGCTGATGCGCACGCTGATCGACTTCGACGCGGTGTCGCGCCTGTTCGCCTCGGGCTTCCGCATGCGCTTCGACGCCATGAGCGCGGTGACGGGCCCCTACGCCACCGCGATCCTGGAGGGGATGCTCGGCGCGCCGGCCGGGACGGTGGTCAACGCGGTGCCGAAAGAGGATTTCGGCGGCCACCACCCGGATCCGAACCCGGTCCATTGCCACGACCTGTTCGACCTGATGCAGGGGCCGGACGCGCCGGATTTCGGCGCGGCGTCCGATGGCGACGGCGACCGCAACATGATCGTGGCCCCGGGCCTGTTCGTGACCCCGAGCGACAGCCTCGCGCTTCTGGCCGCCCACGCCCACCGGGCGCCGGGCTATGCCGGGGGCCTCGCGGGCGTCGCGCGCTCCATGCCCACGAGCCGCGCCGCCGACCGGGTCGCGGCCGCCCTCGGCATCAAGGCCTACGAGACGCCCACCGGCTGGAAGTTCTTCGGCAACCTGCTGGATGCGGGCCTCATCACCTTGTGCGGTGAGGAGAGCGCCGGCACCGGCTCGAACCATGTGCGCGAGAAGGACGGGCTCTGGGCGGTGCTGCTCTGGCTCAACATCCTGGCGGCAACGGGCGAGCGCGCCGACGCGCTGGTACGCGCCCATTGGCAGACCTACGGGCGCGACTACTACGCCCGCCACGACTACGAGGAGGTGGATTCGGACGCCGCCAATGGCCTGATGGACGCGCTCCGCGAAAAGCTCGCCGGGCTGCCGGGGACGCGGATCGGCGATCTCACGGTGTCGACCGCCGACGAGTTCGCCTACCGCGATCCGGTCGACGGCTCGCTGACCGAGCGCCAGGGCATCCGGATCGGCTTTGCCGAGGATGCGCGCGCCGTATTCCGGCTCTCGGGCACCGGCACCGCCGGGGCGACGTTGCGGGTCTATCTGGAGCGCTACGAGAACGCGCCGGACCGGCTCGACCTCCCCGTGGCCGAGGTGCTTGCCTCTGTCGCGGCGGCGGCTGGCACGATCGCCGAAATCGCGCCGCGCACCGGCCGGCCCGAGCCGAGCGTGGTGACCTGAAACGGGGTTTCCAAAGGGCGAGCCCTTTGGCGGGGTTCGGGGGCGGAGCCCCCGAGATCGGGCGAAGCCCGGCACCAGGGCTCTGCCCTGGACCCGGAAAAGGTCGAATACCTTTTGAGACCGGGACTTTTTGCCGACGTGCCTAGCCCGCTGACGGGCCGGCGATGGGTGCCGCGGAACGACGGCATCGTCCATCAGGGCGCACTTGCACGATCGCCAGAGGGGGCATCGCCCAGCACCTTCACCATGTGCACGGTGATGTCGTCGTCCCGGGTCCGGCCCGGGCCGGCATAGGGCTCCTCCCGCTCCACCCGGTAGCCGAGCGCGCCGTAGAGGCGCAGGTTCGCAACGTACTTCTTGTTGGTGTAGAGGCGCAGCCGCGCCAGCCCCGTCTCTCCGGCAATCCCCTCGGCGAGACCGAGCAGCTGGGTGCCGAGGCCCCGCCCCTGGAAGGCCGGATGCACCGCCACGTTGACGATCAGCAGGTGGTCGGTCTCGGCTTGGGTCTCGATCAGTGCGGCAAGGTCCGCGCCGGCCCGCAGCAGATCGAACCGGTGGGTCCGCACGGCCTCGGCGTAGTCCGCCTGCATCGGTGTCGGCAGGCGCCCGATCACCGGGATCCACTTGGTGTAGGCTGCCTCGACCAGCGCGCGGATCGCCTCCGCGTCCGCCGGCTCCCCGCGCCGGATCGCAATCGTCTCGTCCACCAAACGACCTCCTGTGGTTGACCGCGGCGCCCCCGTCCCCTAAGACGCAGCCCGTCGATGGGGCTCCGCACGGGGCCCCTTGGCGTTTTCACGCGCACCCGTGGGCGGGATACTCCCGCCCTGTCGTCCCCGACATCCTGTCCGGGAAAAGGAGGGCGCGTTCCTCAATCTCGGTCACGAGAGGACGCGAAGTAGATGTCAAAGCGGATTCAGGCGAAGCACAAGCTCGACCGCCGCATGGGCCAGAACATCTGGGGCCGCCCGAAGAGCCCCGTCAACCGCCGTGAGTACGGCCCCGGCCAGCACGGCCAGCGCCGTAAGGGCAAGATGAGCGACTTCGGCACGCAGCTGCGCGCCAAGCAGAAGCTCAAGGGCTATTACGGCAACATCACCGAGAAGCAGTTCCGTCGCTACTACGCCGAGGCGATCCGCCAGCGTGGCGATTCCGGCGAGAACCTCGTGGGCCTGCTCGAGCGCCGCCTCGATGCCGTGGTCTACCGGTCGAAGTTCGTCGCGACCCCGTTCGCCGCGCGCCAGTTCGTCAACCACGGCCACGTCAAGGTCAACGGCGTGCGCGTCAACATCCCGAGCTACCAGGTGAAGGCCGGTGACCTCATCGAGGTCAAGGAGTCGTCCCGTCAGCTCGAGATCGTCATCGTGGCGACCCAGCTCCCCGAGCGCGACGTGCCGGACTACATCGAGGCCGATCACGCCAAGATGACCGCTCGCGTCACCCGCATCCCCACCCTGTCCGAGGTGCCCTACCCGGTGCAGATGGAGCCGAACCTCGTCATCGAGTTCTACTCCCGCTAAAATTCGACCGGAGACGGTCTCGACGGAGGGGCTGCCCATCGGGCGGCCCCTTCGCGTTTCTGCTGCCGCGTCCCTGAGCGATGGCTTGCGGGACGGGACCCCGGGACCTCAGCACCCGTGGCAGATCGAGCCCATCGTGTTGTGCATCTTGCTGTCCCAGGCCTTCGAGCGGGCCTCCGCAGCCTTCTGGGCCTTGATCATCTCGGCCTCGTTCACAGGGCGCGGTCCTCCGGTGGCCGTCAGGCCGGCGCCAGGGGGCTTGGTCTGGCCCGTGGCGGTGAGCTGCCGGCTGCGCCGGACGCCGGGGGCCGAATCCGGGACCGGTGCGACGCCGGCACCCCGGTCGGAACCCGGGGCCTGGGCCAGCGCTGGACTCGCCCCGAGCAGAACGCCCAGGATCACCGCCTGACGGATCGTTGCCATGAACCAGATCTCCCCGGCGGGGGTTCGTGTCCCTGTCCCGCCTCTTGTGAATGCAATCTTAGCGGATCCGAGCCGTGAAATCACACCGCCGGAGGGGGCCCGGTGAGCGACGCAATGCCCCCCCGTAATCGGCGCGAGGCGGTGGCGGCGGCGCTGGCGCGGCTCGCCCCGCGCCTGCCGGACTTCGAGGCCGATTCCGTCCTGGCTCGGGCGCTGGCGAGTCCGGGCCTGCGCCGGGCCGCGCCCGAGACCGCGGCGCGGCTCGCCCTCGTGACCTATGCCCGTCATGTCTTCACCGATTACGATGACCTCCTGGCCGACGGGTATGACCGGGACAGCGCCCGGCACTTCGTCCTCGACGACCTCAACGCGGCGCTCGTCGGCTGGGGCGCCGCGCCGATTCCCGAGGAGGAGGCCGAGCAAGAGGCCGACGACGAGGGCGATACCGGGGACGAGCCGGAGGGCGATCCGTCCCCGGAGGCGCGCTGAGGCGGTCGCGCGCGGGCCCACCTTGCTGTAGGAGACCGGCCCAGAGCCGCCCGGTGCGGCAGGGGATCCGGACTCATGAAGATCAGCGCGCGCAACGTCATCAAGGGCACGGTCGTCTCGGTCGAAAAGGGTGCGACCACGTCCCACGTGAAGATCGAGATCAGCCCCGGCCAAGTGGTCACGGCCTCGATCACCAACGCGGCGGTCGATTCGCTCAAGCTCGTCGCCGGCGGTTCCGCCTATGCGGTGATCAAGGCCTCCGACGTGATGGTGGCGGTCGACTGAGGCGGCGGAATACGCCCGCCAGCTCGATCGGTACGGGTCGGCGATGGCCCCCTAGCCACGACCCTGATCCTGAGGTGCGGCGAAGCCGCCTCGGAAGAGGGTTTCGCTGCGCTTCGGTACCCTAGGACGCGGGTGCGGATGGGGAGGATGGCTTAGACCAGGCCTCGCCTTCGCGCCCAGACTGCCGGCGGCTTCGAGGCCGCCCGAACCAGGAGATCCACGCGTGCAGAAGACGGTGCTCGGTATCGAGACCACCTGCGACGAGACCGCCGCCGCATTGGTCTCGGTCGACGCGGATGGCGTCGGGCAGATCCGCGCCGACGAGGTGCTAAGCCAGATCGCCGAGCACGCGGCCTATGGCGGCGTCGTGCCCGAGATCGCCGCCCGCGCCCATGTGGAGGTGCTCGACCGGCTGATCGCCCGCGCCCTTGAGAGAGCCGGGATCGGCTTGCCCGAGCTCGACGGGATCGCGGTGGCGGCCGGGCCGGGGCTGATCGGCGGCGTGCTGGTCGGACTCGTCACCGCCAAGACCCTGGCGCTCGTGACCCGCAAGCCGCTGCTCGCCGTGAATCACCTGGAGGCCCACGCCCTCACGGCCCGGCTGACCGACGGGATCGCCTTCCCGTACCTGCTGCTGCTGGTCTCGGGCGGCCACACCCAACTCCTGGCGGTGCGCGGCGTCGGCGACTACGTCCGGCTCGGCTCCACCATCGACGACGCCATCGGCGAGGCCTTCGACAAGGCCGCCAAGCTGCTGGGCCTCGGCTATCCCGGCGGCCCCGAAGTCGAGCGCATGGCCGAGGCCGGCGATCCCGAGCGCTTCGCCCTGCCCAGGCCGATGCTCGGCCGGCGCGAGGCCGATTTCTCCCTCTCGGGCCTCAAGACCGCCCTGCGGATCGAGGCGGAAAAGATCGCCCCCCTCGCCGAGCGCGACGTCGCCGATCTCTGCGCCGGCTTCCAGGCCGCGGTGGTCGACGTCGTGGTGGATCGCGCTCGGGTCGCCCTGCGCGCCTTCTCGGGCGTGGCCGGACGGCCCACCGCCCTGGTGGCGGCAGGGGGCGTGGCGGCCAACGGCGCGATCCGGCGGGCGCTCGCCGCGCTGGCCGGCGAGGCGGGCTTGAGCTTCGTCGCCCCGCCCCTGCACCTCTGCGGCGACAACGGCGCGATGATCGCCTGGGCCGGTCTGGAGCGCCTGCGCCTCGGGCTGGTGGACGACCTCACCGCCCCGGCTCGGCCGCGCTGGCCGCTTTCGGCCGATCCGGCCGCCGCTGCGGCGGCCGGATGAGCGCGGCGGCGCGACGCGCGCATTGGCGCGAACTCGTCGAACGCCGCCTGCCCGAGGCCGCCCGGCCGGACTGGCCGGTGCGCCTCGACCATTGCTTCGCGCGAATCCTGCTCGACAACACCTGCGGCGGCCCCTGGCGCGACCATGTCCGCCCGCCGGCCTATGCCAACATGCCGCTCGATCAGCTCGAGATGGCGATCGCGCTGGGTGAGGCCGTGCTCGCCGGACACGCGGATCTCGCCCTCCTGAACCGCCGCTCCCTGGCATGGCGCGGAAAGATCGCGTGTGCCGCGGTCCCCGACGCCCTCCGGGACGGAGACCTGATCCTGCGCCGCTGGCGTCCGGACGACACGGCACCCTTCGCGGCGCTCAACGCCGACCCGGCGGTGATGGCCTATTTCCCCCGGCCGCGGACGGAAGCGGAGAGCGCCGTCGAGGCGGGCTTCTGCGACCGGCGCTTCGTGGCCGACGGCTTCGGACCCTGGGCGGTCGAGCAGGGCGGCCGGTTCCTCGGCTTCGTCGGCGCCTTCCGGATCATGCGGGCCACGCCGTTCCCAGGGGGCGAGCGGGTCGGCGCGACGATCGAACTGGGCTGGCGTCTTGCGCAGGATGCCTGGGGCCGCGGCCTCGCCACCCGGGCCGCGCAGCTGACCCTCGCCGACCTCGCCGGGCGCTGCGGCATCCGCACCGTCGTGGCCTACACGGCCGCTGGAAACGACCGCTCCCGGGCCGTGATGGAGCGCCTCGGCATGGTCCCGGCCGGAACCTTCCCGCATCCGGCGGTATCGGACGGGCCTTCGCGCGTCCATCGGCTGTATCGGCTCGAACTCGCGGAGGTCCCGGCATGAGCATGTCGATCAACGTCGTCGGCGGGGGAGCCTGGGGCACGGCGCTCGCTAACGCCGCGGCGGCGGCCGGGCATCCCGTCACGCTCTGGCTGCGCGACCCGGAGGCTGCCACCAGGCTCCAGGCCGAGCGGGAGAATCCGCGCTACCTGCCGGGCGTCCCGCTCCATCCGCGCATCCGCGCGACGGCGCAGTCCGAAAAACTCGCCGGCGCCCAAGCGACCCTGCTGGTGGTGCCGGCCCAGACCGTGCGCGGCGTGCTGGAATCCCTGCGCGCGCCGCTGGCCTCGGCCGGGCCAGTCATCCTCTGCGCCAAGGGGATCGAGCGCGGCAGCGACAGCTTCATGAGCGCCGTGGCCGAGCAGGTACTGCCGCCGGACACGCCCGTCGCGGTCCTGTCGGGCCCGAGCTTCGCGGCCGATGTCGCCCGCGGCCTGCCTACCGCCGTGACCCTGGCGGCGGCCGATCCCGGCCGTGCCGCGTCCCTGTCGGCGCTGCTCTCGGGACCAAGCCTGCGGCTCTACCACACCGACGACGTGCGCGGCGTCGAGATCGGCGGGGCCGGCAAGAACGTGCTGGCCATCGCGTGCGGAATCGTGGCCGGGCGCGGCCTCGGCGAGAGCGCCCGGGCGGCGCTGATCGCCCGGGCCTTCGCCGAGCTGATGCGCTTCGCCCGGGCCTTCGGCGGCCGGCCCGAGACGCTGATGGGCCTCTCGGGGCTCGGCGATCTGGTGCTGACCGCCTCCTCGCCGCAATCGCGCAACTTCGCCTTCGGGCAGCGGCTCGGCGCCGGGGCGGGTCCGGACGAGGCCGCGGGCGGCAAGCTCGCCGAGGGCGCCTTCACGGCGGCGGCCTTGGCGGGCCTCGCAGCCGCCCAGGGCGTCGAGATGCCGGTGGCGCAGGCGGTCGCGGCGATCGTGGCGGGCTCGGCCGGGGTCGACGACGTGGTGGCGGGGCTGCTGGCGCGGCCGCTGCGGGGGGAGATGGATTAGGGGGCTGCCGGACGTTCAAGACGCACGCGGTCTGATCGTTGGAATGGCCGCTTGGAGTAGCGTTTTGCCGGTCAGCTTTCGAGCATCGAATGCAATAAGCGAGCGTCACCAACTTGCCCATGATGCGGCGGACCGCATCATCGCTGTTCTGCGCCGCAGCGATGGGAGCTCCGCTCAGGAGGGCATCGGTTATGCCGAGCCGGCTCCAAATTTCTGTTTTGACGCGCTCTTCTGCACTGAACCAGTGCCCGCGTCGGCGGAGAGCGCTCAAGCCACGCGGGGGAACGCCGCCGGCTCACGGATCGTCTACACGCGGATCAACGACCAAAAAGAAGCAGGCGCCTCTCCGTTGTTGGAGGTGGCGGGCGAGCCGATGCCCCAGGGCAGCCCCTGCCCTGGCGCGGGCGGGGGAACGACTCACGGTCGCCGACGTGGCACCCTTCGACCCGCTGGCGCGCGCCTGACGCCGCGCGTGCGACTGCGCGGTTCCCGGCGATCAGAGGGTTGGCTCTCTGTGCCTATTTACGGCTGTTCCTGTGACTGAATTGGCAAATTTGATGTCAGTGTGCGCTGTAACTTAGAGAACACAGCCGGCAATAAACGGCGGTCTATCATGGCCGGCGACTGCGTTGCGATCGCTTACGCCCTCGACTCGACGAGCTTAAGGACATCACGCTGAAAACAAGTACCCGCACGCGCGAGATCGCAGCTGACGGGTCCATGTAGGGCGACGAGGGACGCAACGATGGCAGGTGGTCAGGGCGGAAACGGCGCAGGTGGCACTGGCGGCGGTACGCCCGGTCAAGACGATCCGACGCAAACTGGAACGGGTGGAACCGGTGGTTCGGGTACCCAGCCAGGCGCCGGTGGCGGCGGCGGTGGAAGCGGAGCTGCGGGTGGCGCCGGTGGCTCAGGTGATGGCGGCGCGGCTGGAGGCGCAGCAACTACGTCACAACAGCAGGTCAACACCGCAGTCAACGGCGCTCAAGGTACATCTGCAACAGCTGGAACGAACGGCGGCGGCGGCGGCGGCGGTGGTGCTCCGTCTGCTTTATTTAATTACAATGGTGCCGGCACACTCCCCTCCACCAACTACTCTAATATTGTCGGCATCGGCGGAAGTGGTGGCGCTGGTGATGGTACTGGTAGCGGCGGCGGCGGTGGTGGTGGCGGCTCCCTAGCTAGATTTGCAGCCGGAAGCTCCAACAATACCACTAACGGAACGATCATTACTGGTGGGGCTGGTGGAGCTGGTGGTGCGGCTGGCGGTGCCGCAGGTTCGTCCGGCGGCAACGGCGGCGATGGCGGCGCAGCTCTCTATTACGGCGACAACTCCACCTTCACGATCGTCAACGGAGCGACGGTCACAGGCGGCGCCGGCGGGGCCGGAGGCAGCGGCGGTCTGAGCGGCATTGCTGGCACCCAAGGTGCGGGCGGGGCTGGCGTAGTTGCCTCGAACTCGACCATCTCGGTGAACGCCAATGGTACGCTGGCCGGCGGCACTGGCTCGACCATGGGCAACGCCGCGACGTTCACGTCGGGCGCGAACACGCTCAATCTCGGTGGCGCGATCAATGGCAACGTCGCGATCCAGACCGGCACGCTGCAGATCAACGCGGCCGCCGGTGGCTCGACGCTGGCCAATACGATCACCGGGGCCGGCGGTGTCATTCAGAACAGCGCCAACACCCTGACGCTGACCGGGGCCAACACCTACTCGGGCGGCACGACGATCGGCGCGGCCGGGAGCGCCACATCCAGCACGTTACAGCTCGGTGGAGCGACCTCGGCCGGCACGGGGCCGATCACTTTCGCCAGCATGTCGGGCAACGCCACCGCGCGACTCGGGCTCGATGTTGCCGCTCAGCCGGCTAACAACACCACCTTCTCCAACACGATCGCCAACTTCGGCTCCGGCAACGAACTCGCACTGACCGGGCTAAGCAACTCCAGCGTCAGCTACAACAGTGCCAGCACCTCGATCACCGTCACCGGCACCCGGGTTGGCGGCGGTCAGGTGAGCGAGAACTTCGTGCTGTCCGCCCCGCGTGCGACCAACTTCTCGGCGACGTCGGATGGCCAAGGCAACACCATCATCCGGGCTGCGGCGCCTAACCCGCCGGCCAGTAACGCGCCGTGCTATTGTACCGGCACGCGGATCCTCACCGATCACGGCGAGGTCGCCGTCGAGAACCTCGCGATCGGTGATCGGGTCGTGACCGCCGCCGGCGCGCTCCGCCCCATCCGCTGGATCGGCACCCGCAGCTACATCGGCCGCTTCGCGAACACCAACCCCGCAATCCTGCCGGTATGCGTTAAGGCTGGGGCGCTCGCCGACGGCATCCCCTCCCGTGATCTGTGGGTCTCCCCCGACCACGCGCTCTCCCTCGATGGCGTGCTGATCCCGGCCGAGCACCTCGTCAACGGTTCCACCATCGTCAAGGCGGACACCGTCGAGAGCGTCACCTACTGGCACATCGAACTCGAGAGCCACGACGTCCTGCTCGCCGAGGGGGCCCCGGCCGAGAGCTTCGTCGACGATGGCGGTCGGGCGATCTTTCATAACGCCGCCAGCTACCGCACCCTGTATCCGCACCAGCCGACGTGGCCGGTCGCGGCGGTTTACTGTGCCGAGCGCGTGACGAGCGGGTACGCCCTGGAGGCGGTGCGCCGCCGCCTCGCGATCCGCGCTGGCCTCCCGGTCGCGCCCATGCGCGTGTTCGGCGAACTGCTGGGCCACCTCGACCTGTGCGATGGCATGCGTGTCACGGGCTGGGCGCTGGACCTCGCGCATCCGGACGGGCCGGTCTGCCTCGACGTGGTGGTCGATGGCACCGTGGTGGCGCTGGCCTGCGCCGAAGTCTACCGGGCCGATCTGGAGGCCGCCGGCATCGGCAACGGCTGCCACGCCTTCGATCTCGCGCTGCCCCGGCCGCTCACGCCCGAGGCCGCCTACACCGTCGAGGTCCGTCGCTCGGCCGACGGCGCTGTCGTCGGCGCGCTGCGGGTCGAGGCTGCGATCGCGATCGCCGCCTGATTCATGGCGTTGCGCGGGCACGTCGACTGGCTGACCCGCCAACAGATGATCGGCTGGGCGCAGGACACATCTGCGCCCGACACGCCTGTCAGCCTCTTCGTCTCGGTCGATGGCCGGGTGGTGGGCCGCTGCTTGGCCGATCGGCCCCGGGACGATCTCGTGCGCGAGGGCATCGGGCACGGCCGGCACGGCTTCGACTTCGCGTTCCCGGGCGGGTCGTTGCCGGCACTCGATCGCTGCACGGTGACGGTCCGCCGGGAGGGCGATGGTGCCGTCCTGCCGGGCTCGCCCCGGGCTCTCGATCCGATCACCCTGTTTGACGAGGATCTGCAGGAGCGGCTGGCGCGCGCCCTCGTCGAGCCTGTCGATCAGGACGAAGCCGAACGCCGGCTCACCTTCCTCATGGACCAAGTGCAGCGCCTGCGGTTGGCGCACGCTGACCGGCACGCGCTGCCGGCCACGGCACCGAACCGGCGGCGCGCGCTCGTCATCGACACCGTGATGCCGGCCACAGGTCGCGATGCGGGCTCGAATGCGATCCGCTCGCACATGCGCTCGCTGCATCGGCTCGGCTATGCCGTGACGTTCGTACCGACCGATCTCTGGGCCGATGGTGCGGCTCTGGAGGCGGAGGGAATCACCTGCTGCCTGCACCCCTGGTACGCCACCGTCGAGGAGGTGCTGTGCCGGCACGCCGGAGCCTTCGCGCTCGTGTACCTACATCGCGTCGATACCGCCGGCCGGTACATGCAACTCGTGCGCGACACGCAGCGGAGTGCGCGGCTGGTCTACAGCGTCGCCGATCTGCACCACCTGCGCACGGCCCGGCAGGCTGAAATCGAGGGTCGGACGGATCTCGCCGCCTACGCCGAGCACCTGCGGCTCCTGGAGCTGACCGCGGCGCGGACGGCGGACGCAGTGATCACCCACTCGACCCACGAGGCGGAGATCCTGCGCCGGCACGTTCCGTCCGAGCGCGTGCACGTCGTGCCCTGGGCGGTGTCCCTGCGCCCGACCGGCGTGCCGATCGCCGAGCGGCGGGGCATCGCCTTCATCGGCGGCTACGCGCACCGGCCGAACGTCGACGCAGCGCACTTCCTGATCGAGGCGGTACTGCCGGAACTGCGGGCGCGGGGCTTCGACGCACCGTGCCTGCTGGTCGGCAGCGACATGCCGGAGAGCCTGAAAGAGCTCGCCGCCGCACGATCCAGGGTGGAGGCGATCGGGCCGGTGGCAGACCTCGCAGCGGTGTTCGCCAGGGTCCGGCTCACCGTGGCGCCGCTGGCCTACGGGGCCGGGGTGAAGGGCAAGGTGCTGGACAGCCTGGCGGCGGGGGTGCCGTGCGTGTGCACGTCGGCGGCGGCGGAGGGGATCGCGCTGTCCGAACCGCTCGCCGGGCTGGTGGCGGACACGCCGGCGGGGCTGGCGCGGTCGATCGTGACGCTCCATGAGGATGCGGACCTCCACCGGGCCTGCGTGGAGGCGGGCTTGGCCTACGTGGCCGAGTGGCTGAGCGAGGATCAGGTCGACGGGGCGATGCGGGCGGCCTTGGATCTGCCGACGACGGTTGCCGCTGCCGGTGCCCCATAGACGTGCCTCTGCGTCTGCCGAAGCGCAGAACGGCTCAGGTCCGGTTTTCGGCAACACGCCAACTTACGCGTCCCACTTGGAGCCGAAGGTATCGGATGACCGACGGACGGCTGCTTCTGGGATGCACGGACGGCGGTCCGCACGGCTGCGTTGGATCGAAACGACGTGTCAACGATCGGGCTGATTGAGGTTCACACCCCCGGCAAGTTCGCTTCGACACGGAGGCACACCGCATCGTCCCGAAGCCCGGGTCGCCGCGTCAGGGTGCTGCCCTGACGACCCGCCAAAGGGCTCACCCCTTCGCAAACCCGTGACTCGCCCCGCGGAACGCCGCCGTGATCGCCCGCAGCGTGTCCCGGGTCTTCGGGTCGGAGGGGGCGGCGTGCAGCACGATCGCCAGCGCGGACAGCGGCGGCAGGCCGAGCGCCGGGCCGACATCCACGACATCGGCCGGCGCGAGCCGGCGCGGGAAGGCCGCCACCGCCAGCCCCGCCGACAGAGCCGCGGCGATCGCGGCCGTCCCGCCTAAAAAGACCTCCGTCCAGGCGATCCCGGCCCGGTCGAGCAGCCGGCCCGCCACGTCGCGGACGGCGCAGCAGGGCGCGGTCGCGGCCAGCCGCAGCGGCTCCCCCGCCCGGTGCGCGAAGCCCGGCGCCGCGAACCAGCCGAACGGCTCCGGCCCCAGGATCTCGCCCGCGCGCCGGTCGTCGTCGCTGCGGATGATCGCCGCGTCGAGCCGGCCCGCCTCGAAGCCGTCCAGCAGGGGACGGGCGTTGTCGATCTGCACCTCCATGGTCAGCGCCGGATCGACGGCTTTAATCCGCGCCAGCAGGGCCGGAACCTCCGGCCCCATCACGTGGGCCGCGATCCCGAGCCGGAAACGGCGCGGCGGCGCCGTCAGCCCCGCCAAAGCCCGCTCATGCGCGGCCAAAAAGTCCCGCGCCGCCGCGAGGAAGACCGCCCCCTGCGCCGACAGGCGGACCTGACGGGGCGTCCGCTCGATCAGCCGCTGGCCGAGCCCGTCCTCCAGCCGCTTCAGCTTCACGCTGACGGCGGCCTGCGTCGTCCCCAGCGCCTCGGCCGCCCGTGTGAAGCTCCTGTGATCCGCCACCGTCACGAAGGCGCGCACGGACTCGACGTCGAGAACGGCCATGCGGTCCATCCCAAAGTGTCATCACTGAAATCGATATCCATCCGATTGTGTTGTGATCAAGGGGGCGTCACCTTCGGCCGCATCGTCCGCTCTCCGAAGGTTTTTTCCATGGTCGGCGACCATCATCTGCAATCGAACGCGCCTATTTCCGCCATCGATCCGGGAATAGGCCGGTCTTTGGTGCGGGATCGACATCGCAATACGCTGGCGCTCGCGGCGATCTGCCTGTCGGCCCTGATGCTGGGACTGGAGATTTCCAGCATCCCGTCGATCCTGCCGACCCTGGAGCGGGTCCTGGGCGCCGATTTCCGGCAGCTGCAGTGGATCATGAACGCCTACACGGTGGCCATGACCACCTGCCTGATGGCCATGGGAACCCTGGCCGACCGCTTCGGCCGTCGCCGGGTGTTCCTCGTCGGCGTCGCGGCCTTCGGGGCGGCCTCGCTGCTCTGCGGGCTGGCGCCGAGCGCCCCGGTCCTGATCGCGGCCCGGTTCCTCCAGGGGGCGAGCGGCGCCGCGATGCTGGCCTGCCAGACCGCCGTGCTGTCCCACCAGTTCCGGGACGGCGCCGAGCGCGGGGTGGCGTTCGGCTGGTGGGGGATCGTGTTCGGATTCGGCCTCGGCTTCGGGCCGCTGATCGGCGGCGTCACCGTGGCGGTGCTGGCTTGGGAATGGGTGTTCCTGGTCCATGTCGGGCTGGCGCTCGTCACCCTCGCCCTGGGCCGCGCGGGCGTCGCCGAATCCGCCGATCCTCAGGCGCTGCGCATCGACCTGCCGGGGATCGCGACCCTGTCGCTTGCCGTGTTCAGCCTCGTCTATCTGATCACTCGGGGGGAGAAACTGCGGGTCGAGGACCCGGTGAGCTTCCTGGCGCTGGCCGGCGCCGCAAGCGCGATCGCCTTCGTCATCATCGAGTTGCGCGCAGCGCGGCCGATGTTCGACTTCGCGGCCTTCCGCAACCGGCGCTTCTCCGGCGCCCTGCTCGGGTCGGCGGCGATGAATGCCAGCTTCTGGCCGTTCGTGATCTACCTGCCGATCTACGTCCAGGCGGTCCTGGGCTACGACAGCGTCGCGGCGGGCTTCGTGCTCCTCGCCTACACGCTGCCGACCCTGGCGGTGCCGCCCGTGGCGGAGCGGCTGCTGCTGCGCCACGGCCCGGGCGCGGTCATCCCCCTCGGCCTGTTCACCATCGGGGCGGGGTTCCTGCTCATGCGGCTGGCCGCCACCGGGGCCGAGGCGGGCTGGCTGACGCTGCTGCCCGGCTGCGTCCTGGCTGGCCTCGGCCTCGGCCTCACCAACACGCCGGTCACCAACACCGCCACCGGTGCGGTGTCCGCGGAACGCGCCGGCATGGCCTCCGGCATGGACATGAGCGCGCGCATGATCACGCTGGCGGTCAACATCGCGCTGATGGGCTTCCTGCTGCTCCAGGGCGTCCGGGTGGCCCTCGGCCGGGTTTTGCCCGCGGAGGCGGCCGGTTCGCTCGACGCGCTGGCCGAGGCCGTGGCGGCCGGCACCCTCCCCGCCGACGGGATCGGCCCGGCCGTGGCCCGGCAGGCGCTCGCGTCGGGCTTTGCCGGGGTGATGCTCTACGGGGGGCTCTGCGCCTGGCTGGTCGCGGGCCTGAGCGTGCTCGTTTTCGGCCGGCTCAGGCCGGCGTGACCGTCAAGTCCGGGTTTCCAAAGGGCTGTCGCCCTTTGGTGGGTTGTCCGGGCAAGGCCCTGACGGAACTCAGGGCTCTGCCCTGGACCCGCGACAGGGCTCGCCCTTTCGAAACCAGGACGGGATCGGGCCGCTCACGCCACGGCGGCGACCGGATCCTGCGCGTTGCCGTGGGTGTATTCGGCGAAATGCGCGATCGGCCCGGGCCGGCCGAGCAGGTAGCCCTGCGCGATGGTGCAGTGCTCCGCGGCCAGGAAGGACAGTTCGTCGTCGGTCTCCACGCCCTCCGCCACCACGGCGAGGCCGAGGCCGCGCCCCAGGCCCAGCACGGAACGCACGATCGCGGCGCCCTGCGGGTTGCTGTTCACCGCCTTGATGAACGAGCGATCGATCTTGATCCGGTCGAACGGGAAGGAGCGCAGGTTCGACAGGGAGGAGTAGCCGGTGCCGAAATCGTCCATGGCGATCCGCACGCCGAGCGCCTTGAGCTGGCGCAGGGTGAGCAGCGCCCGCGCCGGATCGCGGATCAGCGCGGTCTCGGTGATCTCGATCTCGAGGCGCTCCGCCTTCAGGCCGCTCTCGAACAGGGCCCCGTGGACGAACTGGACGAAGTGCGGGTTGTGGAGCTGCACCGCCGAGACGTTGACGGCGATCGCCAGGGGCTGCGGCCAGAGGGCCGCCGTCCGGCAGGCCTCGCGCAGCACGAAGGCGCCGATCTCGAGGATCGCCCCGGTCTCCTCGGCGATCGGCACGAACTCGGCCGGGGAGATCGGGCCGCGCTCCGGATGGTGCCAGCGCAGTAGCGCCTCGAAGCCCATCACCGCGCCGGTCTCGATCCGCGTCTGCGGCTGGTAGACGAGGTGCAGCTCGCCCCGGGACACTGCGTGGCGCAGGTCGTGCTCGAGCATGCGCCGGTCGCGGATCTGGGCGCCCATGCTGGCGTCGAAGCGACGGCAGGTGCCGCGCCCCTCGGCCTTGGCCCGGTACAGGGCGGCGTCGGCGTGGCTCAGGAGCGCGCGCTGGTCCTGCGCGTCGTCGGGATAGACCGCCAGCCCGATGCTGGTGGCGATCACCGGGCCGGAGGCCGCCGGCACCGCCGCGAGCATCGCCAGGATCCGTTCGGCCAGCCGCTCGGCCGATCCCTTGGCGGAGCCGTGTCCCAGGGGCGTCAGGATCGCGAACTCGTCGCCGCCGAGCCGGGCCATCAGCTGCGTGGGATCGAGCAGGCCCCCGACGCGCAGCGCGAGGTCGCGCAGCATCGCGTCGCCGGCGGCGTGGCCGAACAGGTCGTTGACCTCCTTGAACCGGTCGAGGTCGAGGCACAGGACGGCGAGCCGGGTGCCCTGGTCGTCCGCTGCGCGCAGCTCCCGCTCCAGCCGGGCGTGGAAGCTCGTCCGGTTGGCGAGCCCCGTGAGGGCGTCGTGATGGGCGAGGTAGTGGATCTGGCTCTCGGCGCGGCGGCGGGCGCGCAGGTCGCGCACCGCCACGGCATAGTGCGGCTGGCGGCCATACTCCGCCATCGGCCGCATGATCACCTCCACCGGGACGGTCCCGCCACCCGCCGGCACGAGTTCGGCCTCGACGGGCTCTCCGGCCGTGCCGGCCGTCGCCGCAAGGCTGGGCAGGTAGGTGGACAGGCGGGCGCCCACCAGGGAAGCGGCCGGCGTGCCGGCGAGCCGGGCGAAGGCCTCGTTGGCACTGACGATCTGGCCGTCGCGGCACACCACGAGGCCCTCGACGGCCGCGTTGGCGAGGCTGCGCAGGCGCTCGCGCTCGGATTCGGCGCGCCGCCGCTCCCGCAGGTCGAGGAGGAGGGCGGCCCCGGCCAGCAGCAGGATCAGCGAGCTCGCCAGGGCGACGGCGGCGGCGAGCCACTCGGTCCGGATCGCGCTCGCGGGGATCGCCACCGTTGGATCGGGCAGGATGGTCACCGCGGCCATCCCGGTGAAGTGATGGCCGCAGATCGCCAGGATCAGCAGCCCGGCGCTGAGGCCCCGGCCCCGGACGGTGACCGCCGACAGGCCCGCCACCAGCGCCAGGGCGCCCAGCACGGCGCCGACCGCCACCGAGACGGCGACCACCGCCGGGTTCCAGATCAGATGCCCCGGCACCTGATAGGCGGCCATGCCGGTGTAGTGCATCGCCGCGATGCCGCCGCCCACGACGGCGCCGCCGATCGCCGCCCGCGCCCGGCCCCCCATGGTCGCCAGGGCGAAGCCGAGCCCGGTGATCGCGACGGCGTCGGCGTAGGACAGGATCGTGAGGCCGATCCCGTAGCCCGAGGGCAGTCCGGGGGCGTAGGCCAGCATGGCCAGGAAATGCGTGGCCCAGATCCCCGAGCCCCCCGCCGCCGCCGCGACGGCGAGCCATGTGTAGCGACCGCGCCCGCCGGCCCGCCCGGCATGGGCGAGCAGCCCGATCGCCGTCGCGCTCGCCAGCGCGCAGACCAGGGCCGCAAGGGCCACCAGCCACAGGTTGTGTTCCCCGACGAAGCAGCCGATCACGGTCAGCATGTGAACAATCAGCGGTAGTTACATGGCTTTGTAGATAGAATTACTAATGATTAGAGTTTAATATTTGAACAACAGCCACGGTCTACTCCGCGGTGCGCGAAGCACGGGTCGGCATAGTCTGCTCCCTGACCGAGCCGGCATCCTGCGCGCGCCGCGGACGCGCGGCACGCACAGGATGCCGGCGGGGAGCGCGCGCGATCGGGGGCCGCTCGCGCGCGCTCCGCCGACGTGGACTCCGGTCCGACGCGGGAGCGCGCGCCACAACAAGGGCTTAGCAGGCTGCTGAAGAAGTCCTGATTTGGCGGCGTCGGAGATGATTTCCGTCGTTTGGACGGTTTCGGCTGACCGGCGATAGCCGGTGGTTCAGCCCCGTCCGCAGCGCCGGGGGCGGTGTCGCCCGGTCAGGCCGCTG
>NZ_JAKSYD010000238.1 GCF_022829605.1 Methylobacterium sp. E-065 | reverse complement strand
GGCAGGTGCGGCTCGATCCGCGCCCAGGCTTCATCCGAGAGCCAGAACAACCGTGCCATCGCGATCCTCCTGCGCTGGAAACCTCAAACTCAGGAAGAAAACGCAAGCGAGCGCAAATGGTTGTATGAGTTCTCTACCTAGCCCCCAAACCGCGCCCGATAATCCTGCGGCGTCGCCGCGACGTGACGTAAAAAACTGCGCCGCATCGTCTCCTCGGAGCCGAAGCCGCAAGCCCAGGCGATGCGCTTGACCGGCTGCGCGGTCTCGGCCAGCGCCCGGCGGGCCGCCTCCACCCGCAGGCGCTCCACGGCTTTGGCCGGGGTGAGGCCGGTCGCCGCCTGGTAGTGCCGGCTGAGGCTGCGCGCGCTCATCCCCGCCGCCGCGGCGAGTGCCGGCAGCGCCAGATCCCCCGACAGGTTCTTCACGATGTAGGCGTGGAGCGCCCCGAACCGTTCCTCGCCCGCCTGGAGGGCCAGCGCCGCGCTGAACTGCGCTTGGCCCCCCGGGCGCTTGAGGAACATCACGAGTTGGCGCGCCACCGCCAGCGCGAGGGGGCGTCCGAGATCCGCCTCGACCAACGCGAGCGCCAGATCAATTCCCGCCGTGACCCCCGCCGAGGACCAGACCGGGCCGTCGCGCACGAAGATCGGGTCCGACTCGACCCGGATTCGGGGGTAGCGTTTGGCGAGCGCTCCGCAATGCTTCCAGTGGGTCACGGCCCGCCGCCCGTCGAGGAGCCCGGTCGCGCCGAGCAGGAACGCCCCGGTGCAGACCGAGGCGACCCGGCGCGCCCGTCCGGCCCGCGCCCGCACCCAGGCCACCAGCGCCGGGTCGTCGCAAGCCGCCAGGACACCGGGGCCGCCTGCGATCACCAGCGTGTCCACCGGCGTGTCGAGATCCGGCAGCGGCTCGGCCACCAGCCGCAGGCCGGCCGAAGCGGTCAGATGCGGCTCGCCCGCCGCGATCACCCGCGGCGCGTAAGGTTGGCCCACGCCGCCATGCTCGTTGGCGGTCGCGAAAACCTGGAGCGGGCCCGCCACGTCGAGGAGCTGCACCGCCGGGAAGGCCAGCACCTCCACGACCCGCGGAACATCTGGCGGAAAACGAGGGCTCTTTGTCATTCGCGCCAGAGCGTGACGCGGTAGGGTCGCCCTGTCCACCCCGGAGGTCTCCGATGATTCCCCCCGATACCCACCTGCAGATCGGCTCGCTCCTGTTCGAAGGGCTCGACCAGATCGACCTCACCGGCCCGTTCGAGATTTTGGCCCGGATCCCGAACAGCACCTACCGGATCTACGCGGCCACCCCGGATCCGGTGCGCGACGTCCGCGGCCTGCGGATCCTGCCGGACGCGACCCTGGACGCGGCGCCCCGGCTCGACGTGCTCCACGTGCCGGGCGGCCAGGGCCAGGAGGCGCTGATGCGCGATCCGGCCGTGCTCGGCTGGATCCGGCAGCAGGCCGGGGGCGCCTCACACGTCCTGTCGGTCTGCACCGGCGCGCTCCTCCTCGGAGCGGCCGGCCTTCTGGTGGGGCGCCGGGCCACGACCTACTGGAACGCGGTCCATCTCCTGCCCTTCTTCGGGGCCGAGCCGGTGGATGCGCGGGTGGTGATCGACCGCGACGGGGAGGACCGCACCTGGGTGTTCGCGGCCGGCGTCACCGCCGGGATCGATGGGGCCTTGCGCCTCGCCGCCGAATTGCGGGGCACCGAGGCCGCGAAAGGCATCCAGCTCGGAATGCAATACGCCCCCGAGCCGCCCTTCGACAGCGGCACCCCCGGGACCGCCCCGCCCGCCATCGTGGCGGCGGCCCGGGCACGCGCCGCCGACCTCACCGCCCGGCGCGAGGCCACCGCGCGAGCGATCGCGGCCGAGCTCGGCGTCCGCCTCCCCGAATCCGCGGCCGCGGCCCGGGACGGATGACAGGTCCCGTCATCATGCCTATCTGTCCCGGTCTGGACGGACTGAACCATGACGGACGTAACCCTGAGAACCGCGAAATTCGCCATCGGCGCCGTGGTGCGCCACCGGATCTACCCCTTTCGGGGCGTCGTGTTCGACGTCGACCCGGTCTTCGACAACACCGAGGAATGGTGGCTGTCGATCCCCGAGGAGGTGCGGCCGCGCAAGGACCAGCCGTTCTACCACCTGCTGGCCGAGAACGCCGAGACCGAGTACGTCGCCTACGTGTCGGAGCAGAACCTCCTGCCCGATACGTCGGGCGAGGCCCTGCGCCACGCCGGCATCGCCGAGATGTTCGTGCGCGACGATGCCGGCGCCTACCGGATGCGCGCTCGGGCCACGAACTGAGCGGCGCGGGGACCGTCAAGCTTTCGACAAGGGCCCCGCGGTAGCCTCGGGCGACGGCCGCTGCCGTCGGACGAGCCCGACGCCATGGTCGCCCGATCCCGATTCGCCGCTCTGGTCCTCGTCGCCGGCCTGCTCTGCGCCCCGGCGCGGGCCAACGACAGCGCCGCGGAACTCGATGCCGGCGGGCTGATCCTCGTGCCGGAGCCGGGCATCGCGCTGGCGAGCGAGGATCTCTCGATCAGCCGTGCGCGGATCGACGTGACCTACGTGTTCCGCAGCCAAGTGGACACGTCCCGCACGGTGCGGATCGCGTTCCCGCTGCCGCCGATCGACGGCCGCGTGCTCAGCTTCTCGGCCCTCACGCTGCCGCAGCCCGAGCGTGCGAACTTCGTCGGGTTCACCGTCACGGTGGACGGCCGTCCGGTCGAGCCGGAGCTGGAGGAGCGCGCCTTCGTGGGCGAGCGCGAGGTCACCGACCTGCTGCGCCGCCACGGCCTGCCGCTCAACCCGCTGCGCGTCTCCCAGCTGGAGGCGGCCCGAAAGCGGCTCGACACGGCCACCTGGGCGAAACTGGTCAAGGCCGGCCTGTTCCCGGACGCCGAGGGGATGACCGAGGGGCTCTGGCGCAGCGAGGCAAAGTTCCACTGGCTGCAGACCTTCCCCCCGGGGAAGGACGTCCGGATCGCGCACAGCTACGCCCCGGTGAGCGGGTTCCATGTCCTCGATCCGAAGGAAGCGTCCCGCGACGGCTACCGGGCGACCTACTGCCTGGACGATCCGGGGCTCGCGGCGATCCGACGTCTGCACGCCAGGGCGCCGAACGCGAGCGCTTACCTGCGGGCCTTCGTGGTGCCCTACATCGTGACCACGGCGCGCAACTGGGCTTCGCCGATCGGTCGCTTTACCCTGACGGTGGACAAGGGGATTCCGGAGGCGATCGTGAGCTTCTGCCGCACCGGTATCCGGAAAATCGGGCCGACCACGGTTCGCTGGGAGGCCCGGGACTATGTGCCGGATCAGGACCTGCGGATCCTGTTCGTCCTGCCGGGGCCGGGCCCGATCGGGATCCGTTAGGGTGTCCACCCTCCGCCGCAGAGGGGTGAGGGTGAGAAACGGGGCCGCGTGCACTTGATCAGCACCGGCGAGGTCGGAATTTCCAAGCGCACAGGGAGAAAGCCGCGGCTGGCCATACGCGAAGGGCCGGACCTCGCGGCCCGGCCCTCCGGAAAACCCCGACCCTGCGGTCGGCTTACTTCGCGGCCGGAGCGGCGCCGGCGGCCGGGGCAGCGCCAGCGGCGGCGCCGCCCTGCTGCTCGAGCTTCTTGCGCATGTCCTCGGAGCGCTTCTCCAGCTCCGCCTGGAGCTTCTTCTGCTGCTCCTCAAGCACCTTCGGGTCGATCGCCGGGCCGTCGAAGGCCTTGCCGAAGCCGGTCAGCGGCACCGCGAAGGTGACCTCGCGCTGGGTCTGATTCTGGACCGAGACGTTGAGGGTCGTGCCCTTCTTCATCGCGGCGATCACGCCGGCATCGACGCCCCCGGCCTCGGCGAAGCAGCCGTTCGGGAAGCAAACCGCGAAGCGGCCGGCGGTCGCCGCCTGGCCGTCGATGCTGAAGCGGATGCCCGGCTGCAGCAGCAGGCCGAGCGGCAGCAGGTAGCGCACCACGCGCACCTCCTGCTTCTGGGCGGGGTTCTTCATCTCATAGACCGCCACCGCCAGCACCGGCTGACCCTGGTCGGACACGAAATCGCGGGTCGTGTAGCAGATGTCGGTGCCCGAGGCCTGGTCCTTGCCGCAGACCTTGGTCCAGTCGGCCTGGCCCGGCTCGGACTTCACCGCGACGATCTGCGGGCCGGTCTGGGCCGCCGGCGTATTGGCCGCGGGGGTGCCCGGAGCGGTCGGCGCCGGCGCGGCCGGAGCAGGCGCGGCGGCCGCAGGCTTCTTGGGCTGTGCCAGGGCCGGGGCGACCGTGAGGCCGAGGCCCGCAAGACCGAGGAGGGCGGCGCGCGCGAGCGTCGCAGGGCGGGTGAAGGACATCGGCTCTGACCCCTTGGAAAGCGATACGGTGTAGCGGGTTGATGCGGAGCCGGCCTCGCGGCCGATCCGCCGGACCGTCCGGACGGGCGCCGCCGTGGCGCGCCGACCGGAGCTCCGGATGAAACGGTCCGGCCATCGGAGGGGACGGGCGCCTGACTGCGCGCATCTCCCGCCCCGGCGGCCGGGCGGCCTGCCTTTCCCCTGGAATAAGGCG
Organism: Methylobacterium sp. E-065; assembly: GCF_022829605.1. Lineage (GTDB taxonomy): Bacteria > Pseudomonadota > Alphaproteobacteria > Rhizobiales > Beijerinckiaceae > Methylobacterium. The sequence continues at coordinate 44,817 of NZ_JAKSYD010000238.1, read as the reverse complement.
AAGGCATGACACCGCGGCTTGACACCGCGGCCCGGCGGGCCGGTGATCACCCCCCGGGCCGTGGCCGGCCCCCGATAGGCCCCCGCCCGCCCGGCCGCAAGCGCGACGTCGCACGAGGACGTGATCGGCGTGCGGAGCCTGTCTCCGGTGGGGCAATCGGGGTTGGCCGTCACCCGGCGGTCTTAGCGGTCGGTTAACCGTAATCGGCCGACCATGCTGGCGGGTTTTCAGTATCAGTGGGGGCGGCGGGTTGAGCGCGTTCGCGGTGGCCGAGAGGGCGGTCGAGGCCGTACCGGACGCGTTCGCGCGATCCGGCAGCCTGTCCGGCTGCCTGTTCGCGGCAGCGCGCGCCGCGCCGCAGCGCACGGCCCTGCGTGATTCGGGCGACCGGACCGCGTGGTGCGGGCGCCCGGCGATCACGTGGACGTACGCGGCCGCCGCCGAGATCGTCGGCCGGCTCGCCCGGGGGATCGGCGCGTGGCGCCTCCCGGCCGGCAGCCGGATCGGATTGTGGTTCTCGGGCGGCGCGGAGGCGGCTCTGGCCCATCTCGCCGTCGAGGCGGCGGGGCACCTGCCCTGCGCGATGCCGGCCGCCTGGGATCCGGAGCAGCTCGCCGCCGGGATCGAGGCCGCCAACCTCGTCGGCGTGCTCACCGAGGGCCGCCGCGGCACACGCCGGCCCGCGGAGGAGCTGACCCACGTGGCGATGCGGCAGTTCGGCCTGCGCTATCTCGCCGCCTTCGGGCCCGGCGTGCCGGACGGCGTGATCAGCCTCGACGCGATGGCGCTGGAGCGCGGCGTGGCTGAGCCGGTCGCCAGCCGCGGCCTCGTGACCTTCGAAGGCAGCGATCCGGAACGGCCGGTCTATCGCGGCGCGGAAGCGCTCGCCGCCGCCATCGCGGCGCATTGCGACGCCCTGCCGCTCTCCGCGGACGAGCGGATCCTGACGCTGCTGCCCGCCCACGACCTGCGCGGGCTCGTGACCGGCCTCGGCGCCGCGCTCGCGGCCGGGGCCGGCCTGGAGACGGTGATTCCCTTCGAGGAGACCGGTTTCCGGACCGCCCTGCTGCGGCCCGTGCCGACCCGGCTGGTCGTCCCCGCCCTGATCGAGCCGGCGCTCGCCGCCCTGACCCTGCCCTGGACGGTGCGGAGCCTCAACGTGGTGCATCGGGCACCCGCGCCCCTGATCCGCCGCGCCGCGCCGGACGGCGGCAAACGACGCTCGGATTCACCACGCTCTGACTCGCCGCCGGCCGGTGCGCTGCGCCTCGACACGCTGGTCCTCGGGGAGACGGCTCTGGTCACGCGCCCCGATCTCGCCGCGGCCCTGGCCCACCCGGACCGTGTGTCCCTGCCGCCGGACCTCCTGGCCCTCGCGCCAGCCCGCGACGGCGGCCTCGCCTGCCGCGGCCCGGCCTGCGCGGCGGCACCCCTGCCCCGCGGCGCGACGCCGGAGACGGACGCCGGTGCATGGCGCGATTCGGGCTACCGGCTCATCCTGTCGGGCGGGGCCGTGATTGGCGTCGCGGCCGTCTGAGCGGCCCTGAACGGCGGCGTCGTGGCGGTTCATCTGGCGCTCAGGTACCGCGACTAATCTCGCATCTGCACACGGACCAACGGATCCGAACGGCCCCTTCGTGGGTTCTGCAAAGGATTGTGGTCACGGCTATCTTTTCAAGCTGTGCCGGATGGAGTACCGCCTAATCTCATGGGTGCGCTGCAACAAGTGCTCGTGGTCGATGACGGTGTCCGGGCCGTCGACCGGTCCCTTTCGGGCGAGCTCGCCAGTCTCGGCTACGCAAGCGTGACCGCCTCCATGGAGGCGGCCGACGACGTCTTGGCCGTGATCGCGCGGCCGGCCGCCGTGCTGCTCCAGGCTCCGACCCGCCGGGACCCCGCCTATGCCCGCTGCGCCGCCAAGCTGCGCAGCCAACTGCGTGACCGTGGCATCCCGGTGATCCTGATCGGCGATTCGGCCGAGCCACGGGCCGGCGGCCCGGTCGATCTCGCCACCCGCCTCGGCGCTTATGTGGCGGCGCAACCGGAATTCTGAAGGTTGCCTTTCCGACGCGATTTTGTCGTTTCAGGCCCTATGACGGACTGAATACGGAGCGCGGAGTCACGCCGCGATGCAGATCGTGGAGATGATCGCGTCGATCTCGCTCGACAGGCTCCCGTCTTCGCCCCGTGCTACAAGTCCCAGTTCAGACAGGGCGACCACGTCGTCATGGACCCGCTTGACGTCGCGGCCGAGAGCGCGGGCGAGAGGCCGAATGCCGGTCTCGGGCGCCCGCCGAAGATGGCGCAGGAGCTCGTAGCGCTTCGGCGTCAACACCGCGCACAGGGCACTCCAGTCCCGGAACAGGATGCGATCACTCCCGGCGACCGCATGTCCGGCTTCGGCGATCTTCCAGGCTTCAGCCACATCCGCCGCGGCCGCGCGCAGATCCCGGCCGACCTCGACCTCAATCTTCGCCATGCGACTTCCTCCAGATTTCGACAGCTTCGACGAAAGCAGACAGCAAACGGTCGATTCCGTCGAAGTGGTACGGTACTTCGCCGTTCTGATCGTGCCGGTGAGCGCCTTTGCCACGCTCATTGTCGAAGCCGATCACGCGCACGCCGTTCACGACATAGACGAGGCGGTACTTGAAACCGTGCTTGGTCGGCGGAATCGGTTCCGGAACCCGCCAGACGACCAGCTCAGCGAAATCTCGATTGCCGAAAGCCACGCGGCGACGGATGAGAAGTTCCGCCTTCATGAGCGCATGATACGCCGGTGCCTGTTGGCGTCAAGTGACAACAGGGCGGACCATATGCGGGCCATTCTGCTGTCCGCAAAGCGCTGATCGAAGCTGGCCTCACCGCGCCCCGCGCATCAATTCCGGCGCGCCGAGCCGGGGCAGCACGCCCTCCCGCATCACCAGCCGCCGCAGGGGCCCGAGCTGGCCCATCACCAGCAGGCCGAGGCCGCGCAGGGCATCCACCGGCAGCAGGTCGGTGAGCAGGCTGCGGTTGAGGAGGTCCACCGCAGCTGTGCGCGCCGCGGTGTCGACCCGCCGGGCGCTGGCGTAGCCGTCGAGCACCGGGCGTGAGCCGGGATCCCGCCCATCCCGGGCGGCGCGCAGCACCCCATCGCGCAGGGTGGCGGCGTCGCGCAGGCCAAGATTCAGCCCCTGCGCGCCGATCGGCGGGAAGACGTGGGCCGCTTCACCGATCAGTGCCAGCCGGCGCGCCACCGGCGTTGCAACCGCCAGACCGCGCATCGGCACGAGGCCGCGCGGGCCGTCGATCCGCATGGCGCCGAGCATCGCCTGGGCCTGCCGCTCGACCGCCTGCCCCAGGGCCGCGTCGTCCAGCGCGGCGAGCCGCCGGGCCGCGCCCTCCCCGGTCACCCAGACGAGGCTGGAGCGATGGCCGCCCGGTAACGGCACCAGGGTGAAGGGCCCCGAGCGGGTGTGAAATTCGGTCGACACGTCCCGGTGCGGGCGCTCATGCGCCAGGATCGTGGTGATGGCGCTCTGCGGATAGGTCCAGTCGCGCACGCGGATTCCGCTCGCAGCCCGCAGCGGCGAGCGCCCTCCGTCTGCTCCCACCACCAGCCGGGCCTCGACCGTCCCGCCCTCCGCCAGGGTGACACGAGAGGCCGTTTCACCCGCCGCCGCGCCGACGCAATCCGCCTCGACCAGGGTCAGGTTCGGCTGGGCCCGGGCGCAGGCGCGCAGGCTCTCGACGAGCCGCGCGCTCTCGACGTTCCACCCGAAGGCGTCGAGGCCGATCTCGGCGGCCTGGAAGCGCACGGGCGGCGGCCGGAACAGGCTGCCGGTGTCGTCGATGATCTGGAGGGTGCAGAGCGGGCTCGCCTGCGGCGCCACCGCCGCCCAGGCGCCGAGCGCCTCCAGGAAGCGCACCGACCCGTCGAGCAGCGCCACGGTCCGCCCGTCCGCCACGGGGGCGTGGCGGCCGACGAGGGCCGTGGGGATCCCTTCCCGGGCGATGGCGAGCGCCGCCGCGAGGCCCGCGGCTCCGGCGCCGACCACGGCGACGTCGAATCGGCCCTCTCGCGCTTCGGACATGATTCCCCGTACGGTTTGCTGGCTCGCCGATCCCCACGGCGCAGTGTGCGGCTTCTATCTGCGCCTTCCCGCAATCCTGCCAAGGGCGCCATGCCTCGGCCCGGGCGGGCCACGGCGCCGCAGCCGCCCGGTCACCCCAGAAACGCCGAGAGTTCGGAAAAAACCTCGTCCGGCCGCTCCTCCTGGAGGGTGTGACCGCAATCGAGCGCCCGCCCCGAAACATCGGTGGCCTTCTCGCGCCACGTCTCCAGCACGTCGTAGGTCTGGCCGACGACGCCCTTCGCCCCCCAGAGCGCCAGGAGCGGCGCCGTGACGCGCGCGTCGGCATCGGCAGCGTCGTGGTCCAGATCGATGCCGGCCGCCGCCCGGTAATCCTCGCAGATCGCGTGGCGGCAGGCGGGGTCCGCGTAGCAGCGCAAATACTCGGCGAAGAGGTCGGGCGGGGTCGAGCCGGGGGTCTTCGACTGGCCCTCGACGTGGTGGCGCAGGAAATATTCCGGATCGGCCCCGATCAGCGTCTCCGGCAGGGGATGGGGTTGGATGAAGAAGAACCACCAGAAGTACCGGGTGGCGAAGGCCTTGTCGGTGCGCGCGTACATGGTCGCGGTCGGCGCGATATCGAACAGGGCGACCCGCTCCACGGCTTCGGCATGATCCAGGGCGAGGCGATGGGCGACGCGCCCGCCCCGGTCGTGGCCGACCACCGCGAAGCGCTCATGGCCGAGCCGCCGCATCACCGCCACGGCGTCGGCCGCCATGGCGCGCTTGGAATAGGCGGCGTGGCGCTCGCCGCCCGGGGGCTTTGACGAATCGCCGTAGCCGCGCAGATCCATGGCGACGACGGTGCGGGTCTCGGCCAGGCGCGGGGCGACGTGGAGCCACGTCGACAGGGTCTGCGGGTGGCCGTGCAGCAGCAGCACCGGCGGCCCGGAGCCGGCCGAGCGGGCGTGGCCCGCCGAGCGGGTGCTGCCCGCCAAGCGGGTGCTGCCCGCCAAGCGGGCGTTGATCGTCACGCCAGGGGCGGTCTCGATCCGGTGCCGGTCGAAGCCCGGCAGGAAGTCGCTGGCCATGGGTGTCGGTCTCCATCCTGACGCACTGGCGCGCTGGGATGCACCGGATGATAAGGCGCCTCCGGCACCATGTCCGCCGAACCACCATGACAGATGCACGCGCGACTCAGGATCCGGCCGTGACAGACCACGACGCCACGGCGGCGCCGGAGGAGGCGGCCGCGCGCCCCGAAGCCCCCACGCTCCGTCCGAGCATCCTCGATCCGCTGTTCGCCCCGGCCCGCGCCCTGCCGGGGATCGGCCCCAAGATGGCGCCGCTCATCGAGAAGCTGCTCGGCACCCCGGAGCGCGAGGCCCGGGTGGTGGATCTCCTGTTCCACCTGCCTCAGGGCGGTGTGGCGCGGAAGCTCATGGGCTCCGTCGGCGAGGCGCCGACAGGTGAGCCGGTGACGATCGGCGTCACCGTGGTGGAGCATCGCCCGGCCCAGATCGGATCGGGCAAGCGCCCGCACCGGGTTGTGGTGGAGGATGCCTCCGGCCACGACATCACGCTGGTTTTCTTCGGCATGCCCCGCCCCCGGGTGGAGAAGATGCTGCCGCTCGGGGCGCATCGCTACATCACCGGCCGGATCGACCTCTGGGACGGCACCCGCCAGATGGTCCACCCGTCCCGGATCGTGGACGAGGCGGGCTTGGCCGAACTGCCCGCGGTCGAGCCGGTCTACGGCGCCACCGAGGGGCTGACCTCCCGGGCGATCAACAAGCTCGCCGTCTCGGCCCTCGACCGGTTGCCGGTCCTGCCGGAATGGCAGGATGCAGCCTGGCTGGAGAAGAACCGCCTGCCCGCCTTCGCGGATGCGCTGCGCCTGGAGCACCGCCCCGAGGAAGCGCCCCCGAAGGCCGAGGATCCGCTCCAGCCGCCGCCCGCGACGCCGTCCCGGAAGCGGCTCGCCTACGACGAACTCCTCGCCTCGCAATTGGCGCTGGCCCTGCTGCGCGCCCGCCAGCGGCGCAAGGCCGGCCGGGTCAATGCCGGGGATGGGGCCCTGAGCGCCCGGATCGAGGCCGCCCTCCCCTTCGCGCTCACCGGCGCCCAGACCCGGGCGGTGACCGAGATCCGCGCCGACCTCGCGGAGCCCCGGCGGATGCTGCGCCTGCTCCAGGGCGATGTCGGCTCGGGCAAGACCGCGGTGGCGCTGCTCGCCATGGCGTCGGCGGTCGAGGCCGGGCGTCAGGCGGCGCTGATGGCCCCCACCGAGATCCTGGCCCGGCAGCATTTCGAGCGGCTCAAGCCGCTGGCTGGCGGCTTGCGCCTGCGCCTGATGACCGGCCGGGACCGGGCCTCGGAGCGCAAGTCCACCCTGGCTGACCTTGCGGCCGGTGAGATCGACATCTTGGTCGGCACCCATGCCCTGTTCCAGGAGGCCGTGACGTTTCGCGATCTCGGCCTCGCGGTCGTCGACGAGCAGCACCGGTTCGGCGTGCATCAGCGGCTGGCGCTCGGCGCCAAGGGCGAGGCGGTCGACTTCCTGGTCATGACCGCGACGCCGATCCCCCGCACCCTGGCGCTGACCTTCTTCGGCGACATGGACGTCTCGATCCTCGACGAGAAGCCCGCGGGCCGGCAGCCGATCCGCACGATCACGCTGTCGACCGAGCGGATCGACGAGGTGGTGGCCGGCCTCGCCCGGGCGATCGCCGGGGGCGAGCGGGTCTACTGGATCTGCCCCCTGGTGGAGGAATCCGAGTTCATCGACCTCGCGGCAGCCGCCGAACGCTTCGACGACCTGAAACAGCATTTCGGCGACACGGTCGGGCTGATCCACGGCAAGATGCCGGGGCCCGAGAAGGATTCCGCCATGGCGCGGTTCGCCGCGGGCGACACCAGGCTCCTGGTCTCGACCACGGTGGTGGAGGTGGGCGTCGACGTGCCCGAGGCGACCATCATGGTGATCGAGCATGCCGAGCGGTTCGGGCTGGCGCAGCTGCACCAGCTCCGCGGCCGGGTCGGGCGCGGCTCCCGGGCCTCGTCCTGCCTGCTGCTCTACCGCGGGCCCCTCGGGCAGGTCTCGCGGGCCCGGCTGGAGATGATGCGCGCCAGCGAGGACGGCTTCCGCATCGCCGAGGCCGACCTGAGGCTGCGCGGCGAGGGCGAGGTGCTGGGCACCCGGCAATCCGGGCTCGCGGCATTCCGGCTCGCCCGGATGGAGAGCGACGGCGCCCTGTTGGAGGCGGCCCGCGACGATGCCCGGATGATCGTCGAGCGCGACCCCGGCCTGAAGAGCCCCCGGGGGCAGGCGCTGCGGGTGCTGCTCTACCTGTTCGAGCGGGAGGCGGCGATCCGGCTGATCGGCGCTGGCTGAACCAATCCGTTCAGGAATAGCCGGCGTTCAGGAACGGCCCGGTGCCGGAGGTGCGGATCCGCACTTTGAAGCGGCAATGTCACAGCTGTTCCGGAAAATCTATTCCATTCAGAAGTTTAGCTGCATGATCCGGAAGCGTGGCCGGACCCGCCATGGCGTCCGGCGGACCTTGGACAAGGGCCGTGACCTTGCATCAGCCACAATCGTCCCTTAACTGCAGATGAACGAATGGCCCGGTAAGCCGGGACATCACGGACGAATCTGGAGGATGAACATGTCGAACGGACTGTTCCAGAACCTGCCGGGCTCCAACGAGATGGCCGGTCTCTATGCCCTGCCGACCGAGCCTTGGTTGCTGCCGATCTCGGATCGTGCTGCCGAGTCGGCGAGCAAGACGGCCGAGGAGCTTCAGGCTGCCGTACGACGGGCTGCACGCCCGTTCTGGGTGGCGGCCAACGGTCTGTGCGTCGCCCTGGGCCTCGCTTTGGTGATGCAGTGCGCCACCGGCTGGATGCCGACGGCGCCCCGCAGCGCCGTGACGGTGGCGCAGGCGACCCCGCCGACCATCGCTCCGCAGACGGCGTCGCTGCAGCGCTGATCCGTTCCGCCGGAACGAAAACCAGGGCCGGTCCGCAGGGGCCGGCTTTTTTTGTCCTGAGTTGCCGTGCCCGCCGCCCGTGGAGGTCCGTGTTGCTTCCAGGGCCTGGCACGCTCCGCGCGTCCGACGCATCGTGACGGGGCAGGACAGGGAGAAGCCGATGCGCGCGGTGTTCGTGGATGCCAACGCGACGCTGGCGGCAGTGGCGCGGCGGCTGCTGCGGCCGGACGACCCGCCCTTCGCGATCCACGCGGAGCCCGCCATCACCCCGCAGGATCTGCCCGGCCTCCTGGCCGGGGCCGAGATCGCGGTGATCGATCACACCGCCCTCCCCCTCGATGTCGCCCGCGCCTGCGCCGGGCTGAAGCACGTGGTGTTCCTCGGCACCGGCGCGCGCAGCTACATGGACCCGGAGGCGCTCCAGGCGGAGCTCGGCGTCACGGTCCACACGATCAAGGGCTACGGCGACACGGCGGTCGCCGAGTGCGCCTTCGCGCTGATGTGGGCGGCGGCCCGCGGCCTCGCCCCGATGGACCGGGCGATGCGCGCCGGATCCTGGCTGCGTACAGAGGGCCAGCAGCTCACCGGCAAGCGTATCGGCCTCGTCGGCTTCGGCGGGATCGCGGCCGAGATGGCGCGGCTCTGCCGGGGCGTCGGCATGCATGTGCTCGCCTGGAACCGCACGCCCAAGGCGCATCCCGATGTCGCCTTCGTGCCCCTGGAGCAGTTGCTCGCCGAGAGCGACGTGGTCTCGCTCCACCTGCTCCTGACCGACGAGACCCGGGGCTTCCTCTCGGCCGACCGCATCGCTGCGATGAAGCCCGGCGCCATGCTGATCAACACCGCCCGGGGCGCGGTCATCGACGAACCCGCCCTGATCGAGGCGCTCCGGACCGGCCACATCGCGCAGGCCGGACTCGACGTGTTCACGGTTGAGCCGCTGCCCGCGGGTCATCCGCTGGCCGGACTGCCGAATGTCACGCTCTCGGCGCATTCCGCCTTCCGGACGCCCGAGGCCAGCGACAACCTGATCGGCGCCGCCCTCGACCATTGCCGCCGGATCGCCGCCGGCTGAGGACGGTCACGCGTCCTGGTTCCGAAAGATCGAGACCTTTCGCGGGTCCAGGGCAGAGCCCTGGTGCCGGACGTTGTCCGATCTGAGGGCCCTGCCCCGACACCCCGCCAAAAGGCTGAAGCCCTTTGGAAACCCGAAGTTCAGGCGCTCAGTGCTCGGTGCCCGGCATGTTCGGCCGCGGCTCGCCGCCATGGTGGTGAATCACGCTGGAGCGTTCCGGGCTGCCCTTGGCGTCGGCGACCTGCTTCCGGGCCGCGGCGGCTAGGAACCAGATCCCGCCGAGCGTCCCGAAGGCGAGGATCATGAGCGGAAATCCCTGACTCATTGCGGTGCCCTCCTCGACGATGGCCCGCAGCCGTGCGGGTTTGCATCATCGTGCCGGTCGGTCCGGCACGATGAACGATAACGCGCGAAACCGTACGGTGTTCAGGCGGCCCGCGTTGTCGTTGCCGCAACCCGTCGTTCCGCATCCCGGCGCAGGGCAGAGAGCACCACGAACATCAGGCCGGCCCCCACCGCGAGGCAGACCGACAGGAACAGCATCGGCACGAGGTTGCTCTGGGTCTGATCGCGGATGAACGGCACCACGTTCTGCGCGACGAGGCCGCCGAGGTTGCCCACCGAGTTGATCGCCGCGATCCCGGCCGCCGCCGTGGCGCCGCGCAGGAAGGTCCCGGGCATCGACCAGAAGACCGGCTGTGCCGAGAAGGTCCCGGCCGCCGCCACGCACAGGCAGGCGAACTTCACGGCGTTGCCCGGCAGGACGACGGAGAGCGCCAGCCCGGCCGCCCCGACCAGAGCCGGCCCGACCACGTGCCAGGTCAGCGCGTTGCCCTGCGCGTTGGTGCGGGCGGCATGGCGCGGCACCCACCACAGGGCCACCGCCGTAGCCGTCCAGGGGATGATGTTGAGGAGGCCGTTGGTTAGGTTCGAGACGCCGAATCCCTTGACCACGGTGGGCAGCCAGTAGCCGAGGCCGTAGGCCGCAAGCGGCAGGAAGACGTAGATGCCGGCCAGCATCAGCACGCGCCGGTCGAGGAGCGCCGCGAACGGATTGCCATGGTCGACATGGCCCCCCGCCTCGCTCTCGGCCTTGAGCGTCCGGCTGAGCCAGTCGCGCTGGGCCTGCGACAGCCAGGGGGCGGTCTCGGGGCCGTCCGGCAGGACGGCCAGCACCACGACGGCCATCAGGATCGCCGGCGCGCCGGTGGCCAGGAACACCCATTGCCAGCCCGCGAGGCCCCAGACCCCGCCGAGGCCGAGCAGCGCCCCGCCGACCGCCGCGCCGACCGCGTTGGCGATGGCGCTGGCGATCATGAACCAGCCGATCATCCGCGCCCGGTGGGCGTGCGGGAACCACAGCGTGAGGGCGAACAGCACGCCGGGGAAGAACCCGGCCTCCGCGGCGCCGAGCAGGAAGCGCAGCACGTAGAACATCGTGGCGCTCTGTGTGAAGCCCAGCAGCACGGTGACGAGGCCCCAGGTGATCATGATCCGCGCGAACCAGATCCGCGCGCCGACCCGCTCCAGGAAGACGTTGGCCGGCACCTCGAACAGGAAGTAGCCGAGGAAGAACAGGGAAGCGCCGAGCCCGTAGGCGGTCTCGCTGAGCCCGAGGCTGCCGACCATCTCCAGTTTGGCGTAGGAGACGTTCTGCCGGTCGATATAGGCGATCAGGTAGAGCAGCCCGAGGAGCGGCATCAACCGCAGGGTCACCGTGCGGACGGTGCTCGCGGCGAGATCCTCCCCGGGCGGGGCTTGCGTGGACGGCATCGGCGTTCCTCTGGGCGGTCGCGGCCCCTCGTGGCGAGGGCCTGCCATTACGCAGAGTAATCGCTGACGCGCCCCGCGGCTACCGGGCGAGTGTCAGGAGGCGGTCGCAATCGACATGGGCCGCGATGTGGCGCGCGAGCCCGTCGAGGGCCGCCTCGACCCCGGCCTCGTAGCCCGCGCCTGCCGAGGCGGTCCCGAGGCGCACGAGCCACGCGGCCCGCTGGGCGTCGTCGGCGAACAGGCCATGCACGTAGGTCCCGGCCACAAGGCCATCCGCCGAGACCGCCCCGTCCAGGCGCCCATCCGCGAGGCGCAGGAGCGGCCGTGCCGCGTCGGGGCCCTCGGTGGCGCCGATATGCATCTCGTAGCCGGAGAACGGCACGCCGTCGGGCAGGCTCGTGCCGGTGACGGCGGCGAGGCGCTTCTCCGGCGTCATGATGGTCTGGACGTCGAGGAGGCCGAGGCCCGGCACTGTCCGCGGCGCCCCCTCGATCCCGTGCGGGTCGGCGAGGCTGTGGCCGAGCATCTGGTAGCCGCCGCACAGCCCGAGCACCCGGCCGCCCCGGCGGACATGGGCGCGCAGGTCGATGTCCCAGCCCTCTTGGCGAAACGCCTCCAGGTCGTCGATCGTGGTCTTGGAGCCCGGCAGCAGCACGAGGGCAGCCTCGGCGGGGATCGGCGTGCCGGGCCGGACCAGCACCACCGACACGCCGGGCTCCGCCCGCAGGGGATCGAGGTCGTCGAAATTGGCGATCCGCGGCAGCACCGGCACCGCCACCGTGACGGCTCCGGGCCCGCGGGATTCCGAGCCCGCAAGGCCCAGCACGTCCTCGGCCGGCAGGCGGGCGGCGTCGGGGAAGTGCGGCACGAGTCCGAGGGACGCCCAGCCGGTGCGCTCGGCGATCAGCTGCATGCCATCGGCGAACAGGCTCGGATCGCCCCGGAACCGGTTGACGATGAAGCCCACGATCATCGCGGCATCCGCGGGGTCGATCACGGCCTTCGTGCCGACGAGGCTGGCGATCACCCCGCCCCGGTCGATGTCCCCGAGCAGCACGACCGGCGTATCGGTGGCCCGGGCGAAGCCCATATTGGCGATGTCGCCCGCGCGCAGGTTGACCTCGGAGGCCGAGCCCGCACCCTCCACGAGGACGAGATCGGCCTCGTGCGCCAATCGCGAGAAACTGTCGCGGACGGCCGACATCAGCCGGGGCTTCCAGGCCTGGTAGTCGCGGGCCTTCACGGTGGCGATCATCCGGCCCTGTACCACCACCTGGGAGCCGACCTCGCTCTGCGGTTTCAGCAGCACGGGGTTCATGTGCACGGAGGGCGCCACCCGGGCGGCCCGGGCCTGGAGCGCCTGCGCCCGGCCGATCTCGCCGCCATCGGCGGTCACGGCGGCGTTGTTCGACATGTTCTGCGGCTTGAACGGCCGGACCGCCAAGCCCCTGTTGGTGAAGACGCGCGCCAGCCCCGCCACGATCAGCGACTTGCCGACATCCGAGCCGGTGCCCTGGATCATCAGGGCCTTTGCGCGCGGCGGGCTCAGAACTCGATTCCTTCCTGCGCCTTCACGCCGGCGGCGAAATGGTGCTTCACGCTGCCCATCTCGGTGACGCAATCGGCGGCCTCGATCAGGGCGGGCTTGGCGTTGCGGCCGGTGACCACGACGTGCAGGTCCGGCCGGCGGTCCCGGAGCGCAGCCAGCACCGCGTCGAGGTCGAGGTAATCGTAGCGCAGCGCGATGTTGAGCTCGTCGAGGACGAGCAGGCGGATTGTCGGATCGGCCATCAGGCCCTCGGCGACCGCCCAGGCGTGGCGGCAGGCGGCGATGTCCCGGGCCTTGTCCTGGGTCTCCCAGGTGAACCCCTCCCCGAGGGTGTGCCACACGACCCGGTCGCCGAAGGCCGCCACCGCGTGGCGCTCGCCCGTGTCCCAGCCGCCCTTGATGAACTGCACCATGCCGACCCGCCAGGACCGGCCGAGCGCGCGCAGCATCAACCCGAGCGCCGCCGTGCTCTTGCCCTTGCCGGGGCCGGTATGGACCATGAGCAGGCCCTTCTCGAGGGTCTTCTCCGCCACCTCGGCGTCCTGCACGGCCTTGCGCTTCTCCATCTTGGCGCGGTGGCGGGCTTCGTCCTCGTTCATGCGGGGGCTCCAGGTTTGATGATGAGCGGTAGCCCCGCCACGGTGAGAACGACCCGGTCGGCCGCGGCGGCGAGCCGCTGGTGCAGGCGCCCGGCCGCGTCGCGGAAGCGGCGGGCGAGGGCATTGTCGGGCACGATCCCGAGCCCGACCTCGTTGCCGACCAGCACCAGCGGGCCCGGCGCACGCGCGCAGGCGGCGATGAGCCGCACGGTCGCCGCTTCCAGATCGGCCTCCGCCAGAATGAGGTTGGTGAGCCACAGGGTGAGGCAATCGACCAGAACAGGCCCCTCCGCCTCGGCCACCGCCTCCGGCAGGGCGAGCGGCACGTCGCGGGTGCGCCATGCTCCGGCGCGCCGGGCGCGATGCTGGGCGATGCGGTCGACCATCTCGTCATCGAAGGCCTGGGCGGTGGCGAGGTAGAGCCACGGCCCGGGACAGGCCTCGATCAACCCCTCCGCGTAGGCGCTCTTGCCGGACCGCGCCCCGCCGAGGACGAGGGTCATGCGGGGAGTGGGTTCAGGCATGCCCCTCCATCGCCCCAAGCCGTCCTCCGGTCAAACCGGAGCGATATGGCGCTTCGGCGGTTGCCGGGCGCCCCGGGTCCGACTATAGAACCCCGGCCTAGCCAATGCGCCCTTCGTCTAGCGGTCCAGGACGTCGCCCTTTCACGGCGAAAACACGGGTTCGATTCCCGTAGGGCGCGCCAACAAAATCAGGCACTTAGCTTGTGTTGGCCGCGGGCATGTCCAACATATGTCCCATATATACAACTAGACAAATGTGGACTCTGTTGCCGGCACCGGATGCGCGAGCGGCATTCGTTAAGCTTGTCTCGAAGCCTGACCGTTTCGTGATCACGGCTTCGAAACCGTCGATCGGAAACGCGGCTTCCTGAAGCACCACCGTTACGGGTGGTCGCACGAGAGGAACATCCCTTGCACACATCAGTGATCACCGCGGCACTGTTGGCCGCCTTCAGCGTCGCCGCTCTCGCGAAGCCGGCCTCGGCCGCCCCGCTCAGCCCAGTTCCAGCCGCGACTGTCGCTGGCGCCCAGGACGGCATCACCGAAGTGCGCTGGCATCCGATCCGCCGCATGCACAACGCGGAACGTCGCTTCATGCATCGGCACTTCCGCCATCGTCGGTAACAGGCTGGCGGTCGCTACCAGCGAGCGCGTTTGAGGCTCGGCCGCGGGTGACACCGCAGCCGGGCCTTTCTTTTGTGGGCTGACGCGCATCGTCACCGCATCGCTGCCAGCGACGGGAGATCCGCCCGAACTGCCAGAGCATCGAACAACCACATCCGCTACCGCGACTGGGCGAAGGCCTTATCGCCGGCGAAATCGGATGCTCGCCAGCCCCATGAGCAAATCGGGGCGGGCCCAGCGGGTGCTTAGCGCGGAAGCAACTGGCGACAGCTCGACCAGAAGTTAGGGCAGCAAGGACCGGGCGCATGCATGCCCGACGCGACTTGCGACGCGCTGTTAACCACACACCGGATAACCTAGTAGAAGCCGAAAAGACCAGTTCGAGCCGCGGGACAGCAGGTTGCACAATGCCTGAGCCGACGTTGGGGGGCTTCACCCCATTTAATGAAGCGCATGCGATCGTTTCCGTTCAGGCCACAATACAATTTGCTCATCCCGTATCTGAAGCACAATGGGCCGCAATGCGCTCAGTGATCTGGCAAACTGGCCGAGATCTTGGCGTCGGTCATCCGACGCCAGCCTTCGGATTATCTGTCAATTTTGATGGATCGAGGCTCGGTGTGGCTCTGAATTCCCCATCCGTTACTTCTCAGCAAGCGATGGGATTAAATTTCAGCACATTTGACACAAATGAAATGCTTGTTGAGAGACTTTCGGCCAACAAAGACGCCATCCAAGTGCAAACAAATCAGTATATAAGATGGAAGCCATTTTCTGGTCGGATAGAACAGTTCGCAAAAAACCTATATAAGTTTTATAACTACGAAGTTCCAATTGCATTGGTCCAGTTGGAATACTGGGATCGATTTGATCTTGTGGAAGCTCAAAACCAAGATTCTTCTGCGCTGATCGCTTCTGATTCGCCATTCGTGTCCAGAGCTGGCATCGAACATGCCGAGCCGTGGCATTCACATAGCGGGCGCTTTGAGAGACTATCTGATAGGGAGCGGAGACTTATCCAAACTAAGGTTGATTATGGTGATTACCCAGGCAAGACTGGGGCGCCGACCCGTTCAATCATCATATATACTATGATGCAGGATGCGCTAAACGCGCCCGGATATCGGCGAACCGTTGGTATGGGATGGGGCTTCAACGAGGCGATGGCCGTGCTCGATCGTCAGCATACCGCATTGAAGGGCGACCTGCGGCGCATTATTACACTCGAAGCAGCTGAGCGAATCGGCTTGTAGGACGCCTTGAATGTATGCGCTGGCGAAAGAGTCGTTCAACCCAGGCGGAAATTTTGGCGCGACCTTTCCGACTGTAGCGTCCTCGCCTCGGTCCGATATGTCTCAGCAGAGCCATGAGAGCAGTTCAACTTCCGACATTGGCCCGCCTCCGGCGTCTGCGGCTTCGAACGTTCATTCTACGCTTGTGTTGTTGAGGCGCCTGAAGAAGTACACGCACAACGCTAATATCGCTAGCTTCAAGTTGGCGGAAGAATTTCTTGGACTCGCATCGAATGTACGTCGTGGATTGAAGTATTCTGCGCAAGTTTTTGCAGATGGCAATGCGGTAATTGTGGTGCGCGGCGCTAGCGTCGATGCTCAATTTGAATTTATGCCCGACGGTGTGATTGCCGCCAACATCGACGTTGGCGACGAGGAGTGGGACGCAGACATTGCAAACTTCGATGGTCGGACCATGCCAAAGGCGATCGCGACCAAATTCGACGCTGGCGTTTGATCTCTGAGCCAATGGATTGTGTCAGGTTGTTCTCGGACGCTCCCGATGACCAAACTCGCGCCAAGGTGATTGATGCGGCGGCACCTGACTGCCGGTGCGAGCTGCAGCAAGTTTCGCCGCATCGGGCGGACCCAGTTCGATCTGACGAGGTCCTTGTTAGGCTAGTAATGGATCCCACTCACACGGAGACAGAAGATAATACGACGCGAGTCACAACGGCTCTGTTCTCTGACGCTTATTCATTTGGGTCATCCTGCTTGCGGGAGTCCTCTGCCTCATCAGATGAGTATCACCGCACTGTCGAGGCGATCATAAGGGATAGGCCTAAAGCCAATGATGGCACCCTCAAATCTCTCTTTGGGGTAGTTATGGTGCCGATGAATGAATTGAAGAAAATTCAACACGAAATCGAAATGCCAAGTAAATCCATTGAGAAGCACGTCGCTTTTGGTGCGTATGCGACCGCTTTGGAGGATAGGCCGAGCCACGCTGACGTAATGGTCAACCGTGTTGCAACGATACCAAAATCGAAGGCGAATCGAGTGACTATAAACCTCGCGAAGGCTCTGAAAGACAGATTTATCAGCCTAGAGAACTTTGCCAAGAACGTGGATCTTAATAGATGGTCAAGAGTAGAAGTAGAAAAAAGGTATAGGTTGGATACAGGGCAGACCTGAAGTTGATTTTTTTAATAGAAATAGATTGTCTTTATTTTTGTTGTGGATTGCCGACATCGCCACCTGTTTAAATCGAAATCGGTCGCACTTATTTATGTGCTAATGTACTTTATGTATCTTGATAAGCATGTCCGACCTCCCGCCCGCCGTCGCCTCCTGGCGCGCCAAGATCGGGCGCCCAACGGGTCGCACGGTGGGATGGTGCTACTCGACGGTCCGCCACTTCACGGGCGGCAGGTCCGGCCCCGGCGTCCGCGGGCTCGCCTGATGGAACCGCGCCCGGTTGCCGGTCACGACCTCGGCGAGCCCGTCGATTGCGTCGACGATCGCCGCGGTGGCGTTGTAGAGCGGGCCCTGCGGCTTAGCGCGGGACAACACGTCGATGCACTGCCGGCGCAGGCGTGCGGCCTCTTCTAGGAAAGCGACCTCCTCGGCCCGCACCAACACCCCCCGTCGCCCCATCGTGGTCCTCCGCCGTCGCTGGATCCGAGCTAGAACAAAAAGCGAACAGAGCCAGGGGTTCAACACTGAATGGGCCGCAAATAAAATCGCCCGCGGGGGACGCGGGCGGCGGGTCGTGATGGGTGCGGGCGGCGCGAGGGTCAGATCTCGAAGGGCGGCGGCTCGCCTTGCATGTCCACCCACAAGGAATGCGCCAGGATCTGGTCGGGGTCGGGCTGATCCGGGATCTCGGACGGCAGCGCGTCTGGGTTGTAGTGAGCGAGGGCCCGCAGCTTCACTCGGAAACCTTCGGCGGTTCGGGCCGGGAGACCGGCGATGCGAGCGGCGAGCGCAGCGGCGGCCTTGCCGGCCTCGTTGGCCGCACGGTCGAGCGTGGCCACGGTGTGCTCATCGCGGGCGGCTTGCTCGGCTTCCGAAACGTCGGCGCAGGCCGCGGTCTCGCGCTTGCGGGCTTCCTCGAACTGCCGACCTAGCCGGATCAGCACGGCATCGGCATGCGGGGCATTCTTGGTCATAGGGAGGGCTCCAGGGGTGAGGCGGGCGATCCCGGCCCGCGCTAGGATCAGGGCAGCGAGGCGAGACCAGTGAGGATCATACCGCCGCCGATGATGACGACGGCGGCCAGCAGCTCGCCCGCGACACCGAGGAAACGCGGCGACCGACCGTGGGTGGTGTCCAGCCGAACCGGCTCGACCGCCTGCCGGGACTCAACGCCTCCGGGTGTCACGATCATGCGCACCGGAACGGGCTGACTGAAATCTGGGATCCGGGCGTGCGTCATCGTTCGCGCTCCTCGTGGGGCTCGGGTGGGTTGGCTCGGTGGTGATGGGGCGCCCCGTGGTGGGGCGGGTCAGGCCGCTATGGGGTCAGTGCGCAGCGAGGTGGCGGGCGAGCTTGGCGGATCGCCACGCGGCGGTGAGGCAGACGGACATTGCCTCGACCCAGGTGCTGCCGAAGCGCTCCTGATGGGCGTGGGCGGCCTTGGTGGCGGCCGACATGATGGCGGCGCGGTCGAACTTGCCTGCGGCGTAGAGCGGGCGGCGAGTGACGCGCACGGTCATGTCGATACGGGCGGCGTCGGATAGGAGACCGGCGGGGATCTTCGGGCGGCTGTCACGGCCGGCGCGGTCGATCTGGGTCCAAGAGACGGTGCGGCGAGACATGGTAGCAACCGATTTCCGTGCGTGATAAACGGATACCGTTGATGAACTGCCCTGTCAACGCTTTCCGTTTATGACGCACGGATAGCGTGATAAGGAGATGCGATGTCTCTATCTGCTGCCCAGTCCCGTGCCGCCCGTGGGCTGCTCGATTGGTCACAAACCGAATTGGCTGCCCGCTCGAACCTCAGCGAGAGCACGATCCGCGATTTTGAGAAGGGCAGGCGCGTGCCGGCGCCGAACAACCTCGCGGCAATCCAGCGCGCGCTAGAGGCCGCCGGCCTGGAGTTCATCCCTGAGAATGGGGGCGGGGCTGGGATCCGGTTCCGCGAGCGGCACACCTGACCGGAGGCCCGTAGATGACGATCGAGAGCACGACCTACGGGGCGCATTGGGACGACCCGATGATCAAGGTGAACTATGCGGACGGGCGGTCGCTCGCGTGGGTTCGCCGCGACGATGGCGCTTGGCGAGACATTCACCCAGCCGAGTCGCACAACATGCGAGTGTACAGTGAAGCGCTGTTCAACGAGATGTGGCCCAAGATTGGCAGGCCGGTCGTGCCGTCGATCGACGAATTGCCTCCCATCAAACGCTGAGCCTTATGGTTTCCGCGCAGTCAGCTAGACCGTGCGAATGTCTGGGTTGGGTGGAAAGCCGAAACGAACCAAGCCGCTCTTAGCGGGCATCGCGATTGCGACTATTGGCCACCTCTCTGCTGGCTCTAAGCGCGATGCGAGCTTTCCTGATGACGGAGGTTCTCGAACATATAAACGTTGATTAAAGGAATTTTAGTTTAATCCTAACGCATGGGGTGCAGGATGATAGGCATAGGCCTCACGGATCTCGACGAATTAATTTTAACCTGCAAAACAGAGCGGGCTCGAGACTATATTCAGGAAGCGCTACTTTCCTATCGGTCGGGCGCTTATCGTGCGGCGATCGTCGTCACTTGGATTGCCGTGGTGTTTGATTTAGTAGACAAAATACGAGAACTCTCTTTATCGGGTGACCCCCAAGCCAAAGCCGTCATCGAGGATTTCGATAATACGCTCGAACAGCTTGCGGAAGGTAACCAATCTACTCTCCCCAAGGCGCTCCAATTCGAGCGAGAAATTCTGGATACAGCCCGCAATAAATTTCAGCTTTTAGATTATTACCAGTACGTTGACCTAAGACGACTGTTCGAAGACCGAAATCGTTGTGCCCACCCGACATTTGAAATTAGCGGCGGCATATTCAGGCCTTCGGCTGAAACCGCGCGGGTACATATTAGAAACGCTGTAGTCCACGTGTTGCAGCAGCCGCCAGTTCAAGGGAAGGCGGCCATTGAGGCGGTTCTTTCGAAGGTTCGATCGCGCTACTTCCCTACGACCGTCGAAGACGTGAAGGAAGCGCTGAAGCAGGAAATAGAGAGGGCCCGTCCAGCGTTGGTGAATGGCCTCGTTGATCGGCTGATTTGGGATGGGTTTAAACCACATAACTTAGTTGCAAGCCGTGCTGATGTAACTGCTCTGAGAGCCGTTCTCGACCTGCATCGTTCAGTAGCGGAGCCTCGCGTTCGGTCCCAGGTAAGCAAAGCTATGAGGATTGCAGACGAAAGCAATCTTTCAAATGCCTGTTCCTTAGTTGCGGCTTTGCCCGAAGCGTGGGACGGTCTTGATTCGCCGCAGCGCAAGCAATTCTTGAATTACATGGACGGGGGGAGGCCGATCGTTACTGCCTTGTTCATCAAAGATGCAGTCAATAACGCAGCTATTAGGGAGCCGGCACTTCAGCGCATCTCGAGGATGGATTTTAAAGCACTAGGACAGCTCATTAATGAGGGTGTTGGTGCCGAAGCTTTCGACCGGGTTATCGAGCTCATTGCGATTAGCAGCGACGAAGACGTAAATTCCGCCTTGTCTCTCCCGATATTGATACTGGTAAAACACCTCACGTCCGATAACATTAGTGCGGTCATCCGATCTGTTGCGGACCGAAGTGCACGACTCCGTTATGCCGCTGGTATTAATAACTTCGTCACAGCAGTAAGAAGTCAACATAAAATGCCAGATGAGGAACTCGATAAGCTGCTCATCGATAACGGATTCGATTCTCTTTTTCCTAGCGCTGCTGATAATTAGCTACAGTCCCGTGACGAAGTGGGCGCCCGCAATGTCTGCTCATAGCCAAAAGCAGTCTCTTACAACTTCGCGCTGACAACCGCGTGGTAATCAGACAATCGCCGACTGCGCGTTGGCCAGCGCCAGTCCGTGAACGGCTTCGAGCGAGCTTTGCATCACCCGGCCGTGCTCGCGCGGATTGTTCGAACCCTCGACCTTAACGTGGTTGGTGATGTCCTGCTTGATCGTCTTCGACGAGCTGGTCTGGTTGTTCGTCACGGGGCTCGCCGAGGCCGGCGCCGGCTGCAACGCCGCCTGCGGGTCGATCGAGCGCATGTCGAAGCCGCCGGGCGTCATGCCGTTGGGTAGCCCGCGCATCGCCGCAGCGGGGGGCGGGGCCGCTGGCATCGAGGCTTGCGGCGTCGCATTCGGCTCGGGGCTCGGGGCAGCCTGCCGGCGAAGCTGACGTAGGTAATGCACCCGGAAGTCGAACGCTTTTTTCTTGTATTTCGGCCGCTCGAAAAGGTTGATCCCGGCCGCCAGCTTGGCTTCACCCGTACTCGCGGCCTTGATCGCCGTCCATGCGCCCCGCTCTTTACCGAACAGCATCTCATTGCGCAGATGCTGCTGCTGCGCTCCGACGTCGGTCCAGGCCACGTTCATCCGCTTGGCCATGGCCTGGAGCGCCGAAAACCGCTCGTTGTGCCATTGCGCCGTCCCAAACGACGTTTTGACGCCGTTCACCTTGTCGCCCGCCGCGGCCGGGTTGAGGCCCGATCCGCTCTCCCCCTGCATCATGGCCACCATCGCGCGAGCGGTCTCGACGTCCGCGCCCATCCCGCCCTGGTCGACCGGAGCCTGGAAGAAGTTGAGCCAGGACCCCACGCGCTCGCGGCCGGCGGCCGTGTTGGCGCCGGGGCGCCACATGTGGCCGTGGGTGGTCACCGTCTCATCGCTCTCACCGGATCCCGTAGACGCCTCGGCCGAGCCGCCGCCGAACGCCCGCTTGATCCGGTTCCACACGCGACGGGCGCGGCCGGGCGAGCTGTCGGCGCCGCCAGAGCCGCCCGTGCTCGCGCCCACACCCGGCAGCTCGTCGCCGGGGTTGAGCGAGCCCTCGGGCGACTTGCCGCCGTGGACGATGCCCTTGTTCGGGTCGGCCGCCGCCAGCGCCCCGGCCAGCGTCCCCAGGCCGAGGATCGCCCACCCGATCGGTCCCATCCCGAGCAAGGTCGTCCGCACGAGCGCCAGTTGCGCGAACAGCGGCGCGAACAGGGCCGCCATCCGGCTCGCCACCCACAGGGCGAAGAACGCCTCCGCCGCGACCTTCCAGACCCCGATCGACTCGGCCGCGCCGTTGGCGCCCTTCACGAACCCGGCGATCCCGTCGTAGACGTCTTTCCAGTTGATCTTGCCCAGCGCGGTCGCGAGGCTTTCGATCGCCTGAGCGATCGAGCGCATGATGCGGTCGACCTCCCCCGGGTTGGCCTTCAGCCAGTCGAGGAAGCCGCGCACGATCCGGTCGACCGCCGGCGCCAGCGCGACCGTCAGTCGGTCTTTCAGCGCGGTGATCGTCGCCTGGAGCGTGGTGAACGTGCGCGCGAGCTTGGCCGACGATTCGGCCGCCGCGTCCCCGTCGACGCCCAGCGTCGTGGTCAGCTCGTCGTACTCGGCCCGGTATTGCTTGAGCGCGGCCGACTGCCGGGTGATGTGGTTGTAGTCGCGCTCGGAGATGCCCAGCAGATCCGCGTGCTGGCGGGCGGTGACGTAGGGCTCGCGCTTGTTGAGCGCGTCCACCGTCGCCATCAGCTTGTCGACGCCCTGAAGCTTGTCGTCGACGCCGAGATCGGAGACGAACTTGCGCAGGCCCGGGTTGTCCCGCAGCGCGGTCGTGAAGCTGTCGACCGCCGCGACCGCGGCCTCGGCCGAGCTGCCGGTCTGCGCAAACGCGTACTGGAGCGCGCGGAGCGACTGGACCGACGTGTTGCTGCGCTGAGCCTGGAAGTAGAGGTTGTCGAAAACGCGGCTGGCGGCCTCCATGGCCACACGGATCGCCGCGCCGGCAGCCTTGGCGGCCAGCGCCATCTTCTCCAGGTTGGCCAGGAACGCGGTGTTGCGCTCGGTGTTCTTGCGCGACTTCTGTTCCTCGACCTTGTCCTCGTCCTTGGCGCGCTGCAACGCCTCGCGCGCCAATCGAAGGTTGGTCTCCCGGGAGAGCTTGGCGATCTCCTCCTCGGACTTGGCGCCGGCCCAGCGCGCGTCTTCGATCGCCTTCTCGGCCTGCTCGACGGCGCGCTGATAGTCGGCGACCGAGCGCTTGGCCGTCGTCTTCGAGCCTTCGTCTACGCGGAACCCCAACGCGATCTGGAATGCCTTCAGGACGTCGTCCACGGCCATCAGCCTTTAGTGCAGTTTCGAGAGCACGCCGGGGAACTCGGCCGGGACGCTGTCGCCGTTGCCCGCCACCCAGCGCATCACCACTACCCCGATCACGCGGCCGACCAATATCTGCATCTTGGCGCCGTCGATGTCGGGGAACGCCGGCTCGGGCTCAC
Organism: Methylobacterium sp. E-065; assembly: GCF_022829605.1. GTDB lineage: Bacteria > Pseudomonadota > Alphaproteobacteria > Rhizobiales > Beijerinckiaceae > Methylobacterium. The sequence goes on along the minus strand of NZ_JAKSYD010000238.1, from coordinate 21,918 downwards.
CCCGAGGCCAGACGGAATGCCATTCGCCGCCCACGTCCCGCGACAGCGCGCCCAAGGTCGCGCGCTCGATAACGTCCAGATCGTCGTCGGACAGCCGGCCCCAAGCTGAAAACGCGGCCCGCGCGACCGACACAACATCGACATCGGGCCGGAGGGCCAGTTGCGAGCCCGGCGCCAGCACCAGCGCCACCGCTTCCGCGATAAGCGGGGCAAGCCGGCGGGTGATCCGCGTCTCGGCCTGGGCCGGCATGCCCTCGAACCGATACCGGTCGCCGGCGACCTCGAACTCGGGGGGAGCATCGAGCGACATGGGGCTCACCCGATCGAGGTTTTCACGGCTGCGGCCTCGCGAAAACGCTCCTCAATGAGCTGATGAAGCTCATGCAGGTTTCGAGGAGCCTCCGCTACCGTGCGGGGCACACCCGGCGCAGCAGTCTGCGCCGGCAAGACCGAGACCCGCGCGACAGCCGGAAAGTGAAGCGTTCGATCGACCGTCGGGGGCGACGGTACGGCCGGCCTCGGGGCGGCTGCGGCGGCGTAATCCCGCCGGTCCACCACCACGCCCGGACCAGCGCTGTTGTATTTCGGCGCGAAATCGGCGGGCTGATCAGTCATCGCGTAGTCCTCCGGTAAAACTGATCGGCCGCCGCCTGCGTCGCCTGGATCTGCCGACGCTCACGCTCACCCCGGTCGGACCATTCCTGGTCAAAGGCCGCACGGTCGCGCACGGCCTGAACCTCGGCGGTCGGGCGGGTCAGACTGTCGATCGCGCGGAGCTTGGTTCGGATGCGCGTATCGCGCTGAACGATCGACTTCAGCATCGAGCAGATTTTGCCTGTCGTCTCAGTAAGCTTGTCGCTTGCCCTCACGGTGCGAGACTTTCCCGCTGCATCGTGGCTCGGAACGCTAATTGTCAAAATCCTCGTCATCACTGTCTCCTAATCCTACCACTGAACAGAAAAGGCATTCCGGCCGGGAACTCATGGCGAGGAAACGAAACCATTGCTCACCGGCCGGGCACCAGACAACGAGCAATCACTCCCGTTGACTGATCTGAGATCTAAGCTGCAGCTTCCACGATACCGCACGCCAAAAGCATCTGATGCTGCTGGAAGTACTTTGGAAGGTCGAGGTACAGAGCCTCCACGGCCGCCGCGAATGCCGGCCCATCGCAGTCCGGCGATACGCCCTTCAGGGCGAGCAACCGCCTCGTCGCCGCGCTCCACCGGCAGTTCAGGTCAGCCCGCTCCGGCGACCCCGAGGGCGCCATCATGGCGGCCCTAAAGACCAGCCCCCCAGGGTATCCCAGCGCCGCCGCCATGCCGTCTGCGAGCGAGCGCCCCGGGCCGGCGTCGCCCAGGTGGTAGGCCGTCAGCACGGTCAGCAGCGTCACGAGCGGGCTTCGCGATGTCGGTTCGGGGGGCGACCCGACGGCGGCCTCCAGACGATCGATGCGCGACCGCATGGCGGCGTTGAAGGCGGGCGGCTTCATAAAGGTCTCCCAGTCGATTGTCCCGCCGCCTTCTCCAGCGCGGAGAGCCGAGCCGCGAAGTCGCTGGCCTCGACGGCGCGGCAGTGCGCATCGAGCAGCTTGCCCAACTCGGCGGCCTCGCCGGGTGTGATCTCGCCAGCGCTTACGCCCGCGAGCAGTGCGGCCGTGACCAGAGGCAGGTCGGCCGAGGACGCGATCGGCGGCAGCGCGAAGATGATGGTGCGATCACGCCGGGGCGGGGAGATCCGGTCGAGACAAAGCCGCAGCGCGGGCCCGTCGCCCGACTTCGCCATCGAGATCGCCTTGCGGGTCAGCGCCTTCGCCTCGCCGTCCAGCAGGCTCTCAACTGCCTTGCTCACGCGGTGGCGGCAGCCCCGGGGTTTGCCCGAGGGGTTGCCGCTCTGCCCTTTGACGAAGGGGCGGCCGACCATGTTCTAACCCTCCAATGGGGCGGACTGCTGTAAATGCAGCGCGAATTCAGCACCCGCCGATCAGCGGCTGAGCAGCATTATGGCACCGATTTCAACAGTTGTCTCTGTCGAAAACGGCTGGATGCCGCGCCGCGTATCCTGTCTTTCACTATGCCACGTATCCGTGACACTTTGTTTGTGCGTGTCGATACGGCGTCGATTGCTTTCGCAGCGCGATCATCCGGGCGCCGACGTCCTACACATCGAGCCGCGCAAGCACTCGCTGCACCTGGACGGCCTGCCACCGGCCGCCGCGGGGAGTCGGGATCGAGCGGTCGTTGAGCGCCCTGGCGAGGCCGCTCGCGGAGGAGATGCCGGCCGCGCGCAGCTCGGCGATGATCGGGGCATACCGTGCGGCTTCCTCGGCCCCCCTGGCGGCCAGGGCGGCCCGTGAGGCCTCGTTGTCGGCTTTGGTCGGCACGTAGCCCCGGAAGCCGCCTAGCACTGTCCCGCGGGCCTTGGCGGCGGCCAGGGCGGCCTTGGTGCGGGCCGAGATCATCCGGCGCTCCTCCTCGGCGACCTACTCACTCACGCTGCGGCCGGGCCGGGCCAATGATCGTCCGGTCCGATGCCGCCGTCGGCGTTGCCGCAACCGTCCAACGCTACGGCGATCGGCAGCATCGCCACCCTGTCCCGCCACCGTAGGCGGTTCGCGATGCGCTCCGCGTCGTCCCGCGAGGGCATCCGGCCCCGCCGCGTGACGGCGCCATCCCTTCAGCCGCTCGACGCACCACTGGCCGTCGACCAGGGCGGCGCGGACGCCCGACAGTCCGACCGGGCGGGATGCATGGGGCTTGTGCGGGAACGGGATGATGGTGGCCATGATAGGGGCTCCTGTCAGGCGGCAGTGCGGTTAAGGGCGGCATAGCTCGCGACGACGTGCCGGAGGTCGAGGCCGGCGAGCCGGTTCAGCGCATTGAGGGCGAGCAGCAGGGCGGCCGGATCGGTCTCGGCCTGCCGGAGGTGGCGGGCGAGCGCATCGCCGCGGGGGCCGGTCGTGAGCCGCACGATGGCGCGGAGGCAGCGCAGCCGAGCGCGGTACTCAGCCGGATCGAGGCCGGGCGCGAAGGGACCCCAGGTGTCGCGGGCGGGGATCACGGGCCCAGGTATCCGACTTTGGGCCGACCGCTCGGCGCCAACTCAGCGTGGGCCTGCGCCTCGGCATTAGCCTTACGGTCTAGATCTTCCTTGACGGCTTTTTTGCAAAGCATATCTAAATAATTACGCAGTACAACCAACGGATCATCCGGTCTTGTAACTATCCAGTGCGCACTAGCCCTAATAATACCGATAAGATTGGGGAGCGGGTAGAGTTTTTCCAGCCCGAACAGCATCTCACGCGTCACGTGAAGTGAGCCGTACTTGAGAATGCAGTCTTTGTCGTCGATCAACTGATCCGCGCGCGAAGCGGAGAAACCATTATTAACAACAGCAGCAACGGTTTTATTAGGAGTGGGCACCGCCGGCTCTATAGTGGTTCCTTCTTCTAGCTTCTGGTCTCTGGCATCTGGGCTTTAACCGGGGGGTTAACCCCCAGGATAAGATCCGGGTTGCCGCCCTTCTTGCCGTTTTCTTTATCCTTCAATAATTTAGCCTCGTCGCGCACCATCCTCCTGCTGTAGATCACTCCGGCATCAGAAACCGAGAAGACGCCGACTTCGCGTAGAGTTGCGAGCGACTTGCGGCACTCTTTGAGACTGATGCCAGCGAGCTGCGCCAGCTTTACGTCGGTCATGGGGACGCCGTTCACCACAAGGTGCCCGTAGGGCTCGGCCTCATGCATGAGGCAGATCATCGCCATCCAGAGACCACGGGCGGCCATGGGGCAGGTCCCGAGTTTGGCGTCCACCCGCCAATCAGCCGGGTAGAACTTCATCCAAGGTCTCCTCATGCTGCGCCTCCCTGGCGTGCCATGCGGGCCCTGCTCATGCGCGCAGCGTCAGCCCTCGCCCGGTCCTTGCGAGCGTTCAGATCGTTGAGGCCTCGGGCGGACTGGTCGCCACGCCCGTTGCCGGGAGGCTGGAACGAAACTCCGTTTGATACGACGCGCCCGCCTGGGAGGGAGGCCGCTACGTGGTGAACGTCGACGACTGCAAACGAGCCCGGGGGGTCGCTTTTAGATTGCCGGCGAGCCCGGCGGACTGTACGTTCCGACACGCGAAATACATCCTTGTGACCCCGTCCGAGCCCCGCTCGTGCGGGGTCTTTTTCGTTCCGGGTGGTGGAGCGCCGGCCGGCTCGGCGCGGGATCGCGGCCAGCGGGGCGGACCCCGCCGAGCGAGGGTCAGGCCGCTTTTTTTGTCCGCGCGGCAGATGGCGCCTCGCAGGCGCGCACCCACTCCAAATCGGCGTCCTCCGAAATACGAACCGCCCGGCCGATCCTCATGGTGCGAGGTGCCGTGCCGCGTTTGATCAAGTTGTAGAAAGTTGGGCGTGAGATCTTACGGAGGGCGCACCACTCCGCGATTGTCCAGACCTGCATATCGGCACCTCATAGTCTACCGAGATGCACCAAATTATCTGACAACGGAAAACATGTATACAGGAGTAAATGCTGTGGATAACGTGGTAAATATGTATCGATACATTGCTATACTAATGCCACGGATCCGTGACACTTCGTTGATAGAGGCGGATCTCGGTGCGACGATTAGGGACGACGAGGCGATAGGAACGGATTCCGACACAGGCGCGCCGGTAATAGCGAGTACCGTCGCTTTGCAGGCCTAGAGCGGTCGCGCCTCATTAGCGGGGATGGCCTCGCCCCGCTGGCGGCGTTTTGGGCGGCCGCTGTTCCCTTGGTCAAGCCAGCCTAACGTTGTCTTCGCCGCCGCCGAACCGCGGCGCGCCTGCCCGGATCGCGTCGGCAACGTAGCTCGGTGCGAGGTGGCCGTAGTGTTTTTCGACCATCCGGGTATCGGCGTGGCCGAGGTTGCGGCTCACAACCATCAGCGGCACGCCGGCCATGACCGACAGCGACGCCCAGGTGTGCCGAAGCCCGTGGAAGCTGATCGGCGGCGTGATCTGTCCGTTGACGCAGGCGTCCACCATCGGGCGGTTCTGGTGCGACGGCGCCCACGCCTCACCGCCAGCCTTCACGAACATGCGCGCGTGACCGGGACGGCCGGCGACGTGGCGAGCGAAGAAGGCGGCGCCGTCTTCTGTGAGCACGATGTGGCGGGGCTTGCCAGACTTCGAGGTGCGGATCGCGACGGTGCCGGAGTCCGGGTTGAAGTCCCGAACCTCCAACGCGCACAACTCGCCGTAGCGGGCACCAGTCTCCAGACCAGCTTGCACGAGGGCCCGGAAGCCGGGCTCGGCAGCGTTGATAAGGCGCCTCGCCTCCGCAATCGTCAGGTAGCGCACCCGAGCGGCGTCTACGTTCTCGAACGGCTCGACACGGCGCCAAGCGAGATCGGACGAGATCCCCCCTCCTCTCCACGCTCGGTTCAGCGCGGCTTTGAGGATCGTCAGGGTTCGATTGGCTGACGAGCGACGCTTCCGCTTCGTTTCCTCGTCACTACCGACCTCGCGGTAGCGCTGCTCGCCGCCAGCTTTGGTTCGAATGCGAGGCGGCGCCTTCGCGAGATCAGCCAGCCACTTTTCGATTTGCTTGGTGGTAAGCGCCTCGACCTCGATGTCGCCGAGGGTAGGCAGTATATGGGCCCCTGCCCTCTTCCGGGCGTCGACGCCGGACTTCCGGTTTGCATCGACGAAATCGAGGTAGGCGTTGATCGCGTCGCGGACGGTAAGCGGCCCGGTCTTCCCGGCAGCGCTGTGCGCCCGCTGAACCATTCGGACTCGGGCGAGATCCTGAGCCTGCCGGAAGCTGAGGACAGCCACGCCGTCCGGGTCGGAGAAGTCGTCTGCGACGGCGAGCGTCTCGACCTCGTAGTCGCGTTCGCCGACGTAGTGGCGGGCGACCCACTTGCCGGCGCCCTTCTGCGGTCGGCGATAGCCGAGGTGTAGGCCCGGCTCCAGGGTGCGATAGTACGGCTTGCCGCGTGGTTGCAGCCGCTGGCGTGCGGTACGGGTCTCTAGGCTGGCGTCACGAACACTGCGGGCCACGGCCGGGCTCCTCTGCAGTCGGTGTCCAACAGATGTCCAATATACGTGGCCAAACCGATATGGACAAGCCTAGACGCGGATAGGCTACAGAACTGCGATGATTGAGCTTTTCGCGACAGGGATAGACAACGATAGACGCAGAAGCGTCTCTTTCACGGCGAAAACACGGGTTCGATTCCCGTAGGGCGCGCCAACAAAATCAGGCACTTAGCTTCAGCTGCTATCGGTGGTGTCCAGTCTGTGTCCCGTCGAGAGGGCCGGACAACCTTGGACGTTGTCGGCTTTGGTCGGCTATCGGTAGGTCGCCAATTCATATCGACGAAGTGTCGCGCTGACCTGAAGCGCGGCTATCAGCTCGGATGGATCCAGGCCACGCTCAACGACACGGTTCTAGCGTTTCGCTTTAACCGACGTCGTCCCCCCTCCCTTCGACCCTACCGCCGCGCCGCCCTGCATCACCTCAAGCTTCAAACGGGCCGGCAGCCGCAAAGCCGGCAAGTGAGCCTGTCGAATCAGGACGAACCGGTGTTGGGGCTGGCAGCCGCGATGCGGTGGCCGCCGACGCCGGACGTTTCCTGCATCAGGTGCGCGGTGCTGAATCGCAACGGCACGACAGCGCGGGTTGGCTGCAACAGGCCGGCTTGAACATCCGCAAGGCGTCGGACGCGCAGCACCTCGAAGCCATCGCCCTGGCCTACGCTACCTATATCCGCATCAGCACGAGCCCGCTGCATGTCGCAATCATGGCCGAGCTTGAGACCCTGAGTGGGCGCAAGCGCTCACGCACGACCCACGACCTGCACTTCATCGTCGAGCGATTCGTCTCTTGCGGCGGTGAGACCCCGACCGAGCGGCTGGCGGCGCGTAAGTTGATCAGCCGAGACGTACGGGCGATCCAGCATCTCGAATCAGCCAAGGTGCTGCCGAGCCGAGTTCAGGTGTTGGCGGCGACACCGGGCCAAGGGCTGCAACGCGGCGACGTCCAGCATCGGCGCCTGATCGAACTGGCCGAGGGCGGCCGTCGAGAGTCCGATCTGCGTCACCCGCAAATGCGCGAAATGGGCGGTGATCCGGACTGCTCGGCCAGCAAGCGCGTCGTCATCGGTTCGGGACCGCAGTTCGAGGAGGGCGTCAGCATCCCAAGCTTGACCGTGTGCTGCGTGTTCACCATCGGGGCCCTCACCGCTGCGGCTCGGCGCGAGCCCGGCCCACCCCTATGGCGAGGATTATTCCTGTGCGGGCGGCACGGAAGTGGCAGGATGACACCGTCGCGGTCCGCCCCGGAGCCGCGCGCCGGGAGCATCGGGATGGACACGGTAGCGGCGGTCGGCATGGCGGTCCGCGCGCAGCGCGGCAGGGTGGAGGCGCTGTTCGAGGACCTCGCCCGGTGCGGCCGGACCGATCCCGGGTTCACGCGGGCCTCCTACAGCCCGGAGGAGACCGAGGCACACGCGGTGGTGACGCGCTGGGTCGCCGATCTTGGCCTCGCGATCGGGCGGGACGCGGCCGCCAACACCACCATGACGCTGCCGGGGTGGGACCGGAGCCTGCCGCCGATCCTGATCGGGTCCCACCTCGACACCGTCGCCCACGGCGGCAATTTCGACGGCGCCGCCGGGGTGGTGGCCGGGCTCGCCGCCGTCGCGGCGCTCCGCGCGCTGGGGCTGACCCCGGCGCGCGACATCACCGTCATGGGCATCCGCGCCGAGGAGAGCGTCTGGTTCCAGGTCTCCTACATCGGCAGCCGGGCGGCACTCGGCACCCTGCCGGAGGGGGCGCTCGACGCCGCCCGGATCGACAGCGGCCTCAGCCTCGCCATGCACATCGCCCGAGAGGGCGGCGACCCCGACGCCCTTCGGCGCGGTCCGCCCACCCTCGACGCCGCCGCGATCCACGCTTTCCTCGAGGTTCATATCGAGCAGGCGCCGAGCCTGGAGGAGGCGGGGATCCCGGTCGGTCTGTGCACCGGCATCCCCGGCAACGTCCGCTACCCCGACGTCCGGATCCTTGGGCGCTATGACCATGTCGGCACGCCCCGCCGCTTCCGCCGCGACGCCGCCCTGGCCGGCGCGGAGATCGCCCTGGCCCTGGACCGGGTCTGGGCGCGGCGCGAGGCCGCCAGCTGCCCGATGGCCGTCACCTTCGGCCGGTTCCACACCGACGCCGCGGCCCATGGCCTGACGACCGTCCCCGGCGAGTTTCGTTTCAGCCTCGACATGCGGGCCTACGCGGCCGAGGTGCTGGCGGAGCTGGACGCTGCATTCGTGGCGGCCGTGACCGACGTGTCGGAGCGCCGCAATGTCACGGTGGCGCTAGGGCCCCGTGCAGAGGCGGGTGTCGGCGCAGTCTCGCCCCGGATCCGCGACGGGCTCGCTGCGGCGGCGGAGGCGCTCGGCATCGCGACCCGGCCCCTGGGCAGCCCGGCCTCGCACGACGCCGCCGCTTTCGCCAAGGCCGGCGTGCCGATGGCCATGCTGTTCGTGCGCAACGCCAACGGCAGCCACAACCCCGACGAGGCCATGGCGATCGACGACCTCCTCGACGCCGTGGCGATCCTCACCGCCTGGCTGGCGGCGGAGACCTGCGGCGGCTGAGGGCAAGCGCCCGTCAGGCGGAAAAACGCGCTAGGCCGCCGGCGGGCGCACCCAGCACCGCGTCATCGCGCATCACGAGGTGGCCGCGCACGATGGTGGCGATCGGCCAGCCGGTGACGTCGGTGCCGGCAAACGGCGTCCAGCCGCAGGGTGAGACGATCCAGGATTCCTCGATCCGGCGGCGGGCCTGCAGGTCAACGAGGGTGAAGTCGGCATCATAGCCGGCGGCGATCCGGCCCTTGCGGGTGAGGCCGTAGACCCGGGCCGGGCCGGCCGCCATCAGGTCGACCAAGCGCGCCAGCGACAGGCGCCCGGCCGCCACGTGGTCGAGCATGATCGGCACCAGGGTCTGGACCCCGGTGAGGCCGGCCGGGCAATCCGGCCAGGGCTGCCCCTTGGCGGCCCGCGCGTGGGGCGCGTGATCGCTGCCGATCGTGTCGACGGTGCCATCGCGTATGGCCGCCCAGGCCGCTGCCCGGTGCCGCTCGCCGCGGATCGGCGGGTTCATCACGCCGAAGCCGCCCAGCGTGTCGTAGCAGTCCGGGGCCACCTGGGTGAGGTGATTGACCAGGACTTCCACGGTGGCGACGTCGCGGAAATCCCGGAGATAGGCGAGTTCCTCGGCCGTCGAGACGTGCAGGATGTGGGTCGACCGCCCGGCCCTGCGCGCGAGCGCCATGAGCCGCCGCGTGCCCAGGAAGGCGCATTCCTCGTCGCGCCATTCCATGTGGGTCCGGTAGGGCTGGCCCCGGCTGAACAGCGTCTTGCGGGCCTGGAGCCGGTCCTCGTCCTCGCTGTGGAAGGCCATGCGTCGATGACCCGAACGCATCGCCCGCTCGAGATGGGCGTCGTCCTCGATCATCAGCGCAGCCGTGGAACTGCCGGCGAAGACCTTGACGGCACAGACCCCGGGCTCGCGCTCCAGGGCCGCAAGGGCATTGATGTTGGTCTTTGTGCCGGCCACGTAGAGGCCGATGTCGCACCAGCTACGGCCCACGACGTAATCGCGCTTCCACGCGAGGCGCTCCGCGTCGGCAATGGGCGGGACGGTGTTGGGCATGTCGAACAGGGTCGCGATCCCGCCCAGCACCGCGGCCCGCGTGCCGGTCTCGATCGTCTCCACCGCCGGGTCGCCGGGATCGCGCAGGTGCACGTGGCTGTCGATCAGCCCGGGCAGGACGTGCAGGCCCGCGGCGTCGATCACCGACTCCGCGGTGGCATCGGCCGACGACGCGAGGTCCGCGATGCGCCCGTCGCGGATGCCGAGATCGATCGTCTCGGTCCCCCACGGAGTGACGCAGGTGCCGCCGCGGATCAGCAGGTCGTAGTGCATCGCCGGGTCCTTCCTAGAGGGCCGTCCTGAGCAGCACCGCTCCGAGGGCGGCCGCCACCGCTTGCTGGCAGGGCTCGACGACCGGCTGCCCGATGGCCCGCTCGACCGCGGCCCGGTGCAGCGCCATGCCGGCGCAGCCGAGCACGAGGACGTCGGCACCGTCGCGCTCGACCAGAATCCGCGCCGCGGCGATCAGCCGGTCGCGGATGGCCTCACCCGCGGTCTCATCCGCCCGCGCCTCCACCGGCCGGCTGCCGGCGTAGCGGGCGCCGAGGCCCATCTGGCGGACCATCCGGCGCTGGCGCCGCACGCTGCCCTCCGACAGGGCGATGATCCCGAAGCGCTCGCCCAGGGTGAGCGACCGGAGGAGGCCCCACTCGGCGATGCCCATCACGGGCCGGCCTTCGGCCACCTCGCGGGCGGTGTGCAGGCCCGGGTCGCTGAAGCAAGCGATCACGAAGGCGTCCGCCCCGTCGGCCGCGATACGCCGGGCGAGCGGCATCACGACGGAATCGGCGTCCTGCTGGGACCCGATGCTCGCCGGCCCCTCGGGCAGGTCCGTCACCGCGATGGCGGGGCCGCCGGCGAGGCGCAGCGGGTCCAGCGCAGCATCGATGGCGGCCGTCACCGCCCGGGAGGAATTGGGGTTGATGACCAGGATGCGCGCGGATCTGACGGCGCCGGGATGGTGCATGCCGCCTCCTGCGGAACCGGCGCGATGGCCTGCCGCTGACGAGAATGGCCGGCGCAATGCGAAACCCGGGCCGTATCGTCCTCGGTGCAACCCGGAAGGCACCGATCTTGCCCACCCCGGCGACCCAAAGGAGAGGTGATCGATGCACGACGACGCAGCCGACGAGTCGAGCGGTGTTACCTTGGTGCAGGGAGCCCGGTGGGTCGTTGCCTGGGATCCCGACAGCAGCGGCCACGTCTATCGCACCGGCGCGGACGTGGTCTTCGCGGACGGCGTCCTCACCCATGTCGGACCGGGCTACGCGGGGCCGCCGCCGGATCGGACCATCGACGCCGCCGGCTGCCTGGTCATGCCGGGGCTCGTGGACATCCACACGCACCTGTTCTCGGAGCCGATGAACAAGGGCATGTGGGACGAGGTCGGCAGCCAGCGCCTCTACAACACCTCGCTCTACGAGTACCTGCCGATCCTGCGGCCCGACGCAGAGGGCACCCGCGCCGCCTACGGGGTGGCGCTCGCCGAGCTTGCGCTCTCGGGCGTCACCACCGTCTGCGACCTCGCCTTGCCGAGCGAAGGCTGGCTTGATCTCCTCGGCGCTTCGGGCCTGCGGGTCTGCATCGCCCCGATGTTTCGGTCGGGGCGCTGGCTCACTCGCAACGGCCACAGTGTGGAATACGCGTGGGACGAGGCGGCCGGCTATCATGGCCTGGAGCAGGCGCTCACCGAGATCGAGGCGGCACAGGCGCATCCGAGCGGACGCCTCTCCGGCATGCTCTGCCCGGCGCAGGTCGATACCTGCACGGCGGAGTTGATGCGTGACGCCCATGCCGAGGCGGTGCGGCGCGACCTGCGCTTCCACACCCATGCGGCGCAGTCCCTGTCGGAATTCCACGAGCTGACCCGCCGCACCGGCAAGACGCCGATCGAGTGGCTGGATGATCTCGGGGTGCTGACCGAGCGCACCATCGTGGGCCACGGGATCTTCCTCGACGACCATCCCTGGACCCACTGGCACAGTCCCGGTGCGGACATGCGGCGCTTGGCCGAGCGTGGCGCCACGGTCGCCCATTGCCCGACGGTCTTCGCCCGCCGCGGCATCGCGCTCAACCATTTTGGCCGCTACGTCCAGGCGGGGGTCAACATGGGCATCGGCACCGATGTCTACCCGCACAACATGCTCGACGAGATGCGCCTCGTCTCGTATCTCGCCCGGGTCGTGGCCGAGAATCCCCGCGACACCCGGGCGGCGGACGTGTTCCACGCCGCCACGGTGGGCGGCGCGAAGGCCCTCGGGCGCACCGACATCGGCCGGCTGGAACCAGGCTGCAAGGCCGATTTCGTCCTCGTCGACTGTGCGCATCCTGCCATGCGGCCGTGCCGCGATCCCGTGCAATCGCTGATCTACTCGGCCGGCGACCGCGCGGTCCGGCAGGTCTTCGTCAGCGGCCGCGAGATCGTGCGCGACGGTCGCGCCCTGACGATCGACTACGCATCTGCTGCCGCAGCCCTTGAGGAGGCCCAGGGCCGCGCGCTGGCGCAGATCCGGCAGCTCGACTGGGCCGGGCGCGGCCCCGACGCCATCGCGCCGTCGACCTTCCCGGGGCTGTGAGGCCCCGGCGCCGTGATCCTCAGGCGGGCCGCACGTTCCAGAAGGTCGGAAACCCGTCGAGGATCCCGGTGAGGCCGGAGCGGAAGGCGGTCGGCTGCAGGTACTGGCCGAGCGGGTAGTAGGGCACGTCCTGCATCGCCTGGAGTTGAATGTCCCGGCAGAGCGCGGCGCGGGCCGCCTCGTCCGGGGCGGTGAACCACGCGTCGCGTAAGGACTCGATCCGCGGGGTGGTGGCCCAGCCGGCATAGCCGGTCTCGCCGGTGCCGCGCAGGGCGATGTAGCCCGCGGGGTTCAGCCAATCCATGCCGGACCAGTTGGTCACGAAGGCGCTCCAGCCGCCTTCTGAGACCGGCCCCTTGCGGTTGCGCCGCTGCAGCATCGCGTTGAACTCGACCGCGTAGACCTCGACATTCATGCCGACCCGCTGCAGCAGGTCGGCCGCGACCTGACCGAGCGCCAGTAGGGGTGCCGAGTTCGACGGCACCATCAACAGTACGGTCTCGCCGTTGTAGCCCGCGGCCTTGAGGTCTGCGCGCACCTTGGCCGGATCGCGCGGGCCATCGAGCGGCCCGAGCCCGTCCGTGGAGGCCATCGGGGTGTCGGGGCAGAAAAAGCCGAGGGGGACGTGGAACAGGGCGGGATCGTCCACGCCGACGACGCCCTGCATGCAGGCGGTCTGATCGATCCCGCCCCAGAGCGCCTGCCGGATCGCCGGGTTGTTGAAGGGTGGCTGCAGGTGATTGACCCGCAGCATCGTGACGAACCCCGTCGTGTCGAGCACGCGGGTGGTCACGCCCTTTGCGGCCTTCAGGAGGCCAAGCTGGTCGTGCGAGGCGTATTCTTGCCAGTCGGCCTCGCCGGCGATCAACGCGGAGGTCGCCGTCGAAGTGTCGCCGATCACGCGCCACTCGACCCGGTCGTAATGGACAACTTTCGGACCCGAGGTCCAGGTGAGCGCTCCGTCCTTGCGGGGCACGTAGCCCTCGAAGCGGGTGTAGACGGTGCGGTCGCCGGGCACGCGCTCGTCCGCCTTGAAGCGGAACGGCCCCGAGCCGATCAGCTCGGGGACCTGCTGGAACGGGTCGGTGACGGCGAGGCGCTCCGGCATCATGGCGCAGACCGGCACCGAAGCCTTGCCCAGCGCGATCGGCAGGAGCGGGAATGGCTGCTTGAGCTGAAACCGGATGGTCCGGTCATCCGGCGCGGAGAGTTCGTCGGTGGCCTCTATGAGCGAGCCGCCGAACGGGTCGCGCTTGGCCCAGCGCCGCAGGGAGGCGACGCAGTCGCGGGCGAGAACCGGCGCGCCGTCGTGGAAGCGCAGGCCATCGCGCAGGGTCAGGTCCCAGCGGCGCCCGTCCTGCTCAATCCGGTGGCCCTCGACCATCTGCGGCGTGGCGCGATAGGCGCCGTCCATGCCGTAGAGGGTGTCGAACACCATATAGCCGTGGTTGCGCGTGATGTACGCGAAGGTCATCACCGGATCGAGGGTGACAAGATCCTGCTGCGGAATGAAGCGCAGGGTCGTGGTGGCCGCCGCGCGGACCAGGGATGGTGCCGCGACTGCGCTCGCCACGATGGATCCGGCTCCCTGCAACAACGTACGCCGCTTCATCGGACAAGTCCCACTCTGCGCGGGCGGCGGTCGGACAACCGCTCGCGGTGGTCCAGTACCATTGCCGGACCTGGCAACCCGCAGACTTGCAGGAACGAGGCCGCGGTCCATCGGGCCCGGACCCCTCGAGGGGGCCACTTTGCCTATAGGCTGGCACTGTCGAGGACTGCGCGCGACCAATCGGGCACATCGCCATCCTGAAGCTGCGCCAGTTTCGCGCGGTGCGGGGCCGCCGAGCCGCCGCGGACTCGTCTTGCCGCTGCAGCCAACCCCGGAACGCGGTAGATGCTTCCACTGCATGCCGGTACGCAGGATCAGGATGATGCCTGCCAGCGCCGCCTGGTCCGAGACGCGCGGCCTCCCGCCATTCGGCTGCTCAATCTCGGATGGCAGAAGCGGTCCGACCACCGCCAGAGGTCGTCGGGTACGAGCGCGTCTATACCCGCCTAACTCGCTCACTACGGATTTGTCCGGCGTTCTCAGGCCTCCGTGCTTGTTAGATCGCGTCCGCTCATAAGGCATTGTCGACGCTAGCTTGATGACCGAATTGGGCACAAAGCCGACGATACCTAATGGCGTGAGCGTGGTGCTTGTCGAACGTTATTATCACTATCGCTTGTGCTGAGGACTACTTCTGCGGCTCAGCCTGGGTGCGGTCCCATGCGACGCCGGTCATGCTCAATCGCGAACACATGACTGTAGAGGTTGGCCACCCAGCTCCGCCCCTCAACAGTGAGATCGAGAAAGCGGACTGCATCCCCGATGACCGGCTCGATCTTACCCTAGAAGAACGCCGGATACCGCTCTGCAAGGTCAGCCGAGTTGGCATAGCCGAGTTGGTCGTCGAGGCAGACCTCGGCGAACTCGTGGAACAGTGCGTTCAGTTTGCGGGGGTATAGCGGATCGCCGAGTTGTCCGATCAGGTCGGCCGCAAGCAACAGGTCGGCTTCGGTCCCGGTCTCGCGGTGCTCGTCGTCCGCGGGCACGGGAAAGCGGGTCAGCTCAAGGGCGCGCATCACCCGCGGGGCATCGACGAGATCATGCGTGCCGAAGCGCTCCTGTACCGCCAGCTTCGAGCGTTCGATGTGGTAGGGCGCCAGCGCCGCGTCCGAGGCTCCCCGCGGCAAACCGACGGTTGTGCCCTGCGCATCGATGACGAAGGCATTCGCCCGGTCACCTGAACAAACACCACGCACGTAGCCGATGTCATGGTACAGGGCGGCCAGGATCATGTGCAGCCAATCCTCCGGCGTGATCCCCTTGTCGAGGAACCGGCCGCGCAGGATGTCCTGAGCCACGAGGGTGACGAGGGCGGTATGATCGCCATCGTGGTAGAGCGCATCGCTACCGACGATGCGCTCGATGGTCAGACGTGCAGACGCCTCGATCACCTCGGCAAAACGTGGCTCGCGGCTACCGAAAGTGCGCTGGTAAGTCAGCGCGAGGTGCTCGCCGAGCGCATTAGCCAGCATCTTCGTCACATCGAACATAGCTGGTGTCTCGCAGACTGAATGCACGCCGACACTGCCTGCTGTGTCGATCCGCACCATGACAGCATGTGAGCGGCGGCCCATACTGCAGAAACGGCTCGTACAGCATCGAGGCGTCGATCTCCGAGGCAGGCCCGTAGGATCTCATAGCCGCCGTGGCTGCGCGCGCATTCCCCGGCTCGGCCGGTCCAGAGATCGAGGCGCTGGCCGGCACCATCGAGCGCGTCACCTTCCACAGCCCCGAGACCGGCTTCTGCGTGCTCAAGGTCCAGGCGCGGGGTAAGCGCGATCTCGTGCCGGTGATCGGCCATGCCCCCGCCATCGCGGCTGGCGAGTGGATCACCGCCACCGGTATCTGGCACACGGATCGCCAGCACGGCGTGCAATTCAAGGCCGATACCCTCAAGGTCACGCCCCCCACCGGGGTCGAGGGCATCGAGAAGTACCTCGCGTCGGGCCACATGCGCGGCATCGGTCCGGCCATGGCCAAGCGCATCGTCGCGGCCTTCGGGGAAGGCACGTTCGAGATCATCGAGGCTGAGCCGCAGCGCCTGCCCGAGGTCGCCGGCATCGGTCCGAAGCGCGCCGCCCGTATCATCGCGGGCTGGGCCGAGCAGAAGGCCGTGCGCGAGATCATGCTGTTCCTGCATGCCCACGGTGTCGGAACGGCACGGGCGGTGCGGATCTTCAAGACCTACGGCCACGAGGCCATCGTGGTCATGACCGAGGATCCCTATCGGCTGGCCAAGGACATCCGAGGCATCGGCTTCAAGACCGCCGACGCTATTGCGATGAAGCTCGGGCTGACCCCGGAGGCGCCGCAGCGGCTGCGCGCGGGCATCTCGTTTGCCCTGCAGACGGCGACTGACGGGGGACACTGTGCGCTACCTGTGGCGGAGTTGATCAAGCTCGCGGGCGAATTGCTCGGCGTCGAGGCGACGCTGATCCGCTCGGCCTTGCTCGACGTGCTGGAGACCGGCGAAGTCGTGCAGGACATCCTCGGCGATAAGGCGTGCATCTTCCTGGCCGGGCTGCACGCCGCCGAGCGAATGATTGCCGAGCGGTTGCTTCGCCGAACGAAAGGCACGCCGCCCTGGCCCGAGATTGATCTCGCTCGGGCGCTGCCCTGGGTTCAAGAGAAGACTGGAAAGACGCTCTCGCCCTCGCAAGGGGAAGCCGTGCGGCTCGCGCTCGGCGCCAAGCTCGCGGTGATCACCGGCGGTCCGGGCGTGGGCAAGACTTCGACGCTCGACACGATCCTGCGCATCCTGCGGGCGAAAGGCGTGCAGGTGCTGCTCGCCGCCCCAACCGGCCGGGCGGCCAAGCGCATGACTGAGCAGACCGGGCTGGAGGCCAAGACGATCCACCGCCTGCTGGAGATCGATCCGAAGCACGGCGGCTTCTCGCGCAACGAGGACAACCCGCTCGCCTGCGACCTGCTAGTGATCGATGAGACCTCGATGGTCGATGTGCCGCTGATGAATGCCCTGACCAAGGCGATCCCGGAGCACGCTGCGCTGCTCCTCGTCGGCGACGTTGACCAGCTGCCCTCTGTTGGGCCTGGGCAGGTCTTGGCGGACGTCATCGCCTCGGGGGCTATCCCGGTGGCGCGCCTCACTGAGGTGTTTCGGCAGGCGGCCGAGAGTCGGATCGTCATGAACGCGCACCGGATCAACGCCGGCAAGATGCCCGAGCCAGCCGCCCGGGGCGCGGACAGCGACTTCCACCTGATCGAGATCGACGAGCCCGAGCCCGCGGTGGCGACGCTGATCGAGGTGGTTACCAAGCGCATCCCGGCCCGCTTCGGCCTCGACCCTGTCCGCGAAGTGCAGGTGCTGACGCCGATGCAGCGCGGCGTGCTCGGCGCGCGCAACCTCAACCATGAGCTGCAGGCGGTACTGAACCCGAACCCCTCTGTCTCGGTAGAGCGGTTCGGCTGGCGCTTCTCGCCAGGGGACCGGGTGATGGAGAGCCAGAACGACTACGACCGCGAGGTGTTCAACGGCGATCTCGGCACGGTGGCACGCATCGATGAAGACGAGGGGGCGGTGATCGTCGATTTCGACGGGCGGGAGGTGGTCTACCCCTATGGCGAGCTCGACACGCTGGTACCGGCCTACGCCACGACCATCCACAAATCACAGGGCTCGGAGTACTCGGCGGTGGTGATCCCGCTCGCCATGCAGCATTGGACCATGCTGGCGAGGAACCTCCTGTACACGGGGGTGACCCGCGGCAAGCGACTCGTCGTCCTGCTCGTGCAGCGCAAGGCGCTCGGGATCGCGGTTCGCGGCGGCAACATGCGGCCGCGCTGGACCAAGCTTCGGGAATGGCTCAGGGCAACAGCACAGCCGCTGTAGCGGCTGTCACGAATGACCAAGGGCATCGCCGCCGAGTTGGGCAAAAAGCGTTAGGGGCAGCTCGCCTCAGTTGCACAGCTGGTCAGGGGACGTCGTCGATGGTGAGGCCGCCGCACCCTGATCGTGTTCGGACAAGAGCCCTGGACTTCTGGTTAGCGCGGAGCGCCATAGCTTGCGTAGCTGGCCTTCAATGGCTCGTTGTGAATGACTTCTCGCTCGGACCCCGCTGGCTCGCCCCAACGCTCGAACTCGTGCTGCTGGTGCCACTGTCGGCCGCCACGGCTCGGAACCAGGGTCGGGCGCGGCGCGCCACGACAGACGCACACTGGGCCGAGGTTCACCACCATCATCGCCTGATCCGCATGATGGCATTCTTCATGACAGCGCTTGTCACCATGGCGAACACCGCCGCCCTCGCAGCCCTGGTCCACGCTCTCCTGAACGGCAAGGCAGCTGGCGGCTCAACCTTGCTCGTGGATGCCCTCAATATCTGGGGCACCAATGTCGTGATCTTCGCCCTGTGGTTCTGGACGACAGATCGCGGTGGTGCGGCTCTGCGAGGCCACCCGAGCGCGCGAGATCCCGACTTTCTGTTCCCGCAGATGACCTTCGGATCGGCTGAAGCGCGGGCGCAATTCGTTCCGGGCTTTATAGATTACTTGTTCTTAGCGTTCACCAACGCGACCGCTTTCTCACCCACTGACACGCTGCCACTGACGGCGCGCGCCAAGTTACTGATGATGGCCGAGGCGCTGGTCTCGCTGCTGACCGTGGCGCTCGTCGCCGCCCGCGCCGTCAACATTCTCGCCTGAACCCAGCTTCGGCGCGAAACCTATTCATACTGACCCGGCGCCGCACCCAAACCAAGGAGCGGCCATCAGCTCGGACTTAGCTAGACCCTGCTCAAAGGTACGGTTCCAGCGTTTCGGTTTGCCTGACCTCGTCCTCCCCTCCCCTGCAAACTTGCTGCGTTGCCGTCCCGAGCCGGTGAAAGCGGCCGATAGGCCGACTGCTGCCAAGCCTGGAAGTGGGCCTGCCAAAGATAAACAAGCCAGCGCTGCAGCTGAAAGCCGCGAAGCAGTAGCTGCCGACGCCGAACTCTTCCTGCATCAGGTCGACGGTGCCGGATCGCGGTCGCTCGACCGCGCAAGCTGGCTGCAGAGGGGCCGGCTTGAACATCCGTAAGGCGTCGGACTCACAGCACGTTGAGGCCATCGCCCTGGCCTAGGCGGCCAACATCCGTATCAGCGGCAGCCTACGGTGTGCAACGATCATGGCCGAGGTTGAAACGCTGAGCGGGCGAAAGCGTTCGCGTACGACTCGCGACCTGTACCTGATCGTCGAGCGAGCCGCACATAATCCAAGTGTCCGAGTTGCGCGCAAAACCGAACGACCGGTTTTGCGCGCATTAGCGATCCGGCATGGCGTAATCTGGCCGAAAGCGGAATGTCTGCTCGCCGGTTGTTTGGACCCATAATCGGACATCAATGTTGAGGCTCACCAAAGAAACGCAGCGCTCCTCGTCAAGCTTGCCTGCTGGGCCGCGAACTTTATTAAAGCTGTGCTCCGAGTTCAGATGAGAGGCGCTGACCGGCTTCCCGTAGCCGAGGCTTGAGCGCCTCGGCTTGCTCCAACGTCAGCCGGGACGCTGGACCGGATAGGGCGATGGCACCGATCAACCGTTGCTCGGTCCCAAATACCGGCATCGCGACCGAAGCGACATGCGGGTCGGTGATACCGGAAGTGTATAGGGGCACGTCGATCGCCAACTGTTCCGAAGCCCTTCGATCGCTGAAAAACCTTAAGACCTGAGCAATCGCGGACTCGTCCATCGGCCGCATGTCGCCGGGGCGGACGTTCATCCGCAACGGCGACGGCGAGTCGGCCCTGAACAGACACAGCCGCTGGTTGCCCCGGCGGATATAGAACGAAGCCGTCTCCAGCGACTCCGTCGCGAGCCGTTCCAGTACGGGGACGATCCGCTCCTCCAGGGCGAAGGATTGCTGGTAAACCGAGCCGATCCGCGCCGCCTCGACGCCGAGGCGGTAGCGACCGTCGTCCAGACGCTCGATCAAGTCGAACTTCTCCAGCGAGATACACAGCCGCATGATCGTGCTCTTCACGAGCGACGTGCGGCGGGCGAGATCGGAAAGTTCCAGGGCGTCGTCGCCCCGCCGGAACGCGGTGAGCACCGTCAGCACCCGATCGGCCGAAGCTACCCCTTCAAGATTGGGACGCGCGCGCACCTCCTTGGCCATCTCTTTGTGCTCGTTCCGGTGTCACGAAGTTCGGGATCAGCAGTCCATAGCCATCGGCCCCCTGGTCACCAAGGCGTGAGGCCGCTTTGCCCACGGCATCGTTGACAACCCCCGTCGTATACGCGATTAAAAACGAAACGCCGTTTCAAAAATGGCGATTCGGGAGTGGACGTCATGGCGAGAGGGCAACAGGCCCAAGCTCCGGCCCATGCGGTCGATGAGCGAAACCTTCACCGAAAGATGATGCGGCGGATCCTGCCGTTTCTCTTCCTGTGCTACGTGGTCAGCTATCTTGACCGCGTGAATGTCGGCTTCGCTGCGCTCACGATGAACGAGCATATCGGGCTCACCGCGACGTCCTTCGGTATCGGCGCGGGGCTGTTCTTCCTCGGCTACTTCATCGCCGAGATCCCCAGCAATCTGATCATGATGCGCGTCGGAGCCCGGATTTGGATCGCGCGGATCATGATCACCTGGGGCCTCGTTTCGGCGGCGACTGCCTTCGTGACGGGGCCGGTTCAATTCGGCATTGCCCGGTTTCTTCTCGGCCTCGGCGAGGCCGGCTTCGTGCCCGGCGTCTTCCTCTATCTCAGCCTATGGTTTCCCTCGGCGGTGCGGGCACGGGCGACCGCGCTGTTCCTGCTCGGGATCCCCGTCGCCAACATCGTCGGCTCGCCGATTTCCGGCGCGCTGGTGCAGGTCGAGGGTTTCGGCCTCGCGGGATGGCAGTGGCTCCTCATCGTCGAGGCCCTGCCGGCGGTGGTTCTCGGTATTGTCTGCCTCTTCGTTCTCACCGACCGGCCGGAAAAGGCGCAATGGCTCACGCCCGCCGAGCGTGAGGTCCTCGTCGCCACGCTCGCCGAAGAGAAGGCGGCGATCGAGAAGAAGCATCCCATGACGCTAGCCCAGGCGCTGCGGAACTGGCGAGTGCTGACGCTGGCGGCGATCAACTTCTGCGCGATTGTCGGCTCTCTTGGCGTCGGCCTGTGGCTGCCGCAGATCATCAAGCAACTTGGCCTCGCGAGCTCCGTGGTCGGGTTCGTCGCAGCAATTCCTTATGTCTGCGGCGCGGTGGCCATGGTGGTGTGGGGTCGCCTGTCCGACCGGGGCAGCGACCGCACGATCTATCCGGCGCTTTCCCTGGCTCTTGGTGCGGCCGCCTTGACCGCGAGCGCCCTGACCTCGACGCCAATTCTGACCATCGTAGCGCTCTGTGTCGCGGTGATGGGCATCAACTCCTACACGGCGACCTTTTGGGCTGTTCCCTCCGGCTTCCTCACCGGACGTGCCGCGGCGGGCGGGATCGCGATGATCGTCTCCATCGGCAATCTGGGGGGCTTCGCCGGCCCGTACCTGATCGGCGTGACCCGCGAGCTTTCCGGGGGCTTTACCGCCCCGCTGCTGGCGGTGGGGGGCATGCTCCTCCTCGGCGCCCTGATGATGCTGGCCCTGGGGCGGCAGATCCGGCGGGAAGCGATCCCCGTCGCTCTCCCGGCGTGACCGCGATGATCCCACGCCTCCCACCCAGCTCCCGGGTGCCGTCGCTGACCGCGACCTTCTGCGCCGAGCTGCGCGTGCGCGGCTTCGCAGGTGACCTCACCCTGACCGAGGCCGACCGCACCGTGCTGGCCACGGACAACTCGATCTACCAGATCACGCCGCAGGCCATCGCCTTCCCGCGGAACCGCGACGACCTCGTGCGCATCGCGACCCTGCTCGCCGAGGAGCGGTTCGCCACAGTGCGGATCGCCCCCCGCGGCGGCGGGACCGGGACCAATGGCCAGTCCCTTACGGACGGGATCGTGGTCGATCTCTCACGGCACATGAACCGCATCCTCGCGATCAACCCAGTGCGCGGCACGGCGCGCGTCGAGGCGGGGGTAGTGAAGGACCAGCTCAACGCGGCTCTGGCGGAGTATGGCCTGTTCTTCGCGCCCG
>NZ_JAKSYD010000223.1 GCF_022829605.1 Methylobacterium sp. E-065 | reverse complement strand
GCCCTCGCGGTTGCCGAACAGCAGCCTGTCGAGGGTGCGGCCGGCCATCACGTCGAGTAGGCGAACTCGCTGTCCCGTGCGCAGCCAATCCTTCTTGATCCGCCAAGCCCGGGTGTCGAAGCCAGTCAGCACCTGATCGCGCTTGCACGGACGTGATGGACGCCACACCCGGCTCCACGAGCGCGCCGCGATGGCGGCCCCCGTCGATCAACCGGACGGCGTGGCTTCTTCAGGCCGACCCGAGCACACTCGTTGCGGACGATCGCCGCTTCCTCGATCGCCTGCGGGGGAAACCCCCGATCTGGGGAAGTTCTCCGCCGGCCTCGAGCGCGCCAGGGACGCGGTACGCGGCGCGATCACGACGCCCTGGTCGACGAGTCCGGTGGAGGGGCAGATCGGCAGGCTGAAGATGCTCAAGCGCACGATGTTCGACCGCGCGGGCTTCGCGCTGCTGCGCCAGCGCGCCCTCACCGCGATCTGACCTGGCAGTCCGCGCCACACAAAGTGCGGAAGAACCAGACATCCAGGCCCGTTGACAGTAACGATCGGACACTCGAAGGGATCTGTATCAGGCGCGCGAACGGAGCAAAGGCAACAGCTTATCTTTTCAGGTCCAACTTGGGCGTCAAGCACTTGGCGGGGCTGAGTCCCGCCAAGTACAGGAACGTTCCGGTTAGATGAGCCGGCGCAACGTAGGCCGATTAGGATCCTTACCCGCACTCACGTTGTGAAGGAGCAGCCGGTTCCACAAGGGCCATCGTTCTTGAAATAGATCTGCCTCGTCCGCGAAAGAAGGATGTAGGGTATTGAATTTCGGTCGACTCCCGGCTGACATGTTGTGGTCGTAAGTTCGAGCGAAGATGCGGTGCTTGAAGACGTAAGAAAGCATATGAGGCTGATTTAGCACCGGTTCAATACTGAACGAGTGACAGGAAGTGCTACCAGGTCGGAACGTATGGGTGAGCCGGTCGAACGCCTCTTGACTGATTGAACCGGAAACGAGCACACAACTAGAAACCCGCCATACTGCAGCGATGCTACCTCTAGTTCCTAGTGAGACATCGATGCCACCGATTGCGATGGCACCGGGCATCGATTCGAGCAAAGCTTGCTTTTGCTGATCGAGTAGTCTTCCAAGATCAAAATCGACGAGCAAGCCTTTTGCCACTAATGCACTGGGCGGAGTCCACCACAATTGAACCCACGGATCATCCTCCCCAAGGACATGCTCCGCTTGCGAGAGAAGCCGCAGCCGATATCGACGCGCGCACACAGGGCAAGCCCCCGAAAAGCATCGGTTGCCCTTTCGGCAAAATTTCAAACGCTCGAAAATCCCTTGAGCGGCTCGGCCCCTGTTTTTCGCTAACCGCTCCATAGTGCGGCTGGCTGCTCGGCGACAAATTTCGAATGATTCGTAGCGAGATATATACGATTTGAAGTCAGTCATAGATTGGCTCCAGTTTATAGAAGCCACTACAAGCAACCATATATTTACAGTGTCAAATCAGGCAACACGAGATACTTTGTCCAAAGTCGTCTATAATTGACCAGTAAGATCCGAAAAGGACTTGATCACTTTTTCGTCATAGGCTCGATCGACCTTATGGCCTCTATAAGACTGAACTTCTAATCCATAGCCATCGAACGAACCCCCGCGGTGCTCGTCGTCGCAGAAAGCGGGAGATCGTTCTTTAACGGCTGAGCTTTGCCGAAAGGAGCTGTTCCCGCTGTGGCGAGGAAGAGGCAAGGGGCTGAGGTGAAACGCTTCGCCGTGTCTGTTGTCCATCGAACACGTATCTCGGCCCTCTTGATGGCGAGCACATCGCTGATAAGGTCGGCGCCATCACCCCTTATCACCCTTCATCCCCGATACTGGGGCTGCCGCTGCTCCCAAGCCCGAAACGGCGTCAGCGCCTCATCCCGGATCGCACCAGCAAGGTCGGTGCCCTCGCGGTTGCCGAACAGCAGCCTGTCGAGGGTGCGGCCGGCCATCACGTCGA
>NZ_JAKSYD010000218.1 GCF_022829605.1 Methylobacterium sp. E-065 | reverse complement strand
GGGCCCGAACGGACCCATCATCAAGCTGACCGACGGGCTGCCGGTGAATTTCTGCCGGCCGGCGGTCGACGTTCTGTTCAAGGACGCAGCGGTCGTGTTCGGCGCCGCCACGCTCACCGTGATCCTCACCGGCATGGGCTCGGACGGCACCAACGGTGCCCGGTCGCTCACCGATGCCGGCGGTCCGGTCCTCGCCCAGGACGAGGCGACCAGCACGGTCTGGGGGATGCCGGGCAGCGTCGCCCGGGCCGGCCTCGCCGAGGCGGTCCTGCCGCTGCCGGACCTCGCGACGGCGTTGCGCGCCATGATCACGGGTCAGCCGGCATGACCGAACTCGAATTCGAATTCCTGCGCGGCTTCCTCAAGCAGCGCTCCGGCCTCGCGCTGACCGCCGAGAAGCGCTACCTCGTGGAGAGCCGGCTGACCCCGATCTGCCGCCGCTGCGGGCTCGGAAGCCTCGGCGAGCTGATCAGCACGCTCAAGCTCGGCCGGAACGGGGCGCTGGAGCGGAGCGTGGTCGAGGCGATGACCACGAACGAGACCTTCTTCTTCCGCGACCGGATCCCGTTCGACCTGTTCCGCGACACGCTGCTGCCGGAGGCGCTGATCCGCAACGCCAGCCGGCGCCGGCTGCGGATCTGGTGCGCGGCCTCCTCCACGGGCCAGGAGCCGTACTCGCTCGCCATGCTGCTGCAGGAGGCGGCGCCCCGGATGCCGGGCTGGCAGGTCGAGATCGTGGCCACCGACATCTCCACCGAAGTGATCGAGAAGGCCAAGGCCGGGCTCTACAGCCATTTCGAGGTCCAGCGCGGCCTGCCGGTGCAGTGGCTGATCAAGTACTTCAATCAGGTCGGCGAGCAGTGGCAGATCGCCCAGAGCCTGCGCAACATGGTGGATTATCGCCAGCTCAACCTGCTGCAAAGCTTCACGATGCTGGGCCAGTTCGACATCATCTACTGCCGCAACGTGCTGATCTATTTCGACGCGCCGACGAAATCGGACGTGTTGGCGCGGCTCGCCGCCCAGCTCACGCCGGAGGGGGCTTTGCTTCTGGGCGCGGCCGAGACGGTGATCGGGTTGACCGACCGGCTCGCACCGCATCCGAAGCATCGCGGCCTCTACACGCATGGCGTGCCCGCGGCGCGTCTGGGTGAGACCGCGGCGGTATTGCCGCTGCGGGTGGCGGCCGGCGTCTGATCCGGGTTCCGGGCGACGCCGTCGACCGGGCGCGGCCACGCGCCACCTCCGGTTCCGGTCCGCAGGAGGCCCCGGCATCCGCCGCGCGGCGACGCGTGGATCCGGATTTCAACCCGGTGTCTCACCGTGCCAGCGCTAGGGAAACCCACTCTTCAGAACTGCGTGGGTAATTTGCACACGGACCCGCCGCCGGGCGATTCCGGCAGTCCCGTGCCCCGAGCGTTTCCATGAGTCCCATCAGTTCCTCCACGACGTCGCAGCTCTACGCGCCGCGACGGTCGGCCCAGGACAGCCCGCAGACGCGGATGGCCGACACGATCAGCAGCGCGCTCTCGGCCGGCACCCTCAGCGGCACCGACGCCACCGCGTTGACCAGCGCCCTGTCGTCGATCGACTCCAGCCTGTCGGCGGACCGCGCGAGCGCCGGCAGCGGCACCGAGGCCAAGCTCGACCCGTCCTCCATGAAGGACCGGGTCGACAGCCTGATCGCCGATCAGGTCAGCAGCGGCAGCCTGACCGACGATCAGGCCACCGAGCTGAAGACCCTGTTCGCCAGCCACGGCCGGAGCACCCAGACCGGCGACGCGGCGGATGGCGGCGTCTCGGGCGCGGGCGGCCCACCCCCGGGACCCCCGCCGGGCTTGCCGGCCGCCGCCGACGCCTCCGGCAGCGGCTCCTCCGGTTCGTCGAGCAGCGCCGACACGTCGTCGACCAACGATCTCCTGGCCGGCTTCCTCCAGCAACTCCAGAACAGCCAGTCGTCCAGCGTCGGCTACGGGGCGAGCGGCACCAGCGCCAGCTCCCGCGTCTCGGCCCTGCTGGTCGACTTCCGGAGCTGACGCGATCGCGTCCCGGCGCTGCGCCCATCGTCCGGCGCATCGCCCGCCTGCGCCCGGCGGGGTCGACCGGGGCCTCGCGCCGCGGCATCGTCCGCCCGCATTCGCGAGGCCGGGGACGGCCGGGAGGCTCGGCATGGCGGCAGGCATGATGACGGAACGCGGGCTGCCCAAGGTCGCGTTCATCGGGACCGGCGGCACGATCGCGTCCCTCGGGCGCGACGCCCTCGACATCCTCGACTACGGCGCCACCGGCCGGCGCCTGGAGGCCGGCGGCATCCTGGAGGCGGTCCCGGAACTGGCCGCCGTGGCCACCATGGTGCCGGTCCCGTTCCGGGCGGTTCCGAGCCCGGCGATCGGTTTCTCGGAGTGGCGCGACCTCGTGCAGCTGTGCGCGCGCCTCGCCGCCGAGCATCCGGACCTCGCCGGGATCGTGATCGGGCACGGCACCGCCACCCTGGAGGAGACCGCCTACGCGCTCAGCCTCACCCTGACGGTCGACCTGCCGGTGGTGCTGGTGGGCTCGCAGCGCCCGATGAGCGCGCTGTCGACCGATGCCAAGCTCAACCTCGTGGCGGCAGTGCGCACTGCGGCGGCGCCCGAATCCCGCGGGCGCGGCGTCCTCGTGGTGCTCAACGACGAGATCCAGGCGGCCCGCGAGGTGACCAAGACCTCGGTGGCCCGGCTCCAGACCTTCCGGACGCCGGATTTCGGGGTGCTCGGCCAGGTCGACGGCGATCATGTCCGGTACTACCGCCGCTCCGAGCGCGCGCACGCGCCGGGCACGCCCTTCGACATCCGGGATCTGCCCGCGCTGCCGCGGGTCGACATCGCCTACGGCTACGCCGATGCCGACGGCACCGCCGTGCGGGCGTTCCGGGCCGCGGGGGCGCGGGGCCTCGTCGCGGCGGGGCTCGCCCCGGGCATGGTCCCGCCCGGCGAGGCCGAAGCCCTCGAGGCGGCGGCCGCCGCCGGGATCGTGGTGGTGATGTCGACCCGGGCCGGGAGCGGCGTGGTGCCCCTGTCCACCCGCCTGCGCGAGCGCGGCATCCTCAGTGCCGACAACCTGACCCCGCAGAAGGCCCGGATCCTCCTCGCCCTGGCGCTGACCGTCACAGCGGAGCCGGCGGCGGTGGCGCGCGTGTTCGCCACGTATTGAAGAGCCCGCTCGGCCCGGGATTCCAAAGGGCGAGCCCTTTGGCGGGTTCTCAGGGCAGAGCCCTGAGACGTTTACCAGGGCGCTGCCCTGGACCCGCGAAAGGTCTCGACCTTTCGAAACCATGACTGTCCCCGTCCAACAGACTCCGAGACCGATGCCGTTGATCGACCCCGCCCGCTCCCTGCTCCTCGTCATCGACGTTCAGGTCCGGCTGATGCCGGCCATTGCGGCGGGCGCCGAGGTGATCGTTAACACGGGCCGTCTCGCCGCCGCCGCGAAGCTCCTCGACGTGCCGGTGCTGGTCACCGAGCAGAATGCCGGGGGCCTCGGGCCGACGGTACCGGAGCTCGCCCCCGAGCCCGGGACGGCCATTCCGAAGATGAGCTTCGGCGCCGTGCAGGCCCCGGGCTTTCTCGACCGCCTGCCCGACGACCGCGATTGCGTGGTGACCGGCTGCGAGGCGCATATCTGCGTGCTGCAGACGGTGCTCGGCCTGCTGGAGGCGGGGCGCCGCGTCTATGTGGTTGCCGATGCGGTCGGCTCCCGCAAGACCGGGAACCGGGACGCAGGGCTCGCCCGGATGGCGGCCCACGGCGCCGAGATCGTCACCACCGAGATGGTGGTGTTCGAGTGGCTCGGCACCGCCCGGCATCCGCGCTTCCGCGAGGTCGTCCGGCTGATCAAGTGAGGCCGCTCAGCCCCCGTCGAGCGCCGCCCGGGTCTGCGCGTCGGTGCCGATATCGTCCGTCCCCTCCATGCCCAGCGCCTCGATCAGCCGGACCCGCGCTCGGCTGACCCGGCTCTTGATCGTGCCGACCGCGACGCCGCAGATCGCCGCCGCCTCCTCGTAGGTGAAGCTCTGGGCACCGACCAGGACCAGCGCCTCGCGCTGGGCGGCCGGGAGCTGGTTCAGGGCGCTCTGGAACTGCGCCATCTCCATCCGGACCTCCTGCTCGGGCAGGCTGGTCAGCCGGCCGGCATGGACCCCGTCGGCATCCTCGACCTCGCGCTTGCGCTTGCGCTGCTCCGAGTAGAACAGGTTGCGCAGGATCGTGAACAGCCACGCCGTGAGGTTGGTGCCCCGGCGGAAGCTCGCGGCGTTGATCCAGGCCCGGACCAGCGTATCCTGCACGAGGTCGTCCGAGCGGTCGAAATCATAGGTCAGCGAGAACGCGAAGGCCCGCAAGGCCGGGATCGCGCCCAGCAGGAGGTCGCGCATCTCGGGGTCGGCGCCCGTCGGGGCCGCGCCGGATCCACTCCCCGCGGGAACGGCTTGGAGCATCAGGGTCATGGCTGGGCCTCCGTGTCGGCGAGGGCGTCGAGGAGCGTCAGGAGCCGGTCCGGGACCGGAAGGGACAGGACGTCCGCGTAGTGCAGGCGCAGGCCGCGCCCGATCCGCTCCCGGGCTGCCGCATCGATCGCGCGTTGGGGCGCGCGGGGGCGTTGTCGCGACGGGAACGCAACGACCGACCCGGCCGTCGCGGCCCGCGCGGCGCTGGGGACCGCCCGCTCGTCTTTGCTCCCTGACATGTGGTTGCGCCCCGTGCCGTGCGCGATGCGGCCCCGCGGGGTCCTGCGCTTCACCGTGCCGATCCGGGGACGGGCTACGGTGAGACGCGTCTCATCGCCTTCGGACGGCGCTGGTAGGCGCTCCGGATTTAATCGGTTCTGAATTATACATTCAGGGAACTTTAATCTTCAAATAGCCCAGCTTGTCTCAGTTTTTCAAATTATGTCTGCAGTTACAATCCAGAAATACTAGTCTATAGCTTGGCTATAACGAATATCAGCCCCGCTGCCTGAACGGCGGATGAGCGGTGCGATCGATCCCGGCTTGGCGCGTCTCTCCACCGCGGAGGCGAGGATGTTCAACTTCGCGGGCACAGACGCGCTCTCCTCCCCGCAAGGGGGAGGGGAAACACGCTTATTTCTCAAGCCCTTGTCGTCCGGCAGAGACGTGTGAATCCGCAAGCCCCCAGGGGGGGGGAGGGGCGTCGGGTACGGGTCAGCACTCTTGATAAGCGCCCAGGAGTCACAGGCGCCGCCGGTCAGCGGACGTCCGGCCGGGGATCCGGGACGAAGCCGTCGCGGTTCGGCATCCGCACCGCGGCCAGCCCATGGGCGTCGAGCATTGCCTCGTCGGGCACGAGACCGTTCAGGTTCAGGATGTAGGCCGAGACCGCGTAGACGTCGTCGGTGCTGAGCGATTCCGGGGCGTTCATCGGCATGGCCCGGCGGATGTAGTCGAACAGGGTCGGCGCGTAGGGCCAGAAGCTGCCGACCGTCTTGAGCGGCTTGGCCGAGGCCAGGCTGCCCCGGCCGCCGACCAGCGGATCGCCGATCCCGCCCTCGCCGCGGGCCCCGTGGCAGGATGCGCACTGCGCGTCGAATACGTCCCGGCCGTGGGCGACGCTGCCGCTGCCGGGGGGCAGCTTCCGGCCGTCGCGGTCGATGTCGATGTCCCAGGCGGCGATCTCGGCCGCGGTGGCGGCCCGGCCGATGCCGTAGCGCTCCGCGGCCCGCGCCGCGCCGACGCCGCCGAGCAGGAGCAATGCAGCCGTCAGTGCGCGGGTGTTACGCGTAGCCATTGGTCACCTCGCCGGTCGCCGCGATGCGCCAGGGGATCGTCGCGTTGTTGTGGTAGAAGGATTTGAGCCCGCGCACGGCGGTCAGATCCGAAAAGCTCGGCTGCACGTAGCCGGTCTCGTCGACCGCCCGGCTCATGATGGTCGTTGGCTGGCCGTTCCAGGTCCAGGGCAGGCGGAAGCGTGTCAGCGCCCGGGTCAGGACCGGCTCCTGCAGCGCCGCGTCCTGCCAGCTCTTGCCTCCGTCGGTCGTCACCTGCACGCCCCGGATCTTGCCGCGCCCGGTCCAGGCGATGCCGCTGATCTCGTGGAAGCCGGGGGCGATCCGCTGGGTGCCGGAGGGCCGGGTGATGATCGACTTCGCCTCCATCAGGAAGGTGAATTGCCGCGCCGTGCCGTCCGGCATGGAATCCGTGTACTTGGACGTCTCCTCGCGCGAATAGGCCGGCTCCGCCGTCACGTTGAGGCGGCGCAGCCACTTCACGTTCATGTTGCCCTCGAAGCCGGGCAGGAGCACCCGCAGCGGGTAGCCCTGCTGCGGCCGCAGCCGTTCGCCGTTCTGGCTGTAGACCAGCAGCGCGTCGTCCAGGCACTTGTCGATCGGGATGCTGCGGGTGAGGGCGGCGGCGTCGGCCCCCTCGGCCACGACCCATTGCGCCTCCGGCTTGAGCCCGGCCTCGCGCAGAACCGTGGCGAGGCGCACGCCGGTCCATTCGGCGCAGCTGACGAGGCCGACGAGGTCCGAGGCGGTCTTGCCCTTGATCGCCTCGAAGCCCGGATTGCCGGAGCATTCGAGGAAGTAGATGTGCGATTCCGACGGGAAGCGGCGGATGTCGTCCATCGTCAGGATCAGCGGCGCCTCGACGAGCCCGTGGATCATCAGCCGGTGCCGGGCGGGGTCGATGTCGGGGATGCCGCCGTGGTGGCGCTCGTAGAACAGGCCGTTCGGCGTCAGGATGCCGTCGAGATCCTGAAGCGGCGTGCGGCTCGACGCGGAGGTGTACTGCTTGAGGCCCTTGGGCACGTTGCGGATCACGTCCGCCTCGAAGCGCGAGGGCGTGCCGTAGGTCTGGCTGCCGACATCGGCGCCGGGCGTCTTCATCCAGTCCGGGATGGCGGGGGGCGCCGCCTCGTCGGCCCGGGCGCGTCCGCCCACGAGGGCCGCCGCCGCGGCCGCACCCTGGACGAGGAAGCGCCGCCGGGCCGGCGGATCGTCGGAATCGCGCGTCATCGCTCGTCGCTCCAGTCGCTCGGTCGGGCCCCCCGGGGGAGGATACGGGGTCGGCCCGCCGGCGCCTACCGGATTGCGAGCCCGTGGATGAGGCAGAGGCTCACCGCGACGAGGACGGCGAGCGAGGCGGTGACCGCCAGGGTCACGCGACCGCCCACCCGGGCCAGCACACGGACATCGACGCCGAGGCCGAGCGCCGCCATGGACAGAATCGTGAGCACGCCCGCGAGCTGGGTCAGCGGCTTCACGGCGGCGTCGGGCACCAGCCCCAGCGAGCGCAGGGTGGCGAGCGCCAGAAAGCCGAGGATGAACCACGGCACCAGCTTGGTCAGCCCGGGCCGGGCTGGCGTCTGGGACGCGGCCGAGTCCGGAGCCTGCGGCAGCCGGGGGGCGATCAGCGAGAACGCCACCACCACGGGGCCGAGCATCAGCACGCGCACGAGCTTCACCAGGGTGCCGACCTGGGTCGAGAGCAGGCTCACCGGCACGGTGGCGGCCAGCACCTGCGGCACGGCGTAGACCGTGAGCCCGGCGAGCACGCCGTACTGATTGTCGCTCAGGCCCGCCAGCGGCACGAACAGCGGCAGACCGAGCACCATCAGCACGCCGAGGACGGCCGTGAACGCGATCGCGGCGGCGATGTCCTTCGGCTCGGCGCCGATCACCGGCGCCACCGCGGCAATCGCCGAGTTGCCGCAGATGGCGTTGCCGCAGGCCACCAGGATCGCCATCCGGGCCGGCAGGCCGAGCGCCCGGCAGATCGCCACGCTCGCCGCGATGCCGATCACCACGGTGCCGACGATGCCGGCCAGCAGCGCCGGGCCGGAGGCGAGGATCGCCCCGAGACTGAGCGAGGCGCCGAGCAGCACCACGGCGACCTCGAGGAGTTGCTTCGCCGAGAACGCGATGCCGGTGCGGAAGCGCCCGTCCGGTGTCCAGGCGGTGCGCACCGCGATGCCGAGCAGGATCGCAAGCACCAGGGCCTCGACGTAGGGATGGCCGGTGGCCCGCTCCTCCAGCGCCTGCGCGGCCATCGCCACGGCGGTGATCGCCGCGCACAGGCCGATGCCGGGCAGGAGCGCGGTGCTGACACCGGTTCCGGCGGCGGAGCGGGCGGCGGGCTTGGAGGAGGCGTCAGCGCTCACGACGGTCGCTCCCGAAGGACGGGCTGTCGGCTCCGTGCATCTCCCTCCCCCTCTGCGGCCCACAATACTCACGCATCTAGATTGCACATTGACGTTCGTGACGGAACGCAGCCGGCCCCTCCCCCGTGTGGGCTACGATGTTCACGGATCTCCGTTGGGCACTGGGGTCGACGACGGAACGCGACGGGCTCCCTCTCCCGGGCGGGAGAGGGTTGGGGTGAGGGATGAGAACGCTCAGGATAGGGGACACGATTGATGTGCCGACAGGGCGCACTGCGTTCTGAAAGTTCTCGACCCTCATCCTAC
Source organism: Methylobacterium sp. E-065 (assembly GCF_022829605.1). Lineage (GTDB taxonomy): Bacteria > Pseudomonadota > Alphaproteobacteria > Rhizobiales > Beijerinckiaceae > Methylobacterium. The sequence continues at coordinate 1,865 of NZ_JAKSYD010000218.1, read as the reverse complement.
CCCTCTCCCCCCTCGAAAGAGGGGACCCGCGCTCGATCCTGAACCGGTGTATCCGAACCCGCTGTGTGAATCCGCAAGCCCCTGCGGAGGAGGGAGGGTGCGTGGTAGACCCGGAGCGCAAAACCTGTCCGCGCTCCAATGAGCCCATTCGCCTCGGCACCGACCAGCGCCTGGGCGGCCAGGTTCTCGGCCTCCGGCAGGGCCAGGGCCGGCATCGGCTCAGCGCTCCGTCAGGTGGCGGCGCACGGCCCGCGCCGTGACGGACGAGACGCGCACGTTCGATTCCTGAGTCACACCGGCGATGTGCGGCGTCAGGATCAGGTTCGGCACGTCGGCGAAGACGGCGCCGGCCTGCGCGTCGAGGGGCTCGCGGTCGAACACGTCCAGCGCCGCGCCCCCGAGATGGCCGGCGCGCAGCGTGTCCGCCACGGCCGCCTCGTCCACGATCCCGCCCCGCGCCGCGTTGATCAGGATCGCGCCCTTCGGCATCCGGGCGAGGGCGGCCGCGTCGATCAGGCCGCGGGTCTCGTCGGTGAGCGGCACGTGCAGGGACAGCACGTCGCTCTCAGCGATGAGGGCCTCGAGATCCCGGTTCCGGACGGGGCCGTGGTCCGGGCTCCAGGCGGGATCCCCGGGATCGACGAACGGGTCGTGGGCCGCGACCTCCATCCCCAGGGCCGCGGCCCGGCGGGCGGTCTCCCGGGCAATCGACCCGAACCCGAGGAGGCCGAGGCGCCGGCCGGCGATCTCGCGGCCCATCAGGGCGTTGCGCGGCCACGTGCCGGCGGCGACGCGCGCCGTCGCCCCGTAGGCGCCGCGCAGCAGCAGCATTGCGGTGGCCACGACGTATTCGGCCACCGCCCCGTCATTGGCGCCGGTCGCCGGGTAGACCGCGATGCCCCGCTCCCGGCAGGCCGCCATGTCGATATTGTCGAGCCCAACCCCGAGGCGGCCCACCACCTTCAGATCCCGCGCGGCGTCGAGCAGGGCGCCGCGCACCTGGGTCCGGTTGCGCACGATCAGCGCGTCGGCACCGGCCAGCGCCGCCGCCAGCGCGTCCGGCCGGTCAACGAGGCCGGGATCGTACAGGGTGTCGAAGCCGGCAAGGTCCTCGGCGATGGCCGCCTCGTCCATGAACTCGCTGATGACGACCTTGGGCATGGTCTCTCCTCGTTCCCCTGCCGGTCCGGCGCCCGTTACGCGGGCGCCGGGCTCGGCGTCGGGCGCTACGATAGAGCTTCGTCATCACGAATTCCCGGTGGCCGAGGGATTCGGCCGCCGTGAGCCGGCCATTGGTGGTGCGCACCACCCTGACCATCAACGCGTCGCCGGCCTGCCGGATCGTCCTCGCGCGGCTGAGCACGCCCGAGACGGCGATAGGCTCGCCCCTGGTGCGCACGGCGCTGGGATTGCCGGTGATCTTGATCACCGGGACGATCGCGTTGCCGATCACGTTGCCCTGGCCGCTCGGGACAGTGGGGATCACGTCGCCGGCCACCTTTGCACTGTCCGGGTCGACATCGCGCGGTCACCGCTGCGCATCGGCGGGCGGGATGGGAAGGGACAGAGGGTCTGCCGGAATCCGATTGGTGCCGGTGGAGAGGATCGAACTCCCGACCTTCGGTTTACAAAGCCGCTGCACTACCGCTGTGCTACACCGGCGGGCGCCTTGAAACCGTTGAGAAATCTTGCGGTTTCAGGTCGTCAGGGGGACTTTTGACTACGTTTGAGGGCGCTTCGTCAAGGCACAGATCCCGGCACAGTCCGTCCATGGCCCGGCCGCGTCGCGCTTCGGGCGCGTACGGACGGTCGGCGCTCCGGGACATCGGGGGGCGCCACAGCCTGAACGATCCGCGATCCGACGG
>NZ_JAKSYD010000213.1 GCF_022829605.1 Methylobacterium sp. E-065 | reverse complement strand
GTCCTTCCATCATCACGCGTTGCGGGCCGGGCTGGCCTATCGGCGTGCTTTGGCTTTCCGGGCCGCGAAGCGTGCATCGCGCGCGGCCTTCTGCTCGGCGGCCAGCGCGACTTGCTGCGCTGCCTTCTCGGCCGCCTGGCGGACGCGTTCCGCCTCGGCGCGCTCGCGTGCAGCGAGAGCCTCCGCCTCACGCGCGGCCTCGGCGGCGGTACGAGCCGCCTCGCGCTCGTTGACCCGCACCTCGCGCGCCTCGACGAGGGCCTGCCGCTCGGCCTGCCGGGCCAGCACCGTCGGGTCATCCGCTGCCGGGCGGGCCCGGAACCGGTCAAGCGTCGCCTGTCGCGCTTTTGCTGTCGCATCGAGGCGATCGACGAGCTGGCTTGTCTTGAATTGACCCACGTACAGTCCTTCATCGCGCCGAAGCCGAGACCCGGCGCCAGAAACAGATGAAGCCGCCCCCGGGGGAACGGCTTCGAAACGCGTCAGAGGCAGAGGAGCGTGGCTCAGGCGGCCTGAAGGCTGCCGGCCGACTGCTTCCCGCTGCGGCGGTCGGTCTCCATCTCGTAGGAGACCTTCTGGCCCTCGACCAAGTTGTTCATCCCGGCGCGCTCGACCGCGGAGATGTGGACGAACACGTCCTTGCCGCCATCATCCGGCTGGATGAAGCCGAAGCCCTTGGTGTCGTTGAACCACTTAACGGTGCCGATGGTCATAGGTATTCCGTATCTATCTAGGCAGACGAATAGGTCGGGCGCATGCATCGCACGCGCTCGGTCGCTGGTGGTCGAAAATGGGAGAGATGCAGAGCGCTCGCCCTGGTGTGGCGAGACGGCCGAATATCTGGCCAAAGATCGATCTGTGACTTGTACGCTAACGGCGGCCCATTCACAACTACAAATCTGATCGGGAGAAAAACAGCCTGGGCGATCGCGCCTCTGCGTTCACGAGCTACGCTGTAGCGCCTGCTGTTCTTTTGAGGATCTGCGCTGATCCGAAGGGCGCATCGTCGCTGTGTAGGACGCGCCGGCTGCACGTGAACGGGGAGGACACGGCAACCGGCGCGCTCGCCGGCAGGAGCGTGAGGGCGCTCGACTGCTGCGATCGTTG
>NZ_JAKSYD010000012.1 GCF_022829605.1 Methylobacterium sp. E-065 | reverse complement strand
GACCGCTAACGGGGAGTCGCAGGATCGGGACGTCGGAGACACCGCGACGAGAAAGACGGCACCGGCCGGGGGCGATGCCCGGTCGATGCCGCGGGCGCCGCGGGGACCGGATCCCGCGCGTTACTTGGCCGACACCTGGGTTCCCGCGGCGTCCCGCGTCCCGCGTGTTGTCACTCTTGGGCCATGCCCCCGGCGCCGAAAGGCGGGTGGGGACGATGACGCATGTCCGGGGAGCCGCCGGATGGGGCCGCGTCCGGGCTTCACCGGGCGGGCCTTGCCGAGGGGGCCTTGCCGAGCGGGCCTGCAACGGTTGCGTCCCGGCCGCTGCCGCGCGACAACGCGGGCAGCTTTTCGCGATGATCCGGAACACCACAGACGTGACGTCCAACGCCCCGGCGCAGCCCAAAAAGACCTTCGGCCTCTCGACCGCGATCTCCTACCCCAACGGCGCGCCCCATATCGGCCACGCCTACGAGGTGATCGCCGCCGACGCGATCGCGCGCTTCCACCGGCTCGACGGCTACGACGTGCTGTTCTCCACCGGCACCGACGAGCACGGGCTGAAGATCCAGCAGGCCGCGACCCGGGCCGGCACCACGCCGCGCGCCTTCGTCGACGGCACGGCCGCCCGGTTCCAGGCCATGGCCGACCGGATGGACTGCGCCTACGACCGCTTCATCCGCACCACCGAGCCGGGCCATTACGAAGCCGCCCAGGCCATCTGGCGGCGGATGGAGGCCAACGGCGACATCTACCTCGACAAATATGCCGGCTGGTACTCGGTCCGCGACGAGGCCTATTACGACGAGGCCGAGACAAGGCTCCTGGAGGACGGCAGCCGCCGCAGCCTCGCCACCGACACGCCGGTCGTGTGGATGGAGGAGGAGAATTTCCTGTTCCGGCTCTCGGCCTACCAGGACCGGCTGCTCAAGCTCTACGCGGACCAGCCGGACTTCATCGGGCCGGAAACCCGGAAAAACGAGGTGGCGAGCTTCGTGCGCTCCGGTCTCAAGGACCTCTCGGTCAGCCGCACCAATTTCGACTGGGGCGTGCCGGTGCCGGGGCATCCGAACCACGTCATGTACGTCTGGGTCGACGCGCTGACCAATTACCTGACCGTCACCGGCTTCCCCGACGCGGAGAACCCCCAAAAAACATTCTGGCCGATGGATCTGCACATCATCGGCAAGGACATCGTCCGGTTCCACGCGGTCTACTGGCCGGCCTTCCTGATGTCGGCCGGGCTGCCCCTGCCCAAGCGCGTCTTCGGCCACGGCTTCCTGCTCTCCAAGGGCGAGAAGATGTCGAAGTCGCTCGGCAACGTCCTCGACCCGTTCGAACTCGCCGACACCTACGGGGTCGATCCGGTGCGCTACTTCGTGCTGCGCGAGGTGCCGTTCGGCGGCGACGGCAGCTACAGCCACGAGGCGATCATCGGCCGGATCAACGCCGACCTCGCCAACGACCTCGGCAACCTCGCCCAGCGTTCGCTCTCGATGGTGGCCAAGAATTGCGACGGCGCGGTGCCCGATCCCGGCGCCCTGGACGCGGCCGATCAAGCCCTGCTGGCCCAGGTCGACGCCCTGCCGGAGCGGGCCCGCGCCCTGATGGACGATCTGGCGCTGCACAGCGTCCTCGCCGAGATCTGGGCCGTGGTGGCCGAGGCCAACCGCTACTTCGCGGCCCAGGAGCCGTGGAAGCTGCGCAAGTCCGATCCGGCCCGGATGAACGCGGTGCTGTACACGACCCTGGAGGCGTTGCGCGTCTTCGGGATCGTGACCCAGCCCTTCGTGCCGGGGGCGGCGGCCAAACTCCTCGACCTCCTGGCGGTGCCGGCCGACCGGCGCCAGCTCGTCGATGTGGGGGAGGGGGGGCGGCTGATGCCCGGCACGGCGCTTCCGGCCCCCGCGCCGATCTTCCCGCGCTTCGAGCGCCCCGAAACTCCGGCCGCCTGACGGCCCGAAGTCCCAACCCAAAGACCCGATGCTCATCGACAGCCACTGCCATCTCGACTTCCCGGATTTCGCCGCCGACCTGCCGGGCGTGATCGCCCGTGCCAAGGCCGCGGGCGTGACCGGCATGCTCACCATCTCCACCCGGGTCGCCCGGGCCGACACCTACCGGGCGATCGCCGAAGCCCATCCGGAAGTCTGGCACACGATCGGCACCCATCCGGACGGCGCCGCCGAGGAGCCGGATGTCCCCGCCGAGACGATCGCGGCGCTCGCCAAGAGCAGTCCGCGCTGCGTCGGGATCGGCGAGGCGGGTCTCGACTACCACTATCCCGATGCCGCCCCCGAGGCGGTGCAGGAGCGGGTGCTGCGCGCCCATATCGAGGCCTGCCGCCAGACCGGCCTGCCGCTGGTGATCCACGCCCGGGATGCCGACGACCATATGGAGCGGGTGCTCACCGACGAGATGGGCCAAAGCCCGTTCCGGGCGGTGCTGCACTGCTTCTCGTCCGGCCCCCGGCTGGCGGAGGCCGGGGTCGAGTTGGGATTGTTTGTGTCGTTCTCCGGCATCGTCACCTTCCGGCGCTCGCACGCCCTGCGCGACATCGCCCGGGCCGTGCCCCTCGACCGGCTCCTGGTGGAGACCGACGCGCCGTTCCTCGCCCCCGAGCCCCATCGCGGGCGGACCAACGAGCCGGCCTACACGGCCGACACCGCCCGGTCGCTGGCCGAGACCCTGGGGCTCGCCCCGGAGGAGCTGGCCCATATCACCGCGGCGAACTTTTTTGCATTGTTCGACAGGGCCGCCGGATCGCCTCCGGGCGCCGCGTGACGGGTTAGGAGCGGGAGATCCGGATGGCCAGCCTGACCCTGCGCATCCTCGGCTGCGGCTCGTCGGGCGGCGTCCCGCGGGTCGGCAGCGGCTGGGGCGCCTGCAACCCGGAGGATCCGCGCAACCGCCGGCGGCGCTGCTCGATCCTGGTCGAGCGCGTGTCGGAGACCGGGCGGACCACGCTGCTCGTCGACACCTCGCCCGACCTGCGCGAGCAGCTCATCGACGCCGAGGTCAAGCGCCTGGACGCGGTGCTCTACACCCACGCCCATGCCGACCACACCCACGGGATCGACGACCTGCGCCCGCTGGTGATCGCCATGCGGGGGCGCATCCCGGTCTACGCCGATGCCCTGACCCGGTCGCTGCTCACCACCCGGTTCGGCTACTGCTTCGAGACGCCCCCCGGGAGCGCCTATCCGCCGATCCTCGACCTGCGCGACCTCGTGGCCGACCGCGACCTGACCCTGGAGGGGGAGGGGGGCTTGATCACCGTGCAATCGCTCCCTGTGGAGCACGGCAACGAGGCCGCCCTGGGCTTCCGCTTCGGCCAAGCGGCCTACATGCCCGACGTCAGCCTGATTCCGGAGGCGAGCCTCGCCCGGCTCCACGGGCTCGACCTGCTGGTCATCGATGCCCTGCGGGACACGCCACACCCGACACACTTCTCCGTCTCGGACGCCCTGGCGCTGATCGACGAGGTCAAGCCGCGGCGGGCGGTGCTGACCAACCTGCACACCGATCTCGATTACGCGGCCCTGGCGGCGCGCCTGCCGGACGGCATCGTTCCCGCCTATGACGGCATGACCCTCAGCCTCGACGCCTGACGGGGATAGGCCGGGGGGGGGCGAATCGGGCGTCACACGCCCGTCGTCGCCAGAGTCCAAGAAAATCGACCTCCCGGCCAACAAGGCTGTTGACGGCCCGGATTGGTGGATCTATACCCCGGTTCATCGGCGCCGGCCGCGGAAGTGGCCCGGGCGCTGAAGCATCTTCTGACAAGTGGCGGGTTTGGCCGGCTGAGTAGCCGGGCGGCCTTCTGTTTGCCTCTGATGGCCTGGGTGACTGGGCGGCTCTTTGACAAGTTGGAATTGAGGAAGGGAGACGCGGGCGGCGTTTGTCCTTGCGGCTAGGTCTTAGTGGCCTGGCGTGAGAGACTTGTGCTGATCTGTTGTTCTTCTTTCTGAGCTCACCGACGGGTATTTGGCGCTGTGA
>NZ_JAKSYD010000211.1 GCF_022829605.1 Methylobacterium sp. E-065 | reverse complement strand
AGACGTCGAAGGGCTCAAGGCGTACTGTGGGTTCGATCCCAATTACCTCCACCTCAGGAACGCGCGTTGGAGTAGCCGCCGGCAGGTGCCGTGGCTGAGCAGCGTCCAGGGCGGGTAAGCTAGTGGGCCAGGACAACGTCGGCATTGCTGCACGGTAACAAAGATCGCCACGCAGGACCCGCGCACTGGCCTCTGGTTCGTCAAGGACGGCGAGACGCTGGACGGCGGAGGTGGCTACACGTTCGAGGATCTCGACGGTGACGGCAACTACGAACTGCTCAGCAGCGACAACAGCTTCCTGTACGCTTTCGGCCCCTATGCCTCAGCCAACCCGCCCGCTCAGATCCACTGGCTGCGCGCCGGTCGCCTGGAGGACGTGACGCGTCACGCCAATTTCGCTGGCTACCA
>NZ_JAKSYD010000204.1 GCF_022829605.1 Methylobacterium sp. E-065 | reverse complement strand
GACGGCAGCGGTCGCTGGCAATCGCAGCCAACCGTGCCGCGTCGGTCGCATCGAGGAGCACGCATACCGTCTGAGCCATCGCCCAGACTCGCACGTCTCATCCTACGCGTGAATCCTCCGTCCGCGTCACTGCACTAGCGGGCCGGCGGTTGTAAAGCTTACAGGTGATCTCTCCGAATCAGGTCGAATCAACGCCGAGGTTGGCAGCCGGAACGCCATGGCCGCCGACGCCGAACGCTTTTTGCATCAGGTCAACGGTGCCGGGTCGCGGCCGCTCGACAGCGCGAGCTGGCTGCAGCGCGCCGGTTTGAACATCCGCAAGGCGTCGGACGCGCAGCACGTTGAGGCCATCGCGCTGGCCTACGCGACATACATCCGAATCAGCGCCAGCCCGCTGCGCGCTGCCATCATGGCCGAGCTGGTGACGTTGAGCGGGCGCAAGCGCTCGCGCATCACCCACGACCTGCACCTCATCGTCGAGCGGTTCGTCTCCTACGGCGGCGAGACCGCGGCCGAGCGGCTGGCGGCCCGCAAGCTGATCAGCCGGGACGTGCGAGCGATTCAGCACCTCGAATCAGCCAAGGTCCTGCCGAGCCGGGTTCAGGCGCTAGCGGCGACTCCAGGCCAAGGGCTGCACGCTTGGGCACGTCAGACCGCGGTGGCGAAGCGGGTATCTACATCACCACCAGATGCTATCGCGGCTGCGCGACGAGCGAAGACCGAGGCACGGCAGCGGGCGCTGGTCCACGAAGTTTCGATCACCACGCGTCGGCCGGACGGCTCTCGAAAGGCAAAGCGGCGCTTTGCTATCACCGGCGTTTTGGGAGCCGAGCTAGCGAGGCTGCGACGGTGTCTGAAGGGTCTTCAGATGGTAGCCAAGTGCGAAGCTTCGACTCGCTGACCAAGCTGGCGGCGAGGCGGCATATGCTGAGCCCCACTGCTGGAATGCGCCGATTTTGTTGAAAAACTCGGGATCGGGTCGACGCAGCGCCGTGAAGGGCGTCGGCCGGAGAAAGTTTTACTATGAGATAGCTCAAAGCACAGTGCAGGAATGGCGTTGCATGATCTGAAAAAAACAAACCTTCTCCCAGGCACCGCTTTGATGCCGCTCGAAGCGCTGTCTCCGAGCTCTTCAACAAAATCCGCCAGAAGCAGAAGTTGGCTCAATGCCCGGTAGCGGGCATTGAGATGCCATGACCCTACCGTCTGGTGCCGACCGATAGTGTTTTAAAAAGGCGCCGTTGCTGCCGGGTCGAAGAGGTGGTTCCGTCGCTCTTAAGCAGAGGGCGACGCGGATGATGGGCGAGCGAGCGAAGGCTCCTTCACCGACCAACCTCATCACCCTGCCATCCGTTTTAGCGCGCTCGGATGTCGCTCTAGGGTCGATGCGCCGGCCGCGCGCCGGCGCATCGATTTCGATTAAGCCGTCAGATCCAGCGTGACAGAAGGCGCTTGATCCCGGACCAGATGCCCACGGATTCCGCAGGCTCCGGCGTCGGACGTTCCACGGCCTTGGCAGCCGGTTTCCCGTAGTGACGCTCCTTCGCCGCACGGTCGCGTTCGCGCTCGGAAGCGACCTGCTCATCGCTCCAGGGTCCGGCTTCGATGACCTTACCCTTGCGGATCACGTAGTGCGACCGGCACTTCTGATGCCAGTTGCCCACGGAGGGGTTCAGGCTGACGGTTTCGCCGTCGTAGGTCATGGACCAGTCCGTCGGCGTCAACGGCGTGTAGACGTCCGTCCCGCAGCCGCAACAGCAACTGTGGGCGGCCGTTCCGAACTCCATCGCGAGGTAGAGCACTCTGTCCGACGTCAGCACCAGTGGGACAGATTGAGGGTCTTCACGAACGGAGGATGGCTGGTTCATCGTAGCCCCTGAGGAGCGAAGATGAAGCAGACATCCGGACCGGCCAAGAAGCCGGCAGAAGCGGTGATCAAGGACATCCGTCGGGCCACACGTCGGCAGTTCTCGTCCGAGGAGAAGATCCGTGTGGTGCTGGAAGGCTTGCGTGGCGAGGACAGCATCGCCGAGTTATGCCGCCGTGAGGGGATTGCCGCCTCGATGTACTACGGCTGGTCCAAGGAGTTCCTGGAAGCTGGCAAGAAACGCCTGTCCGGCGACACGGCTCGTGCGGCCACTACCGATGAGGTGCGGGACCTCCGTCGCGAGACGGGGGCGCTGAAGGAGGTCGTAGCTGATCTCGTCCTGGAGAACCGTCTGCTTAAAAAAGCATGAGCGGGGCTGGGGGCGACGAGGCATGAGGTACCCGGCCCCCGAGAAGCTGGAGATCATCCGACTCGTCGAGCAATCCCACCTGCCGGTGCGCGCCACTCTGGGCAAGCTCGGCATCACCCGCTCGACGTTCTACCGGTGGTACGACGCCTACCAGCGCGGCGGCCCCGAGGCGTTAAGCGACCATCCCTCGCGGCCGAGCCGGGTCTGGAACCGCCTACCTGCGGAGATCCGCGAGCAGATCGTTGCTCTGGCCTTGGAACAGCCTGAACTCAGCCCGCGTGAGCTGGCGGTGCGCTTCACCGACGAGCGCCGCTACTTCGTCTCGGAAGCGACCGTCTACCGGTTGCTCAAGTCTCAGGACCTGATCACCAGCCCGGCCTATATCGTCATCAAGGCCGCCGACGAGTTCCACGATAAGACCACCGGGCCCAACCAGCTTTGGCAGACGGACTTCACCTACCTGAAGGTCGTTGGCTGGGGCTGGTACTACCTATCGACAGTCCTGGACGACTTCTCACGCTACATCGTCGCCTGGAAGCTGTGCACGACGATGCAGGCCAGCGACGTCACCGCCACGCTCGACCTGGCGCTGGGTGCGGCTGGGCTCGATCAGGCGCGGGTGATGCCGCGGCCACGCCTGCTCTCCGACAACGGGCCGAGCTACGTCGCCAGCGACCTGGCTGACTGGCTCGGCATTCGGGGCATGACCCACATCCGCGGTGCGCCATGCCATCCTCAAACGCAGGGCAAGATCGAGCGTTGACACCAGACGCTCAAGAACCGCATCCTGCTCGAACACGCCTACTTGCCCGGCGAGCTGGAGACGCAGGTTGCCGACTTCGTCGAACACTACAACCATGCCCGAGCCCATGAGAGCCTGAGCAACCTTACGCCCGCCGACGTCTACTTCGGACGCGGCGAAGGGATCCTGGCCGAGCGCGAACGCATCAAGCGCCAGACCATGATGGATCGCCGCTTGCGCCACCACGCGCAGGCCGCCTAACCTCTTACCCCAGATGGACCAGAGCCTCCGCTCCTGAACACCGCTGAATGTCCCAAATCATCTGACGACGGACAGGCCGGGTGCAGCATCACCACGATGTCGGCGCCCCGTTCCAGCGCGATCCGGTAGCAGGTCTTCTGGTTTCCGCCGTAGCCGCGGTTGCATGGATGGCGATGGGTATAGATCCCGAGAGTCTCGGCAAGTGCCACAGTCTCGTCGTGGCTGGCATCGTCGATCAGAATGATGTCGTCAACAATGTTCAATGGGATCTCTGAGTAGGTCCGCTGGAGAGTAGCGGCCGCATTGTAGGCGGGGAGGACGACGGCGATCCGTTTTCCAAGCAGCGTCACGAGCCTTCCGCTATGCGGCAAAGATACGCTCGGAGATCCACATCGGTTTGCCACTGCATCACCCTGTTATTAAACAGGGACGTTCGAGGCAGGCGCGCGTACGCCTCAAAGCTTTCCTCGATGAAGCAGCTGAGCGACATCGTCGAGCGTGATGTGTGCCGGCCCGATGCTGGCCGCAGGAAGAGAGCGCTACCGGCAACGCCGTAATGGGCGGCGATCTCAGGATAGACCGGCCAGCTCTCCCCTTTCCCGGGATCACCGGATAGATAATCCTCAAGGTTACATTGCTGATAGCGAATCCCTGCTCGCTCGAGGAGCCCTCGGGCGAGATCGACGACAACATGCAGCTTGATCTGATTGACCGAGTGCATAAAGCAGCCCCGCCGCATCCAGCGGGCGAGGGACGCTTCGAAATCATAGTCGGCCTCAGCACCGAACTCATACAGCCGCTTCGCGGCCTCGGCCCAAAATTCGAAGTAACCAACCCGCTCGAAGGCGCTGCATTGGAACAATTTCATCACTGCACCCTGGGATAGACCAGAAAGGAAACCGAATAGGACGAGCGCGGAATGTAACTGACCCATCGGCCCTACGATCGGGGAGCGGTGATCGGAACCGACACGAATCTGATCGGGGTGGAAGGCTGCGAACGCAATTGTTGGAACGCGCACGACCTTGGTATGGCCGTGCGAGCCTGCGACCGCTCCAACTGGGCGGCAGAGTGGAAGATCGCTTCTTAGGAAGACTACGTCATGCCGATCGAACTCAGATAAGAGTCGTTCTACTGTATAAAGTTTGGTCGCGGCGACAACGTGCTTGAATGTAACAGCTGCCTCCGGTGCGATGCATCTCATCGCATGCGCAACCGCGGCGCTTTGCTCTCCTCCGACGACGAGGAGCCGTGGCGAGCCACTCGACTGCCGAGCGGAGCAAATCGATCTGACTCTCTGAATTATGGAAGTATCGAGCAACGACATCATCACTATATGTCGACAATTCAGGAATTCAGATATAGCGTACGGACGCAGAATCTGCGTTTTGCCGCGGTCAAGACGACGAAATCGAATTGAGTCAGGGCATGATTTCTAAATGGACGCATTTTTTAAGCTGTCGTTTGCGGCAGGACTTGCCACACCATTCAGGACCGTATACGTGGGAAAAAATCACACGTCAATGAGCTATAGCATGTTGCCACGTTTTAGATCGTCGTGCCGCAGGACATTTGCCGCCCCAGCCGTTGTCGCCGTCAGCGGACGCATCTGGCGCCAAACCGTGTGTGAACCGAGCCGTTTGTGGGGGTTTCAGCCACCAACACCGCAGCAAGCTGCGGCCCCGAGTACTTCCGCGGCACAAAACACCCGACGGTAACCCCGGTCTGATTATGCGTTTCTTCATCGACCACGATCAGGGCAATTCGATCCGCGGCTGGATCGTGCCAGACAATCCCCTCGCTATCAGCCGAGTTGCCGTCTCCGTCGATGGGCGCCGCGTGGCCGAGATCTCAGCCAGCGTCATTGACGAGGCGTTCAAACGCAATGGCTGGCACGCGACCGGGCAATGCACCTTCGTGCTCACCCATGCGGAGGTGCCGGGGCTGCCGGAGATCCCGCGGCTCGAACTCTACGACGCCGACACAAACGTACTGATCTACCGTCGCTTGCCGCCGGACGGGACGGTCCCACTACGGACCATGCTGATCAACACCGGCATTGAGCCTGAGACGGCGCTTCAGACGGCGCTCTTCCCACATTTTCAGCACTGCCACTTCAACGTGCATCGCCTGTCTGACGAGATCATGAGGAGTCTTCTAACGACACAAGCTATGCCGTCCGCGCTTTTGTCGGGCGCAATCGTGATCCCGCGTTACGAGGATTATATGACGCCGGACCTGATGGTCACCGCTATCTTGTTACAAGAACCACATGTCGAGATGGCAACCCGTTTGCTCTGGCTAAAGGCGCGGGCTGACGACGCCGCCGATCCCGCTCGCAGCTGGCGCCTGGGCCCGCTCGCCGAGGCCGCATCCTTCGCGGACGAGTATGATTTCACCGACGTAAAGAGCTTCAAGCGGTTCTTCCGCATGCTGCCAGAAGCAGCCTACCGGCTGCTCTACAATCCGCTGACCCGCCAGCTCGGAACTCGCTTGCCGGAGGATCCTCTGCACCCGGGAAATTCGATCGTCGCGGTGGAGGTTCTCGCGCGGGTCGGCATCGTCGGCCACAAGGTCCAGTTCCCCGCCTTCGCGTCGATGTTGTTCGACCGCCTCGGCGTCGACGTGCCGATCCCGATCATGCCGCCGGTGCCCGCCAAGATCCAGGCGTTGGCGGAGCGGCTCAAATCCGTCAAGGCGATCGAGGAGATGCTCGTGTTCGACGTGGCCCTATCCGACATGGTGAAAGCTTCGGTCGGGAAGCACTGGGACGGTTGATCTTAAGTGGCGCGCAAAATGGATTGAATAGGAACTAAGTAGAAATTAATTATGATTTCTAATGAATATGAGCCCATGTATACTACATTTAGTCACTGTCGCATAATACTTGCAGGATGCGGCGGCCGGTCACATTTGTATGTTTGGTCGCGTGTGGCAGTATTAATTAAACAAGTGCCCGTTGAGCAAATTTCGTCGTCGACAGCATTCTGCGGCTAGGCGCCTGAATGCTAAATAAGTCGTATTTAATATTTTAGGATTAGAACTATGCAATGGGCAAAAATAGAAACCATCAGCAGCAAACATCATCCTCGAAAAACAAAGTTCCCCCCACTAATAATCGAAACATACATTTCAAGGACGTTCTGTGCCTTATTGCGGTGGTTGTCTGGTCGATAGCAATTTTGAATGTTGACCATCCTGTCAATCGATCGCCGCCAATTGTCTCGTACCTGACCTTCACGGGCTTTCAGATACGCTGACAATCGTTCATTCGTTGTCAGGATGGTCATGTATGCTCCCTCGATCCACTCGTTTGTGAAGAATTGGCGGAACCGAAGCTTGCTTCGACAACGCGCAGATACGCGTTGGGCGCAAATTCGAACTGACCTCGCCGCCGCTCCCGAGGGGAGCGTGCTGCTCGTCGGCAACTTGCACGCAGCTTTGCTGGAACACCCCCAGATCGCCGGTCGACCGCCGAGCATCAATATTGCCGTCGGCGGTATCACCGCACGTGGTTGCGCCACGCGGCTGGCACGCCTCGACACGCCGGCACGAACCGATGCCGCAGTGCTGATCATCGGGACGAACGACGTCGCCCGGCGCCGTCGCCCGGAACGGCCGGCCACGGGGCGACGGTTCGAGGCCGACGTACGGCGTATCCTCGCGATCCTTGGTAATTGGTCCGGGCATGTCTTCGTCGCCGCCGTGCCGCCCCTCGGCCCCGAAGCGGCGGACCATGACGCGGACGCCGTCGTGACCTTTTCAGAGCGCCTTGAGCAACTCTGCGCGGAGAAGCGGCACGTCTTCTTCGATCCATTCGCGGGCATTCGCACGAGCGCCGGAGGCCGCGCGACGACCGGGCTCTTCTCCGACGATATACATCTGGCCGACTACGTGGCCCTCGCCGGTGAGATCGATCGGGTTGTCGGCTCTGTCCTTGATCGCGATCGTCGATCTCAACAGTCGAGGGAGCGGGCAGGCGTTGTTGGATAGAAGCGTAAACGAACGGCGCCGAACGTCCTGTTCGATGCCCGGGGATGCCGATCCCGCGTCAAAGTTGAGGCGGCCCGGATCGTCGGTACCTGAGAAGGCGCGACGCGAAGGCTGACCAGCTGAACCACCTCCTTGGCCAAGCCGGGATAATCGGCCAGGTGAAAGCCGTCGCGATGCAGTCCCGCCAGCGCGAAACCGCTCTCGCCGTCGCGGATCCCGGCGAACGGGTCGAAGAAGGTGAAGCCGCTTCGCCCGCATAACGCCCGAAGGCGTTCAGTGAAGGCGATTACCGCGGCGGGGTCACGACCCGTGGTCCATGGGCCGATCGGCGGGACCGCCGCCACAAAGATATGTTCCGCCCAGGCCGAAAGGGTCTGCAAGATCCGGTCAACGTCGTCGGTGAAGCAGTCCGCAGCCGTCGGCCGGTCTGGGTGTCGCCAGCGTAGAATGTCGTTGGTGCCGACGAACAGCACGGCAGCTGTGGCACCGGCGTCCGGGTGCAGGCTGGCGAGGTGGCGTGCACAATCGGCTGCCGTGCTGCCGCCGATGCCGAGATTGACGCAGCTTCGGCCGCCGAAATCAGGTGTTCCCAGGAACTCGGCATGCGAGTCTCCGACCAAGGCGACGTAGCCGTTCGGTGCCGTGCGGAGCGCGGCGCGGATAATCGGCAAGCGCTCGATCCGGCGCCGACGGATGAATCGCGCCTGCCGCCAATTCTTTATTGGACTATTAAACCAAATCATAGACATTCCATTGCATTAATATATTTTAACGGTACTTTTTGTTGTCAGACAGTGTCTGAAGCCGTTCGATAGGACAGCGATCTGCGCATAGTATTTGCTTATTAACTGAAATTTGCATGAAAACATGAGGATAGACTTGCAAACATTGAAAGAAAGCTATCGCGTGATGGCTTCTTCGTCGCAGATCACGGCGGCGTTGCAGTTGGCTTCGGCCTGAAGGTCGATCAAAGCTCGATGCACCGCGGGCTCAGCGCGGTTCGTTGCGAAGGTTCCAAGGAACTGTCGCATGACATGGCGCACACCGGCATCGTTGATGGTGCGCTGGTCCTCATCATAATACCGCCCGGCATTCGCACTGCTGGTGATGAGGTCGTAGGATGGGAAATACACAATCTTATCGCCTCGCGCGGCGCATAATTCGCCGGCCGCGGCACGCAAGATCGATTTGGAATAACAATTCGAAGTCATGACGTGCTGATCAAGGTAAGTGGCCACCATTGCGACGGGTGAAACCGTCATCACGACGCGCGCTGATGGATTGACACGCCACAACCGGTCCAAAAAACCGTTCAGGTCGTCGATGACCTCGGCGACGCATACGTTGACGAACGCGTAGAGGGCCGGGTCGTAGGTGCCGCCGGCGACCCCGGGGGCGAGCGGTAGAACTGCTCCATCTGCACGCCAACGCCAGCTCTCGGTCTGACCGAGCGTGATCACCAAAACGTCTAACGTCTCGAACAACCGACGCACGGCGGCAAAATGAGCGTCGCGCGCCGCCCGTACCTCGTCCGCGCTTGCGAAGCCGCCCGGTTGAATCCTCGGCCGGAACGGATCGACGAACCGTCCATCTGCCCGCTCCCAGGCAGTGAGTTCGGGCTCGAAGATCCCGTATGCCCGATCGAACAGCTGCACGAACTGTCGCGTGTAGTACAGATTGCCGTAGCGGGCCGAATATGTGCCGTACTGAAGAGCCTGAGCCTGGGCATGCGACATGCCAGCGGGTGCGGTCTCGGTGACGTAGTAGTTGAACTGCGAAGCACGGAGAGCGGCCGCCACGCGCTGCGCGAAACAGGAACCGGCCGTGGCTACCCGGTCGTCGGACGAGATGGTGAAGTTGTCGCTTGAGCGCAGATCCAGGGCGAAAGGCGGCACGTTCGTGACAGCATTGGACCAGAACTGCCTGGACGGCAGCGACTTGTACGGGTTGTTCGACATTTTGGCCTCACGTGACATGCCGCTGAAAGGATGGGCGCCGCCGTCAGCTGCCGCGGTCGATTCGCACGGATGACGCGTTCACCGATGCTCGGACGCGTTCGACTCAGCGACCGTGGTCCTGACCCAACTGATCACGGTCGGTCGGCGTAACGGGGTGAGTCCTCGGGGGCGGTGCAGCGTCGGGTTTTGATCGTGTACTGACTTTAGAGAGGTTCGCGTCGCTGCCGAGGTGAGCGGGCCGACGATTGCAGCGGCGAGGATCAGGCATAGGGCGAGGTCGTAAATCGGTCGCCGACGGCCGGAGGCACCGTCGCGGCGAGATAAGCCTATCGAGGGCCGGATCATCGTTGCACCCGACCAAACGCGGAGCCCAGGATCGCAACCCGGGCAATGTCACTTCGCCGCTCGCTTAGGCGAGGGTGAACCGCTGCCTCGCTGAAGGGATCGGCTGAAGCGGCAGTCTGCGCAACCGTCAGCGCGTCACTATGGTGGGCCAGTCTCACGGCGGAGACGCCGAGGGCAGGCAAGGCTAAGGCGGTGAGCGCGTAGGTGAAGCGCATAAACTGCACTAGAAGGTCTGAAGTTTGGACGCGGCGTGGCGCTGCGTGGTCGAGGACTAGCGGCGGCAATGTTGCGCAGATTAGAGGCTGAGGCGCAGGCAACATAAATGGCGTTCCGAGCGAAGTGTGGGAAATTTGCCCACACGTTCTATGTGTGCAAAAATCCCACGTCAATCTAGAAAAAGCGTCATAGGGTGTGCCGACGCACCGCATGGGATTGCCTCTTAAGCTCAAGCTTCTACGACTGAGGTCATGTCCGACACTGCCGATCCCCCGCGCGACGGCGCCAGCCTGCACGCGCCCCTCGCGCGGCTTCTGCGCCCGCTCGTGCGCCTGCTGGTTGCCCGCGGCATTACCTTCCCGGCCCTCACCGACCTTCTACGCGAGCTCTACGTGAACGTGGCCGAGTACGACTTCGCCCTCACCGGCAAGGAGCAGACCGACAGCCGTGTCTCACTGCTCACCGGCATCCATCGCAAGGAGGTGCGGCGCCTGCGCGGGGCCGGCGCCCCCGTGAGTGCAGTGCCGGCCGTGGTCTCGCGCACCAGCCGGATCATCGCTCGTTGGATCGCCGATCCGGCCTTCACCGACCCGCAGGGTCACCCCCTTCCGCTGCCGCGGACCGCCGAGGACAACGCGCCCTCCTTCGAAACGCTGGTCGCTGGCGTCACGCGCGACCTGCGTCCGCGGGCGGTCCTGGACGAGTGGCTCGACCGCGGCCTCGCCTTCACGGATCCACAGGACCGGATCGTGCTGGCGGAAGCCGCCTACGTCCCCCGCGGGGACGGCGCCGAGGGGCCGCAGCTTTACTATTTCGGCCGTAACCTGCACGACCATATCGCGGCGGCCGTGGCCAACATCGTCGGCGACAAGCCGCGGTTCTTGGAGCGGGCCGTTCACTACGATGGGCTCTCGAAGGAGCTCGCGACCAAGCTCGAGGCGCGAGCCCGCGAGATCGCCATGGAGGCGCTGCAGCAGGCGAACCGCGAGGCGCACGCCGCCTGCCAGACCGACCCGGGCGGCGATCACCGCTGGAATTTCGGTCTCTACGTCTACGCGGAGGCCGTGCTGCCCGCGCAGCCGACGGACGGACGCTGAGGATCCGGCTGGTGCGAACCCTGCTCAACCGCCGGTTCGTCCTGCGTCTCCTCGCGGGTGCCGCGACGCTGCTGCCGGCTCCGGTCCGGCCGCAGGAGGCCCCGCGCGACCAGGGCATCGGCGGCACTGGCATGATGCGGACGAATCCCCCCACCGAGCCACCTCTGGGCGAGGGCGACCGCGGCATCGGTGGTACCGGGGTGATCGGCACGATCCGCCAGTTTGGCTCGATCATCGTCAACGACCTGCGTATCGCCTATCAACCGGGTGTGGCCGTGCGCATCGACGGGGAGCAGGCCACCCCAGCGGATCTGAAGATCGGTCAGGTCGTGCAGGTCGTGGCTCGCCCCGAGGATGCGGGTCTTGCAACCCAGCGCATCGAGGTGACTAGCGAGGTGGTCGGGCCGGTGGATTGGGCAGCGCCGGGGCGGCTGGTCGTGCTTGGACAGCGGGTTTCTACGGCGGAGCTGACTGGCGACTGGAAGTCAGGCACGCGGGTCGCTGTGAGCGGACTGCGCCGGACGGACGGAGTGATCGTCGCCAGCCTAATCGAACCGCGCAGCTCGGGGCCCGACCGCGTCGCTGGTCCAGTGCGCAGAGACGGCGCCGCAGTCATGATCGGCGGGCTGCGGCTGACCGGCGCTGAAGCACTGCCGGTTGGCAAGCGCGCCGTCGTCACCGGCGCTGCGGCCGATGGCGTGCTCAATGTGACCAACCTCGCCCAGGTCGGGCTACCGTTCCCGCCGGGGCTGAGGCGGGTGTCGATCGAGGGCTATATCGGTCGCGCGGGTGCCAAGCTCGATCTTGGTTCGGGCCTGGCTGTCACGGGTAAGGCGGAGCCTTCAGTGCCGCCGACAGGCAGCGTGCACGCCGTGATCACCGCGAACGTAACGCGGGGCGGCGGCCTCACAGTGAACCGGCTACGCTTCGACGGGCGCAGGGAGCCCGAAGAGCCGCGTCTGGACGGCCCGCGCTTCGAGCGCGAGCGGGACCGGCTCGACCTGCGCAGCTTGCCCGAGGAGGCGCCGGGGCGCTTCGGTGCCAAGCCCGAGGGCGGGGAGCAACCTGTCTTTCGCGTAGACCCCCGACCCGAGACGGACGATGCGCCGGGCGGGAGCGGTTTCAACAACCCAAGCAGCCTCGGAAGTGGATCGGGCAGCTTGGGCGGCCGAGGCATCGGTGGCCAGAGCTTTCCTGGCGGAGCGCCCGGGGGGCCTGGCGGCGGGCCGGGTGGGCCTGGTGGCGGACCGGGCGGCCCTGGTGCCGCAGGTGGGGGCGGACCCGGCCGGCCGAGGTAATCTTCAGGTTGGCCATCAGCACAGCGTCGTTCGTGGCAGCGGTCCGGATGTAAGCCAGTTGTGTACTCCGGCAGCGAAACGCTGTCTTAACTGCTGTGTGGGTAATTTGCACACGGACCCGCCGCCGGGCGCCTCCGGCAGTTCCGTACCCTGAGTGCATCCGTGAGTACTATCACTTCCACGTCCACCTTGCAGCTCTACGCGCAACGCCCGCCGCCTCCGCCGCACAGAGGCACCGGCCAAGACCAGATGACCTCGACGATCAGCAGCGAGCTGTCGTCGGGTGCGCTCAGCAGCACTGACGCAACTGCCTTGACGAGTGCGCTCAGCTCGATCCATTCGAGCCTCTCGTCGGACAGCACGTCATCGACCTCCAGCAGCTCCGGCTCTGACAGCACCAGTTCGACGAGTTCCAAGCTCGATCCATCCTCGATGAAGAGCCGGATCGACAGTCTGATTGCCGATCAGGTCAGCAGCGGTGCGCTCACGAGCGATCAGGCTACCGAGCTGACAAACCTGTTCTCCAGCCATGGCCAGAGCACGACCGCCTCAGCCTCCACGAGCGGCGTCTCTGACACCGATGGACCGCCTCCAGGCCCGCCGCCCGGTCCACCGCCGGGCGATGCCGCGTCCGGTAGCTCATCGAGCAGCACATCGTCGACCGGCTCGTCGTCTAGCGATATTCTCTCTACTTTCCTCCAGCAGCTCCAAGCATCTCAGACGAGCAACGCGAGCTATGGGGCAGCAGGCAACAGCTACAACAGCTCCAACGCCTCGGCTCTCCTCTTAGATTTTCAGAGCTGATGCATTGCTGGGAGCGGTGGGCAGGCTGGGGACGACCACTATGTCCTCTTGCCTGCCCGGCCTTGGGGTACAGCGCTTCACATATGCTCACCAGCTTGTGAGCATTCAGTACGAGAGGATTAATGCCGAGGCACATCACCATTGCGGCCCCCCACAATTTCGGCACCACTGAAGTTCGCCGCCGGCTCGATGAGCATTTAGACTGGGCGTTGCAGCGCCTAAGCAAGAAACACATTGCCGTCGAAGTAGCAGAGTGGTCTCAGGATGGCCGGGCATTTACCGTTCGCGCGCTCGGGCAACATGTCAGTGGCAACTTCGCGGTAGCCGACGACAGCTTGTGGTTCGAGGCGCAAATGCCCTGGATCGTCGGCGTGTTCGCGCCGGCGATTGAGGCTGTGGCCATACGCTACGCGGCGCGCCTGTTGGCCGCCGAGGGCGACACCTGGTGTGAGAGTGGCCACCCCGACCGAGACAGGCGAATTCAGGTGTGCAACTGCGCTGGCTAGGCCCTCTCACGGCAGACCGGTTCCTATGCGGTGACGGCCCGCGGTCGCAGTTCTTCTAGCTTCCCGGTCTAACTGAGGGTTTACCATCAGCGCACGTGGTATCCGGTGAACGTTAGGTATGAAACAATTGGTGGCGCTTGATGAGGTGGGCGATCAAGTGCAACGAAAGTTGTTGCCCAGCCGCAGACCGAGATGGCGCACAACATTTCACCTACTGTGAGACGACCATTGTTTCTGTTTTGCATAATAATCTTCTCCTACAGGATTTTATTTCGTGGTTGATCCTGGTGTGTCGAGGCAGAAACCGCTGAGCTCATCGGCTTATGCTTCACCGTCTCTCAAGTAAAACCATCAATGCATCGGTGCAGCGGTCCAATCGAGCCTGTACAGCCTGTGCTGACTCTGGTAGGCTATAAGCCGCCTCGATGATCAGCTCGTCGTAAAATGCATGCTCAATGAGCACAGCTTCTACCTGGGCTCTCGTCAGCGTGCGATAGCCAAGAGAGCTGGACCACTGCTTCAAACTCACAACCGTCAGGGGCTCTACCGAACCGGTGTTCATGCGAAGACTACCAAGGACAGTGTACCTACGCGCGAACCTTATGTGGGCAAATCTCCCACGTCAATTAGGCTCGCACAAGACGTAGACGGAAGCGTATCCTTAAGGCAGCTGGCCGAGCCGTGAGGCGCTGTAGTTAGGACGTGCTTAGTCGCGAGCACGCTCTATAAGCCGGCCTTATGCAAATGTTAGATCGCATCCGGTAGCGTCCGCTTACAGGACGTGGTCACATTCAGCTGAATGACTGAATTGGGCGCAAAGCCGAACGACTGGTTTCGCGCGTGCTGACGATTCTACATTACTAAATGTGGCTGCGAGCAGAATGACAGTTTCGGAGTTCAAGCGCCGGAGAAGCGGACGAACCCCTTTCGATCCAACGGGTCTCTGGCGACCTCACCGCAGCGTCATGGAGCGGGGCAGGTTCGAAAGGGGCTCGGCCCCATGCGCGGTGACGATGACGGTCTCGGAGGCACCAACGGTCCAGGCGCCATAGCGGCGCAGGGTCGCCGGCAGGTGGAAGACCATGCCGGCCTCGATCGGCCGGTCGACGCCGTTGAAGAGGCTGAGCAGGCCACCCTCCCCCCAATCCGGCGCGAAGGCGACACCCATCGAGTAGCCGATGCGCTTGCGGAAGGCCGAGCCGTAGCCTGCCGCGTCGATGACGGCCTGGGCGGCCTCATGTGGGACGGAGCAGAGACGGCCGGGGCGAATCGCGTCGAGGGCAGCGTCGAGGGCCCGCAGGGCACAGTCCATCATCCGCCGCGCCTCGGACGGCGGCTCGCCGATCCAGACGCTGCGCATCAGCGCCGCGTGGTAGCGGGCATGGCTGCCAGCAAGTTCAAGGAACACCGCGTCGCCCGGTTCCAGCCGGCGCCGGCGCCAGGTCATATGTGGCAGCCCGCTGCGAGGTCCCGACGAGACCAAAGGCTCCATCGCCATCGCCTCGGATCCAGCCGTCGTGGCGGCGGCGAGCATGGCGGCGGCGACCGCGTTCTCATCGTTGCCCGCGGTGCAGGCGGCGATGCCCGCGGCGAGCCCGGCCTGCGCATAACGGGCGGCGGCCCGGATCGCCTTCAGCTCGGCCGTCGACTTCACCGTACGCAGAGGGCCGAGGAGGCCCGACCCGTCGGGCAGCGGGTCGACGCCGAGTGCCATGCCGATCCGCGCAGCCAGGGCGGGCGAGACGAACCAGCCGTCCCGCTCCAGCGCCGGCCGGGCGAAGCTTCGCCGCCGCAGGAGTGCGGCCAAGGCGTCGGCCGGGTCGGTCCCGTCTGGATAGGCCTGGATGTCGTCGAGCCAGGTGTTGGCCGCTGCCCCCGGCAGTTCGAGCTGGCGCACCAACAGGGCCGGCTCTCCATCCACCGGTAGGACGAGGGCCTGAAAGGCGAAGTAACCCGCCGTCTGGCGGCCAGTCAGCCAGTATATCGCCTCCGGGCCGGTCACCACGAGACAATCGTGGCCAGCTGCAGCGATTGCGGCCCGCGCCGCCACCTGCCGCCCGGTGAACTCCGCCTCCGGGAAGGCCGCCTCGCAGCCGCGCAGGTTCGCAAATTCATGCATCGCGCTGCCCCTCAACCTCAGAACTCGCTCAAGCGGCGAATGATGCCCAGCTTGAAGTTCTCGAGATGGGCCGCGATGGCATTGGCCGCCGCCGCCGCGTCCCCGGCTCGCAGGGCGGCGACCACCGCCAAGTGCTCGTGATGCACGGCCTCGAACCGTTCGGGCATCCGGCTCAGGTTGAACATCTGCGTCTTGAGCCGCAGATCCTTGATCGTCTTGGCCAGGATCGTATTGTGACTGTGATCGGCGAACAGTTCGTGGAAACGGCGGTCGACCTCCCAGTTGCCCGGGGCATCCGGATCCCCCGCCGCCAGCAGCGCCTCGATCTGTCCCTGCAAATCCTCCAGCACGGCGTCGGTGATCCGGCCCGCGGCGAGCACGACGCTCTCCCGTTCCAGCAGGCGGCGGACGTGCAGGATCTCGATCAGTTCGCGCAGGGAGAACTCCTTCACGACGAGCATCCCGCCGGGCTGCCGCTCGACAAGGCCCTCGGTCTCCAGCCGCGACATCGCCTCACGGGTCGGCGTGCGCGAGATGTCGAGCATCTCGGCGAGGCGACGCTCGTGCAGCACCGTCCCTGCCGGAAGGTCGCGCCGCACCAGCATGTCGAGCAGCTTGTCATAGGCCTTCTGACCCAGGCTCTGTTCGCGCCGGGCGTTGAGCGCCGTCGTGTACGACGATGCGTCAAGGGTCTTCATCGGTTCCTCCCGGAACGGCCGGCCGGGCCGCCCCCGTCTTCTTGTTGGTATGCCGTGTCGCCGCGGCCTTTCACATGGCGTTCGTGCGGATCGGCTCCTTCGGCGCCGGGTCATAGCCGATCAGCGGGGTGATGAGCTTGGCATAGGTTCCGTCGGCGACCATTTCGGCCAGGGCTTTGTTGACGGCCGCATGCAGGTTCGGTTTCCCTTTCTTGATGGCAAAGCCTTTCTGGATGGTGCTGAGCGGGGTCTCGATCATCACCAGCGGCAGCTTGCGGGCCTTGACCGCGTAGTTGCCGGCCACCGCGTCGTTGATCACCGCGTCGATGTTGCCACCGACGAGGTCCTGCATAGCGTCCGCGGCGGTCTTGTAGCTCTTCAAGGTGGCACCGTGGTCCTCGGCGAGCTTGCCGAAGGTCGAGGCCGAGAGGGCGCCCACATTCCGGCCCTTGAGATCGTCCGGACCCTTGATGCCCGTATCCTTGCGGGTGACGATCCGCGCCCCGGATTCGAGCCACCCGTCCGCGAAGGCGACCTGCTTCTGCCGGGCGGGCGTGATGTCCATCGACTCGCTGGTGATGTCGTACTGATCGGCCATCAGGCCGATCAGCAGGGCATCGAACTTGACGTTCACGGGGCTGTATTCGAGCCCGAGCCTGCGGCAGACCTCGCGCATCACCCGGACCTCCAGCCCGTCGAGTTCGCCGCTCGGTGTACGCATGCTGAAGGGCGCGAAGGTGCTGTCGGTCGCCACGATCAGCTTGCCGGGCTCGATCAGTTCCAGCTTGCCCTCGGCCGCCCGGGCCGCGGGAGCAGCCAGCAGGCTGGTGCAGAGGGCGGCGAGTGCGAGGAGGTGTCGGCGGTTCATGGTAGTCTCCAAAGTCGGGACGGGGCTGGAGGTGTGAGCCGCGGCCCGATCCGCGGCGGGCAGGGTTCAGGACAGGCGGGCGTAGCGCCGCTCGAAGAAGGCGGAGAGCTGCGACAAGATCGACGTGAGGCCGAGATAGATCAGCGCCGCCGCGATGTAGAAATCGAACGGGCGGAAGGTGGTGGCGATCATGAGCTGCGCGTAGAGGGTCAGCTCGACCACCGTAATCGTCGAGAGCAGCGAGGTGTTCTTGACCGATGAGATCGCCTCGTTGGTGAGCGAAGGCAGGATCATGCGGAAGACCTGCGGCAGGACGATCCGTGCCATCATGATCCGCGGGTTCATGCCCAAGGCCAACGCCGATTCCATCTGACCCTTGGGGATCGCCGCGAGGCCGGCACGGATGGTCTCGGCGACGTAAGCGCCGCTGCTGACGCCCAGCGCGATGATCCCGGCGGTGATCGGCGAGAGCTTCACGCCCATCTGCGGCATGCCGAAATAGACGATGAACACTTGCACCAGCGTCGGCGTACCCCGGATAAACCAGACGTAGAAGCTCGCCAGGGCCCGGAAGGGCGCGAAGGACGAGCGCTTCCCCAGCGCCCCGAGCAGGCCGCAGACCCAGCTCACGAGGATGCTTGCTACAGTGACGCCGAGTACGACGATGGTCGCCGAGAGGAAGCCGGGGCCGTAGGTGACGACCTCTTCCGAGAGGCTGAGCCACCAGTCCTGCATTGCCGTGACGCTCATCACCGTCCGAACTCCGCGCTGAATATGCGGCTGCTCACGCCGAGTGCCCGAGGCCGACCGGCTCGTGCAGCACGCGCCGGAGGAAGTGGCGCAACCGTTCGCTCCGAGGGGCACCGATGACTTCTTTCGGCAGGCCGTCCTCGGCGATCACGCCGCCGTCGAAGAACAGGGTGCGGGTGCCGACGTCCCGGGCGAAGGCCATCTCGTGGGTGACGAGCAGCATCGTCATCCCGTCCGCCGCGAGGGAGGCCATCAGCGCCAGCACCTCGCCCACCAGCTCCGGATCGAGGGCCGAGGTCACCTCGTCGAACAGCATCACCTTGGGTGCCATCGCCAGGGCGCGCACGATCGCCACGCGCTGCTGCTGCCCACCCGAGAGCTTTGACGGGTAGGCTTGCCTCTTCTCGTAGAGGCCGATGCGCTGGAGCAGCCCCTCAGCCTCTTCGACCGCCTGCCGGCGCGGCATTCGTCGCACTCGGATCGGTGCCTCGATGACATTCTCCAGCACGGTCATGTGCGGCCAGAGATTGTAGCTCTGGAAGACCATGCCGATCCGCGCCCGCAATTCGCAGAGCTGCTGCGGGGTCGGCTGGCGGCGGGCGCCCTGTTCGTAGTCGAAGGAGAACCGCTCGAAATCCATGAAGCCGGCGGTCGGCGTCTCCATGAGGTTCAGGCAGCGCAGGAACGTGCTCTTGCCCGAGCCGCTCGCGCCGATGATCGACACGACTTCGCCCTCGTAGATGTCGAGGGAGATGCCCTTCAGAACCTCGTTGGCGCCGTAGCTCTTGTGCAGCTTCCGGACCTTAAGAAGGGGCGGCGGAGCAGTCTCGGCCTCAGCCATCGTCTGACCTAACTCGTTGTCATAACTTCAGGTTAAACAGCTCATCGGATTTAATTATATTTTTCAAATCGCGCATTATACTTCAAATAACTAAATCATTATTGTTTTATCGATTCGATTTTGCATTTTAATATTGCCATTGTCGCCGTCATGCGATAGTGTCAGCGGTATACCATCGGCATTCAAGCGGTATTTTTGAGCAGGACTGCCTCGAACGTGTTCATTGAGCCTTCCTCCCCCCGCCGCCCCTTCACGGAACCGTGGGGCACCTGCCTCATCGTTCAGCCGATTCATGCAGCCGGCCTGGCGCAGCTCCGCGCGGCGGGGCTCGAGATCCGAGTCGCGACCGACCTTTCCCCCGCGACTCTCGCCCGGGAGGCAGCCGACTGTGTTGCAGTCATCACACGCAATGGCGGCTTCCCCGCAGAGGCGGTGTTGGCCGCGCCCCGGCTGAGGGTGATCGGTGTTCACGGCACCGGGACCGACCCGGTGGCCGTCCCCGAGGCGACACGGGCGGGAATCCCGGTCGTCAATACGCCGGGAGCCAATGCCCAATCCGTCGCCGAGCACGCGATCGGCCTGATCTTCGCCCTGGCGAAGGCAATCCCGCAGGCCGACCGGGCCATGCGGGAAGGCGACCACGACTTCCGCTACGGGGCACGCCTCGTCGAGCTCGCCGGTCTGACACTCGGTCTCGTGGGGTTTGGAGCCATCGGGCAGGCGACCGGACGACTTGCGTCGGCCCTCGGCATGCAGGTGCTCGCCTATGGCCCGACGCGGCCGGATTCCGACTTCGAAGCTTTAGGAGCCGAGCGCGCCGCCTCCCTGCCGGACCTCCTCCTCCGCGCCGACATCGTCTCCCTGCACCTGCCGCTCATGGCCGAGACCCGTGGGCTGATCGGCTCAGAGGAGCTGGCCCGAATGAAGGCTGGCGCTTTTTTGATCAACACCGC
The DNA here is from genome assembly GCF_022829605.1 of Methylobacterium sp. E-065. Classification (GTDB taxonomy): domain Bacteria; phylum Pseudomonadota; class Alphaproteobacteria; order Rhizobiales; family Beijerinckiaceae; genus Methylobacterium. The sequence continues at coordinate 59,073 of NZ_JAKSYD010000204.1, read as the reverse complement.
CCGTGGTGCCCTGGTGGACGAGGACGCTTTAGCCAGGGCTCTCGCCGCGGGGACCATCGCGGGTGCTGGGCTCGACGTGCTGTCGGGGGACACGCTCGCGCACGATCACCCGCTTCATGGGGAGCGGCGGGCGATCCTCACGCCCCATGTCGCGGCCTCCACCGAGGCGGCCCTGATCCGTGCCGCCGAGCGGGTCGCCGGGCAGGTAGTCGATGTGCTGGCCGGTCGCCGCCCGCCGAAGCTCGTCAACGCGGAGGTCTGGGACAGACGGCGGCATGGTGAAACGGTCGCGGGGTTCTCGGCATGAGCGGGCTCAAAGCGGCCACGGCCGCGGAGGGGGTCGCCATCGACCCGGATTTCTGTGCGGGACTATTCGCGCAGCTTCTGTCCTTCAGCCGCGCCGAGCCCGGGGTCACGCGGGCCGCCTACGGCGAGGGGGAGGAGCGGGCCCACGCACTGATGCGTGCGACCGGGCTGGCACTGGGCCTAAGCGCTGAACGCGATGCCGCCGGCAACCTCTTCCTGACGATGGCGGGACGCGACCCGGCGCTGGCGCCCTGGATGGTCGGCTCGCACGTCGACACGGTGCCCCACGGGGGCAACTTCGACGGCGCGGCCGGCGTGATCGGCGGCCTCGCGGCGGTGGAGGCCCTGCGCCGGGCGGGGATCGTGCCGGCGCGCCCCGTGACGGTGGCGGTATTCCGGGCCGAGGAGAGCGTGTGGTTCCCGGCCTCCTATGTCGGCAGCCGCGCCGCCTTCGGCCTGCTGCCGCCCGACGTACTCGACCTGCCCCGCGCGGATACCGGCCGGAGCCTGCGCGACCACATGGCCGAGCTCGGCCTGGGGCCGGAGGCGGTGGCACGGGGCGAGCGGCTGCTCGACCCGACGCGGATCCACGGCTTCGTGGAGATGCATATCGAGCAGGGGCCGGCGCTGGAGGTGGCCGGGATCCCGGTGGGCTTCGTCACGACGATCAGCGGCAGCTTCCGCTACCGCAAAGCCGCCTGCTTCGGCATCTACGGCCATTCTGGTGCCGTGGCACGGTCCGAGCGCAGCGACGCCGTCTTCGCCCTCGCCGACCTGATCACCGGCCTCGATGCCCTGTGGGGCACGCTGGAGGGTGAGGGACGGCCCGCCACGATCACGCTGGGCGAGGTCGCCACCGACCCGGTCCAGCACGCCTTCGCCAAGATTCCCGGCGAGGTCCGCTTTTGCCTCGACGTGCGCAGCACCGAGCCGGCCGTTCTCGACCGGATCGAGGCGGCCTTGGCCAAACTGGTTGCCGCCATCGAGGCCGCCCGCGGTGTGCGCTTCGTCCTGGGCGAGCGTACGGGCAGCACGCCGGCCCAGATGAGCTCGGCGCTGATCGAGGCCCTGTCGGGCCATGCACGCCGGCTCGGGATGCCGTTCCGGACCATGCCGAGCGGGGCGGGACACGACACCGCGACCCTCTCCGGCCAGGGCGTGCCGAGCACGATGATCTTCATCCGCAACCAGAACGGCAGCCACAACCCGGACGAGGCGATGCGGATCGAGGATCTCTGCGCGGCCGCGACGCTGGTGGCCCACCTCGTCGCCGAAGTCTGATCCCGCAGAGAAAACCCGCGCCAAAGGATGCACCGATGATCGTCGATTTGAACTGCGACATGGGCGAGGGCTTCGGCATCTATCGCCTCGGCGACGACGCCGAGATGCTGACAGTGGCTACCTCGGCCAACATCGCCTGCGGTTTTCACGCCGGCGACCCGCTGGTCATGCACGAGACCCTGCGCGGCGCCGCCGCGAACGGTGTGCAAGCTGGCGCGCATCCGAGCTTCCTCGACCTCTGGGGATTCGGCCGGCGGCCGATCCACGGCGAGCGACCGGCCGACATCGAGAAAGCGGTTCTCTACCAAGTCGGTGCCCTCCTGGCGCTCGCCCAGGATGCCAGCTGCTCGGTGCGCCACGTGAAGACGCACGGGGCGATGGGCAACATGGCTAACGAGGATGCCGACCTCGCCCTGGCGGTGGCGCGGGCGATCCGCACCCTCGACCGCGACCTGATCTTCGTGGTGATGCCGGGCTTGGAGACCGAGAAGGCCGGGGAGAAGCTAGGCCTACCGCTCGCGCGCGAGATCTACGCCGACCGCGCCTACGCGGATGACGGCACGCTGGTGTCGCGCAAACTCCCCGGCGCCGTGCTGCACGATCCCGATACCGTCACGGAGCGCGTGGCGCGGATGCTGGAGGACGGCGCGATCACCTGCTTGTCTGGCCGGCGCATCCCGACGCGGATCGACACCGTCTGCGTCCACGGGGACACGCCCGGCGCCGTCGTTATGGGCCGCCGCTTGCGCGAGGATTGCGCGACCAAGGGGATCGCCGTGCGCCCGATGGCCGAGGTGCTCGGTGTTTGAGCCCGGCTACCGGCTGCTCGATTGCGGTGACCGGGCCCTGACGGTGGAACTGGGCAAGACGGTCCATCCCGCCGTCAACGCGCAGGTCATCGCCCTGGACGCGGCGCTCCGCGGCGCAGGGCGCTCGGGCCTCCGGGAGACCGTGCCGACCTATCGCTCGCTCCTAATCCTCTATGACCCGGACCTCCTGCCCCGGGCCGACCTCGTCGCGCTGATTGCCGCGCACTGGCCGCCCCCGGACGGGGCGGCGAGGACGCTGCGCCGCTGGCGGGTGCCGGTTCATTACGGCGGCGAGCACGGCGCCGACCTCGCCGACCTCGCCGCCGGGGCCGGGCTCAGCCCGGAGGCGGTGGTCGCCCTTCATGCCGGCCGCGATTACCGCGTCTACATGATCGGTTTCGCCCCCGGCTTCGCCTATCTCGGCGGCCTCGATCCCCGCATCCATGCGAGCCGACGCACCGATCCCCGACCCAAGACCCCCGCGGGCAGCGTCTCGATCGGTGGCAATCAGACTGGCGTCTCGCCGCCCCTGGAATTGCCGAGCGGCTGGCAACTCATCGGCCGCACGCCCGCACGCTCCTACGATCCGGCGCGGGCCGAGCCGTTCCTGTTCACGGCCGGCGACCTGATCCGGTTCGAGCCGATCGACCGCGCCGCGTTCGACGAACTCAGCGAGGCGGCCCGCGCCGGCGAGACCGTCGCCACCCTGGAGCGGATCGATGCCTGAGGGCCTGCGCGTGATCGCCCCTGGTGTCGCCTCGACCCTGCAGGATGCCGGGCGGCCGGGCTACCTCCGCTACGGCATCTCGGGGTCCGGCGCGATGGATCCCGACCTGCTGGCCCTGGCCAACGGCCTCGTCGGCAACCCGTTCGATGCCGCGGTGATCGAAATGGCGATGGTCGGCCCGACCCTCGTCTGCGAAGCTGAAACCTGCCGTGTCGCGCTAGCCGGCGCGCCCTTCGCGATGGCCCTCGGCGGCCGCATCCTCGACCCCTTCACGGCCTGTGATCTCCGGCGCGGCGACCGGCTCACCCTCGGCGCGCCGCGCCACGGCCTGCGAGCCTATCTCGCGGTCGCGGGCGGCTTTGCCGTGGCGCCGATGCTCGGCAGCGTCTCGACCCACACCCGCACCCGCCTCGGGGGCCTCGCCGGCGAAGCCCTCGCCGCGGGCGACCTGCTGCCGTTGCGCGCGCCCGTCCCCGCGGGCCGCCCCCTGACCCTGCCACTAGTCCACCGGCCGCGCCTCGGCGGGCCGATCCGAGTGGTGCTCGGGCCGCAAGCAGACGGCTTCACGCCGGAGGGCATCCATACCTTCCTGTCGGCACCCTACACCCTGTCGGCGCGGGCAGATCGGATGGGCTGCCATCTCGACGGGCCAGCGATCGCGCACGCCGACGGGTTCAACATCGTCTCGGACGGGATCGTGAACGGCTCGATCCAGGTGCCCGGGCACGGGCGCCCGCTCATCCTGCTGGCCGACCGCCACACGACGGGGGGCTACCCGAAGATCGCCACGGTGATCTCGGCTGATTTCGGCCGCCTCGCACAGGTGCGGCCGGGCGAGGCGATCCGCTTCGAGGCGGTGTCCGTCGAGGCCGCGCAGGCGCTGGCTCGCGAGGCGCGGCGGGCGCTGGCGGCGCAGCTGGCCGCGCTCGTCCCCGCCGGCGGCGGGGATCTCGACAGCGGCTTCCTGCTCGCCTGCAACCTCGTCGGCGGCGTCGTGTCGGCGACCGCCTGCGAACCGGCCGCCTGAAGGCAGGCCCACCCCCTCTCACCTACCGAAGGACAGCACCGATGCCCACGCCGTTCCACCTCGCCTACCACGTCATCGATCTCGACGAGGCGCGCCGCTTCTACGGCGGCGTGCTCGGCTGCGAGGAAGGTCGCAGCACGGACACCTGGGTCGATTTTGACTTCTTCGGCCACCAGCTCTCTCTGCATCTAGGCGAGCCCTTCGCGACCACCCGGACCGGGAAGGTCGGCACGCACATGGTGATGATGCCGCACTTGGGCGTGGTGCTGCCGCTCGACGCCTGGGAGGCGCTGGCCGCCCGCATCGAGGCTGCGGGCATCGCCTTCGACATCCCGCCGGTGGTGCGCTTCGCGGGCGAACCGGGCGAACAACGTACGATGTTCTTCTTCGACCCGAGCGGCAACCCGATCGAGATCAAAGGCTTTCGAGAGTTCGCAGGCGTCTTTGCGCACTGACGCCGGCTTGCCGTCCCCCCTCTCGGGAGACGGCAGTCTCGCTCTTCTGTAGCGACCAAAAGTCGATCAGCAGCGCCGATCGAGGGGTGTTTTCAAGCGTCCGTTTCCGGGAAGAACGGCAGGCTGCTGGAACGTCCGGCATGGGCGCAAAGCCGAACGGCCGGTTTTGCTCTCATTAGCTGCCCAGCAGGGCGTAATATGTCCGAAATCGGAATGGCGGCTTCGGGGCAAAACTGCTCGAAAGCAGATGGCCGTCTATCGACACAACGCTGCCGCTCGGACCTCGATTGATCCTCCCTCGGTTCCACGGACACCTCTGATACGCTCCTTGCGAGCTGGGAAGGTGTTTGATGGCGAAGACGAGACGGGAGTTCACGCCGGAGTTCAAACGCGAGGCGGTGGCCCTGCTGGAGAGCAGTGGCTGACCACAGACGCAGATCACGGCCGAACTTGGGATCCAACCCTCCATGCTGAGGCAGTGGCGCACGGCGTTGATGGGAGGCTCTTCACCACCACGGACAGCAGCATCACCGGGAACCGCGGCTGCGAGCCCGGTGGTTTCCCCCTCCGACCAAGCCGCCGAGATCGCTCGTCTGCGGCGTGAACTCGATCGGACGCGCATGGAGCGCGACGTCCTTAAAAAAGCGATCGGCATCTTCGCGGAGATGCTCAAGTGGCGTTCGCCTTCATCGAGTAGCATGCGAGCACCTGGCCGGTGCGCCTCATGTGCCGCGTGCTCGAAGTCTCCCCCAGCGGCTATTACGGCTGGCGATCCCGTCCCGAGAGTGCGCGGTCGGCGTCCAACCGCCGCCTTCTCGACGACGTCCGGCGTATTCATGCCGGGCATCACAGGCGCTACGGCTCGCCTCGGGTGCATGCCACCCTCTGTGCGGAGGGACGAACGGCCAGTCGCGGGCGGGTGGAGCGCCTGATGCGCCGTCATGGTATCCGAGCCCTGGGAGGTCGCCGACTCCGGCCCTGCACGACCGACAGCCGCCACGATCTGCCGATCGCCCCCGACCTCCTGAAGCAACAGTTCTTGGCGGCGTTGCCCAACACAGTCTGGCTGGCAGATATCACCTACCTCCCCATCGGCGAGGGCTGGCTCTACCTGGCCGCCGTGCGCGATCTCGCCACTCGCAAGATCGTCGGCTGGTCCATGCGCGAGCATATGCGGACCGAACTGACGTCGGCGGCCCTGATGATTGCCACCCAACGGCAACGACCGGGGGCTGGGCTCATCTGTCATTCCGACTGCGGCAGCCAGTACGCCGCCGAGGCCTATCGAAAGCAGCTCGTCGGCATGAAGGCGACGCCCTCCATGAGCCGGACCGGCTGCTGCTAAGACAACGCCCCGATGGAAAGCTTCTTCCACACCCTCAAGGTCGAACTCGTCCACCAGCGACGATGGGCGAACCGCGACGAGGCCCGGCGCGACTTGTTCGCCTACATCGAAGGCTACTACAATCGGCAGCGCATCCACTCGGCACTCGGCTACATCAACCCCCGAGCAAGCCGAACGGAACGCGAGATAAGCCCCCTGTCCGTGGAACCGGGGGAGGATCAGACCAGGCGACCCACCGTATACATAAGGCTAGGCTTTGGCCTCGTCCCTGTGTGCGATACACCGGTGCTTGCCTTGGAGGACCGCTCGCCTATTCACCCATCCTCAGCCAGCTTGAGGCCCCTGCGGCGTGCAACTTAGGCGATGCCCGTAGCAGGAGCATCGTGGACCGAACAAAGGTGTTCCCGGACCGAGCATGACGACCTTCGGAAACAGTGCATCCAGCGCCTACGACCTTCTGCTTGCTGAGCTCGAAGACGGTGCGCTGCCGCCGGGCACGCGGCTGCGTGAGGCTGACCTTGCCGAGCGGCTGCAGATCAGCCGCACCCCGGTCCGCGAAGCGCTCAAGCGACTGGAGCAGCAGGGCCTTATCGTCCACGAGCCGCACCGCGGCGCGGTTATCGCCACGCTCGATTACACGCAGGTGGCGGAACTGTACCTCTTGCGCGAGGTCCTGGAGGGGACTGCGGCTCGCCTCGCCGCCCAGCATGCGACCGCCGTGGAGATCAGCGTACTGGCCGACATGGTGGAGCGCGATCGCGCCATCGCCACGCAGCCGCGCGAGTTGGCCCGGACGAACCGCCAGTTCCACCAGCAGCTTCGCAACGCCGCGCGGAACAGGTTCCTAGATCAAACCTTGGAAAGTATGCGGCTCACGCTGGCATTGCTTGCAAACACTACGCTAGCGGCTCCAGGGCGTGGACCGACCTCCGTAGAGGAGCATGCCGCCATCGTGGCGCGCATTACAGCACGTGATCCGGACGGGGCGGAAGCAGCTGCGCGGCAACACATCCTGAACGCCTTCCGCACCCGCATCAAGGTGCATCAGCAACCGCCCCGCCCGTAGTGCTTCTAGGAGAGTGCTGGCGCCCCTTCCGGCGCCTTGGCCTTCCGACGAGACAGAATGACGGAACCCAAGCTGACCAAGGCAGCGAAGGTGAGCCACAGGGCCGGCGCGGCCCGGTCGCCAGTCTGATGGATCAGCGCCGTTGAGACCAACGGTGTCAGTCCGCCAAACAGGGCGGTTGCCAAGCTGAAGGCGAGCGAAAACCCGGCCGTGCGTACCCGCGCAGGCATGATCTCGGCCAATGTCGGGATCATCGCCCCATTGTACAATCCGAAATAGGACGAGAAGAGCAGCACGGTGGTCAGCAGCTTGGGAAAGCTAGGGGCATCAGCCAGCCAGTTCATGCCGGGGTAGGCGGTCAGGATCGCAAGCACCGGGATGAGGAGCAGGAGTGGATAGCGCCCGATTCGGTCGGAGATATGCCCACCGATCGGAAGCCAGATGAAGTTCGAGATGCCGACACAAAGCGTGACGATGAGCACACCGGTCGTATCCAAATGCAACGCTTCGCGTCCGAAGGTGGGCGTATAGGCGGTGATAAGGTAGAATATCGTCGTGGTCAGCACCGACATGCCCGCGCCGGTCAGCACGATCCGCCAGTTTTCGGCGATGATACGCAAAACTTCCGCGCCGCTATGGGCATGCTTCATTTTCTGGAATTCTTCTGTTTCTGCCAGGCTCTGGCGGAGAAACAGGATGACCGGTATAATCGCGCAGCCGATGAGCAACGGGATACGCCAGCCCCAGGCGGTCATCTGCTCGGTCGTTAGCATCGCGCTCAGCGCGGCCCCAATCAGTGCAGCGACGACCACCGCCGGCTGTTGGCTCGCGGACTGCCATGACGTGTAGAAGCCGCGTCGGCCCGGGGTGGCGATCTCAGCCAGATAGATGGAGACGCCGCCGAGCTCGGCGCCGGCGGAGAACCCCTGCAACAGCCGTCCAGCCAAGATGATCAGCGGCGCCAATATCCCGAGCGTTTCGTAGCCGGGCGTGATCGCGATGGAGAGCGTGCCCGCCGCCATTAGCCCCAGCGTTACGAGCAGACCTTTCCTGCGGCCGTGCCGGTCGATGTAGGAGCCAAGTATGATCGCCCCCAAAGGGCGCATGAAGAAGCCAACGGCAAACGTCGCCAACGAGAGCATAAGGGACACAATGGCGTTATCCGCCGGGAAGAACGTCTTGCCAATGTAAAATGCATCATAGCCATATACAAAGAAATCATACTGCTCAAGAAAATTTCCACTCGCGACGCGAAGCACATCTCCAATTTTCTTGCGGCGCTCTTCTTGAGTCAGCATGACGCTATTTCCTGCCTTGCGATAATTTTATTGCTGGCGCCGCCTTCAGCTTGGTAGGGCGAAGGTTTTCATGGCGCAGTCTTCCAAGACGGGCAAGACGTGCTTCCCATTCGAGTTCGCGTGTCGGTGCAGGCTAGTGCGACGTCCCGCTTCTCGTGCTCGCCGAGCCTTTGCCCCTCAGGACGCAGCCTTCGGCGAGGTCTTCGCCAAGGCCCGGGCGGCGGAGGGCGAGGGTTCGTGCAGGCTCTCGCGCTCCTTCGCCGAACGGACCAGGGCCGCGTAGCGGTACAGGCCGTGGACGAATTTGCCGTAGGGCATAGTGAGGAAGAAACCGAACACCGCGCCGAGGTGGATAGCGAGCAGCGTCCCCATCGCGGGGGTGGCACGGAAGACCAGCAGCGCGAGGCCGGTGACGCCGAGCGCCAACAGCATCAGGATGAAGGCCTGCTCCATCCCACGCCCGCTCTCCTCGCATAGGATCGGATCCCGGTCCGCCTTGGCGCGCAGCAGTCCTAGGGGGCCGATCACGAGGCCGATGCCGCCCAGTGTGCCGAGCACCACTGGCAGATCCCAGATGGGATAGGGTGCCTCGCGGCCGAGCAGGTAGTGATACAGCGTCGCCGTCGAGGTCGAGGCGAAGCACAGCATGAAGCCGTAGAAGGTGAGGTGGTGGTAGAGCCGACGCCGGTCCTTGGTAGGCTTTTCATCGACGTTCATGCAGCCCGCACCGCCGCCGTCGAGGTAGCGCAGGCTGAGCGCGTCCCGCGAGGCCTGGGCGTTGTAGTCGGGCACACGCAATGTCTCCCGCGTCTCGCCGATGTCCCGCCAGAAGGCCCGCAGGCCCATCCCCATGGCGACGAGGGTGTAGAGGAGGGCTGCACTAAAGACGAGCGCCATCGCGTTGTGCGGCATTAGCCGGTAGAACGCGCCTTCGCCAGTCTGCTTGCTGAACAGCGTCCCTGGGTCGTTGCTGAGCATGAACCCGAACAGGAAGACCGCTACGGACAGCGCGGCCACCGTTGCGATGGTCACGCCGTTCCGGGCGAAGGCGGGGGCAAGCGCCCGGGGCCACGCGTACCGTGCGTAGGACTCGTTGCGCACCTGCGCCAGCACCTTCGGCACGTTCACAGCAAAGGCGTGCGGCGGCGAGAACTGGCAGTCGTAGAAGCAGGCGCCGCAAGAGTGGCAGAGGTTGGCGAGGTAGTTGAGGTCGCCATCCGCGAAGGAGCGGCGCATCTCCATGGCCGGGAACACCGCGCAGAGCCCCTCGCAGTAGCGGCAGGAGTTACACACGGTCATCAGCCGGTCCGCCTCGGCAAGTGCTGCGGTGGCGTGGTGTAGCGTGGTTCCGGCTATCTTCGTTTCAGTTGCGAGCATTGCGCGCGGCCTCCCGCCCGGCGATGCGGCCGAACACGGCCCCGATGGTCATTCCGATTCCGGCGGCGTAGCCCTCGCCAAGGACGTTGCCGGCCATGATCTCGCCGGCCGCGAAAATGTTCGCGGCAGGGCGCCCATCCGCCATCAGCATTCGGGCTTCCTTGTTCACCCGGGTGCCGAGATAGGTGAAGGTGATGCCCGGCCGCACCGGATAAGCGTAGAAGGGCGCCACCTCGATCCGCCGGGCCCAGTGGGTCTTCGGAGGGCTCAATCCCTCCGTGCGGCAATCGTCGAGGATCTTGTCGTCAAAAGTGCCGGGCTGTACCGCCGCGTTGAAATCATTGACCGTTTTTCTGAGTGCGTCGGGATCGAGGCCAAGTTCGCAAGCAAGTTCGGGGATCGTCCCCGCCGCGATCGGCGGGTAGAGTGAGGGCATGAACAGCTTCAGCGAGGACGCGTCGAAGATGATGTAGGCGATCTGGTCCGGCTGGGCGGCCACGAGCCTCCCCCAGATCGCGTAGCGCTTAGGCCAGATGTCCTCGCCCTCGTCGTAGAAGCGCTCAGCGTTCTTGTTAACGACGATGCCGAACACCACGCAGTCGAGCCGGGTGATGATGCCGCCGTCGTATTTTGGCGCTCGGGCGTCGATAGCTACTGCGTGGCACTGCGTCGGGTCGCCAACCTCCTGCACGCCCTTGTCGAGGAGCAGCTTGAGGATCGTGCCCTTGTTGTTGCCGGTTCCGCGGATGAGAAAGTTGTCGGCGGCCTCGCCCCAATACTGTTTCAGCCACGTGATATTCGATTCGAACCCACCCGCCGCCGCCACCAAGGCGCCGGCCGTCACCATCTCGCCGTCCTTCATCGTCGCGGAGATGAACATGCCGTCCTCAATCACGAGGTCGGTCACCTCCGCCTCGTAGCGGATCTCGACGCCGAGCCGTTCGGCCGTGGCGTAGAGGGCGTTGAGCATGGCGCGACCGCCGCCGAGGAAGAACGAGTTCGTCCGGCCGAGCGAGAGGGTGCCGCCGAGGGAGGGCTGCCAGCGCACGCCCTGCTCGGCGATCCAGGTGAGCATCGCCTTCGACTCGTGGATCATGTGCCGGGCCAGCACCTCGTCAGTCTTGCCCTTCGTGACGCGCAGAAGGTCCTCGAAGAACTCGTCCTCCGTGTATGGGCCGGTGAGGATCTCGGTCGCCTCGTCGTGGGCGCAGCGCATGTTGCGGGTGTGGCGGGTGTTGCCGCCGCGCCAGAAGGCGCTCGACGCCTCCAGCACGAGGACCGAGGCGCCCTCGCGGCGAGCGCTGATGGCGGCACAGAGCGCCGCGTTGCCGCCGCCGATCACCAGGACGTCGTAGCGATGTTCGACCCGAGGCAGGTTGGCCTCCCGATTTTTAGTATCGTTATGCGCCTACGTACACCGCCTTACTGCACGATGGAAGACGCTGGTATTGGATTGCACTGGATTGTTTTTATTTGGAAGGTTATGGATGGGCTGGCGGCATTTTGCTGGGACTATTGACGCCGCGGCGCGCCACGGATGCCCGGAAGCGAGCCCAGGCGGAAAGGGTGCGGGCCCTGGCTCGTGCATGAGCATGCGCGCCGCCATGCAGCGGGCCGTCGACACCTGGAATATCAACCTGCTGCGCCTCTGGCGCGGCCGCAACCCCTTCGAGGCTGACGACAACGCGCGACCGGCGGCATGCCCGCCCCGGCCACCCTTCTCGCGCTGGCTTGCTGAGCCGCGGACCCAGCGCACCAGAGTTTGAAAACAGGCCTTTTTGCAAATATCATTTACAGTATTAATAAGAATGGCGGATCCAGCAGATAATGATGTCTTTGTTCTTGATTTCCGAGTTAAAACCAAGATTCGTACGGTCGCAGCAGCGCAGATGCAGCCTGGAATCTTAATCGTTCTAGCGGCGTTCGACCATCCTCAGTTAATTACCGGATAGCCGCTTTTTCCAAAGTAGTGCCCGAAAGCGGAACGACAGAAATCCACCCAACCGAGCCGTTCAGAGGCACCTGCCTATTCGACAGGAGCTGACCGGAACTGGCCGACAGCGGCCGGTCCGCTTCGGGGAAAAAGCACTGGAGAAGCGGACAGCTTTTTGATGACCCAATTCAGCTGTTCGGACGGCTGTCGGCGCTCCCCCAAGGCGGCCGTCCGTTAGCCAACTTGAAATTTCGGAAGAGGTGGACATATGAAGTTGAGTCGTTACTCGAAAGCCGACAATATACTAACGCTGTACCAGCTAACGACTGCGATCTGGCCACGAAAGTTCGGATTTTTATGTAAAATTTCTAGGCGCATCCAAAAACAATAAGTTGATTCTAAAGGGATTACTTTTGCTGGAACATCAGCAAATCGATGTAGACCGTCTGGCGCCTGGCTCGTCGAATCGGCACCGAAAGCCTTGCGATCTCATTGGAGCTATTCTAAAAAGGCTAGAGCGTCGCGGATGGCCTACGTCGTATGGTCGATCAGGAAGGCTTGTTCTGGCTCAGCGACGCGCAGTGGGCTGTCATTGCCCCCTACATGCCTAACTCAGTCGCCGAGCACCTAGACGACCGTCACACCGTGTCCGGCATCATCCATGTGTCGCTGACAGGATGCCGGTGGCCAGATTGCCCGGCAGTGTACGGTCCGCGCGGCTCCGTCTATCGACGTTTCAGTCGATGGCGCCATCGACCCTTCTGGTCGGCCATGCTGAAGAAGCTGTCCGATGCCGGGTGGACCGATGAAGCCTGCGCCCTCGATCCCGTGGCGATGGCGCGATCACGTCCACGCCGGCGTGGCCTGAGGATCGACCGCAAATGGCGCCCCCCCCCGGAGCGACCATCTGACGACCGACACACCACAGATTGAGTGGTGCGCCGCAGGCTCAACGCATGGCAGGCGAACTGCAGGAGTGTCTCCTCACCACTTATAGCTGATGCTCGCCAATACCTGTCTCGCCTGACCGTAAAAACAGGCGTTGACCGTCTGACAGGACGAGACGAAGCGCCGATCAGCGATGTTCGTTGCGTTCACCTGGAAGCGCCAACGATCCCAGTTGTAGTGAACCTGCGCGTCGAACAGCACGTACTCAGGCACGTGGAAAAGATTGGCCTGATCCGCGAAGGACCGACCGATGTAACGCGCACCGCCGCCGAACCCGAAGCCGCGCAGCTCGCCTGTCGGGAAGGTGTAGTCGAAGAACACGTTGGCGAAGTTCTCCGGGGTGTTCACCGGAACCTTACCGATGAGGGTGGGATCACCGTTCTTCTCGTTGGTCAGCCCGTAGATTGTGTACGAGGCGGACACGTTGAGGCCGCTGAACACGGTGGCGGTGAGCTGCGCCTCGAATCCGGTCGAGCGCACCTCGCCGAGCTGCGACTGGAACTGTGGGTTGGTTGGGTTCGCCGTCAGCACGTTCTGGCGGTGGATGTCGAAGCCGGCCAAGGTGACGAAGTAGCCCTGGCCCGGCGGCTCGAACTTGACGCCACCCTCGATCTGGTCACCCGTCTCGGGCCTGAACGTTCGGTTGTTGATGTCGGTGCCGATCAGAGGCTGGAATGAGGTCGAGTAGCTGACGTACGGCGCGAGGCCGAAGTCGAAGTTGTAGATCAGCGCCGTACGGTAGGTGGTCGCGGTATCATTGCGACCGTCGTTCCGGGCGCCATTGGTGAGCTTGTCGTTGATCCGGTTCTCGGCGAAGTCCTGGCGAACACCGACCAACAGGGTCAGTTGGTCGGTGAGCTTGATCTGATCCTGCCCGTAGAGGCCGAGCTGCTTGAAGGTGTCGAAGTTGACCTGGTAGGGACCCGGCGTGCCGGCGGGACCACCGTAAGCAGGGGCCAGGATGTTGAGGTCCGGCGCGGAGTAGAACGGGTTCGCGCCGAAGTTCGTGCCCTGATTGTCGCTCAGGCGGTAATCCTTGTAGTCGACACCCATGAGCAGATCATGGCGGAAGAAGCCGTCGAAGAAGCGCGCCTCTGCCTGATTGTCGACCTGGAAGATGTTGACCCGGTCCTTCACGAGGAACTGGTAGCGGGCGAGCTGGGTCTGCGTCGCGTCTCCGAAGGCGTAGCCGTTGCCGATGTACGAGTTCTGATAGCTGTCGCCGAACGAGTAGCGCAGGTTCTGACGGAACGACCACGTGTCGTTGAAGACGTGCTCGAACTGGTAGCCGAGGAACGCCTGATCGCGCTGGAAGGTGTTGAAGTCGCGATCCCCGACGTTGGTCGAGCGCAGGATGCGCAGGCCAAGCGCCTGCGGGCGAACCGTGCCGGCGTAGGGCAGGAAGTTCGCCGACACGCCGGTCGTGTCATGCTGGAATGCGGTCAGGACCGTGAAGGTCGTCGCCCCGTCCGGCTTGTAGGTGAACGCGGGTGCGATGAAGTAGCTGTTGTCCTGCAGACCGTCGATCTGCGTGCCACCGTTGCGGCCGTATCCGGTCAAGCGATAGAAGTAGTGCCCCTCCTTGTCGACCGGGCCGCCGACGTCGAAGGCGGCGTACTTCTGACCATACGAGCCGCCGCCGACCTCGACGTAGCCGAACGGATCCTCGGTCGGGCGCTTGCTGACCTGGTTGATGATGCCGCCGATCGGGCCGGCGCCGAACAGCACCGCAGCGGGCCCGCGCAGCACCTCGACGCGCTCCAGCCCGAAGGTGTCGTAGCGGAAGTAGCCGAAGCCGTAGTTCAGCGTCTGCAAGCCGTTCAGGTAGAGGCCGTAGTCGCTCGCCACGAAGCCGCGCAGGAGGAAGTAGTCCAAGCGCGTGTCGTAGCCGAACGGGCTGGCGTAGGTGCCGGCCACGTACTGCGTCGCCTGGGATAGGTTCTGCGCGTTCTGGGCGTCGAGTTGCTGGCGTCCCACGACGGTGATCGACTGCGGCGTCTCGATCAGCGGCGTGTTGGTTTTGAGAGCGGTGACGGAGCGCTTGGCCACGAAGCCGTCGATTGGCCCATTCGGGTTCTCGGGCCGGCCGGGTCCCGGTTGTCCGGACGAGACCGGCCCATAGCGCTCACCGGCGCCCCGGCTCTCGACACTCAACTCGTCGAGCTGCACGCTACCTGCGTTCGCCGAGACGCCCCGTCGCGGCGTGTTCGCCTCCTGAGCGGAGGTTCGTCCCATCGCGCCGCCGAGCACCGCGAGGGAAGCGCCCGCGAGGGCGAGCCAGCGTACCATGGTGTGTTGAGTGCTAATGATCTTCATAGCCCCGAGCCCGATCCAAGCAGCCGCCCGCGCTCGCCGCAAAGAGATGCGACGTGGCTGCCTTGTTGTTTGAAATTGTTATAAACTGCTGTTTTGCTTTACTTTTCTGCTTAACGGATACGGTTGAGACACAGGATGGACAAGACGGTTAGACCCCAACTTCGGTGGATACGGTGGACCAGTTGCAGCGAGGTCACAGCCGCGGACCGGTCACCGCACACCTCGCATCGGCAAACTTAGCGCAACGGCGTGTGAGGCTTCGGTCGCGAATAGTAAGCATCACAGGTTGATGCCACTGAAGATTCTATGCGACCGCCGAGGGTACAGCTGGCGACTAATTTATCTTCATTCATCCCATCCAGGCAGCCGTCCTAGAATCGTTGCGCCATCGCGATCACGCGACGCTGAGACCGCGCGGTGAGTTCGAGCCGCAGGGTGATGATGGGGAGGGGATAGTCATAGTTGCGAACGAGAGCGGGGCCTTCGTCGCCCAGCCACGCTGCTTGGCTGCAACCCTGCGGGCGAGGTGCCGAGCGATAGTGGCTGAGGATGCGGTGGGTTCGGTGTGCGGTTAAGTCCACGTTGAGCGGGAAGGTTTATTCCCTGGTCGAACCGTTGGTGTGGTCTGAGGCGGTTGGACGAGGTCGATGGAACGGTCAGCGCAGTCCACGGATACGTCATCGGCGGCGGCCGATGAGCATGAGGCGGTGATCGGAGCTGCCGAGGAGGCGGTCCTAGAGCCCCTGGCAGACTTCCCGCACATCGACCTGCGCTCGGGCGTGGAGCCGTGGGAGAAACGTCGCGCCGCCGGCAAGATCCTGCGCCTGGATCTACCGCATTCGGCTCATGCCGTGCTCGATCTCGCCCGCGACCGTCCCGACCCGGTCACGCTCATCGAGGCGGCCCACGACGGGCGACAGTCGCACCTGCTTCCGCTGCGGGTCGCCCGCATGGCGTCCTCGCCGTTCGCCTTCCTACGCGGGGCTGCTCAGGTCATGGCCTGGGATCTCGCACAGGGACCTCGCGGGGCGATCGACGTGGTGATGAACGGAGATGCCCATATCTCGAACTTCGGCCTGTTTGGCTCACCCCAGGGCGAGGTGGTGCTCGACCTCAACGACTTCGACGAGGTCACGGTCGGGCCGTGGGAGTGGGACCTGAAGCGCCTGTGCGCGAGCATCGAGGTCGCCGCGCGGGATGCCGACGTCCCGCCGGCCGAACGGCGGCAGGCGGTACTGAGCGCGGTGGCTGGTTACCAGCACACGATGGACGACCTCGCCCCGCGCGGTTCGCTCGACGTCTGGCAGCGCGCGGCGCGAGCCGAGGACCTCGCTTTCGCCGGCATCGAGATCGACGCGCGTTCGCAGGCCGTGGTGCGCAAGGCTGTCGAGAAGGCGCGGCGGAAGAACAACACGAGCTTGCTCGATCGAGTGGGCGAGCGGCGCACGGACGGCGGCTGGCGCTTCCGCGAGGAGCCGCCGATCCTCGTCCGCGTCGACGAGGCGACGCGCGAGGCTGTCACCACCGGCCTGGAGCGTTACGCCGAGACGCTGCCGCGCGAGCGGCGGTTCATGCTCAGCCGCTACCACGTGGTCGACGTCGCACACCGCGTCGTCGGCGTCGGCAGCGTCGGCACCCGGGCGTACGTCGCGCTGCTGTGCGGCAACTCGGACCAGGACGCGCTCTTCCTCCAGGTCAAGGAAGCTGTGCGACCGGCCCACGCGCCGTATCTACGCGGCATGCCCAAGCCCTACGCCGACCATGAGGGCGAGCGCGTAATCTACGGCCAGCGCCTGCTGCAGGCGGTGGGCGATCCGCTGCTGGGCTGGACGAAGATCGATGGTCGGCCGTTCTACGTGCGCCAGATGAAGAACATGAAGGGCGAGATTCCGGTCGCGCGCATGACCGGCCGGTCGCTGCTGTACTTCTCGCACGCCTACGGCGCCCTGCTGGCCAAGGCCCATGCGCGGACCGGGGATGCGGCGGCGATCGCGGGCTATTGCGGCCACGATGGCCGCGCTGACCTGCGGGAGGCCCTCGCCGATTGGGCGATGGCCTACGGTGACCGGAACGAGGCGGACTATCAGGCGTTCCGGACGGCCATCGCGGCGGGCAGGCTCCGAGCGGCCGACGACCCACATCTTTGATCTGGCGCATGCGTCGACGGGCTGATCACTCGGACGACGTCGTCATCCCGGATCCGTCGGCCTGATCAGATCCCAGCCCACCGTGTTGATGCTCGGCGGGATCGGCTCCGTAGAGCGTCGTCAGGAGCGCCGAGAGGTCGGAGAAGGACAGCCCGGCCTTCTGCACCACGCGGTCGGCCTGCCCGGCCAGCTGGCGGAAGTCGTCCGCCGTGACGTCCTTGGCCGTCAGAACCACCACGGGAATGTCGTACCACTCCGGGCGGGTGCGCAGCAGGCGCAGGAAGCCGAAGCCGTCGAGTTCCGGCATCATCAAATCGAGCAGGATCAACCGCGGCCGGTGCTCGCCGACCGCCGCCAGGCCCGCTCGGCCGTCCGCCGCCGTGACCACCTGCCAGCCGTCCCGGGTGAGCTGGGATGCCATCAACGCGCGCAGGTCGCCGTCGTCGTCCACGACCAGCACCGGCCCGTCATGGTCCTTCGGCCGGAACCGCTCCATCGCTTCCTTCAATTGTACCCAGTCGACCGGCTTCTGCAGGTAGTCGGTCGCCCCGAGCGAGAACGCGAGGTTCTGCTCGTCGAGCACCGTGACCATGATCACCGGCAGATCGCCGAGCTCCGGGTCGGCGCGCAGGGTGCGCAGCACGGCCCATCCATCCATGCGCGGCATGGTTACGTCCAGCAGGATCGCGCGCGGACGCCGCGTGCGCGCCTGCTCGAGCCCTGCCATTCCATCAGCCGCCGTTGCGACGTGGAAGCCTTCCTTGGCCAGGAAGCGGGCGAGCAGGTCACGGGTGGCTTGATCGTCGTCGATGACCAAGACCTCGCTGCCGGCTATCGACTCGGCCGAGGGTTGCGGCGCCCGCGGGGATCTCGCCTGCGCCTGTCTCTCCTCGCCCTCGGCCACGCTCGCCAGCAGCGTCAGGGTGAAGGTCGTACCTTCACCCTGACGGCTCTCGACCGCGATGTCGCCGCCGAGCATGTGCGCGAACGCCCGGGTGATCGCCAACCCGAGCCCCGTGCCGCCGAAGCGCCGCGTGGTCGAGGCGTCGGCCTGACTGAAGCGCTGGAACAAGCGTGACGCCTGCTCCTCGCTCATGCCGATGCCGGTGTCGGCCACCGCGAACACCAGCCGATCACCCTCGGCGTCCGTCTGCCGGCGTGCCGACAGCGTAATTTCCCCGCCTTCCGTGAACTTTGCCGCGTTGCTCAGCAGGTTGATCAGGCACTGGCGCAGCTTGGTCGCGTCCGTGTACGCACCGCCAAGCCCGTCCGCGATGTCGAGGACCAGGGCGTTGCCCTTCTTCTCCACCAGGGCTTCCACCGTGGCGGCGACGTCGCGCACGGTCGCGGCGACGTCGATACTTTCCGGGTACACCTCCATGCGCTCGGCCTCGATCTTCGACAGATCGAGCACGTCGTTGATCAGCCCGAGCAAGTGGCGCGCGTTCGCCTCGATCTTCTTCATATCGGGCAGCAGGTCCGCCTGGCCGGCGTCCTCCATCTCCTCCTGCAGCATCTCCGAGTAGCCGATCACCGCCGACAGCGGGGTGCGCAGCTCGTGGCTCATGTTCGCCAGAAACTCGGACTTCGCGCGGTTGGCCTCCTCGGCGGCGTCCTTCGCCGCCGCGAGGACGTGCTCGGAGCGCTTGCGCGCGTCGATGTCGGACACCACCACGACAGCGCCGATGAGCGCGCCTTCGGCATCCCGCATCGGCGCGCCGGCGAAGCCGACCCAGGCGCGGGCACCGTCGCCGCGCTGATAGTCGACCTCCAGCTCGGACTGTGGCTCGCCGGCGCGCACCACCTGGATCAGCGGCCACTCGCTCGGCTCGACCGGCCGGCCATTCTCGTGGAAGCCGACCCAGCGGGCCGGTCCCTCGCCGGGTTGCGCGGGCAGCACCCCGTGCCCGAGGATCGTCTCGGCGCGGGCGTTGTGGCCGGTGATCCGTCCGGACGGCGCGTCGGCGATGAGCACGCCCACCGGCAGTGTGTCGAGAACGCTCCGCAGCAGCGCTTCGCCCGCTCGGACCTGGGCCTCGGACAGGACGGCCGTAGTTACGTCCGCCACGACGAGGCCGACGCCGGTGGCCACAGCCGACCCTTCATCCTGGCTCAGCGGGTAGAAGCTCATGCGGAAGTGGCGCATCCCGCCCGGCGCGCTCTCGCTCGCCACGCTGACCGGCACGTCAGCGCTGACGAGGCCGTGGTCGCGCGCCGCCTCCAGCAGCGGGGTGAGCTGATCTTCCAGCTTAGGGAGAAGCGTCCAGATCGGTGCGCCGAGATCCGCGCCGAAGCCGCGCTCGCTCATCGTCGCCAGGGCGCGGTTCATGTGACGGATGTTAAACCCGCCGTCGAGGAAGCCCAGCCCGACCGGGGCATTGGCGAGCACGCCCTCGAACAGCCCGCTGCTGCGTTGGCTCTCGCGGCGCCGTACTATCGTGAGGCGGACCAGCAGCACGATCGCGAGGGTCGCGCAAAGCAGGCTGAACGCCGTCAGAGCGGTGTAGCGCAAGCTGTCGCGACGGTCGTTCTCCGCCGACGCCTCCGCGGCGGATCGGTTGGCCGTCGCGGTGGCGGCACGGATCGCATCCATCAGGCGCTTGCCCGCGCCGGTCTCGATCAGGGCTTCTGCGCTGTCGAACCCCTGGTCACGCCGCGCGATCACGACCCGGTCGGAGAACACCGTCTCATCGCCGATCAGCTTGCGCACGGGAGCGAGTGCCGCGATCGCTGGATCGGAAGAGCCACCGTCGAGATTGTCGAGGAAGGCGCTCTCACCGGGGATGCGGCCGAGAGCATCTGCATAGGGTTCGAGGTACTCGGGCTTGCCGGTGAGCGCGTAGCCGCGCATGCCGGTCTCCAAATCCTTCATCGTCGAGAGCAGGCGCTCGCTGTGGCCGATCAACTCTCGGCGGTGCAACCGTTCGCGACGAGCGGCATCGCCGGCCACGAAGTTCCACCCGACCGCCGTCAAGGCCAGGGCGAGCAGGGCGTAGGCGAGCGGCGAACTGGGCAGCCCGGCGAGCGGACGCGCGCCCCGCAGGCCTGGATGCTGGATCAGCGGGTGGGTGTCGGGCATGCGAGCTACCTGCGCCCTCCACGATCGGGCATCGGCAAGTCGTAGCCGGGTTCACACATGATGCGCGAGCCCTGGCATCTAATTCGAATTTGCAATCAAAGCGCCCTGCGATGGAAGCGACTACAGGGTCTCTTCGTACCTCGTACGGTCGCAGATACCCATGTTTCTAGGTCTGGCTGAAACCGGCCGGTCTGCTTCGAAGCCGTTTTGTCGGGAAAAGCGGACGACCTCCTACCGACCCGACCCTGCCGCCATGACCGTTGACAGCCTTCCCCGGCAGAGCGAGCGTACGTCTGCCATTCGGCAGGTTCGGTCTGGGGTGGAAACCGCACCCTGCTATTTCGCCCTAAAGCGAGCGCGGAGTGCAGCGTTCCAATAGGGCAAGAGCATTGGAACTGCCGCGCTGGAACGTGGCAGCTTGGACAGCATCAGCTCGACGAGAAATTCGGCTTTGTGCCGAGCATCCGATCGGCTCTATCGATCGGCAGTCGTGACGACACAGCAATAAAAAAGCCAGCTCGAAGGCTGGCCCCGCGTTCCCATGAGGGATGCGACGAGAACGGTTTACTCGGCCGCAGTCATCTCTGCGGTGAAGTGACCACACCAGTCCTCGGACGAAACCACCGGCCACAAGCCCTTCGCCTCCGGCGCCGGCTGGCTGATCGGCGGGTTGAAGCGGCACAGGCCGGCATCACCCTGAGCGGAAGCGCCGTTACCTTTGTGCTCGTCGAAAAACTTGCAGCTCTCGCAGTGCGCGTTGGCCATGTCGGTGTCCCTACTCGATGGTCGATCCGTCTTGTTGCGAATTAGAACAGATCCAATCTGGCAGGTCAACGGCGACAGCGTCAGCCGGTTCCGGTTCGGCTGAAGGCACCCTGTGGATGACATCGACGTCAGGATGGTTGTGAAAGCCCTCTCTTCTGACTGCACATTCGAGGCGTTCGCGACGCCGCAAGACGTGCGGCGGTGTGAGTACGCGACGACAGGCGGACGCAGGCCAGTTCCCTGCCGCCCGCCCGTGGAGCCTCGGTCGGGCGGTCGTGTGAGGGTCGGTGCATTGCGGGGGAGCTGGACACCGCGAGCGCCGGCCCATGGCCAACGATCGTGCAATCGGACGCAAATTCCCTTCGCGCTGTTCAGTGTTACGCAGCTGGCTTTAACCTAGTGGCGTGAGCCTGATGTCCATGGGAGAAGGCCGTCCATGGTGCGCCTCAACGAAATCAGAACCGGCGAAGTCGCAGTCGCGGCACCTGCAGCCGATGACGCCGGATTGGTCTACATCGGTCGTATCCACACCCCCTGGACCGATCGTCTCGCTTGCCCACGACAAGGCAGGTCGGATGGCCCGATCTGCCGTATCGAGCTGTTTGAACCTTGGGGCGCAGCGCTAGACGGGCTAGCAAAATTCGCTCGGATTGAGGTGCTGTACTGGCTCGATGCTTCCCGACGAGATCTTGTGCGGCAGAGCCCGGCCAACAATGGGAGCACGCGCGGCACCTTTGCTCTGCGCTCGCCCGTGCGGCCGAACCCAATCGGAACATCGATCGCCACGCTCATCGCCATCGAGGGCAACATCCTGACGGTCAGAGGCCTCGATTGCCTCGATGGCACACCACTCCTCGACCTCAAGCCAGACCGGACCCTCTTCACGCCGATCGCCCCGCCGCAACCGGGTGATTTCGAGACCGACGACTGACGCCTCGACTGGATGCCTGAAACGCATGTGCCAGGGGTGATCCTGCCAGGCTTTGGGCTATATCCGAACAGATATAGCGCTGCTCTAGCCGTCTGGAGGCATCATTGCCCGCCACCCGTCTCACCATACCCTCGCGCATCCTTCGGCAATTAGCTCTCCTCGGCTGCCTCACGCTGTCATCTACAGGCGGAGCGTGGGCTGAGCCGATGCAGGTCTATGCTGCTGGCAGCCTCGTGGCTGCGCTCAAGGACGTGATCGCTGCCTCAGGCATCCCTGCCGAGGCGGTGGCGGCACCGACCTTCGGGCCGGCTGGACTGCTGCGAAAGCGGATAGAGGATGGCGAGAAGGCAGACCTCTATCTCTCAGCCGACCTTGCCAGCCCGCGCCGCCTTGTCGATGCAGGTAGGGCAAAGGATGTCGTGCCGTTTGCTCGTAACACGATGTGTGTGCTCGCCCGCGCTGATCTTGGTCTGACCCCGGACAACCTCCTCGATCGCCTGCTCAAACCCGACCTGCGGCTGGCAACCTCGACGCCAGGCGCCGATCCTGGCGGCGATTACGCCCAGGCCGTATTCGATCGAGCCGAGACCGCACATCCAGGGTCCAAGGCTATGCTGGAGAAGAAGGCGCTGAAGCTGCTCGGCTCGCCCAATACGATGGTGCCGGTGGCGGGCCGTAGCCCCAGCGCAACCGTGTTCCTAGGCAACAACGCGGACGCGCTGCTGTACTACTGCAGTGGCCAGAGCGGTACCATGAAGGAGGCGCCCGGCCTCAGCCTCGTGCAGCTTCCGCCCAACCTGTTGGTGCCGGCGACCTACGCCATGGCACTGATCACCGACAACCCGGACGCGATGCGCCTCGCCCTGTTCCTCGTGTCCGAGAAGGGGCAGGCGATCCTCGCCCGCCACGAACTCGGGCCGATCAGCGGGCCGTGAGGCAGTCGAGACAGGCGGCCGACGCGGCTACTCCGCCGGGAGCAGATCGAGCTTGATCTGCTGGCTCGGCGCGCGGCCGATCTCGATCGTCACCGGGCCGGCGTCGAGTGCGAAACGCAGGCTCTTGCGGATCTCCGGGCAGCCGGCCTTGCCGCTGATGCGCTCGGGCTTGAGCGTCGTGCGCCCATCCTGGCTGACGTCGATCCAGGCCTCCTCCGACAGCGTCAGTTGATAGGTGCCGGCGGATGGCACCGTGGCCGTGATGAAGCCCGCGAACGTCCCTGGCTTCGCGGTCCTCTCAGATTGAACCGGCAGTGTCACCTCTGCCGCCGGCTTCAACGACACCTGCGCCGCCCCCGTCCCGCCGGGTAGAGCCGATCCAGATGCGAGCCCGGCCAAATCGGGCGCCGTGAACGCAGCACGATCCCGCGCGACCGACCATGCGAAGCCCGCACAAGCCGGCGCATCCTCAGCGACCGCCGGGCCGATGCAGCAGACCGTCAATGCGACGGTGAGGAGAACGCGGGATCCAGGCTTCATCAGTCGACGGCAACCATGACGTCGGACGCCTTGATCACGGCATAGGCCGGACCGCCCACCGTGAGGTTGAGGCTGTCGACCGCTTCGTTGGTTACGGCGGCGGTGACGACCTGGCCCGGCATGATCTCAATCTTGACGTGCGCCGTGGTGGCGCCCTTCTCGATCGCCGTCACGGTGCCCTTGATGATGTTGCGCGCGCTGATCTTCACGGTGTCCGCCTTCCTGGCCCATTCCGGATCGCTTAATTCTTGCCATCCTCGATGACGCTGAAGCCCTGAGCCTCGAAGAAGGGCTTTGCTGCTGCGCTCCGGAGGTAGTCCAGGAAGCGCTTCGCGCCGTCGCCCTTCGCGTCCGCGGTGACGGCGAACGGGTACACCACGGGCGGGTGGCTGTCCGCCGGAAACACGCCCACGACCTTCACGCCGGGATCCGACTTCGCGTCGCTCTCGTAGACGACGCCGAGCGGCGCCTCCCCGCGCGAGACCAGAGCCAGGGCCGCTCGGACGTTGTCGCTCTGAGCCAGACGAGGTTGAATGCTCCCCCACAGACCGAGCTTTTCGAAAGCGGTCTTAGCGTACTTGCCGATCGGCACCGAGTTGACCTCGCCGGTGGCCAGCCGCCCATCGGAGCCGAGCGCTTTGGCGAAGCCCTCTGGCGTGAAGGCAACCGTGTTCTCCTTGGCGTCGCGCGGCGCGATCAGGACGAGGCGGTTGCCGAGCAGGCTCACCCGCGTGTCCGGACGGATGAGGTTCTTCTTGGCGAGGTAGTCCATCCATTCGAGGTCGGCCGAGGCGAACAGGTCGGCCGGCGCTCCGGCCTCGATCTGCCGGGCGAGGGCAGAGGACGCCGCGTAGCTTGCCCGGATCTCGATCCCAGATTGTGCTGTGAATGCCTTGCCGGCATCATCGAGAGCGTTCTTGAGGCTGGCTGCTCCGAACACAGTCGTGGTCTCGGCCGCTTGGGCTGCTCCAACGGTGAGGAACAAGGTGGCGATGAGGCCGGAGCGGATCAAACTGCGCATGCGGAAGCGGTCCTCGACGTCGGATGTGCCAGCAGCGCTATATCAAGCAGAATATATCGCAGAAAGCCATCGATTGCGCTGCGTTCGCGACTGCTCCACCGGTCGACGCGTCGGTTCGTGGCATGAGGCGAGGGAGAGACCCGATGGCAAGCCTGAGCATTCGTATCGACGTTGGGCCCGACAATCGTATCGGCCCCGGTAAAGTGCAACTCCTGGAGATGGTTGCCGAGCACGGCTCGATCAGCGCAGCCGGGCGGGCGCTCGGCATGTCCTACCGGCGGGCATGGATGCTCATTGAGGCGATGAACAGCGGTTTCGGGCAGCCGGTAGTCGAGGCGCAGATTGGCGGTAAGGCGGGAGGCGGGGCACGCTTGTCTACACTCGGAGTCGATCTGGTCGCGCATTACAGGGCGATTGAGCGTGCTGCCGACCGGGCGGCCGCGCCCTTCCTAGATCGGATTGCTGCTCCCGAGCGAACCGCAGACGACCTGCCGGCTATGACCTCCCCCTAGGCAAGCCGATTGTTTTTGGACAGAGTGTTATATCCGAATGGATATAACGACTGCCGAGACGCCGATGCCGCCAATCGCTCACCTCGACGGTCCAGCGCTGCGCGCCCTCGCTTCCGTCACCCGTCCGCCGTTCGTGCCGCCGCCTGAACCCGACTCGGCGGATAAATCGCGGGACCGGATCTGGGAGCTTGCCGAGAACCTGCACTGCTCGATCGTAGGCACCTGCCTGACCAACTCTGAAGCCCGCGCGATCCTGGCCAAGCTTGGGCGTGCCGACGCTCGGACGATCAGTGAGCACCACCTGCACGGAGAGATCGTCCAGATAGCCGGTCGCAAGGACGGGGGTGGCCGTCTGCTGCAAAAGACCCTGGACCGGCGGCACGAGCGGGAGATCGAACGCTTTGCCGAGGCGCGCACCGCTGACGCGGTTCGGGCGCTCTGGAAGTCCTCGCTGGAGCGTGGGGCTATCCCTGGCGCCTATTGGGCAGCGATCACCCACCCAGCCACCGACTGGCCACTCGTGCAGGAAATCTTCGGCGAAGTGCACATGCTCTCGCACCTCGTCGGTCAGTCGAACCGGGCCGACATCCGCCGCCTGCGCCATCTCGAAGAGGAGTTGGGCCGACGCGATGAAGCGCTCGCGGCACGGGACGAGCGCATCATGGCGCTCATGCGCGAGCGCGACGATCTCAGGAAGCGCACCCGGACGATCGAAATCGAGCGTCCCATCCCGGCTACTACGACCATCGAGCCACCGTCCACGCGCGGCCTGGAGGTGCGGCTGGCCCGGGAGATCGCGCATGCGACCGCGTTGGAGGAGCGGCTTGCGGTGCTGGCTGGCGCAGCCGAACGCCTCAGCGCTGATCTAGCCACGGAGATAGCCCGCCGATCAGTTGCCGAAAGGGAACTGGCTGCCCTCGAAGCGGCTCTGGATGTTCCGAGCGTGGATACAGCCGATAGCCAAACATCGGGACGGCTAGACGGACAGGTCATCCTCTATGTTGGCGGCCGGCGGCGTCAGGTGGCCAATCTCCGCCGCTTCGTGGAGGCCAGGGGCGGCAGGCTGCTCAACCATGACGGAGGTATCGAGGACAACCTGTGCCTTCTGGCGGGGCTGGTTGGGCAAGCGGATCTAGCGGTGTTCCCCGTGAGTTGTGTCAGCCACGAGGCGAGCCTTCACCTGAAACGATACTGCGAAGCACAGGCTAAACCCTTCCACCCGGTGCGGAGCGCTGGCCTGGCGAGCTTTATGCACGTCGTCACGCCGATGGCGAGCTCGCCGTAGACGATCAAGCAGATCGCTCGGGGGTCACGGGCAGACCGGAAGAAGCTTCTAGGTTTATGTCCTCATTGCATAGCGTACATAAGCCGCTCTCCAACTTGCCGGACATGATATGACCACGTGACAGATTGGTTTGGCGATCCTGACGACGACAGCCACTCGCCCATCAAAAGTGAAAGCTGGATGCTATTGTACATCACAGCGGCTCTAATCGGCATATGTGCGCTTGGCGTGATCGGCACGATGCTACATATCTTTCCCGCGTAGAGTCCAGAGTCTGCTTTCGACCCAGGCTGTGTGAAAACGCAGGCGCGTTCCGGAATCGCAGATCAATCTTCTCTGCGCGAGGCATCCCTGCCCTCCAAATGGCGGCCTTGAAGACAGTAGGGTGCCCTTTCCGATATCGGGCAGGGAGCCGGAGAGAAGGTCCTTCTACCGCCTCCACGTTTTCACGCAGCGTCGACCCTTCTAGGACCTCGGAAAGGTCTGCTTACCGGCACTGGGGCGCTTATTGAGCAAAGCTTTCTATGCCGACCCCATACGTTCCATCGATCGTGCCATCGAAGAGGGCATTTGATCGGCCATGACGGACAAGATCCTCTCGGCCGCCGCCAGATTGAGACTGTAGCCGTCCCCTGCGACGACCTCGTCCCGACTATCGAGGAGGATCAGGCCGCCGCGGTTCCGAATATAAGACTGACGCCAGCGCGACTTCGACAACTTCAGTCCGAGGCTCTTCGCCTGCTTCCGGAGCTGCGCGAGACGAAGGGTGTCCTGGTAAGTTGGGGTCAGATCGATCTCGTACACGGCATCCTCTCACGCCCGTATCACCTCAGCCGCAGCCCGCCATGCAGCGCGCCGCGGTCGTCGTGCTGGTGTAACGGTTCAGCACTCGAATACCCAGCCGTTGAAGGGGGCGCCTCTCACCACCGGTAGATCAGGCTGCCAATGACCGTCGCCGGCTGGTTGCGATTGCAGAACCCAAACGAGCAGGTCTGATAGTTCCGATCGAAGATGTTGTAGCCGTTGAGCTGCGCACGGAAGCCCTTGTACTTCGGGTCGAGCGCCGCGAAGTCGTAGGCCACCAAAGCGTCGTAGAGCGTGACGGCAGTGTTGCGCACCGTGTTCTGATCGTCGGCGAAGCTCGCACCGATGTAGCGGATGCCACCGCCGATCTGAAGGCCGCGCAGAGGCGAGGACGGTGGGAACGCGTAGGTCAGGAACGACGCGTAGGTATCCTGGGGAATGCCCGAGACGAGGTTGCCAGCGAGCGACTGGCCGGTTGAGGAGACCGAGTTCACGAACCGGATGTCGACGTGGGTGTAGGCGATCGTCAGGTTGGTGCCTGGGGCGAGGTTGGCGGTCGCCTCGGCCTCGAAGCCCTTCGAGCGCACGGCACCGCCGGCGGTCTGGAACGCGAGGGAGGACGCGTCGGGGATCAAAATGTTCGACTGTGTGATGTCGAAGCCGGCGAACGCGGTTTGGATGTTGGTGCCGGGGATCAGGTACTTCACGCCCGCCTCGATTTGATCACCGGTCGCCGGCTTGAACGCCTGTCCGTTTCGGTCGAGGCCCACCTGCGGGGTGAAGGTCGTGGCGTAGCTGGCGTAGGGCACGAGGCCCGGCGCTAGGACGTAACCCAGTCCGACCCGGCCCGTGAACGCGCTGTTGTTCTGGCGTGAGACCGCGCTGTCGGGGGTCGTGAAGTTGTCCTGGAAGACCCAATCGTGGCGTCCGTTCAGGGTGAGGATGAAGTCGCCAAACTTGGCCTGATCCTGCAGGTAGACGCCGATCTGCTCCTGGGTCTGACGCGCGGCGGACCCGAGGGTCGGCGTGGCGATGAACTGTTGGCCGTAGTTCCGCGTGATCAGGTTCAGATCTGGGGCAAGGCCGAAGCCGAGGCGCTGGCTCAAGCTGTACCGCGCATAGTCGACGCCCCCGACCACGGTGTGAGCGATCGGGCCGGTGGCGAAGCGCTCCTCCAACTGGTTGTCCAGCGTCTGCTGCACCAAGCCTTCGCGGATGTAGCCAGTGTCGCGCGTGCCGATCGTGTTTGCGTCGTTTATGCCGTTGATATCGACGTACTTCCCGCTGAGGAAGACGCCGTAGTGCCGGAAGTTCTGGCGGAAGACCAAATCGGGCGTGATGAAATGCTCGAAGGCGTAGCCGACCCGATACTGCGTCTGGTCGAGACCGGCGAAGCGCGGGTCGCCCATATAGTACGGGCTCGCCCGGAAACCTGGGTAGTTGTAGTAGAACGTCGTGGCTGGCGTGTTGGTCGTTTGAAACTCACTCAGGAACGTGAACGTCGTGGCGGCATCGGGTTTCCAGGTAAAGGCGGGCGCGATGTTGAACCGGTCGTCGTTGGTGCCGAGGCCGATGAAGGTGCCTGCCTCGCGACGGATGCCGGTCAGCCTGTAGGCCATGGTACCGCCCGAGCCCTCGACTGGGCCACCGAAGTCGAAGTTGCCCTGGACGCGGTCGAAGCTACCGGCCTGGAACTGGACCTCGCCGAATGGCACGAAAACCGGGCGCTTGCTCGTGATGTCGAGGATGCCGCCCGGCGAGCCGAGGCCGTAGAGACCGGCGGACGGCCCGCGTAGGATGGTCACGGCCTCCGCGCCGTAGGGCTCGATGCGCGGGAAGATGAACCCGCTGCCGATTACGCGCAGGCCGTCGCGATAGGTGCCCTGGTTGGTGAGCACGTCGAAGCCGCGGATGAAGATCTGGTCGAAGCGCGGATCGAAGCCCGACCGGGCCGATATGGCGCCGGGGACGTAGTTGATCGCATCGCTCAGGGTCTGGACGTTGCGGTCGTTGAGCTGCTCCCGGGTGACGACGGAGATCGATTGCGGCGTCTCGATGATTGGCGTGTTAGTCTTCGTTCCCGCAGTCGTCACGCGGGCGGTGTAGCCGGTGATGCCGGACGGACCACCGCCACCGCCGCTGGTCGCGGCCGTGCCGCCGTCGCCCGCACTGAGGTTGAGGCCGCCGGAGCCCATCGGTCCCGGGGCAGAGCTGCCGGGTCCTGCCGCGTCGACTGAGATCTCGTTGAGCTGGATGGTCCCGTCCTGCGCGCTCGCATTCCCAGCGAGGGTGGTGGTGGCGAGAAGGACGGCGAGGAGCGAGGAACGATAAGGCATAGATCACGCTGACACGCGCCTTGAACGGCGCAACGCCCGAGTGATCACCGTTCACAGATCCTTGGGCAAGCCAAAAACGTGTTATAGATCACACACTTATAAAGGTTCAAATCTGAAGGCGTTCTAAGCTAGAGCTTATCGAGCACCTGCTGGTACTGCGCGAAAGCGAGCTGCGCCAAATGGTGTTTGACCGAGGGCGATCCTTAAAAATACCAACTGCATCACCCCGAACGACTGAGCCGGGAGCGGAGTTGAAGGTCCGCTTCCAAGCGTTACGTCAAATCCCGCTTCCCACCCGCTGCAGCCGTTGCACCCGCCTCCAAGGCGATTGCTGCAAGCTCGTGCACCGAACCCCACTACCAAAATCGGTCCAATAGGGCCCGCTCCTGTGGAACGGTCCGTACCAAGAATCATAAGCGTTCCATCGGGTGGTCTCTGCCTTTTGGAACGCAAAATCGCACACATCTGAGATCCTTCTAGAACTCGGCGGGATTGCCGCGGGACAGACACGGTGAAGGACTGTTCGGCCATGTCGGCAGCCGCTTCCGTACCGTTAGATCATCCCGTAGGCCGCTCTCCGAACGTCGGTGGTAACGTCTGCTTGTGGGAACTCGTGATAACCCATCGAATGGCCGGGATGGGCGCAAAGCCGAACGACCACTTTTGCGCTTATCGGCGATCCGGCATGGCGATGTCTGGCCGAGAGCGGACCAGCGGCTTTCAGCCCCAAAGGTTGAGACGCGGCCGCTCGGTTGCAGATCTAGGCCGACACGACGCGCGATGCGTGTTGAGTTTGACCGACTGCTGATGCCTGGCCGCCACTCTGGTCGTGGAGATCCGTTCCGGCCGTTTCCGGCATGAGCAGCGCCGCGCAGAAGGCGACCCCGTAGGCGCAGAGGGCGCAGGCGCCCATTGCCGTCCCCAGCGGCAAGCTCGCGGCCAGGATGCCCACCGTGGCGGGCACGACCGAACCGAAGCCGCGACCGCCCCCGAGGCAGAAGCCCTGGCCGCTCGCCCGGATCGAGGTCGGGAATAGCTCCGCGAAGGTCGGCAGCATGCCCGAGGCCAGAGCCCCCTGGAACGCGCCTAGGAAGAAGCTCAGGACGATGGTCGTGCTGAGGCCGATCGGCGCGAGCAGGAGAATCGCGACGTTGCCGGACTGCAGTACGAGGAAGGTCATGAAGGCGGGGCGGCGGCCGATCCGGTCCGAAAGCCATCCGAAGAGAAGCGGCCCGACGAGGGAGCCGAGGATGTTCATCGCGAGATAGCCGATGCTCGACTTGATCGAGAGGCCGAGCGCCGTGCGCAGGTAGGTCGGCAGCCACGTGATCATCACGTAGGCGCCGCCGAAGATGCCGGTCGACATAACCGCGGCCGCGGCCGTGCGGCGCAGGTGCCGGCCGGTGAAGATCGTCCAGAACGGCGGCGGCACGGCGCCGTCGCGCTGCGCCGCCCGCGTCTCGGCGTAGATGCCGGATTCAGGCACCAGCCGGCGGATGAAGAACACGAGTCCTGCCGGGATGATGCCGATGGCGAAGAAGACGCGCCAGCCCATCTCCTCGGAGAACAGGGACGCGATGACCGGCAGCATGCTGACCGAGATCGCGTAGCCGACCGCGTAGCTGCTCTGGACGGAAGCCGCGACGCGCCCACGCAGGGCCGGCCGGATCACCTCACTGATCAGGACGCCGCCGACCGCGGCCTCGCCGCCGTAGCCGAGGCCTTGGAGGAAGCGGACGAGGGCCAGGGACCAGACGTCGCTCATGAACGCCGCCAGGCAGGTGAAACCCGCGACCATTAGGATGGTGAGCTGCAGGATCCTGACCCGTCCGATCCGGTCGGCCAGGATGCCGGCGGCCCAGCCGCCGACCGCGGCCCCGGCGAGGGAGGCCGTGGCGAGGTATCCAGCCTCGGCCTGCGTCAGGCCGAGCGTCGCGATCAGTGCCGGGATGACGAGAGCGTAGATCGTCGTGTCCATGGCATCGAGGCCGAACCCCGCGAAGCAGGCCCAGTAGGTTCGGCGCTCGGTCTGATCGAGCGTGTGGTACCAGCCGAGCTTCATCATGGCGCGTCTCCTCCAGCCATACGGGATCGTGTGCCGCCCGGGCTGCCGGCCGGGCGCAGGCACGGTTCAGCCGGTGCCGTCTCTTCGCGAACGATCTGCCGGCGCCTGTCTCTCGTGTTCGTCAGTCCAGCGGGTCGTCGCGGTACTCGAGGCCGGCGGCGGCCAGCGCGTCGCGCATCCCGTAGAGGTCGAGGCCGAGCTCGCCGGCCGCGAGCCGGGCGCGCTTGGCGACTTCGTTGGCGGCCCGCGCGTCCGCCTGCGCGGCGACGGCCTCGGCGTCGGCATGGGGCACGACCACGACGCCGTCATCGTCCGCCACGATCGCGTCCCCCGGCCGGACCAGGGCGCCGGCGCAGACCACGGGGACGTTGACGCTGCCCAGCGTCGCCTTGACCGTGCCCTTGGCGGAGATCGCCCGCGACCAGACCGGGAAGCCCATCTCCTTGAGCGTGCGCACGTCGCGGCAGCCCGCGTCGATCACCAGGCCGACGCCGCCGCGTGCCTTCAGCGAGGTGGCCAGCAGGTCGCCGAACATGCCGTCGGTGTTGTCGGTCGTGCAGGCGACTACCAGGACGTCGCCGGGGCGGCACTGCTCGATGGCCACGTGCAGCATCCAGTTGTCGCCGGGCTGCGCCAGCACGGTCACGGCGCTGCCGGCGATCGCGGCGCCCTCCCAGATCGGGCGCATGTAGGTCTTCAGGAGGCCGGTACGCCCCTGCGCCTCGTGGACCGTGGAGACGCCGTGCCGGGCGAGCGTCGCGGCGACGGCCGGCGCGACGCGGGGGATGTTGCGGACGACGACGGTCCTCATGCCAGTTCCTCCAGCGTCATCGGGAAGAGGCGCTGATAGGCCTCCCCGTAGGTCATCGCGGTTCCGGAGTTGCGGCCGCCCTGGACGCCGCGGTTGAGCGCCACGCGGGTGTAGTATTCCCAGAGGTGCTTCTGGGCGGCGAGCACCTGGAACGCGCGGAACTTGGTCTCCCACACGGCATCGATGTTCAGGATGACCTGGGGCTTGAAGTTGCACTGCTCCGGCTGGTGCGGCTCGAACAGGAACACGGGCGGCGCGGCGTAGCTGCGGTCCGGGTCCGGCTTGTGCCCGGCGGCCTGGGCGATCACCCGGGCCTCCTGCGCCACGTGGGCGGCGACCGGATGGTCGAAATTGTAGGGGTCTTCCAGGGCGTGGGTCAGCACGAAGGCCGGACGCTCCTCCCGATAGACGTCGACGAGCCGGTCGAGGACGGCCTCGCCGACGCGCAGGGGATAGTCGCCGACGTCGAGGAACTCGATTTCGGCGCCGAGAATGCCGGCCGCCTCCTCGGCCTCGGCGCGGCGCTGGGCCTTCACGTCCTCGATCCGCACGCCCGCCTTCTTCCAGGCCCATTGGCTCTCGCCGCGCTCGCCGAACGACAGGCAGACGATCTTCATCCGGTAGCCCTTGCGTGCGTGCAGGGCGATGGCGCCGCCAGCGCGCCAGACGAAGTCGCCCGGATGGGCTGTCACCACGAGGCCCGATCGCGCTGCGGCCGCCATATCTCATCTCTCCCGGAGCGTGCGTCGCCTCTCGCGCACTATTGTGCATGCAGAGCTATCGCCGGCCGCCCGAGCAAACAAATGATTAGATTGAGGCTATTGATGCGCGTCATCGAATAATGCCCGCGGGTTCGGGCATGCCGGCGCGATGCCATCCGGGCGGTTCCTTCCTGCCGGGCGGGCGGCGCGGTCAGAGCGCGTTGAAGTACGCCCGGATCATCCGGGCCAAGCTCTCCGCCACCGGTGACAGGGTGTGATTGCGGCGCGTCACGATGCCGATCGTCCGCGCGATGCTCGGCGCCCGGAGCGGCACGGCGACGATCTTTCCCTCTTCGGCGGCCTGAAAGGCGAGGCGCGGCACGACGGTCACGCCCAGGCCCCCGCGCACCATGCCGATGGCGGTGGCGACGCGGTGCACCTCGTAGGCCCAGGTCACGTCGGCGTAGCGTCCCCCCAGCCCCGCCGCGATGAGCAAGTTGTTGCCGGTCTGCTCCCCGATCCTGATGAGAATTTCACGGTCCAGCTCGGACCACGTCACCACCTTTGCGTCGGCGAGCGCGTGATCGGCCCGGCACACCAGCACGAAGGCTTCCTGGTGGATCGGGGTGATGTCGAGGTCGTAGTGCTGCGCCGACATGATGGTGATGCCGAATTCGGCCTCGCCCGCCCGCACGCGCTCGATGATCGCGGTGGCTGATTGATCGAGGACGCGCACCAGCACGCCCGGGTGAGCGGCGCTGAAGCCCCGCAGGATGGCGGGCAGGTGGTGACCGGCGATCGTCGGCAGGCAGCCGAAGCGGACGACGTCCTGGCTCTCGCGGCCCTGCCGCCGCAGGGTTCCGAAGATCTGGGACAGCTCGTCGACGATGCGCTGCGCGCTCGGCAGAAGCTCGACGCCGGCGGGCGTCAGCGTCACCTGCCGCGTCGTCCGTGCGACGAGCCTGACGCCGAGTTCGTCCTCCAGCTTCTTCAGGCGGTGGCTCAGGGCGGCCTGCGAGAGGCTGAGGCTGGCCGCGGCCCGGTTGAAGCTCCCCCAGTTGGCGATGCTGAGGAAGGCCTGAAGGCCCAGGAAGTCGATCCGCTCCATCACCCCTCGCCGTCGAAACGCGGCGCCAGCATTCGCACGGACGGAGAGGCCGCCGATACGGATCGGCCCGCTGCCGGCCGACCACAAGGCGACGCCGCGGATGCCGCCGAGGCTCAGGCGAAGAGGCCGGTGCAGACCGCGCGCATGTCCGGGACCGCCTCCAGGTTTCGGACGGCGGACACGATTCGCCCGACCCGGTCGCGCGGCAGCCCGGCGAAGTCGGCGCAGCCCTCGAACTTGGCCACGGTGTCGTCGAAGCTCATCGGCTTCTCCGGGCTGCCGCGGGCGAAGTCGCCCTGACCCGAGACGGCGCGCCCGTCTGTCAACTGCACCTCGACGTAGCTACGCATCTTGTCGGCGCCGGCCGCGTCCGCGTCCGGGTTGTTGTAGAAGGTGACCCGGTCGATCATGGCCTGCAGCTCTGGCCGGTTGACCACGTCGTCCTGGAACTGCCCGAGCCCCGCCTTGCCGAGCACCAGCAGCACGGCCATGCAGTACTCCATGCTGAACTTGGCCTGCAGGCCCGTCCTGGGCCGGTGGTGGATCAGCGTGTTGAGCATCTGCCGGTTGGCGCCGACCCGGACCTGAGCCACCTCCTGCGGCCGGATGCCGTGCTGCGCGATGAGAGCCGCCATCACGTCCATGGCGGGGTGCGTGAGCGAGCCCGAGGGATACGGCTTGATCGACACGCCGGGCGAGAGCAGCGACCACGGCCGGCCCAGGCGGCCGACGATTGCCCCGGGATCCCAGCCGCCCCCGAAGGCGGCGAAGAAGCCGCGTTTGGCCTCGAGGATGTCCTCGGCCGCCGTCCAGCCCAGGGCCGCGAGGTCGGCCGCCACGATGCCCGCCTCGGCGCTGTGGCCGGCCTGGAACGGCTTGGTCATCGTGCCGAAATTCTCACGCAGGCCGCCGGCCTCCGCGCCGACCACCCCGAAGGCGTTGCGCAACTGCTTGGCGTCGAGGCCGCGCAGCTTCCCCGCGGCCGCCGCCGAGCCGAACACTCCGCACATGCTGGTGGAGTGGAAGCCGCTCTCGTAGGAGCGGGGCGCAATCGCCTCGGCGAGCTTCGTAGCGACCTCGACGCCGAGATGGTAGGCCAGCATGAAGTCGCGGCCGGACTTGTTCAAGGCTTCCGCCAGTGCCAGGGCGGGAGGCAGAGTCGGCACCGTGGGGTGGGTCAGCAGACCGTAGACGCGGTCCTTCGCGACGGCGAGCTGCGTGTCGTCGAAATCGTCGGCGTGGATGGCGACGCCGTTGGCGAAGGCGGCGAAGCGCGGGGCGGCGTGCTGATCCGTTCCGAGCACGGTGGACAGCCCGTTCAGGACGCCGAGCTCGGCGAGGTAGCGATGCACGATCGGGCCGGTCTCGGCCTTCTGGCCGGCGATGGCGAGGCCGAGCGCGTCGAGGATGTGCTGCTTGCCGAGCGCGATCAGCTCCGGCGGCAAGTCCTCGTAGCAGGTCGCAGTCACGAACGCGGCTGTCTCCGCCGTCACCTCGGCGGTGCCGGCCGGCGCGGCCGGCGTGTCGGCGGCGAAGGCCCGTCGGGGCGCGACGGGCAGGAGACTCATCCCGGCGCCGAGCGCCGCCAGGCCGGACAGGAATCGCTTGCGGCTCAACGTCATCGTCGGATCCTCCTGGCTCAGCTCTCGTCGCCTGGCGCGGAACGCACCGCCCCTGATGCGCTCATGGGTTCGCTCAGCTCAGGCGCAGCAAGGCCGCGACATCGCGCATAGTCCCAACCGTCTCGAGGGCGAGGACGGCTTCGATGAGCCGGGACGTCTTGTCCGCGCCGAGGACCGGCGCCATTAAGTCGCGGCACTTGGTGATCACCTCCGCGCGCGGCATTGGGTTGTCGGCCGTGCCGCGGACCGCGAGCACCTTGTCGGTCAGCACCGTCCCGTCGTTCAACACGATCTCCACGATGGCAGCGCGCGCCGGTTCGAGGCGCTCCAGCTCGTCGCTCGGGATCAGCCGGACCTTGGTGCGCAGACGTAGGACCGTCGGATCGACCATGCGGTCCTTATCGTGCGCCGCCTGGAACGAAGCCGTCCCATCGAGCAGCATGATCGCCACCATGTGCTGGAGGCAGATGTCGGGCATGTCGCGGTTGTCGACGACCCGCGCCTCGGTGTGGGCCACGCGGACGGCAACCGAGGTCACCGCTTCGGGGTCGATGCGACGTCGCTGCAGGATGTTGCTCAGGGCATCCAGCGGCGCCTGGATCGGGGAGCCCACGGTCCATTTCTTGATGTTGGTGCGGGCGATCTCGTAGCGCGCGCCGAGTTCGGCCGTCAGCTCATCCAGGCGGGCATCGGGCGCGTAGGCTAGGAAGTAATTGTCGGCACCCGAGAAGATGTCGTCGATGCCGGTGCATCCGGCCTTCACCATCAGCGCCGCGGTGAGGCCGCTGCGCGCGGGCATGCCGGCGAACACGAAGGATTTCTCGATGTGCTGCGTGTCGCGCGTCCAGGCGCCGATGCCGGAGGATTGCTGGGCCGCGTAGTCAAGCACCCAGCGCATCCGCTGTGCGTCGAGCCCGGCGGCGCAGGCGGCGGCGGCCGCGGCCCCGAAGGTGCCCGCGATAGCGTGGGTGCTCTTGTGGCTGGTGTTGCGGAACGGGATCGCGTCGAAGCTGAGGGTGACCCGCGGGCCGACGTCGTAGCCCAGCGTCACGGCGCGCAGGAAGCGCGTTCCGTCGATCCCGAACTTCTCGGCGGCGGCAAGGGCCGCCGGCACGATCGGCGCGCCCGGATGAGATTGCGAGAACTCGTTCGAGTCGTCGGTCTCGTCCGAATGCGCCAGCATGCCGTTGACCAGGGCTGCCACGAGTGGGTCGGCCGTCGTTTTGGCAGCAACGAGGGTAGCCTCGCCCGAACCGCCGTAAGAGGCCGCGAAGTTGTAGGCGGCCTTGGCCGGCAGCAGGCCGGAGCCCGACACCATGGCGGCGAACGTGTCGAGGATGTGGTGCTTGGCCGCCTCGACGACCGCGTCTGGCAAGGCCCGGTCCCCGGCCTCGGCCATGTAGGCGCTGAGCTTCGCCATGACCGGACTGATCGTGCCTGTGGCCGCCAGGGCGCGCAACGGCGCGGTTCCCAGGATGGCAGCGGCGGCGCCGCGCAGCAGGGCCCGGCGGCTCGCCTGCATCGGATTGGTTCTCGGTGACATCGGGACTCCGGGCGGTTCGTGCAGCGCGCGGCTCAGGCGCGCTCGGGGATCGGCGAAAGGACGGGCTCGCCCGCGAAGAAAGCGGCGAGGTTGGCCACGACCTGATTGATCGTCGCCTCCAGAGTCTCTGGCGAGCGGCCGGCGATGTGGGGCGACAGCACGACGCTCGGCAGCGCGCACAGGGCTTCCGGCACCGCAGGCTCGCCCTCGATCACGTCGAGGGCCGCCCCGGCGAGGCGGCCCGCCCCCAGGGCCTCGATCAGGGCCTCGGTGTCCACGACCGAGCCGCGCCCGACATTGACGAGGAAGCCTGTAGGGCCAAGGGCGTCGAGGGCCGCGCGGCCGACGCAGTGGCGGGTCGCGGCGCCGCCCGGCAGCGCCACGAACAGCACGTCCGCCCAGGCACAGAGATCGCCCAGGCTCGACGCGTAGTCCCACGGCGCGTCAGGGACAGGCCGGCGGTTGTGGTAGCGAACCGCCATGTCGAAGCCGGCGCAGCGCCGGGCGATTCGGCTGCCGATCCCGCCAAGCCCCAGGATCCCGGCGCGCTTGCCCTGCGCCCCCGGCCGGGCGGTCCCGCCCTCCCGCCAGCGGCCCGCCCGCACGGCGGCATCGAACCGCGGAATGTCGCGCAGCACCGCCAGGAACAGGCCCAGCGCGTGATCGGCCACGCAGGCCGCGTTGGTGCCGGTGCCGTGCGTGATGACGATCCCGCGCGCCCGGGCCGCCGTCAGGTCGACACCCTCGTAGCCGACGCCCTGCGCGCAGATGATGCCGAGATCCGGCAGCGCGTCGATCAGGCCGGCCGGGATCGGCGTCGTCCCGTTCGTCACGATGGCCCGGATGCGTTCGCCCGCCCGCGCGGCGACCTCAGCGCGGGCCTCGGGCGTGAGGGCTTGGTGCACGGTGAAGTGCGCCTGCAGCCGGTCGAGGGCGAAGGCCGCGAGGTCGATCGCCAGCAGCACGTCCGGCCTGAGCTCGTCCGCCTTGTCCCGTGATGCTTCACTGCTCATGTGCTTCGCCGCCTCGGAGGTTCACGGGGTCGGCCCGACGGGGATCCGGTGCAGGCGGTCGGGTCCGAGTTCGGACAGGGTGTTCACGCTGAGCAGGCCCATGTTGCGGACGACTTCGTCCTTCAGGATCGCGATCGCGCGCTCGACCTCGGGCTGGCCGCCGACCGCGGCGGCGTAGAGGAACGGCCGTCCGACGAACACGAAGGCGGCGCCCAGCGCCAGCGCCTTCAGCACGTCGGTGCCGCGGCGGAAGCCGCTGTCGATCATCACCGGGATCGTGCCGCCGAGCGCCGCGACGACCGCCGGCAGGGTGCGAAAGGGCGAGACCGTCGCGTCGAGCTGGCGGCCGCCATGGTTCGACAGGATCACGCCGTCGGCCCCGAGATCCCGGGCCACGACGGCGTCGGCTGCCGCCATGATCCCCTTGATGACGAGCCGGCCGCGCCAACGCTCTCGCACCAGCCGCAGGTGGTCCCAGCACAGGTGGTCACGGTTGCCGAAATCCCGCAGCACCGAGGCGGACAGGATCGGCGCCCCCCGCACCGCGTAGGAGTTCTCGAAATGCGGCATGCCGTGGCGCACCAGCGTGCGCAGGAACGTGCCCGCGGTCCAGCGCGGGCGCGAGAGCCCATCGAGGGCCAGCCGCAGGCTCGGCCGGAGCGGCGTCGAGAAGCCGGTGCGGGTGATGTTCTCGCGGTTGCCGGAAATCACGGTGTCGACGGTCACGACCAACGTGCCGAAGCCCGCCTTCGCCACCCGGTCGACCAGGGCCGCGATCCGGTCGGGCTCGGCGGGCAGGTAGGCCTGGAACCACGCGTCCGGGTTGTGCGGGATCACGTCCTCCATGCGGATGAGGGAAGAGCCGCTCATGATCATCGGCATCCGCGCCGCCCGCGCGGCCGCGGCCAGCACGATGTCGCCGCGATAGGCGGCGAGCGCGCTCAGGCCCATCGGAGCGATGCCGAACGGCGCGGCATAGTCCCGGCCGAGCAGCGTCGTGGCGGCCTTGCGCGCCCCGGCCCCAACCAGGACCCGTGGCACGAACCCGACCTCCCGAAGCGCCCGCCGATTGTCGTCGAGCGCCGCGTTGGTCTCCGCGGCGCCCGCGATGTAGCCGAACACGGGCCGCGGCAGGTGTCGCCGCGCCGCCGCCTCGTAATCCGCCAGGGCCAGCGCGACGGGCTTGCCGCGCCGGCGCGTGCCGGCGGCCGTCTCGGTGGCCGCCGTGCCGGGGATCGCTTCCGTGTGGCCGGGCAGTTTCTGGGCGCCTGACGCCATCGATCTTCCGTTCGGTGCTGGGCCGGTTGTCCCGACGCCCGCAAGACAGCCAAGTCTGAGCCCGTACTTCACAAGTGTGTAAGATTGGCTGCCCGCTGTCTATAGGTGCAGGCGTCCCGGCGCCGTCGAGGCATGCGGCGAATGACGAAGCGGGACACCCGTTTGGGCGTCAGTACCTGTAACAGAGCCGAATCTTTGCTGATCGACGGTTCGTTGTAGACAGAAGCCGGCTTTTCCCTCGGCGCTGCCGAGGCTGCATCAAAAAATTCATATCCGTGCATTGCGGCCGCATCCGAGGCGAGCCATCAAAGGCGCCGGAGTCAAGCCGGAGGACGCCGATGAGCCGCGACTGCCTCGCCCCGAAAGTCCCCGAGCCGCCGACCTTCGCGCTGCCGGACGGCGCCTGCGACAGCCACACCCACGTGTTCGGGCCCTACGCCCGCTACCCCCTGGCGGAGGACCGCAGCTACACACCGCCGGAGAACGACGGCGCGGCCCTGCTGCGTCAGCTCGACGCCATGGGTCTCGCGCGGTGCGTGATCGTCACCGCCAGCGCCTATGGGGTCGATAACCGCGCCATGCTGGATGCACTCGCGCTGGCCCCCGACCGCCTGCGCGGCGTCGCGGTCCTGGCCGAGGGCGTCACCGAGGCCGAACTCGATGCCCTGACGGCGGCTGGCGTGCGTGGCGTGCGCGTCAACCTGTTCCGGCGGGACGGCCATCAGGTCTACCGCAACGGCATGGGGCTGGAGGTTTTGAGGGCGCTCGCGCCGCGGCTGAAGGCGCGGGGCTGGC
The DNA here is from genome assembly GCF_022829605.1 of Methylobacterium sp. E-065. Taxonomy (GTDB): domain Bacteria; phylum Pseudomonadota; class Alphaproteobacteria; order Rhizobiales; family Beijerinckiaceae; genus Methylobacterium. The sequence continues at coordinate 18,894 of NZ_JAKSYD010000204.1, read as the reverse complement.
ATCTCCAGGCCTGGCTGCACGCGCCGGACCTGCCCGAGCTCTGGCCGGCGCTGGCCGCTTGCGGCATGCCGGTGGTGATCGACCATATGGGCCGCATGAGCACGGCCCGGGGCATCGACGATCCGGGCTTCGCACGGCTGTGCCGGCTGGTGGCGGACGGGGTGGCCTGGACCAAGATCTCGGGGGCGGACCGCCTCACCGTGGCAGGTCCCCCCTACGACGACGTGGACCCCTTCGCGGCCGCCCTGATCGCGGCCAATCCGGAGCGGCTCGTCTGGGGCAGCGACTGGCCGCACATCAACTATTTCGGCGGCGCGACCGACCGGGGCGTCCCGTCGGATGTGGATCTCCTGCGGGCGCTGCGGCGCTGGACGGATGACCAAACCCTGAGCCGCATCCTGGTGGACAACCCGGCCGCGCTCTACGGCTTCCCGTGAGCGGCGATGCTACCGGGACCCCGCGCCTTCCGGTATCAACGGCTGGTCGGCGGGCGGACAGGCCGGATCATGCGTTTCATAGATGTGAATAATCGCAGCGCGGTGCGGCCCTCGTGACCCTGCGCGCGGACATCCCGCCCGAGGCGCAGGGCGCGGCCGTCAAGTCGGCCCGCCGCGTGGTCGAGGTGCTGGAGCATTTCGATCGCGTCCAATGCCCGCAATCGCTCACTGAGATCGCCCTGGCGCTGGGCTACCCGGCCTCCAGCACCCTGGCCCTGCTCAAGAGCCTACTCGCCCTCGATTATCTCTCGTACGACTTCGAGCGCCGCACCTACAGCCCGACCATGCGGGTCGCCATGCTGGGCGCCTGGGTTCAGGCCTGCGTGTTCCGCGACGGGGTGCTGATCCGCCTGATGGAGGCGCTGCAGGAGGCGACCGGCGAGACCGTCGTGCTCGGGATGCAGAACGACCTCCACGTGCAGTACATTCACGTGGTCCAGGCGCGCCATCTCCTGCGCTATCACCTGCATCCCGGCACGTTCCGGCCGATCCACTCCACAGCCGCCGGGCGCATGCTGCTGGCGCACCAGTCCCGCGACGCGATCGCCCGCCTCGTCCGTCAACTCGACCGGCGCGCCGGGGTGACGCTGGACCTTGATGCCTTCTGGGACGGCCTCCAGGAGGTCCGCGCCGCCGGCTTCGCGTGGTCGGCCAATCAGGTGACCGAGGGCGCCGGGACCATGGCGGTGCTCGCACCCAAGATGGCCGACGGGCGGGCCACCGTCCTCGGCGTCGCCGGCCCCCTGTCGCGGCTCGAGCCGAACCGGGAGCGGATCCTCGCGAGCCTGCGCACCATCGTCGGGCCGCCTCTCGCCGATCCTAAAAATTCACGGTTGTAAATTTTTTGGAAGTAAGCGACCCTCCGGTCAACGCACGCTGATGCGCCGGATCCCGCGGGACCCGCGCCGGACAGACGGGAGGAGCGGATGACGAGCGGCATCGCCGAGCTTCAGGGGAAGCGCTACGACCTCGACCTGCCCTCGATGCGCGATCGGGTCTCGCCCAAGGAATGGGAGGCGCGGGTCAACCTCGCGGCCTGCTACCGGCTGGTCGCGCTTTGGGACATGACCGACATGATCGCGAACCACATCTCGGTTCGCGTCCCCGGCGAGCCGGAGCACTTCCTGATCAACGCCTACGGGCTGCTCTACGAGGAGATCTCGGCCTCGAACCTCGTCAAGATCGATTTCGACGGCAACATCGTCGACAAGCCCGATTTCGATTACGGCGTGAACCGCGCCGGCTTCGTGATCCACAGCGCGGTCCACCGTGCCCGGCACGAGGTCGATTGCGTGATCCACACGCACACACCAGCCGGCATGGCGATCTCCGCCATGAAGTGCGGCCTCCTGCCGATGACCCAGACGGCGATGCGCTTCTCGACCGTCGCCTACCACGATTACGAGGGCGTGGCGGTCGATCTCGACGAGCAGAAGCGCATCGTGGACGATCTCGGCGAGGCCGACCTGATGATTCTGCGCAACCACGGCCTGCTTGTGGTCGGGCCGACCGTGCCGCAGGCCTTCAGCAACATCTACCGCGCGGAACTCGCCTGCAAGGCGCAGCTCATGGCGATGGCGGCGAGCACCGACCTCGTCCTGCCGTCGGATGAGGTCATCGCCAAGACCAACCACCTCTACCGGCCCGAGGTGCGCCGCCCGTTCGGCGTGCTCGAATGGCCGGCGCTCCTGCGCAAACTCGACCGGATCGACCCGACCTACCGGGATTGATCGCCGTGACCGCGGCTCACCCCGGCACGGTGATCGAGGCGCTGGCGGATTACGCGGCCGCCGAGTGCGAGCGATCGCTGCCGGCGGACGTACTGCACCACGCCAAGCGCGCCCTGATCGACTGGTTCGCCGCGCTCCTGCCGGGCGCGCAGCTCCCGCCCGCGACCCTGCTGGCCGCGGCGCTCGCGGACGAGTTCGGGGCGGAAGGCGGAGCCGTGGTGTACGGCACCGGGCGCCGAGGGCCCTTACGCACGGCGGCGCTGATCAACGCCACCGCCTCGCACATCATCGAGTTCGACGACATCTTTCGCGATGCGATCTACCATCCCGGCTGCCCGGTGATCGGCGCGGCGCTCGCGGCCGCGCAGGCATCCGGCGCCGACGGCGCGGCTTTGCTGCGCGCCATCGTGATTGGCTACGAGGTCTCGACGCGCATCGGCGTGGCGGTGCAGCCGTCGCACTATCGCTACTGGCACACGACCGGCACGATCGGCACCTTCGGGGCCGCCGCCGCGACCGCTGCCCTGCTCGGCCTCGATGCCGGGCGCATGGCCCACGCGCTGGCCACCGCCGCCACGATGGCGGCCGGGCTTCAGCAGGCCTTTCGCTCCGACGCCATGTCGAAGCCGCTCCATGCCGGGCACGCCGCGGAGGCCGGGGCGCTCGCCGCCCTGGCGGCCAGCCGCGGCGTCACCGGCGCCCTCGACGTGCTGGAGGGTGAGGCCGGGTTCGGGGCCGCGATGAGCCGGGGCGCGGACTGGGCGCGCGCCGTCGAGGATCTGGGGCGCCGCTACAACATCTGCGCCATGACGTTCAAGAACCACGGCTGCTGCGGCCACGCCTTCGCGGCCATCGACGCCGCCCTGGCGCTGCGGCCGGATCTCGACCTCGACGCCATCGCGGCGATTACCATCGGCACCTACCGGACGGCCCTCGACGTCACCGACCGGCGCGCGGTCGCAACGCCCTTCGAGGGGCGGTTCTCGACGCCCTTCACGGTGGCGAGCGCCGTGGTCCACGGCAGCGTTCGGCTCGATGCGGTCTCGCCGGAGCGCCTCGCCGATCCGCGGGTCCAGGCGCTGATGCGCCGCGTCGCGATGGTGGTCGATCCGGAGTGCGAGGCCGCGTTCCCGGGACGGCGCTCGGCCGTGGTGACCATCACACTGACGGACGGGCGCCGCCTCACGCAGCGGCAGCCGACCCGCAAGGGCGACCCGGACGCGCCGCTCACCGACGACGAGCTGGCCGACAAGTTCCGCGAACTCGCCGCGCCCGCCGTGGGCGCGGCGGCAGCGGCCGATCTCCTCGCGACCCTGCGGACCCTCGACACGGCCCCGGCCGAGGCGGTGTCGCGGCTCGGGCTCGGACCGCCGGGGCCGGACTAGGCGTCCGCGCCGCCAGAACACACCCGCCAGAGCCGCGAGATCGGCCGGCGGCCTCCAGGGAGGAGAGCGCATGGACACGCGGGCAATCCCCGCCGGCCTCGCCGTACAGGACGGCATGCGGTCGGACGCGGTGACGGACCTGGAGCGTGACACGATCCGCCGGATCAACCGACGGTTCATGCCGATCCTCGTCGTCGCCTACATGGTCTCGTTCATCGACCGGGTGAATGTCGGCTTCGCGGCGCTGACGGCCAACCGGGAGCTCGGCCTCTCGGCCACCGCCTACGGCTGGGGCGCCGGGATCTTCTTCCTCGGCTACTTCCTGTTCGAGTATCCGAGCAACGTGATGATGGGCCGGGTCGGCGCCCGGATTTGGCTGTCTCGCATCATGATCACCTGGGGCTTCATCTCGGCCGGGATGGCGCTCGTGACCGGGCCGGTCTCGTTCTGCATCGCCCGGTTCCTGCTCGGCGTCGCGGAGGCCGGGTTCTTCCCCGGCCTGCTCCTGTTCGCCTCGCTCTGGTACCCGAAGGCCTACCGCGCCCGCTGCATCGGCATCATGCTGGTTGGCATGGCGGTCTCGAGCCTCGTCGGCGCGCCGATCTCCGGGCTGCTGCTCGGCCTCGACGGGTGGCTCGGCCTGTCCGGCTGGCAGTGGATGTACATCATCGAGGGGCTGCCGGCCGTTGTCCTCGGCGTGCTGCTGCTGTTCGTCCTGACCGACACGCCCGACAAGGCCGAATGGTTGAGCCGCGAGCAGCGGGACTGGCTGCGCCGGACGCTGGCCGCCGAGCCGGTCCGGGCGCACGCCGCGCGGAACGTCTGGGCGACGATCCGCGATCCGCGGGTGCTGTTCTACGCGCTCCTGTTCTTCAACGTCACGACGGCGAGCTACGGCCTGAGCCTGTGGCTGCCGCAGATCATCAAGGCCGCCGGCCTGACCAACGCCCAGACCGGTTTCGTGACCGCGATCCCCTACGCGTTCGGCACGCTGGCCATGGTGCTGGGCGGCTGGTGGTCGGACCGGCACGCGGACCGGATCGTGCCGACTGCCGCCATGACCTTCCTGGTCGCCGCCGGCCTCACGGCCTCGGTCTGGCTCGCCCAGCCGCTCGCGCAGTTCGCCGCGATCTGCGTGGTGATGATCGGGATCTACGGGCTGAAAGGCCCGTCGCTCGCCCTCTACACGGAGAGCTTTCCCGGCCCGGCGGCGGCGGGCTCGATCGCCATGGTGACGGCGCTCGGCAACCTGTCGGGCTTCCTGCCCCCCTACCTCGTCGGCTGGATCAAGGACGCGACGGGGCACTTCACCTACGGCCTCCTATTCCTGGCCGGAGTCGCCTTCCTGGGGGGCGTGCAGGCCCTGCTCGCCCCCGCCTTCGAGCGGCGCTGCGCTGCCTCTGCGACACGGTAACGGAGGATCCGCGATGCTCGCCACGGACACCGCCCTCGGGGAGGCGCGCCCTGCCCTTCACCACCGCGTCGCCTCGATCCTCGGCGGGTCGGTCGGCAACCTGATCGAGTGGTTCGATCTGCACATCTACACGGCGTTCTCGCTCTACTTCGCGCCGCAATTCTTCCCCGGCGACTCGCCGAACGTGCAACTCCTCAACGCGGCCGGGATCTTCGCCCTGGGCTTCCTGCTGCGGCCCCTCGGAAGCTGGATCTTCGGCGTCTACGCCGACCGGCACGGGCGGCGCACCGCTTTGAGCCTGTGCGTGACCCTGATGTGCGCGGGCTCCCTGCTGATCGCGGTCTGCCCCACCTACGCGCAGGCCGGCATCCTGGCGCCGGCCGTTCTGCTCCTCGCGCGCATGCTGCAGGGCTTGTCGCTCGGTGGCGAGTACGGGGCGAGTTCCGTCTACCTGACGGAAATCGCGGATCCCCGCCGCCGCGGATTCTTCAGCAGCTTCAACTACGTGACGCTGATCTCGGGCCAGCTGCTGGCAACCCTCCTGCTCGTCGTGATGCGGAGTCTCCTGAGCACCGACCAGATCGCCGCCTGGGGCTGGCGCATCCCGTTCGCCATCGGGGCGGCCTGCGCGGTCATCGGCTACGCCCTGCGCCGGAAAATCGACGAGACGGACCAGTTCAAGGCGCTTAAGCGCAGGGGTCTGCCCGAGCGGCCAACCCTGCGGCTCCTCTCCAACCCGCGCGCGCTGGTGCTGGTCGCCGGCATGACGGTCGGCGGCACGGTCGCGTTCTTCACCTACACCGTCTACATGCACCGCTTCCTGTCGAACTCAGCGGGGCTGACGCGGGACCAGACGACGCTGGTCTCCTGCACCACGCTGTTCGTGTTCGCCCTGCTTCAGCCGCTGCTCGGGGCGCTGTCGGACCGGATCGGGCGCAAGCCCCTGCTGCTCGCCTTCGGCGTGCTCGGGACGCTGGGCACCGTGCCACTGATGACCGCGATGACGCGCGTCCACGACGCGTGGTCGGCGTTGGCCCTCCTGATGATCGCGCTGGTCATCGTGTCCGGCTACACCTCGGTGAACTCGGTGGTGAAGGCGGAGCTGTTCCCGACCAGCGTGCGGGTGCTGGGCGTCGGCCTGCCCTATACCCTGGCGACATCCCTGTTCGGCGGGAGCGCCGAGTATGTCGGCCTTTGGTTCAAGCATCTCGGCTACGAGAGCTTGTTCTTCTACTACGTCAGTGCCTGCATCGCCTGCACGTTCATTACGACGCTGTTCCTGAAGGAAGGCGGCACCGCGAGCCTCGATCCGGAGCGGGTCGCGGGAAGCCTTACAGGCGGGGACGACGCGCGCGACCGGTTCCCGATCCGTGACGATCACAGCCAAACCAACCGAGGACTGATTCCATGGCAGACCCCCAACTCATCGTGCAGCGGGACGGGCCGATCGGCTGGCTGATCTTCAGCAATGTCGCCAAGCACAACGCCATGACGTTCGAGATGTGGGGTGGCGTGCCCGAAGCGATCGCCGGCCTTGCGGAGGATCCGGAGATCCGCATCGTCGCGCTGAAGGGCGCGGGCGAGAAAGCATTCGTGTCCGGCGCCGACATCTCCGAGTTCGAGACGAAGCGCGGCTCCGGTGAGGCCCAGATGGCCTACAACGCCGCCGCCGACGCGGCGACCGCGATCATCCAGACCTGCTCCAAGCCGACGCTGGCCATGGTGCGGGGCTACTGCATCGGCGGCGGCCTCGCCCTGGCGCTGGCCTGCGACCTGCGCTTCGCCGCCGAGGGCACGCGCTTCGCCATTCCCGCGGCCAAGCTCGGGCTCGGCTACCGCTACGCCGGCATGCGCCGCCTCGTCGACGTGGTCGGGCCCTCGCGCGCCAAGGACATCTTCTACTCGGCGCGCCAGTTCGACACCGCCGAGGCGCTCGGCATGGGGCTGATCAACCGGGTCGTGCCCAGGGAGGCGCTGGAGGAGGAGGTCCGCGCCTATGGGACCGGCGTCGCCGCCAACGCGCCGCTGACCATCGCGGCCGCCAAGCTCGCCATCGACGCCGCCACCACCGAGCCCGGCCCGGACGCGCTTGCCGCCATCGACTGGGCGATCAAGGCCTGCTTCGCCAGCGAGGATTACCGGGAGGGTCCGATCGCCTTCCGCGAGAAGCGGCCGCCGAACTTCAAGGGCCGCTGAGCGGCGCCCGACCTCCACGTCACGCGAAACCGGGAGACGCCCATGCCCTCTGCCACCGCGCTGAGCCGCTTCACGGTACTGGATCTTACCCGCGTGCGCTCGGGGCCCACGGCCGTGCGCCAGCTCGCCGATTGGGGCGCCGACGTCATCAAGATCGAGCCCCCCGGGGGCGACCGGATCGGCGGCAACCGCGACGGCTCGGATTTCCAGAACCTGCACCGGAACAAGCGCAGCCTCACCCTCGACCTGAAGCACCCCGAGGGCGTCGCCGTGCTGAAGCGGCTCGTCCGGTCGGCCGACGTCCTCGTCGAGAACTTCCGACCGGACGTGAAGGACCGCCTCGGCATCGGCTACGCGGATTTGGCGGCCGAGAACCCCCGGCTCGTCTACGCCAGCATCTCCGGCTACGGGCAAGACGGCCCCTACCGCATGCGCCCCGGCCTCGATCAGATCGCGCAGGGGATGGGCGGGCTGATGTCGATCACCGGCGAGGTCGGCGGGGGGCCGGTGCGGGCCGGCATCGCGGTGGCCGATTCGAGCGCCGGCCTGTACTGCGCCCTCGGCATCCTGACGGCGCTCCTAGAGCGGGAGCAGTCGGGCCAGGGGCAGTGGATCCAGACCTCGCTGCTGCAGGCCCAGATCGCGTTGCTCGACTTCCAGGCGGCGCGCTGGACCATGGACCACGAGGTCCCGCCGCAGATCGGCAACCACCATCCGACCGCGAGCCCGATGGGCGCGTTCCCGACCGTCGACGGACACGTCAACATTGCGCCGATCGGCGAGGCCATGTGGCGGCGCCTGTGCGGCGTGCTGGGCCATCCCGAATGGGCCGAGGATCCGCGCTTCGCCGACCAGCCGGCCCGCAGCCGCAACCGCCACGACCTCGCCGAGGCGATCGCCGCGGTGACACGGACCCGGAACGCCGCCCAGTGGGTCGAGGCCCTGAACGCCGCCGAGATCGCCTGCGGCCCCGTCTACACGATGGATGAGGTCTTCTCCGACCCGCAGGTGCAGCATCTCGGCATGGCCGAGACGGTGGAGCACCCGCGCCTCGGGCCCATCGGTCTGGTCGCCCAGCCGATCCGGATGTCCCGCTCGGAAGGGCACGTGCGGACAGCGGCGCCCGATCTCGGCGCGCAGAGCGACGCGATCCTGAACGCCTTCGGCTTCGACGCGCAGGCGGTGGCGGACCTGCGGGAGAAGCGCGTGATCTGATGACCCGCCAGCCCGGCGCCGAGACCGGGCGGCCATCAGGGGAGGACACCATGCCGGATCGGAGACGTCCATGGACCGCTTGAGCCTCGCCGCGGTCCCGGACCGCACGCCCACAGCCGCACGGATGACATCGAGCACCCGGGTTTTCTGGATCACCTGGGCGGGCTGGATGCTCGATGGCTTCGACTCGGCCATCTACATCTTCGTGCTGGTCCCGGCGGTGTCGGACCTCCTCGCGGCCGGCGGCATAGAGCCCGCCCGCGGCACGATCGCGCTCTATGGCGGCTACTTCTTCTCGATCTTCATGCTCGGCTGGGCCTGCTCGATGTTCTGGGGCTGGCTCGCCGACCGGATCGGGCGCGTGAAGGTGATGTGCCTGACGATCCTCGTCTACTCGGTGTTCACCGGGCTCTGCGGCCTCGCGGGCGGGCTTGTCTCCTTCGCGGTGTTCCGGTTCTGCGCGGGGTTCGGCGTCGGCGGCGAGTGGGCGGCCGGCACGCCGCTGCTCCACGAATCGGTGAGCGAGCATCAGCGCGTGCGCCTCGCGGGCTGGCTCCACACCGCGACGCCGACCGGCCTGCTGCTGGGCGCGGCCGCTTCGTTCCTCGCCCCGGTGATCGGCTGGCGGGGCATGTTCTTCCTGGGCGTGCTGCCGGCCCTCCTCGTGGTGGCGATCCGCGCCACCGTGCAGGAGCCGCCGCGGGCACAGCAGGCGCGGACCGAGTCCGGCCCTGATCAGCCGGGCCTCGCCGCCATGTTCACGGGGCCGCAGGGCCGCTCCACCTGGGCGGCCGGGCTGATGATGTCCTGCATCATCCTCGGCCTGTGGTCCTCGACCTACTGGGCACCGACCCTGGTGATCAGCAAGCTCGTTGCCGCCGGCTCGACGCCCGCCGCCGCCCAGAAGGTGGCGGCGATCAGTGGGATCATCACCAACATCGGCACGCTGATCGGCTGCCTCGCGATGCCGTTCATCGCGACATGGTTCGGCAGCCGCCGCCGGACGGCCACGGCCTTCTTCCTCGGCGCCTTCACCATCAACCTCGTGGCCTATCTCGGCGCCGCCGTCTGGCTCGACAGCGTGACGCTGTTCATCGCGCTGCTGCCGCTCGTCGGCTTCTTTACCAACGCGGTGTTCGCGCTCTACACGATCTGGCTGCCCGAGCTGTTTCCGACGCGCCGCCGGGCCTTCGGGTCCGGCTTCGCTTTTAGCTTCGGGCGCATCCTAGGCGCTCTCGGGCCGACGATCGTCGGCAGTCTCGTGGTCGTGACAGGATCGTATCCGGAAGCTCTGGCAATCATCTCGCTAATCTATCTCATTGGCTTGCCGACAATCTGGATGGCTCCTGAGACCGCGAATAAGGAGCTTCCTGTCTGAGAGCGGAATTATCTCCTAGATCCAACGATCTGGCAGGTCTGGATGTTTCGTCCGGGCATTATGGGGAAAGTCTACACTATCGTATAGAATGCAAGCATCTGGTGCTGAGGATTGATTACCTTAATTGGTCCGCTTGGTCTGGTCTAATATGGTTGCGGGGCGCGCAAGCCAGCAATTGATAGAGGAAACGATGCGCCGCTGGATCAGCGGCTAAAATTCAGGAGCCAACTGTCACCCGATGTACATTGCTGCCTGTAGGGCATGATTGACGGGCACCCCGGCCGGGGACATCCTCGCGATCAATCCGCGGCCTAGAAAAATGGGCCGAAGAACAAGTGGTTGGCCAGCCAATAGGCCTGCCTAGGGAACGAGGGAACGTCCTTGATCAGTCGCCGCACGTTCGCAGGTGCCGTCCTCGGCGCGCCGGTAGCTCTGCCGTTCCTGGCACGATCGGGCTTCGCCGCAACACCGACCCACACACTGAAGCTCACCTTCGCCGACACGCAGGCGCATCCGCTTTACGCTGTGCTGAAGCGCTTTGCCGAGAACGTAAACAAACGGACGGACGGCGCTGTAGAAATCCAGGTGTTCAGCATCGGTCAGCTCGGCAGCGGCACCAACATCATGACCGGCATGCAGACCGGCATCATCGATCTTTGTGCGCACACCTCTGGGTTCATCGGGCCGCTCTTCCCACGGTTTCAAGTGGTGGACTTGCCCTTCCTCTTCCCCGATGCCAAGAGCGCGGAGCGCGTCCTGGACGGGCCGATCGGCGGCCAACTCCTCGACCTCATGCCCGCCAAGGGCATTTACGGGTTGTCCTACGGACACTGGGGTTGGCGCGTCGTATCGACCGTCGAGCGAAAGGTGCCGGAGCCGACTGATATCAAGGGGCTCAAGATCCGCGTCCAACCCGGCGCGATCTTCGCGGCGATGTTCCGCACGCTCAGCGCGAACCCGATCGCAATCGACCTCACGGAAGTCTATCTCGGGCTATCGCAGCACACGATCGAAGCTATCGAGACGCCGATGATCTCGGTCGCGGCCGGCAAGCACGATGAGGTCGTGCGAACGATCAATACGACCAATCACGTCTACAACGTCGGGGTCCTCATGGCGAGCAAGGCCAAGCTCGACGCGTTGCCCGAGCAAGCGCGAAGCGCGATCAGGGCGGCGGCGCAAGATCTGACGGGCGATTGGCGCACCACGATCGCGGCGGCGACCGACGAGACCGCCGCACGCTTCAAGGCGAAGGGCCTGGCGATCCTGCCGGTGGATCAAGACGCGTACCGCAAGCAGGTCGAGCCCGTGTACAAGCAGTTCCGCGACATCATCGGGCCGGATCTGGTCGATGCCGTGATGAAGGAGGTCAGGAAGGGTTAGCCCCGTGGCCGCCGGAGAGCCCGCGCTGGCCCGCGGTGCGATCGAGCGGACACCGACCACGCTCGCCCTGTCGCCCTACGCCGCGCTCCGCCTGTACGGTCGAGGGCTCGACCTCGTCGAGTGGCTCTGCCGCACCCTCCTGGTCGTGGCGCTCGTCGGCGAACTCGGGATCATCCTCTGGGACATCACCGCCCGCTCGACGATCGATCTGTCCCTGTTGTGGGCGGACGAGGCAGCCAAGCTCTGCCTGACGACGCTTGCCTTCATCGGGGGCGCCTTAGCTTACCGGGCCAAGCATCACACCACCGTCGAGTTCGTGCGCCAGCTGCTGCCGCCCGGTTGGCGCGAGCCCGTCGCGATCGCGATCGACGGTCTCGTCCTCGTGACCGCGGCCACGGTCGGCTACGTCTCCCTCGACCTTCTATCGATCACCGCACTGTCCACGACCCCGATCCTGCAGATTAGCGCCGCGTGGTTCGTCGTACCGCTCAGCGTCGGTATGGGGCTCGTCGTCCTGTTTGCGATCGAGCGGTTCGCGACGGATTACCGCCCTGCCCTCGCCTGGCGCACGCTGTCCGGCGTCGCTGTCACTGTTTCGATCGTGCTCGCCATCACCGCGCTGCCGGCCATCCCGCGCCCCGGTCCACAGGCGGCGCTCGGCCTGATGCTGGTCCTGTTCTTCGCCGCCGTCCTCCTCGGTCTACCGGTCAGCTTTGCGATGCTGCTCGGCTCGCTGTTCTTCCTCCAGCTGACCGGCACGGCGCCGCTGATCGCAGCAGCGCAGAACACCGTCGACGGGACGGGCAATTTCATCCTGCTGACCCTGCCGTTCTTCATCTGGACGGGCCTCATCATGGAACGCGGCGGGATTAGCCTCCGGCTGGTTCGCTTCGCGATGGCGCTCGTCGGCCATTTGCGGGGCGGTCTGCTCCAGGTCGTCGTCCTGACGATCTACCTCGTGTCCGGCATCTCCGGATCGAAGGTCGCCGACGTCGTCGCGGTCGGCTCGGTGCTGCGAGGCGAGCTGAAGAAACAGGGCTACGGGCCCGAGCGGAGCGCGGCGGTCCTGGCAGCCTCTGCGGCGATGTCGGAGACGATCCCGCCGAGCCTGGCGATGCTGGTCCTCGGCTCTGTCGCGCCGATCTCCATCGGGACACTGTTCATCGCCGGCCTCTTACCCGCGGCCGTGATCGCCGTTCTTTTGATGATCTTGAACTGGGTCCTGGCCGTGCGTGAAGGGGCACCGCGCATGCCGCGCGCGACCGGACCCGAACTCGCCCTGGCGGCCGGGGCGGCCACGCTGCCGCTCGTCATGCCGGTCCTGATGGTCGTCGGCATCCGCTTCGGTTTCGCCACCCCGACGGAAATATCGGCGGTCGCCGTGCTCTACGGTCTCATCCTGGCCTGCGGCGTGTACCGCGCCTTCGGGCTGCGCGATCTCGTGCGGATCGTCGTGGAATGCGGGGTGCTGTCCGGGATGGTGCTCTTCATCATCGCCGCGGCCGGCTCGTTCGCCTGGACGCTCACCGCAGCGAACCTGCCGGTCGCCCTGATCTCGCTCCTGCACGCGCTGGGCGACAGCCGGGCGGCGTTCCTGATCGGCTCGCTCGCGCTGCTCGTCGTGGTCGGATCGCTGCTCGAAGGGCTACCGGCGCTGATCATCCTCGGGCCGCTGCTGATCCCCATCGCGGGCCAGTACGGGATCGACAGCATCCACTACGCGATGGTCATCATCCTCGCGATGGGGATCGGCATCTTCATCCCACCGATCGGCATTGGCTTCTACATCGCATGCGCCGTCGCCGAGAGCCGCATCGAGGCGGCCAGCCGGGCGATGATCCCCTACCTCATCGTGCTCGTCCTCGGCGTGCTCGCCGTGGCGTTCATACCCTGGTTCACCCACGCCCTGCCCAACCTCGTCGGATCGCGCTGAGCCCCATGACGGACGATACCTGCCTCGCCCCCGATCCGGACGTGCGTCCCCCGACCTTCCGGATGCCGCCTGGCGCGACCGACACGCATTTCCACATCTTCGGTCCGAACCGCCTCGAGCGACTCGTGCCGCAGCGTGACTACACGCCGCCGGAAGCCGCGGCTGCGAGCGCGCGCCGGCTGTTTGACGCACTCGGCATCGAGCGGATCGTCGTTGTCCAGGCGAGCGTCTTCGGCCTCGACAACCGTGACCAGCTCGAGGAGGGCGCCGCAATCGGGCTACCGATGCGCGCGGTCGTGGTGGTCGGTCCGGATGCCTCCGAGGCGGAGATGCGTGCCTTGCACGAGCGAGGCGCGCGCGGCATTCGCTTCATCATGGCCCATCCGGGCGGTCTCGAACCGTCCGGGATCGAGCGGGCCGCGGCCCGGGCCTCCGAGATGGGCTGGCACCTCCAGTTTCTGCTGAAGCCCGCGCACCTCGTGAAGCTGGAGCCGCGCCTGCGGCAGCTCTCTTGTCCGGTGGTGATCGATCACATGGGGTTTCTCGCGCCTGAGCAGGGGCTCGAGCAGCCGGGGTTCCAGGCCCTGCGGCGCCTCATCGAAGCTGGGACGGGGTGGGTCAAGCTGTCGGGCGCCTATCGCCTGTCTCAGGGAGGCCCGCACTATCCGGAGCTTCGCCCCTATGTGGAGGCCCTCCTCGCGCTCAGACCCGATCGTCTCCTGTGGGGGAGCGACTGGCCGCATGTTGGGTTGAGAAGCGGGATGCCCAACACGAGCGACCTCTTAGAACTGTTTGGTTCCTGGGTTTCCGACGAGGCTGACCGTCGGCGCATTCTGGTCGACAACCCGGATGCGCTCTTCGGCTTTTGAGCGCCTTGACAGGGCGGCATCGTCGGTCGCGATGGATTGGTCCACCGCACCATCGGCCTCCGGGGTGAGGAACGGTCTTCCCTCCCCGTCCCCCGGGACGGAAAGGCCGGAGTGGGGTCGACCGTCGCCTTACGGAGCTTCAGGCGCGCGGATCGGGCAGGGACGCGAACTCCATCCTCTCCGGGGATCGCCCCGAACTCAGGCGCCTACCCAATGGGTCAGCACGTTTCGCTGCGCGGCCTGGATGTGCTGACGGGCGCTGGCCTCCGCACGTTGACTGTCGCCGTCCGCGATGGCCGCCACCAGCGCGGTGTGCTCCTGCTCGGCTTCGACCACGCGGTTCGCGTTGCGCCGCCGCGTGTTGCCGACGAGCGCCAACAGGGCCGCCATGGAGCTGAGATGCTCGGCGAGGTACCGGTTCCGGGCACAGGTGTGGATCGTCAGATGAAGATCGCGGTTGTGCCGTGCGCCGGCCACGGGATCGGCCGCAGAAGCGCGCTCCTGTTCTAGGATATGCCGCATCCGCGCGATGTCGACCGGCGTCGCGTACCGCGCGGCCAATGAGGCCGCGGCGCCCTCGGCCCATTCGCGCGCCGTGTACAGCTCCGAGACCTGCTGCTGATCCAGTGCCGCGATCCGGATGCCGCGATGCGACTGCATGCTCAGCAGTCCCTCCGCCTCCAGGCGCTGCAGGGCATCCCGGAGCGGCGTGCGGCTCATCTCAAGCCACGTGGTCAGATCTGCCTCGCGCACGAGCGAACCCGGCGCCAGCTGACCGTCCTGAATCGCCGTGAAGATCGCGTCGTAGGCGCGGCGGCTCAGCGGCCGGTCACCACCTGGACTTCCGGGCAGCCAGGATTTCTCAGCCTCCGACCGCAGTTGCCCCTCCATCACACTCCCGCTTCCCGCCTCGAACCCTAACGTCGCCTCGCGCTGGACTCAACCGTATACAATTGTATATGAATTGACGGGCACTGGTTGGATTCGCGTGCAGCGGCCCGTGAAGCCTTCCGAGTGTGGTCCTGCCATTTCGGGATTTGCGGGCCTCCATTCCTGGCCGTTCGACCCGGTACGCCAAACGAGAGCGACACACAGAAGGTCGCCGCCCTGCACGATCCGGCCCGTAACGCGCGGGCCTGGAGTAAGTGAAACATCACTCGGGAGTAGACATGCCGTTCAGGCGAGGTTGGATCGCGCTGCTCCTGTTCGCGCTCGCAATGATCAATTATATTGATCGCGTAACGTTATCTTTTGCTGCAGGGCCGATCGCGAAGGAATACGGGCTGGATCCGGTTTCTTTGGGGTATCTATTTTCGTCGTTCCTGTGGACATACGCGCTGTTTCTGATCCCGATGGGCCTGCTGGTCGACCGGTTCGGTGCCAAGCGCATCGCGGGTTTCGGGCTCACGCTCTGGTCGCTGGCGACGGCGGCGACCGGCCTATCGACCGGCTTCGCCTCGCTTCTCGCGACACGTCTCGCGATGGGGGCGGGTGAGGCGACGAGCAATCCCGCGGGCGCTCGCGTCATTCGCGAATGGATGCCGGCCGGCGAGCGTGGGGCCATGAACGCGGCCTTCAACAGCGGGTCCTACGCGGGGCCTGCCCTGTGCGCGCTCGTGGCTGGTCCCATCATCGAGCACTTCGGCTGGCGCGCGCTCTTCTTCGCCGCCGGGGCGATCGGGCTGCTTTGGCTGATCTGCTGGCTCAGCTTCTTCTCCCGCCCGGAGGACGCGCGCTGGCTGAGCGAGCCTGAGCGGGCCAAGATCCTGGCCGAGCGGACCGGCAACACGGCGGCCGCGGGCAACCGCACGGGCCTGATCGGTATGCTGTCATCCGGGCCGACGCTGTGGGGGCTGGCCCTGACGATGGGCTGCAACGTCTACTCGCAGTACCTCTTCCTGACATGGCTGCCGAGCTATCTGCAGGCCACCAAGGGGCTCACGATCGCCAAGACCGGTCTCTACGCCGCGATCCCGTACACGGTGGCCGTGGTGCTCTGCATCGTGATCGGATTTCTCAGCGATCGTATGATGCGGGGCGAGGTCGGTGGCGGTCGGCGCCGGTACGTCATCGCGTCCACGATGATGCTCGCGGCCACCGTCCTATTCGCGCCCTTCGTCGACGCCGTGTGGCTGATCCTGGCGCTGATCGCGGTATCCCTGACCGGCATCGCCTCGACGACGTCGCTGACGTTCTCCCTGGTCAACGACCTGCTGCCGAACCCACGCGATATCGGCGTCGCCATGGCCTTCGTCGTGGTCGGCGGCAACGTCTTCGGGCTGATGGCGCCGATCGTGACCGGGTACGTCATCCAAGCGACGGGCAGCTACGACGGCGCCTTCTACGTCGCCGGTGCCCTCCTCATCTGCGGCGCGGCCTCGGTCCTGACGCTCACCCGCACGCCGATCGGCGCGCGGCGATCCGAAGCCGAGTCCGAGGTCGCTCCCCTGTCGCAGCGGATCTGAGGCCATCATGTTCGCTTTCGTCGGATCACGCACGACGGTCGAGCGCAAGGCGCGCGGCGAGGGTCTGTCGGTCTACGCGGTCCTGCCCAGCGGCACCTGGGAGCTGCGCCATGTGCTGCGTGGTCTGACCAACCCGTCCTATCTCGCCCTGAGCCGAGCGGCGGATCGGCTCTACGCCGTGCACGGCGACGGAGAGAGCGTCAGCGCCTTCGCGGTCGCGCGGGACGGTGCCGTTTCGCTCCTCGGCACACGAGCGACCGAGGGGCTAAACCCCGTCCACCTCCTGATCCACGAACACGCGCGCTCGCTCCTCGTCGCGAATTATGCCACCGGGAGCCTCGCGCGCCTGCCGATCCGCGCGGACGGCACGCTCGGCTGCGTGGACCAGCGCCTCGAACTGCCGGGTCAGACGGGCCCGCATCGAACCCAGCAGACGGGGTCTCATCCCCACCAGGTCGTGCTGGACCCGACCGGCGACCGGGTCATCGTGCCGGACAAAGGCTTGGACCGGGTGTTCGTCGTCGCCGTCGGACGCGATGACGGCCGCCTCGCACTCACTCCGGACGGACCGCCACCCGGCCGCGAGGGCGCCGGGCCGCGCCATGCCATCTTCGATCGTTCCGGCACCATCCTCTTCGTGGCGAACGAGCTCGACTCGACGGTCACCCGCTTCGCCTATGAGGCGGGCAGTGGCCGGCTCTTGCCGCTCGAGGTCGTCTCCACGCTGCCGCCCAGCTGCCTCAAGACCAGCCACGCCGCCGGCATTGCGCTGACCCCGTGCGGGCGCTGGCTCTACGTGTCGAACCGTGGCGACGACAGCATCGCGGTGCCTGACAGCTTCGGTGAAGCGCGTGCGCCATGCCTCGCTTTCGCCCCTGCTAACGTCGGCCGGCGTTGGCAGGTCTCCGCGCGCGAATGTCGTCTCGAGCGTGACCACGAGCAGCATGGCGACGCGCCAGATCGCGTCGACGGCGGCGGTCTCCTTCAGCCATGCCGCCTGACGGTCTCCGATACCGCTGCGGATTAGCGACACCGTGTCGAGGGCGACGAATGCCTGTGCCGAAACCGAATAGAAGGGCTGACGAAAGCGGAAGTAGAACAGCACCGGATAGAAATGGTGTGCCTCCTTCATCTCTGACATGGAAGCCGCCAGGTCGGCCAGGTGGGTGTAGCCTGAACTGAACTGTCCCTGCGGCCCGAGCCGTGCCAGGAGCTCGGCCGCATCGGTGCTCTCGCCCGTCAGGAGATGCAGCTTCAGCCCGAGGGCGTTGCGCTGCCGAAGCGCGCTGTAGACCTGCATCACGTAGGTCAGGACCAGGGACGTCGCCGACATGCCGACGAGGGAGTTCACGAGATAGAGGACGCGGTAGCTGTCGGTGACCGGCTTGAAGTCGCTGGCCCCCACGATGGCAATGCTGCTGCCGCCCGCGTAGAGGGCGGTCATGAAGTCGGCTGGCGTCTCGCCGCCGCTCGCCCGAACCGTCACGCCGAGCGCGGGGTGGATGATCAGGCCGGCCCCGAGGGTCAGCCCCAGGGCCCAGAGCAGGACGTAGACGATAAGGATGACCGGGCCGCAGAAGGACAGCACGGCGGCCCTCTTCCGTCCGGCCGCATTGGCGGCGGAGCGGAAGATCGCCCAGGTGAGATGGGCGATCCTGTCCGCGATCAGGCCGGTCCCGATGCGCGCGTAGAGTACCGTCAGGAAGATGTCGGCGAGGACGAGGCCCATGACGAGCACGCCCGATGCCTGTTCGAGGGCGGGTGGGATCAGGCCAGCCATCGTTCCGACCTCAGGCGTTGATCAGGGTCCAGGGACGCATCGCCTCCGGGCCGATGATATCGAGCGGCGGTTGGAAGTCTTGTGCCGCCCCCCTCATCGCCTCCGTACGACGGCGGAAGCCGCTGCGGCGGCGATAATCGCGTCGGACCTTCTCGGACGGAGCGAGGGGGGCTTCCGATAGACCCCGCGCACAGATCACGTCGACCGCGGTGACGCCGGCCAAAGCCACGAGGGCGACCAGCACGTTGTCCTTGTGCGGATTATGGTCCTCAAGCCCGGGCAGCACCGTGGCGATATCGAGCGCGTCCCCGGCCACGCGTGCCGAGATCCACGGGGTCGGGTCGCTGGCGCCTAAAATCCCGACCCCCTGCAGGATCTCGCGCATGCCGTAGGCTCGGATGATCGGTGCCGAACGCGGCATTCCGAGCCAGCGCGCGATGGCGCCGCCGCACGCCACCTCGGTAAGCCCGAGACCGATCGAGAACCAACCCAATCCTTGGGCAAGCTCCCTAGAGCCGGTCCCGGGCCGGTTGCGACGGGTTTGCGGGTGGCGCGTTGGTGGGTGAAGGAGCTTGCTCATGCCTTCACCCCTGTCTGTGGACCTGCGCGAGCGTGTCGTGGCTGCGGTGGTGGCGGGTGCCTCCTACCA
>NZ_JAKSYD010000167.1 GCF_022829605.1 Methylobacterium sp. E-065 | reverse complement strand
CGGCAGCGTTGCTGTGGGACCCGACGCCGACATAGAGCTTCGATCCATCAGCGCTGTCGACCATCGCCTTAGTCCAATGGTGGTTGATCGGGCCGGCCGGCAGATCCGCGAGTTTGGTCCCCGCCTACTTGATCTCCGTCTGCCCGGGCTTGAACGGATAGGCTATGATCGCGTCGGTGTTGTCCACGTACAGCGGATCCGCCACCCACGCGACGTCGGAGGGCGAGTGCAGATGGTCGACGAGCCCCGTCTTCAACTCCGGAACGCCATCGCCGTCGTCATCGCGCAACACCGTGATGCC
>NZ_JAKSYD010000166.1 GCF_022829605.1 Methylobacterium sp. E-065 | reverse complement strand
AACTGCGGCGCTGCCTGATTTTTCAGGTCAAACCGCTCATTGTTATTTGGGCCCGCGTCTTGGTGGCTGGCTCCGGCACGCCCCGCACTGCGGTGGTTTGCTGGGTCAGGATCATGCCGGAACGGCTACGCTCAGCAAACTAGTTTCGTCCTGGAAACCTTTAGTTTGAAGGAACCGTGGCTGTTCCGCCACAGGTGTGGCAAGCCCCTTTGCCCTTACGGTAAGCTGCAGCCGGCACCGGCCGGGCGGCCATATCATCACGGCTCGCCCGGCCTCGCGCACTCCCGACCGCACCGCGGCTGGTCCGCCTCAGATAAGCCGACCGGCGATCCCTCGCCAGCTTGTGAACATGTGAGCTTGATAGCAGGCAATCTCGCAATCTTGCGTGCTTCGGATCGTGTGGGCCTGAAATCTCGCCGTCTCGGGATCCTGCTTGCAGCGCATCTCGCCAGCGGGCGGGCTCGCGGTCTCGTTGACAGGATCCCTCGGGGGCTCGATTGCTGCCGAGCTTGATCGCAGTGGATGGGGGCAGATGTGCAGGTGATCGCGGTCACGGCAAGAAAAGGTGGCGTCGGAAAAACGACGCTCTCGATGCACCTGTCGGTCCTGGCGGCCCAAGCGGACAGCCCTGCCCTGCTGATCGACACGGACCCGCAACGGTCGCTCGCATGGTGGCATCAGCTACGCGGGCCGGATGAGCCGAAGCTAATCGAAGCGGATGCGCGCGAGCTGCCGGAGCTTGTCGAGGCCGCTCAACGCGAGGGGTTCGGCCGGATCATCATCGACACTCCGCCGCACGCCGAGGACAGCATTCTAGCGGCGATGCGCGCTGCCGATCTCGTGCTCGTCCCGACGCGGCCGGGGCCGCTTGACCTGGCTGCCGTCGCCTCGACGCTGGATCTCGCGCAGCGGGTCGGCAAGGCGCCGCTCGCCGTCATCAACCACGCCCCGGCCCGCACGGGGTCGGCCGAGCCGGCGATCGTGGCCGAGGCGCGGGCTGCGCTCGTTGCCATGGGTGCGACCGTGGCGGCGACAGCTCTCGCGAACCGGGTTGCCATGTCTCACGCCATTCTGACGGGCTCGACGGTCAACGAACACGAACCGGATGGGAAGGCCGCGGCCGAAGTCGCCGCGCTCTGGCAGGAAGTCGAGGCGGCGTTGTCCGCAGGAGGGAAGGCACGATGAGCAAGGCGGCACGCCCTACCCTGGACAGCCTCGCCGGCCGGTTCGCACGGAAGGATCCGGCGACCAGCGCCGCCAGTGTTGTCAGTGAGCCGCCCGCAGCGGCCGAACCTGCGGCCTCATCGGCTGGCCCTGCCTCAACCGCCGCAGCGACCGTGAAGGCAAAGGCAGATGCGCGGGTGCAGATCCTAACCCGGATCGACCCGGCCACGCGCAAGCGGCTCAAGGTCATCGCGGCCGAGCAGGAGCGAACCATTCAGGAGATATGCGAGGAAGCCATCCGCGATTTTGTGGCCCGGCATAGCAAGTGATCTAGTTCCTGAGCTTGCGAGCTATCAATGGATCAGACGCCGCCCGACAAGCCAGCCGAGACGCTGGAGATGCTCGACAAGCGTGTGGGCTACGCTCAGCGGGAGCATGATCGGTCGGACCGCACCGCGGCGAGCATGTTCCCAGTGGTCGCGAGTTTCGCGGTGGAGGCGCAGAAGGCTGCTGCGCTCGTGAATGGCGGCTCGGCCGCCGCGATGCTCGCTTTCATCGGGACGGGCCGACAGCCTGTGACCGTCGACACGATCTTCGGGCTGAAACTTTTTGGGGCCGGCCTTCTGGTGGCGATGGTCGCGACCGCCTTCGCCTATCTCACGCAGTACTTCTACCTGCGAGAGATGCAGAGCCTATCCTACGCCTTCGAGCTTCCGTTCGTGCGGAATACCCCGGCGTCACTGCGCGCGAAACGCACTGCTGGCACGTTCCACGTCGTCGGCATCGCCGCAGTTCTGCTCGCCTATGGACTCGCCGTCGCTGGCCTGTGGTACGTGGCAGGCAGTCTCGTTCCGTTGCCGGCCAAAACCTAACTCGACAGCTCGTCAGCTCGCGGAATTGATCCGTCGCAATCTTGCTATCAAGCTCCCTCGTTGGCTTGCTCCCGTGCCATCATCAGTGTAACTTCCGATAATTCGCGTTCTCGGAAGTTACGCCGATAGGCTGGACCTATGCCGACGATCCACCTGATAGACGGCACGTCAGGCCAGCGGGTGCCGGTGAAGCCAGAGAAGTGGGCGCCCTGCAACGGCTGCGGTGATCGTCCCCCTTTGAAGTGGTCCGCCCTGAAGTATGGCTTTTGCGCCGACAGAGGACGGAATCGATGGCCCAACGACCCAAGCCCGAGGAGATCGTGAGCAAGCTGCGTCAGGTCGACGTGCTGGTCTCACAAGGAC
>NZ_JAKSYD010000165.1 GCF_022829605.1 Methylobacterium sp. E-065 | reverse complement strand
GTCCTTGTGAGACCAGCACGTCGACCTGACGCAGCTTGCTCACGATCTCCTCGGGCTTGGGTCGTTGGGCCATCGATTCCGTCCTCTGTCGGCGCAAAAGCCATACTTCAGGGCGGACCACTTCAAAGGGGGACGATCAGCAGGAGGACGCCGTAGCTCCCTGATAGGCCAATCGGTCAGACGAGCAGCAGGCACTTGAAGGCGAAGGGCTATCTGAAATGAAGGTCGCGCCGCTCGCGATGGGATTGTGCGTTTTCATCGTAGCAGCGTTAACTGTGAAGGTTCTCAGCGCTGCGGGCGCAGAGAGTGCACCTCTCATAGTCGTAGCCGCGGGGCTTCTCGCCGGCAGTGCAGTCGCCTTCCTTAAGTGAGACATGAGCGATCCGGAGTCAGACGTCGACTTCCGCAAGCGCCTGCCACGCGTTGTGACAGAGAAGGATCGCGCTGCTGCCCTAGTCGTAGTCGGCGCCAATCTTGATGCTCTCGGACGCAAGTACGACCGGTTCAGGACCGGCGTGCCACTCAAAGGCTTCGGTCCGCGAGGATCCTGAGGAGGCGAACTAAGGAACGGTATATGGCTGACAACCACAGCAAAGAGCGGCTGGAAGCCGAGGCGGCTTTCGCGAAAACCCAGGGCCGTTCCGGCGGCAATGCCTCTGACCAGCCAACGGCTAGGGCGTGTCATCGCTTGAGCCAGTCGAGGGCTGCGGCGAGGGACAGAACGCCCATGAAGCTGGCGGCGGTTTTCTCGTAGCGGGTTGCGATGGCACGCCATTCCTTGAGCCTCGCCCAGAGGCGCTCGACCTGATTGCGGTTGTTGTAGATCCAGTCCGGGCAGGCGACGAGGGTCTCATGGCGCTGAGGCGGGATCGCGGGGCGCGCACCCATGTCCCAGATGTGCTCGCGGAAGGCGTGACTGGTGTAGCCGCGGTCTCCGACCACCCACTTGGGCACGCTTGGCAGTTGGTCGAGCAATGGAACCGCAT
>NZ_JAKSYD010000160.1 GCF_022829605.1 Methylobacterium sp. E-065 | reverse complement strand
GGTCTCACGCCCGCATCCGAGGCACGCCCCGTACCGGTCCGCCGCCCGGGGCGATGGCGGCTGAGAGCCACCGACGCGGGCACCGCCCCGTCCCCGGACCCGCCCGGTCAGCCACCGGGCGGGCCCCCGAAGGACGCCCCGGGATCGCTCCCAGGCCGCCGTGGACAGGTGGCGGCTAATGAGCACAAAATAGGAACATTGTCAAGAACGATGAGCCGAGGCGGGTCCTCCCTCCCCCCTTTGCGGGGGAGGGAGAGCGCGCGTGGCGGTTCCGGACCGCGATCTGTGAATATCGTAGCCCGGCTGGCGGGGAGAGGTCCGCACGGATCTCGTCGTCCGGGCGGGAAGCGGAGGCGTAGCCGCCGCGGCGGTGAGGAGGCGATTCAGGACGGGACTCAACCCGAATCGCTCCCTCAGCCTCGGCTGCTGCCTCGCTTAACGCCCCGGCAAGGGGGCATGAAGCCCTCTCCCCACACGCGGGGCGAGGGCGAAATGCGGCCATCGTTGGCGCAGAAGGCTGAAACGCGAATCCGCAAGGGATCGGATCAGGCGGTCTTCTCGATGTTCCAGAAGAACTGGACCGGGGCCATGACCATACCCTTGAGCTTCGTGCTGATCGCCATCGGTTGCTGTACGAGACCCGCCGGGGCGTAGGGCACGACCGCGAAGGCCCGCTCCTCGATCTGCGCGGCCAGGGCCTTCTGCTGCACCTCGTCGCTGGTCGCGATCCACGCGCTCCGCAGGCTCTCCAGGGTCGGATCGTCCGGCCAGCCGAACCATGCGGCCTGACCGTTGGCCCGGATCAGCGGGTGCAGGGCCGGATTCAGCACGTCGGCGCCCGACCAGAGCGTGTGGAAGACCGACCAGCCCCCGGCATCGACCGGCCCGCGGTTGCCACGGCGGGCGATGAAGCTGCCCCAGTCGGTGGAGACCAGATCGACGTTCATCCCGAGCTGCTTGAGTAGATCCTGGGTCACCAGCGACTGGTTGTAAGCGATTGGCTGGTCGGCCGGGGCCAGCAGCACGACCTTCTCGCCCTTGTAGCCGGCCTTGGCCAGCATCGCCTTGGCCTTGGCGAGGTCCGCCTGCATGGCGGCAGCCCCGCCGGCACCGGTCGACATCGGCGAACCCGGCGTGAAGAAGGTCTTGGCCTCCCGGTAATAGTCCGGGTCGCCGACCACCGCCTGCATATAGTCGTCCTGCTTCATGGCCATCATCACGGCCCGGCGGATCTCGGGATTGTTGAACGGCGGCTGCGTGTGATTGAACCGCATCAGCAGGATCAGCCCGAGCGGGACATTGCGGATCTCGATCCCCGGCTTGCCCTTGAGCACCGGGATCAGGTCGATCGCGGGCTGCTCATACCAGTCGACCGCCCCCTGGATCATCGCGCCGACCGCCGCTGAGGCCTCGGTGATGGCGAGCCACTCGATCCGGTCGACCTTCGCGATCTTGCCGCCGGCCGCCCAGGAGGGCGCCTCCTCGCGGGGCCGATAGCCGGCGTGGCGCGTGTAGATCGCGTTCTGGCCCGGGATCCATTCCCGCGCCTCGAAGCGCCAGGGTCCGGAGCCCGTCGCGTCGGCGATCGGCTTGGAGGCATCCTGCAGGGCGATGCGCTCCGGCATGATGAACGGCACGTTGGAGGACAGCTTGCCCAAAGCTGCCGGGAGCAGGGGGAACGGCTTCTTCAGGCTGATAGTGAAGGTCCGGGCGTCCTCCTGGCCGTACCCCTCCACGAAGCCCGCCAGGGTTTGCCCGAAGGCGTCCCGCTTGGACCAGCGCGCGATGGAGGCAATACAGTCCTTGGCTTCGACCGGCGTGCCGTCGTGGAAGCTCAGACCGTCCCGGAGATGGAAGGTCCAGCGCAGGCCGTCGGGCGCGGTCTGCCACGCGCTGACCATCTGGGGCTGGATCCGGAAGTTCTCGTCTGTGGCGAACAACGTATCGTAGACGAGATAGCCGTGGTTGCGGATGACGTAGCTCGTGGCGACGATCGGATCGAGGGAGGGCAGGGGCGTCGACGGAATGAAGCGCAGCACGCTGCCACTGGACTGGGCCCGGGCATGGGATGGGCGGCCGAGACCAGCGGCGAGCGCCGAGGCGGTGCCCGCCAGAAGCTGGCGGCGGTGGAGCGTCATCACGGTCGACCCCTCTTGTCATCGGGCCCCCATGCCCGCGTTATTTTATACAATCTCAAGTGTTAGACCCGCCGTCAAGGGTCCTACGGAGCCCCGAGCCTGATGGGAGCGAGACGATGAAGAACCGGACCATGGCGGGTTCGATCGGATTCGAGATTCGGCGGCGCATTCTCGACGGGCGCTATCCAGCCGGATCGCAATTGCGCCAGGACGGGCTGGCCGCGGAGTTCGGCGCCAGCCGGATCCCCGTCCGGGAGGCGCTGTTCCAGCTCGAAGCCGAGGGTCTGGTGCGCATCCACCCGCATCGGGGCGCGACGGTGGCGCCACTTTCGTCCGCCGATGCGGCCGAGGCTCTGGAACTCCGCGCGGCCCTGGAGCCGCGCCTCCTCGCGCTGTCCGCGCCGCTGCTGACCGAACCGGATTTCGATCGGGCGGATGGGCTCTTGCAGGATTACGCTGCAGCCCTGAACGACGGGGCCACGGCGCGTTGGGGAACACTCAACACGGAGCTGCATCTCCTTCTCTACAGCCGGGCGAACCGCCCCCGTGCGCTCGGCCTCGTCGGCTCCCTGCTGGCGGAATGCGACCGCTACACCCGCCTGCAGCTCTCGACCGATGCGGCGGAGCTGGAGCGGGCCGACCGGGAGCACCGCGAGATGGTCCGGCTCTGCCGGAACGGTCATGTTTCGGCCGCCTGCGCCCTGCTGATCGACCATATCGGCCACGTCGCCACTGCGTTGCTGGCCTTTCTCGGCGAGCCGTCCAACGAAACCAGAACGCCCGCCACGCCGCAGGTGATTGTATAAAATCTTTATCCGAAACGGCGCCCCCCACGAAGAGCCCCGCCGTCCGGCGCCCCCCCTGCCGCGGCCCTGAACCCCTTGAGGACCGGATCGGTCGCCCGATTTCGAGGCGCTGAGTTGGAAGGAGAGAAGGCGCGGTGGCGGCGATGTCGGCGGTCGTCTCTTGCGGCCCGATGAGCAACTTCCGGCTTCTGACCGTAAGATCCGGCAGCCCGCCACGATCGATTGGCGTCCGGTCTGCAACACGGGTCGGCGCCACGCACCTTTGCGTGGAACGGCCCGTCGGCGTTATGGCGGGTGCGCGATCGTCCTCAGCCCGCGAACCCCGCCCATGAAGATCACCCAGGCCTTCACCTTCGAGGCGGCCCACCGGCTGCCGAATGTGCCCGAGACCCACCGCTGCCACCGGATGCACGGGCATTCCTACCGGGTCGAATTGACCGTGGGCGGCCCCGTCGATCCGCACACCGGCTGGGTGATCGACTTCTACGAAATCGAAAGCATCTTCGGGCCGCTGCTCGCCCGCCTCGACCACCATTGCCTCAACGAGATCGAGGGGCTCGAGAACCCGACCGCCGAGAACATCGCGGCCTGGATCTGGCATCGGCTGCGGCCGGACCTGCCGGGGCTCGCCCGCGTGCGGGTGGCCGAAACCCCGATGTCGTGGGCCGAATACGATGGCGACTGATATCCCGGGCGATCGCTCGGCGCTGGTGCTGTTCTCGGGCGGCCAGGATTCGACGACCTGCCTCGCTTGGGCCCTCGACCGGTTCGACCATGTCGAGACGTTGGGCTTCGATTACGGCCAGCGTCACCGGGTCGAGCTCGACCGGCGTGCGGCCCTGCGGGCCGGCACGACGCGCATCAACCCGGCCTGGGCGCCGCGGCTCGGAGACGACCACACCCTCGCCCTCGAAGCCCTCGGGCAGGTGTCCGAGACGGCGCTCACCCGCGAAGCCGCGATCGGCTACGAGGCCTCGGGCCTGCCTAACACCTTCGTGCCGGGGCGCAACATCGTGTTCCTGACCTTCGCGGCGGCACTCGCCTACCGGCGGGGCCTGCGCCACGTGGTCGGCGGCATGTGCGAGACCGACTATTCCGGCTATCCCGATTGCCGGGACGACACGATCAAGGCCCTGCAGGTTGCGCTCAACCTCGGCATGGAGCGTCGGTTCGTGCTGCACACGCCGCTGATGTGGCTCGACAAGGCGCAGACTTGGGGCCTCGCCGAGACGCTGGGCGGTCGCGAACTGGTCGATCTGATCGTCGAGGAGAGCCACACCTGCTACCTCGGCGAGCGCGGGCAGCGCCATGCCTGGGGCTATGGCTGCGGCACCTGCCCGGCCTGCCGCCTGCGAGCGGATGGATATGCGCGGTTCAGCGCGCAGGCAGATTAGCGGCTTCGCTCGATCGCCACTGCGCACTGGCATCGCGCGGGCGCAGCAAGCTTCCCGCCTCGATGTCCGCCGGCGCCTGCATTTCCAGAGAGAGATCGGCTGGGAAGACTTTCAACCCGCACCAACGGCGACGCTTGGTGGACAATCGACAGCCCGCTCTAAAGCCACGACCCGTTGAACGGTGCACATCTATACATTCCAAGAAAGCTTTGTTTCGGCATTCCGGCAAGTGATTATTTTATCCATAGGCCGCGCCAAGCAACAGCGTTTAGCCTTAGCCAATATGACTGATACTGTATTCCGAACCGAATCTCTGTATAACGTCATACTTAGAGACCAAGAATCGATAAATCTCTTAACAAAAATCTATTCAAGCAATCGCCGCACGCCGAACCCATGCAATCCCTGTTTTCGACGGAAGGCCTCCATCCAAGCGCCGGCTTCAAACTGTGGCGCGAACTCCTGGGCGAGCGGCTCGTTCTATCGAGGTCGAACGTCTTGACGCGGATGGCCCCTCCCGTGGCAAGCTGGATATCGTCGAAGTCGGCCTCGTTCACATCTCGCGCCTGACGCAGAACGCGCTGCGGTGTGAAACGACGCCCGCGGCAGCCCGGCGTCACGACAGGGCCGGCATGGTCGTGGTGCTGTTCAAGCTCGCAGGCATGTCGACCAGTGTTCAGGACGGACGGGGCGATGCAGCGCCCCGGAGACGTGGTCGTGCTCGACCATCGGCCCTCCGTGCTCACGACCCATGAGGACAGCCAAGCCCTGTTTCTTGAGCTACCTCGAGAACGTCTGGAGCGCGTGCTCGGGTCAACGCGCCTCTATACAGGGCTGTCCCTCAGCGCGGATCTCGCGTCCACCCAATTGACCACGTGTTTCATCCACGAGCTGATCCGCGTGCGTCGCCAGCTGACACCCGATGCGGCGGAGCGCATGGCGGCGATCGGCGTCGATCTGATCGTGGCCAGTCTCGCGGAGCGGATGGCGCAGAACGTACCCCGGCCGATCCATGGCAGCGTCGTGGTCCAGCGCGCCAAAGCCTACGTCGAGGCCAATCTTCAGGACACGGCCCTGGACCCCCCACACCTTGCCGCCGCGGTGGGCGTTTCGTTGCGTCGGTTGCAGGAGCTGTTCCACGAACGCGGCCAGCATATTTCGGACTGGATCTGGGAACGCCGGCTGGCCGTCGCTGCCAAGCGCTTAGCCGATCCGGCCTGCGTTCACCTGCCGATCGGCACGCTCGCATACGGATGCGGCTTCATCAGCCAGTCCCACTTCGCACGTCGCTTCAAGCACCACCACGGCATGAGCCCACGCGAATACCGCCACGCCGCGATCCTAAACGGCCGCGAACACAGGGCTGCCGTCGCTTCGCACCGTGTTTCGTAAGCCGCCCATCTGCGAACGGCCCGCCAACATCTCCCGCCAACTGGCCGGAGCGGTTGATGAGCGGACTTACTCACCCTGCCCCCCAATCACCGTCATAGGTAAATCGAACACGTTCGGCCCCAAGCGTAGGTTAGGAGGAAGGGTCATTCCCTTACCGACTTCATGCCTTGAGCCCGTCAACCAGCACAGCCAGCGTCCCCCGAAACGCGTCAGGGCTCGCGAACAAGCGCTCCATCAGCAGCGCCCCCTCCAGGGTGGCGATGACGAAACGGGCCAGCACCGCCGGATCCGTGCCAACGCGGACGCTGCCGTCCGCCTGACCCGCGCGTAAAATCTCCTCCAGCCAGGCGAGGTGGTCCGCGAAGAAGGCCGCGATGTCCCGGCGCAGGCGCTCGGGCAGCGCTTCACCCTCGATAGCCAGCGCCGCGCACAGGCAGCCGAGCCCTTGCTCGACACCGCCAAGATAGAGGCGTCCGTAGGCCTCGATCCGGCCCGTCCCGTCCGGCACCTCCGCGCGGATCGCCGCCAAGGCGGCGGCGTAGCGTGCCGCGTAGGCCGCCACCAGAGCGGCGCCGAGATCGACCTTGCTAGGGAAATGGTGGTGGATGCTGGCCTTGCGGATGCCCACCGCCTCCGCGAGATCGGCATAGCTGAACCCGGCATAGCCCCGCCCCCGGACCAGGGTCTCGGCCTGCATCAGCAATTCGGCGCGGGTGTCCCTCATCGCAGCCTCGTCTGGGGCATGGTTCACACGAACGTGCGGCCGGCGCCTGTCCTGCTGCCTCTCTGCCACTTGACGGGATGGAAATCTACCTACCTAATGGTAGACAAGAATAACAGGAGGATGCGGCATGACGGCTTCCGCCGTCCAACCGGGGGCGTTCGTGGGCGGCCGAGCCTTGTCTCGGCGCGGCGCCCTGTTCGGCGGCCTGTGCCTGTGCTGCCTGCCGACTTTGGGCCGCGCCGCCGAATCGTTCACGCTGGAGGAGGTCGGGCCGGGTATTTTCGTCCGCAAGGGCCTGATCGCCGACGCAAGCTCTGAGAACGGCGACGCCATCGCTAATATCGGCTTCCTAATCGGCAAGACCGGCGTGCTGGTTACGGAATCCGGCGGCAGCCTCGCGGATGGCCAGTGGCTGCGCGCCGAGATCGCCAAGCGCACCCCAAAACCCGTCACCCACGTGGTGCTGACCCATGTCCACCCGGATCACGTTTTCGGGGCCGGGGCCTTCTTGGCGGACAAGCCCGTGTTTATCGGCCACTCTAAGCTCACCGAGGCGCTCTCCGCCCGAGGCGAGTTCTACCGCAGTCGCCTGATCGACCTGCTCGGCGAGGAGCGCACCGGCCCGGTGGTCTATCCGACGATGAGCGTGGCCGAAACCGCGGAGGTCGATCTCGGCGACCGGCGCCTGACCTTCACGGCGCACGGGCCGGCCCACACCACCTCGGACCTGTCGATGATCGATTCCGGCAGCGGCCTGCTGTTTCCCGCTGACCTGCTGTTCGTGAATCGAATCCCGTCCCTCGACGGCAGCCTGAAGGGCTGGCTCACGGAGATCGAGCGCCTGAAGGCCATGGGCCCCGCCCGCGCGGTGCCGGGCCACGGGCCGGTGGCGGTGGATCTCGCCCCGGCGCTGGCCGACCTCAGTGGCTACTTGACGGCGCTGCGCGATGGCACCCGCGCGGCGATCGCCAAGGATGTGCCGATCGACAAGGCGGTGGACAGCGTGGCCCGGGATCAACGGGACAAATGGGCCCTGTTCGACACCTATAACGGCCGCAACGTTACCGTGGCCTACCAGGAGCTCGAGTGGGAATAGGTTTTCGCGATCACCATATCTGATAACATCGGGAGTCACGCCATGACGTTCAGAATCAGAAAGACGGTTTCCAGCTTCGCCCTTGGCCTAGCTCTGGCGACGACGGCGCTCACCCCCGTCGCGTGGGCCGCGGGCGCCTCCGACACCGAGCAAGAGCGCACGGCCCGCTGGCAGGAGATCGCCAAGTCGATCTTCGGCGACCGGCAGATCGCCCAGACCGACAGTCTGGTGAAGATCGAGGCGCCGGCCCGGGCGCTCGACGCCGCCCTGGTGCCGATCACCCTGACCATGCTCAAGGACGGGCAGATCAAGGCGGTCTCGCTGATCATCGACGACAACCCGGCGCCCTACGCGGCCCGCTTCGAGTTCGGCCCCGCCGCCGATCCGGCGGAGCTGAAGCTGCGCGTGCGGGTCAACAACTACACCGACATGCACGCCGTGGTGGAGACGCAGGACGGCAAGCTCTACGAGGCCAAGCAGTTCGTGAAGGCCTCCGGCGGTTGCTCGGCCCCGATGGGCATGAGCGACGAAGAGGCCATGAAGGGCATGGGCGACATGCGCATGAAGTTCGCCGAAACCCAGCCCGGCAAGCCGGTCGAGGCGACGCTGATGGTGCGTCACCCGAACTTCTCCGGCATGCAGATGAACCAAGTGACCCGCGAGTACACGCCGGCGCGCTACATCGACAAGCTCACCGTCTCGGCCGGCGACCAGACGATCTTCACCCTGACGGGCGACATCTCGATCTCGTCCAATCCGGTGATCAACTTCGCGTTCAAGCCGGACGGGAAGCCGATCCAGGTCGCGGCCTCGGACAACCAGGGCGGACGCTGGCAGCACAGCTTCAATCCGCCGAGCCCGACGAACTGAGCGATGCGGGACATGCGCCTGATCGTTCGGGTCGCGGCGTCCTGCGCCGCGCTCCTGTGCCTCGCCGCCGCTCCGGCGGACTCCCCGGTCGCCGTGCCCGAGCCGGATGGGCTCTATGCCGGGCCCCCGAAGGGCTACACGCCGCCGACCCTGAAGGGCGCCACGGTAATCGACGCCGAGGGCCTCTCCGCCCTGATGGCGGGGCCGGACAAGCCGGTGCTGATCGACGTGGCCGCCCCGGACCGCAAACCGTCGAACTTTCCAGCCGGACGGCTCTGGCTGCCGGTGCATCCCTCGATCCCCGGGGCCCTCTGGATGCCGGAGGCGGGGGCCGAGCCCCTGGCCCCCGAGCGGGAAGCGTTGTTCTACAAGCGGGTCGCGGAGCTGACCGACGGCGACAGGGCCAAGCCGGTCGTGGTGTTCTGCCATGTGGAGTGCTGGGGTAGCTGGAACGCCGGCAAGCGCCTCGTGCTGAAGGGCTATACCGGCGTGCGCTGGTTCCCCGAAGGCGTCGAGGGCTGGCAGGACAAGAACGAGACCGCCAACCTGCCGGTCGATCCGGTTTGGAAAGCGGGGGCCGAGCCGCAGGCGGGGCGCTGACCGGCGGCTGCTGGCGGTGTAAGAGGGACGTCGAACGAAGCTTACGGAACGGGCCGCGCCCCCTCTCCCAGGCGGGAGAGGGTTGGGGTGAGGGACGAGAACTCTCCGGAGAGGGCACACCCCTCACCCTCCAGGAGAGGGGACCCGCGCCTTGTCCTGGGTGGCCGGAATGAGGTCTGAACCATGTCGCAGGTCGTGCAGTCCCGCCGGCTCCGGGCGATCGATATCGGCAAGCGCAAGGCCGAAGGGCGTAAGATCATCGCGCTCACCGCCTACCACGCGCACACGGCCGGCATCGTCGATCCCTATTGCGACTTCATCCTCGTGGGCGATTCCCTCGGCATGGTCATGCACGGGATGGAATCGACCATTCCCGTCACCCTGGAGATGATGATCCTTCAGGCGCAGGCGGTAATCCGCGGCACCGAGAAGGCGTTGGTGGTGGTCGACATGCCGTTCGGCTCCTACGAGGCGAGCAAGGAGCAGGCCTTCCTCAGCGCTGCCCGAGTGCTCAAGGAGAGCGGCGCCGGCGCGATCAAGCTGGAGGGCGGCGCCCATTTCGCCGAGACGGTGGCGTTCCTGGTCCAGCGCGGCGTTCCGGTGATGGGCCATATCGGGCTCACCCCCCAGGCCGTGAACACGATGGGCGGCTTCAAGGTTCAGGGCCGGGCGCCCGACGACGAGCGTCGCCTGCTGGAGGATGCCCGGGCGATCTCCGAGGCCGGGGCCTTCGCGATCGTGTTGGAGGGCATCGTCGAGCCGGTGGCGCGGGCGATCGCGACCTCGCCGCGGGTGACGGCGGCCACGATCGGCATCGGCGCCTCGGCTGTCTGCGACGGTCAGATCCTCGTGCTGGAGGACATGCTCGGCCTCTCCGAACGCACGCCGAAATTCGTGCGCCAGTTCGGCAGCCTGCGAAGCCATATCGAGGAGGCCGTGAAGGCCTATGCGGACGAGGTGCGGGCGGGGCGGTTCCCGGCCGCGGACCACACCTACGGGTAGGCTCGCCCTCAGACCGGCGGCAGCAGCCGCGCCGGATTGCCGACGACAGTGACGCCCGCCGGCACATCGCGGGTTACGACCGCGCCCGCGCCGATGATGGCATCGTCGCCGACCGTGACGCCGGGCAGGATCAACGCGCCGCCCCCGATCCAGACATTCGCTCCGATCGTGATCGGCCGGCCGGATTCCAGGCCCGCCCGCCTCAGTTCCGGATCGCGCGGATGGTCGGCGGTCAGGAACTGCACCCCGGGGCCAACCTGGGTGAGATCGCCGATGGAGACCGCGGCGACGTCGAGGATCACGCAGTTGAAGTTGAGGAAGACCCCGTCGCCGACCGAAATGTGCTGGCCGTAATCGCAGAAGAACGGCGGCCGGATCACCGCGCCCTCGCCGACATGGCCGAGGAGCTCGCGCAGGAGGACGCGACGCTCGTCGGGGGAGGCCGCCAGGGTGGCGTTGTAGCGGACCATCCAGGCGCGGGCACGCCGCGCGTCGGCGGCGAGTTCCGGGTCGCCCGGCCGGTAGGGCTCGCCCGACAGCATCTTCTGCTTCTCGGTCTTGGTCGTCATGCGGGGTCTCCTGCGGCGGCACGGGGCGACGGGACGCGGATCCTGCACCCGGAAGACGGCCTCGGCCCGCCCGAACCGCATTCTGCAGGCCGGCCCTGCGCAGTAGCCCGACCCATCACCCCACCCGCCGCAAGGGCAGCCGCAGGCCCGGCGCCGGCCGTTCCAGCAACACCTCACGCCGGAACCGCACCAGCCGTGCCGGACGGCCGGCGGCGCCGCTGGTTACGCTCTCGGTCTCCTCCACAAGTCCCTGCTGGGCGACCAGCCGCCGAAAGTTCTGCTTGTGCAACTGCGTGCCCGAGAGCGCCTCCACGGTGCGCTGGAGCTGGAGCAGGGTAAATTCCGGCGGCATCAGCTCGAACACCACCGGGCGGTACTTGATCTTGCCGCGCAAACGACTGATCGCGGTGGCCAGCACCCGCCGGTGGTCGAAGGCCATGGGCACGCCGGTCGGGTCGTTCGGGAGCGCCGGGCCGGTATTACCGCCGGCCTCCGGGATCAGCCCGGCCTCGAACAACAGCTCGTAGCGCTCCAGCACGCGCTCCTCGTTCCAGGTGCCGCCGTTCATGCCGAAGGTCAGGCCCAGGCGGTCGAGGCGGCGGGTGCGGGTGGCACAATCTTCGGGCTCGGCCGCCCAGGCGGCGAGCCGCGCCTCGATCGCGTCGAGCTGGCGCGGGCGACCCTGACGGAAATCCTCGTAGGGCAGGTAGCGGTACCAGTTCTGCCACGCGGCCTCGGCGAGGCCGGCCGGCCGCTCCTCGCGGACCAGCGCAAGATAGGCCACCGAGAGCGAATGCACCCCCGACTGCTCCAAAGCCCCTGAGCGGTCGCGGTCACCGAAGGTATAGAGCTGCTCCACGTAGCCGAGGCGCTGATGCGTCTGGCGCTCCACCCAGGCGCGCAGGCCGCGCTCCAGGGTTGCGTGCTCCGGGACGAGCGGTCCGGCCGGCAGGCCGTCGCCGCGGCCCGGTGCCTGATCGGGCACGCGGATCGTCAGGGCGCGCGGCTCCCCCCCGGTCGCGGCGACGATCACCGCGACGAGGCCTACGGAAGAGCGATCCGGCAGGGCCTGCGCCCCGCGCGCACCCGTCTGCGCCGCGGCAACCGTCATCGTCCCTCGACCGCCTGTCCTGTCGAATGCACTCTCAAGCCGAACGTTTCCGCGGACACCGGCGCTCGCTTCGGCGGAGCGCGTCCCGGCGGATCTCGCCTATAGGGGGGCAGGATCGGCGCGCGTCAACGCCGCCGCATGACGGTCGAGAGCCGCAGGGCCGTGGCGGACGCCTCCGATAAGGCGCTTCACGGAGCGCTTGCCAAGGCGGCTGCGTCTGACCAAACAGGGCCCCTCTGAAGGGGTCGGCCCGGAGCCGACGGGGACGGAGGCCGAGCGAGACCGATGCCAGCCAGCGCGAACGCTGCACAGACCGGGGGCAAGGCGGTCGACCTGCGGCTCTACGGCCTCCTCGATGTCGGCGTACTCGGCGGCGACGGCAACCGGTTGGCGCGGCTCGGCGCCGAAGCGGTCGCTGGGGGCTGCACCCTGCTGCAGTACCGCGAGAAGGACATCCCCGATGCCCGTGCTGCCCTGGCACGGATCCGGGCGATCCGCGAAGCGGTGGGCGGGCAGGTGCCGGTGCTCGTCAACGACCGCGTCGACCTCGCCCTCGCGGCGGGGGCGGAGGGCGTGCATCTCGGCCAGAGCGACCTCCACCCGGCCGATGCCCGGCGACTCCTGGGGCCGGGCGCGATCATTGGCCTCACCGTGAAGACCACGGCGCAGGCCGACGAACTGTACCGGCTGCCCGTGGACTACGCCTGCATCGGCGGCGTTTTCGCCACCACCAGCAAGGACAATCCCGACCCGCCGGTCGGCCTCGAGGGCTTTGCCAGCATCGCCTTCCGGGCCCGGCTCGCCCGGGGGGCCGGCCTTCCGCTCGGCGCCATCGCGGGGATCGGCCCGGAGAACGCCGCCGCCGTAGTCGCCGCGGGGGCGGACGGGGTCGCGGTGATCACCGCCCTGTTCGGCGCGGAACCGGTGCGCCAGCGCGCCCGGGATCTGCGCGCACGGATCGACACCGCCCTGACGGAGCGCGCGGCGCGATGAGCGACCCGACCCCAATCGCCGTGACCATCGCGGGCTCGGATTCCGGCGGGGGCGCCGGCATCCAGGCCGACCTCAAGACCTTCTCGGCGCTTGGCGTCTATGGGGCCAGCGTGATCACGGCGCTGACCGCGCAGAATACGCGGGGCGTTCAGGGCATCCACGACGTGCCGGCGGAGTTCGTCGCTCGACAGATCGACAGCGTCTTCTCCGACCTCGCGGTGCGCGCCGTGAAGATCGGCATGCTGTCGCGGACCGACGTGATCGTGGCCGTGGCCGAAGGCCTCGCGCGGCATGCCGGGGCGATCCCCATCGTCCTCGACCCTGTGATGGTCGCCACCAGCGGGGACCGGCTGATCGCCGACGACGCCGTGGCGACACTCCGGGATCGGCTGCTGGCGCAGGCCGACCTGATCACCCCCAACCTGCCGGAGGCCGCGGTGCTGCTCGGCGAATCCATAGCCGAAGATCCGGCCACCGCCGCCGCCCAGGCCCGGCGACTCGTGGCGCTGGGCGCCCGGGCGGTTCTGATCAAGGGCGGACACGGGACGGGGCGCGACAGCATCGACCATCTGGTCACGGCGGACGGGACCCTTCAGACCCTGGTGGCGCCGCGGATCGCCACCGCCAACACCCACGGCACCGGCTGCACCCTTTCGTCGGCCATCGCGGCGGGTCTGGCCCGCGGCCTTGCACTGCCGGCCGCGGTGGCGGAGGCCAAGACCTATCTGACGGCAGCCCTCGGCGCCGCGGACCGGCTCCAGGTCGGCACGGGTCACGGGCCGGTCCACCATTTTCACGGCCTCTGGGCTTAGCGCGAAGAGCCGGCGCGATCTCCATCGCCTTGCAACCGGACGACGATTGCGTTTGAAGAAGCGCACGATCGTTCGGATAATGGAACGGCGCGAGCGGGCCGGTGACAATGCAGGATCAGGCGGAACGGCCGGACCGGGCGCGCGGGCGTGACCTGCTGACGGGCGCGCAGGTGCTCTCCGGGCAACTCGGCAAGACCATCCAGCGGCTGCGCAAGGCTTACAACCTCTCGCTGTCGGAACTCGCCGAGCAATCGGGCGTGGCCAAGTCGATCATCAGCCAGATCGAGCGCAACGAGACCAACCCGACGCTCGCGACCATCTGGCGGCTCTCCCAGGCGCTTGACGTGTCGATCGAGCGCGTCCTGGCGACGGGCGACGAAGAACCGTTCATCGAGAAGACCTCTCGGGCGGATACGCCGATCCTGGTCTCCGAGGACGGGAAAGTGCGGCTGGCGATCATCGGCTGGCTGAAAACAATCGAATGGCTGCAATGGTACGAGGTCTCGGCCGATTTCGGCGGCGTCCTCGACTCGGATCCGCACCAGCGCGGCTCGGTGGAATCGCTGTCGGTCGGCGAGGGGGCGTTCGAGGTCGAGATCGGCGGCATCGTGCAGCGGGCCCGGGCCGGCGAAACCCTGCGCTATCGCTGCGACCGCCCCCACCTCGTGCGCTGCACCGAGGGTCCGGCCCGGGCCACCATGGTGGTGATCCTGAAGGCTGCCGTGATGGAGTGAGGTGCGCTCAGCGCCCCGTATTCACCCATCGCACCACGTCGGCCAGCACGGTGGTGAGCGCCTGATCCAGGGCGCGCGCGCCGTTGCCGGCGTCGATCTTGGCCACTGGCACCCGGGCCACGAAAATCCGCGCGGCGGTCACCTTTCCGGTGCCGTCAGCCACCAGCTTGAGCGCCAGGTCGACCACCGCCTCACCGGTCACCGACTGGACGTCGAAGGCGCGGATCTCGCTGACCAGCTGGTAATCGGCCACGATCTTGTCGCCGGGCCGGCTCACCGAGCGCAGCCGCCCGGAATTCTCCAGGCTCTGGATGATCCGGGACTGGATCAGCCGCGGCAGTCGGTCGGCCCATTGCCCACCGCCCAGGAAGGCCAGTGACCCACCGATCTCGCGCACGATGATCCGGTCCGCCTCGAAGGGCTGAATGCCCACCGGCTCCGACACCGCGATCGACCGGCCAGCCGCCACGGGCCGCCCGGTCGCAGGCAGGGCCGCGAGATCGAAGGTCAGCGGCGCCGCGCCGCCGCCGCAGCCACCCAGCAGGGCGGCAATCAGCGCAGCAGCGGCGATATGGGACGAGCGGACCATACACATGACCTGAGGAACCCCGCCGACGAACGGCGGAGTTGTATAAGCTATGCCGTTAAAACTACCCCGCGCTGGTATCCGTGCCGTGCGCCGGGACACATCGACCCGGCAAGCGGCGTTTTCACCGGCCGCCGTTGTATTCCGGCAACGATGGTTTGCCGCCGAAGATCACTTGGCTCGGGTCGCGCTCCAGGCTGCGCACGGTGCGGTTGAGGGTGCTGAGCGTTCGCTGTCCGTCCCCCGACAGGGCCTCGACCTCCCGGCGCCCGGTGCCGCTCAGGCGGCCGAAATTGGTCGAGATGCTGGCGGTGCGCTTGTCGAGATTCTCCGACATGACCCGGAACGCCTTGCCGGCGTCGCGCACCGAGATCGCCGCAGCGCGGATCTCGGTGAAGGTGCTGGAACCCTCCTGGCCGGAAGCCGAGCCGAGGAAGCCCTGGGCGCCGTTGAGCACCGCGTCGATCTTGTCGGCCGAGGCGTTGAGCTTGGCGGCGAGCGAGCGGGCATCGTGGACGGCGCCCTCGATGTCGGGGCTCGATTTGGACAGGGCCGCGGAGAAGCGGTCGGCATTGTCGATCACGTGGC
The DNA here is from genome assembly GCF_022829605.1 of Methylobacterium sp. E-065. GTDB lineage: Bacteria > Pseudomonadota > Alphaproteobacteria > Rhizobiales > Beijerinckiaceae > Methylobacterium. Next base: position 5,950 of record NZ_JAKSYD010000160.1, on the reverse strand, counting down.
CGAGCTTCGCCCCGTCCACCGCCTTGACCAGCGCCGAGATGTTCGGGCCGGCATCGGCCAGCGTCTTTGAGAAGGTGTCGACGTTGGCGAGCGACCGGCTGATCGCACCCTCGTTGGCCGAGACGACCCGGTCGAGGCGGGCCAGCATGTCGTCAGCCCGCTGCGCCACCTGGCGGGCAAGCGCCATCATGTCCTGCATGTCGGAGGAATCCGCGAAGATGGTCGGCGGCTCGCCATTGGCCATCGGGGTCAGCACCGGTGCGTCGGCGTTGCCGCCGGAGAGCGAGATCACCGAGACGCCGGTCAGCATCGCCGAATCGAGCCGGGCGCGGGTATCGGCCCGCAGCGGCGTCGACGGGTCGACCTTGATCTGGGCCAAAACCCGGCGCGGATCCTGCGGGGCGAGGCGGATATCGGTGACCTCGCCGACCTTGATGCCGTTGAAGTTCACGCTCGACCCGCGCGACAGCCCCCCGACCGAGCCGGAGAACACGATCCGCACCGTCTGGCTGACCTGCCGGGACGAGCCGCCGGAGAGCCACAGCACGGTGCCGAACCCCGCCAGGATGACGGCGATGGTGAAGGCCCCGATCAGGGCGTAGTTCGCGCGGGTTTCCATGCGCTCAGCCTGTGTGTCTGCCCGGCAGGGATCCTGCCGGGCGTCTGGCCCCGGCTCCCGGGCGGGAGCGGGGCGGGATTGGGTCGGGACGACGCTCAGGCATGGACCGCAGCGCCACCCGTCGCGATGGTCCGGGCACGCTTGCCGTGGAAGTACGAGCGCAGCCAGGGATGGTCGCTCGCCAGCATCTCCTCGATCGTGCCGGCCGCGATGATCTGGCCGTCGCCGAGCGCCGCGATGCGGTCGCAGGCGGTGTAGAGGCTGTCGAGGTCGTGGGTCACCATGAAGACGGTCAAGCCCAACGTCTCCTTCAGGGTCGAGACGAGGTCGTCGAACTCGCCCGCGCCGATCGGGTCGAGGCCCGAAGTCGGCTCGTCGAGGAACAGGATCTCGGGGTCGAGCGCCAGGGAACGGGCGAGCGCCGCGCGCTTGATCATGCCACCCGACAGTTCCGAGGGCAGCTTGTCGGCGGCGTCGGGTTGCAGGCCGACCATCTCGATCTTGAGCCGGGCGAACTCGTCGAGCAGGCGCTCGGACAGATTCAGGTGCTCGCGCATCGGCACCTGGATGTTCTGCTTGACGGTGAGCGCCGAGAACAGCGCGCCCTGCTGGAACAGCACGCCCCAGCGCTGCTCCATCCGCCGCCGCTCGGCGTAGGTCAGTTCATCGACGTCGCGGCCGAACACCTCGATCGTGCCCGCCCGCTTCGGATTGAGGCCGAGGATCGTCCGGGTCAGCACCGACTTGCCCTGGCCGGAGGGGCCGACGAAGCCCAGGATCTCGCCGGGGCGGATGTCGAGGCTCAGGCCCTTGAGGATGTTGCGGTCGCGGAAGCCGACCACGAGGTCGCGCACGCGGATGATCGGGGCGGGATCCGCTTCGGCGTGCAGGTTCATGGCGGGGGCGATCACCGGGCGGGGCTCAAAAATCGATCGCGGCGAAGAAGACCGCGAACAGGCCATCCAAGAGGATGACCATGAAGATGGACTTCACCACCGAGGCGGTGACGTGGCGGCCCAACGATTCCGCTGAGCCCTCCACGGCGAACCCCTCGATCGTGGCGATCACCCCGATGATCAGCGCCATGAACGGCGCCTTGATCAGGCCGACCATCACGTGGTGGACGCCCACCGCCGCCTGGAGCCGGGCCAGGAACTGATCGAGGGTCAGCCCACCATACAGCATGGCGGTGAGGCCGCCGCCGGCGAGCGCCGCGATGTCGCCGATCAGCGTCAGCATCGGCAGGCCGATCATCAGGGCGAGCACCCGGGGCACGATCAGGATCTCGACGGGGTCGAGACCCATGACGCGCAGCGCATCGACCTCCTCGCGCATGCGCATGGAGCCGATCTCGGCGGTGATCGCCGAGCCCGAGCGGCCGGCCACCATGATCGAGGTGAGCAGCACCCCCATCTCGCGCAGGATCAGCAGGCCGATCAGGTTGACCACGAAGGTCTGGGCGCCGAAGCGCTGGAGCTGGAAGATCCCCTGCTGGGCGACGATGCCGCCGACCAGGAACGAGATCAGCACGATGATCGGCGTCCCGTTCAGCGCCACCTGCTGGATCTGGTTGATCAGGGCGTTGCCCCGGAAGGTCCCGGGCCGCAGGGCGACGCGGCCGCAGGCGGCGATCAGCTCGCCCAGGAAGGCGAGGGCGGTGACGAATTCCTGCCCCCCGCGCACGGTCTGGCGCCCGGTCGCGTCGAGGGCGCCGACGATCACGCCGTGCCGCCGTGGCGCCGGCAGCTCGGGCTCGCGCAGCCGGACCTCGCCGAGCAGGGTATGGTGCTCCGGCCGGACGCCGAGATAGGTGAGGGCGCCGCCCGCCTGCTCGATCTCGGCGCGGGTACGCTCCAGCACCCAGGCGCCGAGCGTGTCGAGGCGCTCGATCCCGGACAGGTCGAGCGCCACGGGGCCCGCCCGGCCGGAGGCCGCGATGCGCGCGGCCGCGGCCTCGACAGCGGGTGCCTGGTCGGCGGTCCAGCGGCCGTCGAGCTGCAGCCGGCCGTCCTCCGGCCTGTCCCGCACCGATGCACCCGCCGGGGTGGCGGGAACAGTGCCCTGACTCAGCAAGACCCTCTCTCCTCGATCGCAGCGCCACCCTGCCGGGCGGTTATGTCGACATTACGGTTGACGATTCGTGTCGGTCCTCACCGCTGCCGCAGGGCGGGACGCGAGGGCGAGCCCGAGGCCGGCGGCGGCGAGCGGCGCCATCAACAGGAACGCGAGGGGGCCGCCGGCCCGGTAGGCGAAGCCGCTGACCAGGGTGGCGACCACGGAGATGCTCGCATTGACCGCACTGAGCGTGCCCTGCGCCCGGCCCCGCGCCCCGTCCGGGGCATAGGCCGAGACCGCCGCCATGGCGCCGAGCTGCGTCGCCCCGAAGGTCAGCCCGTGCAGGCATTGCAGCGGCACCAGGGCGGCGAGGCGGTCGCCGATCAGGAACATGCCGACCGCCCGCAGGATCGCGGCGGCGGCGCCGAGGCTCAGGAGCCGCACCGGGCTGCGCCACGCGGCCGGCAGGGCGGGCATGGCGGCGAACAGCACGATCTCCGAGAGCACGCCGACCGCCCAGAGCGACCCGACCCAGGCGGCCGGGATGCCCGCGCTGGTCCAGTAGATGCTGCCGAAGCCGTAGATCGCTCCGTGGCTCGCCTGGATCGCCGCGGCTGCGCCGATGCAGAGCCAGAGGCTCGCAGGCAGCTTCGGCCGGCCGGCCCCGGCTTCGGAGTGCGGCAACCCCGTCACCGAACGGCTGCGCCACGCCACCACGGCGGCCCCCAGCGCGAGGCCGGTCAGCAGCAGCGGCACCGCGAGCTTTCCGCCGAGCGCCGAGAGCAGGAACCCGCCCGCGAGATTGGCCAGCAGGAAGGCGATGGAACCCGCCATCCGGATCCGGGAATAGGCGAGGCGGCTGTCCCGGCGCACGGCCGCCAGGGTCAGGTAGTCGATACACGGCACCAGGGGCGAGCCCGCGACCGCGTTCAGCACGATCAATACGGCGAGCAGGGGCCAGCCGATCCCGGCGGCCCCCGGCATCAGCGCATAGGTGAGGCTGAGCGCGAGGCTGCCGGCGAGGATCATCCGGCGCGGCCCGAGCCCCCGGTCGAGCAGGCTCATCAGCGGCGCGGTCGCGGCGATCCGGGTGGCGATCGGCAGGGCGAGCAGCACCCCGATCACCGCGGCATCGAGCCCCAGGGCGTCGAGCCAGAGCGGCATGAACGGCATCGCGATGCCGATCTCGGTGAAGACCACGGCGTAGAGCAGCGACAGGCGCGCCGGGCCGGACGGGCGGGGCAAGGTGAGGCTCGGGGCGGGGACTTCAGGGCGCGTGCGGACGAAGCCCGCGGCGGGCGCCCCGTAAGCGCCCGTTAAACGGATCCTGTCAAATTCCGCATTGCCGCGTGCGCCGAGCCCGCGTTCAGGGAAACCCATGTCCGGTCCCGCAACACCGAGCCCGAACGCGTCGGCCGAGTATGAGGCCATCGAAGCGACCATCTCGGACACCGAGCGGGGGCGCTGGTTCCTGGCCGAACACGCCCGCCGCAGCCGGGGCGCCGAGACCGAGATGCTGCTCGGGGCGATCGCCCGCCTGGAGCGGACCGTCACCGCGGATCGCGGCCACGAGGCATTCGGACACCTGCGCGGCAACCTCGTCGACATGGCCGACGCGATCAGCCGGACCAAGGCCGAGATTGCCGCGATCAGCGCGGCCAACCACGAGCAGACGCATCTGGTCCAGGCGTCGCTGGCGCTGGACGGCATCGTGCGCGAGACCGAGCGGGCGACCTCCGACATCCTCGGTTCCGCCGAGGCGATCCAGGAAGCGGCCTGGACCCTGCGCGAGGCGGGCTCCGATGAGGCGGCCTGTGATGCCCTCGACCTCCACGCGACCGCGATCTACACGGCCTGCTCGTTCCAGGACCTCACCGCGCAGCGCACCGCCCGGATCGTCTACACCCTGCGCTACCTCGAGGATCGCCTGTCGGCGATGATCGCGATCTGGGGCGAGGAGGCCGAGCCGATCCCGCCGCTGACCGAAGCCGGCCCCCCGGAAATCGGTGCGTCCGATCTCTGCCAGAGCGACATCGACCGCTACATCGGCATGGATGTCCCGGCCGTCACGGCCGCCGCCCTGGTCGCCCGGCCGGGAAGCCTGCCGCTGCACGAGGATCTGGTGTTCCTGCCGGTCGCCGGCGAGCCGGAGCCGGAGGAATTTGTCCCCGAGAGCGCGGCCCCGGAAAGCACGGAAGACGCGAACACGGACGACGAGAGCGCCGTGACCGAGAGCGCCCCGGACGGCGAGCCGGCCGGCGACGCGAACGCGTTCGACTGGTCCGGGTTCGCCGCGGACGCCCCCGATCCGGACGCGGTTCAGGCTCAGCAGGGCGAACCGGAAACGGTCTTGAGCATTGCCGAGATCGATGCGCTGCCGCCGGAGCAGCGGCTGGCGCTGTTCGCCTGAGCGATTCGCCCCGGGATCGCCCCGGACATCCGCCGGCGGATCACGAGTCTGCGAAACCGCATCCCCCTTCCGCACCGCATGCTCTATCAGGGGCGCCCCGCCGAGACCTCCGAGATCGCCCGCCCGTGGCCCTGCACCTGATCAAGCTCTGCGTCGGCCCGGCCTCGATCGCCGACCTCGAGGCGCGGCAGGCCCGCTACCGGGCCGAGGCGCTGCGGGACGGGCGGTCTGCCGCGCCGGTCCACGTCACCCGGACCCTGCCGAAACGCCACCGCGAGATCACCGGCCAGGGCTCGATCTACTGGGTGATCCGCGGAACCCTGTCGTGCCGTCAGGCGATCACCGCCATCGAGCCGCTCACGGGCGAGGACGGCATTCCACGCTGCCGGCTGGTGTTCGACCCGCACCTCGTTCCGGTCGCCCCACGGCCGTACCGCCCGTTCCAGGGCTGGCGCTATCTCACGGCCGGCGACGCGCCCGCCGATCTCGGCTCGGAGGCCTCGGGCGACCTCGCCGAAATGCCCGAGGCCCTGCGGCGGGAACTGGTCGGTCTCGGGCTGCTGTGACGGGGCGGGGTTGGGTTCTGCGCGGGTGCCGGGAAGACGGGCGACCGAGGATCGAACGCGAACACGCGTGGCGCCAAACATGCGTCATCGTCCCCGCGCGCCTTCGGCGCCGGGGGCATGGCCCAAGAGTGACAACACGCGGGACGCGGGACGCCGCAGGAACCCAGGTGTCGGCCAAGTAACGCGCGGGATCCGGTCCCCGCGGCGCCCGCGGCATCGACCGGGCATGGTCCCCGGCCGGTGCCGTCTTTCTCGTCGCGGTGTCTCCGACGTCCCGATCCTGCGACTCCCCGTTAGCGG
>NZ_JAKSYD010000152.1 GCF_022829605.1 Methylobacterium sp. E-065 | reverse complement strand
ATCAAGGCCGGGATCGAACGTATCGGGGACTCGCGACCACGCAGGGCGCGAAGAAAACTGTATCCATCCATCTTCGGCATGTTCACGTCCACGACGAGGAGGTCGTATGTCGCGCGCAACACGCGTTCCAACCCTTCGATTCGTGTTCTTCACCCGGTGGTGCAGCTCGCGGATCAGCAGGCTCTGGCGCTCCTCGGCGAGGCGCCGGTCGGTCACGTCCGCGACCACGCCGATCAGGCGGCGCGGCAAGCGGCCGGGGGCATCGCGCTCGAATCGGCCAG
>NZ_JAKSYD010000141.1 GCF_022829605.1 Methylobacterium sp. E-065 | reverse complement strand
TCCAGGCGAACCGGACCCTGTTCGCCGCCGACCGGGTGGAGCTGGTGATCGGCGGCTGAGGGCCGAAGCGTCTCAATCGAGCGGATGGGTTTCCAAAGGGCGTGGCCCTTTGGTGGGGTCAACATCGGCAGCCGTCAAGCCGATCAGCGGATCGCCCATCTGTTCTGCGAGTTGCTGCAACGCCTGGAAGCCGTGGGGCGTGTCACCGACAACAGCTACGCGTTCCCGTTCACCCAGACCGATGTCGCCGACACGATGGGCCTGTCGGACGCGCAGGTCAGCCGCACGCTGCGGGCGTTGCGGGGGCTCAACCTCATCACGCTGAAGCACCGGGTCCTGACGATCCTCGATGTCGAGCAGCTCAAGGCGTACTGCGGGTTCAATCCCAATTACCTCCACCTCAAGAACGCGCGCTGGAGTGGCCACCGGCAGGTGCCGTGGCTGAGCAGCGTCCAGGGTGGGTAGCGGTGGCGGCTCAGGACAACGTCGAGCCCCTGGTCGTCCTCCAGCCCATCTCCGTCGACACGCGCAGCCCGGATCAGACCGGCATGCTGGTGCTGGTCAACGGGCTACTCGTGGCGGTGCTCGTCCGTTTGGACGCGCCGGAGCACGAGCGGCCTGGGGCTTGGTTCATGGAGGTCGGATTAGGGCGGCTCGCCGGTGTGCGCGCGCCGACGTTCGACACCCTTGAAGAGGCAACGCGTTGGATGCGGCGGCGCGTGCGAGGGTATGCGTGCTGAGAAGCCGTGGGACAGGCTCAGCGATCGGCGATTACGCCGTTCGCGTATACGCGCCTTCCGCAGCCGGACCGCAGATTAAGCTTCGCCGGAGACGCTACTTATGTTGGTAGTGATCTCATGATCCCGTCTTATGGTGGCTTTATCGCGGTCCTACCCTCCGGCATTCCGCGCTTGTGAGACCCTGTGTGCTCCCGCCCATCTCGTGCGGAGAGACCATGCCTCGCTACTTCTTCGACATCCACGACGGCCGCATTGACCGCGATGAGGATGGCATCGAATGCGCCGACCTCCAGGCTGCCGTGCTGCAAGCCAAGAAGGCGGTTTCATCGATCGCCGCCACTGAGGTGCCAAAGGACGGCGAGCGCCACACCTTTACAGTGCTGGTGACCGACGAGACAGGCCAAGCCGTCTACTTGGCGGCTATGACATACACGGGGACATGGTTGAGCCGATAGCGCCGTCTTCAGGATCAGCTTGCTCGCATCAAGCCCGCGCCTCCTCCGAACAGGTGAGGCGACTCTTTGTCGTGACGGGTACAGCCGTCTCGGGGGCTTCGCAGAGGATGTTCCGATGCGCTTCTTTCTGATGTCCGTCCTGCTCTTCACCTCGATCAGCGCACCGCGGGCCGATGATCTGGCGGACTTGCCGAACCTGGCTTGCACCCTCGCTTTGACATCGCTGGAGCGACAGCACATCGGTTGCCCGAGCGACACCACAGTGATCGTTGCTCAGCCGATTGATGAGCAGGTGCGGTTCGCACAGCCGGACGACAACGCACCGAACGATTGACCGATCTACGTTGGGGGCCCGAGGTGATGTTCAAGGATAGCTGAGCACTATTACCTATCCTGCGGGTCGAGGATGATAGCCCCACAGCATCATCGGCACCTGAGTGCTATCCTGCATTCTCAAGCGTGTACTGCAGGCCCAACCACCCCTCTACCATCGCAGGCAGAAAGCGAGCTTTCTTCTTCACTGGCTGCGCTGGGCTTCGCACTGCATCCAATCTGTTTGCCACCTCGCCCAAGCCAAGCAGATCTGCCTGACGTCCGATAGCAAGCGCGCCTTCGAGGACTTTCAGCCCTTGGTCGAAGCGAGAACCGCGCACGAACGACAGATCGTGATCAAGGCGCGTGCTAATGTAGTAGGTCCGCTCGCGTTCAATCTTTGGCGTGTCCGAGCAGGCAAGCCGCGTCACGAACGGCATCAGGCGCTGCCGCTCCGTGTCCGTTGCCTCGTCGTTCAACTGCATGGCGAGCTGACAGATCGGGCGCGAGAAGCATCTCGGCATGTGGCTGATCGAGCTGACGGACTGATACGGGAAGCCGCATGCCACGACCGCCGCTTCGTTGATGCAGGTACCGCCATCTGGGCCTGGGAAGCTGTGCGAGCCGCGGAGAAGCTTCCAGCCCAAAATGTGATCAAAGTCGCTCATGGTGGCCAACTCTGTAACCGCCCCCGACCCGAGTTTTTACTCGCAAACTTGCGCAGTCAATATTCAAATGTTTATCAATCAGATAAATGCAATCTTCACAGCAGAATAAACCAACTTATGTTTCACGCCATCTAACATGAGCTGTTCGCAGACAAAACTTTATGATCCGCTGCGGCGTTCATCGGGCATGCTGCGCTATTTTTTCCATATCCAGCATCGGTCGGGCCTTACGGGCTGACAGTAGCCCCGGAAGGCGACGACCTGCCGGACGTGAACGCCGCACGTTAGCACGTGCTGTCCCATGCGCGCGACATGATCGCCCGGACGCGCATCGACATCGTCCGCGACTAGATGGTGTGCTCGTTCGAGATCATGGACGAGACCGGACAGCGCGCGCTCACGATGCCGTTCAGCGACATGATCTAGGCGCGCAGTACCCGGCCCTCGACGACGTAAGCGGTGGGCAATGCCCTCCGCCAGCGTTGGACTCGCACGTGTACGAGGGGCCGCTCGGGCAACAGGCCGAGGGAGGTGCGGTCCTGCGCACAGCCGACGATCAGAACGTGGCTTACGTCGAGCACGCAATCCGGACCCATCGTGTCGGCATTCTGAAGCAGCGCGCCATCCTGGGCGCTGCGGGTATTGAGATCGAATGACGACCACGCCGCCCTTCATCGTGAAGACGAAAAGGCCCCGCGGTACCGTGACCTACAACTGCCCAACGCCGGAATGGGCGCTCAAGAAGCTGCGCGACTTCCAGGAAGTGGGCTACGAGAATATCAGCGTCACCGGGCCGGGCGGACAACCGCTGACCGAGGCCGACCTTGTCACGATGATCGGAGGAGGGGCGGAAGCCGCGCCCGTCGCGAACCGGGTCACGACCGCCGCTCTGCCGTAGTCTCGATCTGGTCCCACGCGTCGCACCTGCCTCGGCAAGGCATGGTTAGGCATCGGCCTCGATCTCGGCCAGCTTAGCCGATACCTCGCACACCACGCCTTCCGGTGGGTAGCTCAACGCAACCTCTCCGCCGATTGAGCCCGCCAAGCCACGTTCGATCAGGCGCGACCCGAACCCGCGCCGTTGCGGCGGAGTGACTGGCGGTCCTCCGTGCTCGCTCCACCGGAGGTGCAAGGTCGCTCTCATATCTGTGGGCTCGATGCTCCAGCGTACCTGCACGTAACCGTCCGCAGTGGAAAGCGCGCCATACTTGACGGCGTTGGTGGCGAGTTCGTGGATTACCAGTGCCAGCGACAGGGCAGCCTTGGACCCAACCTTCACCGCGGGGCCTTCAAGCTGCAGCCGTCCAACCTGAGCATCGTCATGGATTGCCAGGGCCTCACGGAGTACCTCGGCAAGGTCTGCGCTCGCCCCCGTCTGATCGAGCAGCATGTCATGCGCTCGGCCCAACGCGATCAAGCGCGCCGACAATGTGTTCTGCGCCGCGTCCAGATCGACCGCGTTGCGCATGGTCTGCGTGGCAATGGCCTGCACCATCGCCAGCGTGTTCTTCATGCGGTGGCTGAGTTCGCTGTTGAGGGTGCTCTGCTGCTCTTCAGCTCGTAGGCGTGCCACGCCCGCCAGAACCCGATCGGCGACGTTGCGGACGAAGACCACTTCCTCCGGAGACCAATCCCGCGGTTTGATGTCGTGGACGTAGAGCATGGCAACCGTCCGGCCGTGCTCCTGGATCGGCACGTTCAGCAGGGCCTGGATGTTGAACCTGCGAAAGGTTCGGGCGTCGTCGGCAGTGAGCGGATCGTCAGTCACGTCCCCGATCACGAGCGTCTCGCCACGAGCGACCACCGGGCCAAGAGATCCGTAATCGGCGAAGCGGTGCCGCCCCAGGAGGGTTCGGGCGCCGGGTGGCGACCAATCCGCCAAGATCTCAATGACCGCTCCCGTGGTATCGAGTTCTCCATACCCGGCGCGACTAGCCTCCAGGGTTCGACCGACGATCTCGGAGGCGGCGGCGCTCATCTGCGGGATTGTCGAGAGGTCGCGCAGATGGTCGCCGATCTCGGTCAAGGCCACCTGACGCGCGAAGGCGTTGGACAGGCGGTCCTCGCTGATCCGCAGTCGCACAAGTTGGCGCCGCTCGTTCAGCAAGGCCATGACGTGGCGGGCGAGCCGCCGGAGGTTGTCGGCCTGTTCGCTAGTGAGCCCGCCCGGCCGGGGCGTGGTATCGATCACGCATAGGCTGCCGAGCGCATGCCCCTCCGGCGAGCGCAGCGGTACACCAGCATAGAACCGAATGCAGGGATCGCCCGTGACCAGGGGATTGGTTCGGGTGCGCGGGTCGGCCGTAAGATCCGGAATGATGAGCAAGTCTGGTGCGGTCAGCGCGTAGGCGCAGACGGAAGAATTGAGGTCCGTTTCGCGTGCGGGAAAACCGACGCGGGCCTTGAACCACTGCCGGTCGGCCGCCACCAAGCTCACCAGCGCCACCGGGGTGGCGCACACTGAGGCGGCCAATTGTACGATGTCGTCGAAGCCCTGTTCGGGCACGGTATCGAGGATGCCGTAGGCTTCGAGCACGGCGAGACGAGCCGGATCAGTGGCTTGCGGCGTCATGTGGTTCACCATCGAGGCGGACATCGTAGGGGCCAGACCTACCTCAGGGTGACGCTGTTCTATCGTGCCCACGCGCGCCCTTCAGTAATGCACATTGCAAAGCCGCCTGCTTTGACTTCAAGAAGGACAGCAAGTGAGCTGCCGGCTCCAGACGCGGGCTAGCGGCACGGGTCCGCTGCTGGGCATCACGCTGTCGGGGTCGATCCTGGCAGCTTGCAAGCCGCCGGAGCTGGTGCCGCAGCGAGCCGCAATAGCGTAAGAAGCCGCCTTGTCTCCGCGAAGCTGACTTCGATGGCTGCTCGCTACTCGCGGATCGGGCTCATCAGATAGGCCGTGCGCGCCATCTCGACCGCAGCGTCCCGCGTCCGTGCTACTGTGGCCGGTGGAACAGGTCTGCGGCCGCGACCCAGAACTTCGGAGGAGGGCACACTCATCAGGAGCGTGCCGCTGCCATCGGTGATCTCGAACTTGTAGTGAGTCGGGTTCGCTTTCCTGCAGACGATGTCGTGGTCAGCCGTTTTTCATCCGAGTGCATCGGCATATTGGAGCGACGGACCATCAGATGCGCATCCCATCGTCCTTCGGTGGCTTCCCGCAGCGGAAGCGCTCAACCCGCCAATCTGCATGAGAACCCTGCCAATGGGCCATCTGAGGCTGGGCGACGGACATACATTGCTGAGGTGTTGTGACATCCTCATCGAAGGTGTGGACACGCGTAACGCAGTGGGTTGGGTTCGAAACCATGCACGTTATGAAATAAAGACCATAAAGCATCGTCCGAAATCCTCGGTTCGGCAAAGCCCCGTTGGGTTTGCTTGTTAGCTTAACTTACCTCATCACGCCGCAGGCACGCCGCGAAGCCGATGATCCTTCCGTAAAAAAGCCCTGTTACCCGAACCGGGCAACAGGGCCTGAGTGCGCTCGGGTCGGAAAGGACTGTGCGAGCGATGAAGGGGCAAGAAACGCTTACACAGCCGACTGCGCTCACGTCATCGCGGCAACAGCTATCCCCTCATGCCAGCAAACGAAAAGACCGGTCCGATCAAAAGACAAGTGTTGACGAAATTATGTTCTGATCCCCACTCATAATGAAGTCGGCGGGATCGGCACCTAATCACTGCCATTTATATAGCCGCGCTTGCGCCGTTCTATCGAAGCAGATTTTGATCATAAGCTAAGCATTGCGGATGCATGATCGTCTCTGAAATCTCTCATATGACAGAATGTCGCGGACATATCAGTCTATTGTAGGGGTCATCATCGGCCGATCCGACACAGGCGCCGGTGACTGGGAGAGCCGCGCGCTTCCGCCTGCAATGCTATGGTGGAACGATATGCATCCAGTCCCCGACCAGTCCGCCCTCGGCATGCTCATCCGCAAGCTGGAGAGCGTCGCCGCCCTCACCGACGAGGAGCGTCGGGCGATCAAGAGCCTGCCGGTGCGGATCCAGAACCTCGACGCCCGGCAGGACATCGTGCACGACGGCGACCAGCCCACGCACTGCTGCCTCATCCTCGATGGATGGGCCTGCCGGTACAAGATGCTCAGCGAGGGCAAGCGCCAGATCCTGTCATTCCACGTCCCCGGTGACGTCCTGGACCTGCAGAGCCTGCACATCCCCACCATGGATCACAGCCTCGCCACGCTGACCAAGGCTGTCGTCGCCTTCATCCCGCACGAGAGTCTGCGGGAACTGACAGCGCGCCATCCAGGCCTCGCGGCCGCCTTCTGGCGTGACACGCTGATCGACGCGGCGGTCTTCCGCGAATGGCTGATCAGCATGGGCCGCCGCTCGGCCTTCGAGCACGTAGCGCACCTGTTCTGCGAGCTGTACCTGAAGCTGCACGCGGTGGGCTTGGCTGGCGATCACCGCTGCCCAATGCCACTCACCCAGACCGATATTGCCGACGCGCTGGGTCTCACGCCCGTGCACATCAACCGCGTGCTGCAGGAGATGCGCGGCCGGACCCTGATCACCCTCCGGAGCCGGATGCTCGTGATCGAGGCGTGGGACGAACTTCTACGGGTCTCGGAGTTTAACCCAACGTACCTGCAATTGGAGAAGCGGGCCGCTGCATGACCCTACGCTTACAGCCTGTGCAGGTTGGGACGGGCAGCTACGATGTCGACGGCCATTTGGTCTTCGCCGATGGCTTCCTCGCGGCGGTGCTGGTGCAGCTCTCAGGGTTCCACGAGGATTTGGCCGGGATGTGGTTCCTGGAGGCAGGCTTCGGGCTGGTGAGCAGCGCGACCCAGCCCACCTTCACCGACCTCGACGAGGCACAGACCTGGATCGAGCAGCGGCTGGCACACGCGGCCTGAGCCTTAGGCTTTGCTCTGCCGTCCCCAGGCGCTTAGCCGGGCGGCCATATCATCACAGCTCGCTCGTCCTCACGCACTCCAGACCGCGGCTGCGGCGGATAATTCTGGAATGGGGTCGAGGCTGGTTCCAGGAGAGCCTGGGTGTGTCCCTGGCGCCCTCGTCGGCGGGTGTTTCATCCGGTTGAATGCTCGTTCGACTGTTTGAAACACACGCCGCTGGAGCCGCTGTGGCCGCCTTTGTCTCCTACCTGCGGGTCTCGACGGAGCGGCAGGGTCGGTCCGGCTTGGGACTGGAGGCGCAACGGCAGGCCGTGGCCGACTTCCTCGCGGGCGGCTCCTGGCGCCACGTGGCCGAGTTGGTTGAGGTCGAGAGTGGATCCCGGGAACCGCCCTCGCCTCTCGGAAGCCATGGCGCTTTGCCGGCTGCACGGGGCCACACTGGTCATCGCCAAGCTCGACCCGCTGTCGCGTGACGCGGCCTTTCTCCTGAACCTACAGAAAGCCGGCGTGCGGTTCGTGGCGGCCGACATGCCGGAGGCGAACGAGCTCGTGGTCGGCATCATGGCCGTGGTCGCTCAGGCCGAGCGCAAAATGATCTCGACCCGGACTAGGGCGGCGCTGGCGGCCGCGAAGGCCCGGGGCGTGCGACTAGGCAAGCCAGAGAACTTGTCGAACGGCGAGGTTGGGCAGGCGCGCAGCCGGGCACGCCAAGCGCAGCGGGCCGAGGAACAGTCCCTGGACCTCGCGCCGGTGATTGCCCGAGTGCGCGACGAGGGTGCGGTTTCGCTGCGTCAGATCACGGCGGCGCTGAATGCCAGGGTGATCCCAGCAGCCCGAGGTGGGACCTGGTCGGCTGCTCAGGTGCAGATAGTTCTGGCCGGGATCGAGGTCCACGGTTAAGCTCGCGTTAACTGCAATCTGCCCGTGTGATGGCGACCAGAAAGAAACTATCTTGCGGACAGATAGAGGCTATCAAGCGGACAGGTTGCTGCATGGCGAAGTTGATCGGGCTGGCATCGACGAAGGGCGGCGTTGGGAAGACGTCGATCGCCCTGAACCTCGCAGCCGTACTGGCGCGGGGCGGTGCGAAGGTCGTAGTCCTGGACGCCGATCCGGCTGGCCACGCCGTCGCGGTCGGTGAGATGGGCCTGCTGCCCTTCCCGGTCACGGCGCACCTGCTTGAGGAGGTCGAGGCCAAGGCGGTGGCAGCCTGGACCAAGGCCGTGCGGGCGCAGGATGCCGACTTCGTCGTGATTGACGCGCCCGGTGCGCTGGGCGCAGCCTTCGGCGCCGTGGTGGCGATTGTCGACTTGGCACTGATCCCCGTCGGCGCCTCCATGCTTGATATCCGCGGCGCAGCCGAGACGGTCGGGATCGTACGGCGTCACCGGAAGGCGGGCGGGCGAGGGCGGCCGGACATCCTCGTGGTCCCGTCGCGCGTCGATCGGCGAACAGGATCGGGTCGGGACGTCGTCGGCACACTGGCCGGCCTGACCGAGCCGGTGGCCCCACCGATTACCCTCAAGGCGATCGTGGCCGATGCCCTGTCCGCGGGTGAAGCCGTGCCGGCTGAGTCCCCGTCTGGTCTGGAGTTCGCGGCGCTGGCCGCCGCGGCTCGCGCTCGCCTGGAGTCGCTGTGATGGCCCCGAAGCCCCGCAATAAGGCTGCCATGGATGCCGAAGCGGTCGCCCGCATGATGGCCGCTCAGGATCAGGAGGAACAAGACGCGCCGGCTGAGCCTACGCCTCCGACACCACCCGAGCCGGTCGCAGCGGCCGCGCCCTCTCCGCCTGTCCAACCTGCCCCCGCTCAGGTCGCCCAGGCTGTTCATCCTCAGCCCGCGCCGCAGTCGCCGCCAGCCTTCGACCCGGGCAAGGTGGACGGCCGCACGCTTCGGCGGACCGGTCGGGAGCCGTTCGCTACAAGGATCAAGCCGGAAGCGCACGAGGCGTTACGCCGGATCGCCTACCATCGCCGGATCACCATCGCGGAGGCGCTGGAAATGGCAGTTGAGGCGTTCGATAGAGGCTAGAAATCATCCTACATGATAGGCGCCAGATAGTCGCAAGATTACAGTTCGATTGCTGCTTTAGCGCGCTTTTAAAAGGGATCATAGATTAGTTGGGCCGCCGTGACCCGCGGACGATGGTCGGCTACATCCGGCGGGCGAACGCCTTCAAGGGGCACTCGGGGAGCGGATTTCTGTAGGGGCGTAGCGAGGAGCTGCGGCTCTGATTACGAGCCTCACAGCCACAGCATCGCGACTGCCAAGAACGCGCTCTGGAACGCGAGCATCATGCCGACGAGGGCTCTGATCTCACGGTCGTGGAGCGCCGGATCCTCGCGCTCCTTCCCGGTCACGTCGGAGACGCCGTAGTGGCGCGGCCGGAGTAGGTGAACAGCATGCGCCCGGAGGCGTCGGTGACAGTGGCGACACGGGGACGATCGGGCTTACTCCCGTCCACCTCGTAAAACGCGATCGTGATAGCGTCCGCCTCGTCCTTCGCTTGATAGATCCGGGGCGCGCTCCGCGGCACCCCAACCTTGCTGATGCGATCGATCCTGACGCTGTAGGCCATGTCGGACGCCTCCAAACAGGAGGCCTGCGCTGGCGGCTCGGGAGGAGAAAATATCGCCAGCGCAGGCGGTGCCAAAGCCGTGGTCCTCGGCGTTGACGCGCTAACGTTGCACATGCTCAAGGTTATAGACTTTAAATTTGACGGATTTTCAAAATTAACTCAGAGAGTCTGTCTTATTTTGACAATCCGCATCTATGATAAACTGATGAGCTCAAAAAAGCTCTTGAATATATGCGACCATCAGATGCCGCGGCAGAGCAAAGATCCCGACTCGCCCTCATGGATTGATGAGCGGGCCGTGCTTATCGCCGCCTGTCTTGCCGGCCCCATCGTTGACACCGGAGTTGTAGGAATTGACCTCGTGGCGCTGGTCACGCGGCGGATCGGGATAGTCCGTGAGCGCGCGCCAGGGAGTGGCAGAGGTACCGAGGCGGACAGCGCTCGGAAGGCGGAACAGCCAGAACGCAAGCACCATCCACGGGACGACGAAGAACACGAAAGCAGCCAGACCCATGGCGATCCTCCCGGAGGTGCCTACTGGATCTATGGGGAGCAGTGGGCAGGTCGTTCCTAAGCCCGCTGATCTGTCTGTGCGCCGTCAAATGATTGAAGCAGAAACAGGATCGCCCGATGTTAGGCCTCTGCAGCTTCCTTCGCCTTCCGCGGCCGCCCAGCCCGCTTCGGCTTGTCGGAGACGGTCGCCGCTGGCTCGGCAGCCTTCGGAGCCGCCTTTCGGCGCTGCTGACCAAGCCCCGCATTCTTGGCGAGCGCGGAACGTTGAGCCGAATAGCTGGCGGCCGTCGAGGGGTAATCCCGCGGGAGACCGAAGCGCTCCCGGTATTGCTCGATCGTCATCCCAGCGCCATTCAGGTGCCGCTTCAGGGTCTTGTACGGCTTGCCATCGATGAAGCTGATCAGCGCGTCCGGCGTGATCGACTTGCGGATCTGGGCGGGGGTCTGCTTGTCGACTATAGGGGCAGCCGGAGCGGCACCCTGGCTGAGACCGGCCAGCGCGGTGTGAACGCCGGAGAGCAGGTCCGGCAGATCGCCGGGTCGGACGGAATTGTTCGACACGTAGGCTGAGACGATCTCCGTCGTCAGTTCGACGAAATCGAAGGCCTGAGCCTTGATGATCTCTGCGTTCTCGTCCACGGTGCACCTACCTGATTGAAGCAGGTTATCTGTGCCAGCGAAAACAAGAAATCAATGTATAGTGAGATGTTTTTCTCTACCTGCTGATTTCTAGCACGCCATAGATCGCATATCAGTGATGCCATCGCGTAGCACGTAGCCGCGGCCCCAGACCGTCTCGATATAGTTCTTGCCCTGGCTGGCGGTAGCGAGCTTCTTACGCAGCTTGCAGACGAACACGTCGATGATCTTCAGCTCGGGCTCGTCCAAGCCGCCGTAAAGGTGGTTGAGGAACATCTCCTTCGTGATCGTCGAACCCTTCCGGAGCGCGAGGAGCTCCAGCATCTGGTACTCCTTCGTTGTCACGGGGATGCGCTTGCCCTCGATCGAGGCCATCTTCGCGTCGAGGTCGATCACGAGGTCGTCGATCGTGATGGTCGACTGGGCGTGGCCCTTCGAGCGGCGCACGATGGCGTGGATCCGCGCCACCAGCTCGTCCTTGTGGAACGGCTTAGTGAGGTAGTCGTCCGCCCCGAAGCCGAGGCCCTTCACCTTGTCCTCAATGCCGGCCATGCTGGAGAGGATCAGGATCGGCGTCTTCACCTTCGCCACACGGAGGTTGCGCAGCACCTCGTAGCCCGACATGTCGGGCAGGTTCAGATCGAGGAGGATGATGTCGTAATCGTACAGCTTGCCGAGGTCGACGCCCTCTTCCCCCAGGTCGGTGGTGAAGGTGTTGAAGTTCTCGGATTTGAGCATCAACTCGATGCTCTGAGTGTCAAAAGGCGTTGGAACGGGACCCCGGATCGGCGTGCAATTGGGACCCCTTCGCAAGCTGGGTGCGGTGCGGTTGAGCTGATCCGACGTCCGGCTTTCGCGGCGTAGGCGCTGGCCTCAGACGCGGTTCTTGAAGCGCCAGCTCTCGTTGCCGGTCTCGACGATCTCACAGTGATGGGTGAGCCGGTCGAGCAGCGCCGTGGTCATCTTGGCGTCGCTGGCGAACACGCTCGGCCACTCGCCGAAGGCGAGATTGGTGGTCACCACGATCGAGGTGGTCTCGTACAGCTTGCTGATCAGATGGAACAGCAATTGGCCGCCTGACTGCGCAAACGGCAGGTAGCCGAGTTCGTCCAGCACCACGAAGTCGAGCCGCATGAGATGGTCGGCGATGCGGCCCTGCCGGCCGGCACGCGCCTCGGCTTCGAGCCGGTTGACGAGGTCGACCACGTTGTAGAACCGACCTCGCTTCCCGTCCCGGATACACGCTCGCACGATGGCGATGGCGAGGTGCGTCTTGCCGGTGCCGGTACCGCCGACCAGCACGACGTTGCGCTGATGGGCTATGAACTCGCCGCCAGCGAGGTCGCGCACCAGCCCCTCGTTGATCGGCGTATCGGTGAAGGCGAACTCGGCGATGTCCTTGGCCAGGGGCAGCTTGGCGATCGTCATCTGGTAGCGGATCGAGCGCGCCTGCTTCTCGCTGATCTCGGCCTGGAGCAGGTCGCCGACGACCTGCTGCGGCTCGTGGGTGCGCTTGAGCGCGACCTTGATGATCTCGTCGTAGGCCGCCTTCATCCCGAACAGCTTCAGTTCGCCCATGGTGGCGAGGATGTCCTGACGTTCCATCATGGGGCTCTCCTCAGGCTGTCGTAGCGGGCACAGTCGGCGACCGGCTCATGGCGCAGCCGCAGGCTCTCAGGCGTCAGGATGGTGACCGGGGCGGCGGGCTCGCGCTGACGGGCGAGGATGTTGAGGACGACGTCGGCCGAGTGCACACCCTCACGCAGCGCCTCGGCGCAGGCGGCCTCGACCGCGCTCAGCCCGTCGCGCAGCACGGCGGTGAGGATCTCGACCATCTGCCGGTCGCCGTCGGCAGAGCCGGCGAACTTGCGTCGGATCCGGTCGAGGGCAGCCGGCAGCACCCAGCCCTTGAACGGCGCGCCGTTCCTGAGCGCACCGGGCTTGCGGGCAAGCACGGGGACGTAGTGCCAGGGATCGAACACCGTCTGGTTGCGACCGAAGCCGCGGGCATGCTCGCCGACGATGCGCCCGTCCTGGCGGATCTCGACGCGCTCGGCGTAGGCCCGCACCTCGACCGGTCGCCCGAGGGCGGAGGCTGTGACCGAGTACCGGTTATTGTCGAAGCGAACCAAGCAGGTCGAGGACACGGCCGCCGGCACGGCGTGGAAGCCGTCGAAGCGGCCGGCATAGGGCAGTAGAGCCGCCCGCTCGGCCTCGAAGGCCTGCCACACGGTTCGGTCCGGCTGGCTGGGATGTGGGTGGGCCTTGGCGTAGGCTCACCACCCGTCCAGCACCACGAAGTCGAGCCGCATGAGATGGTCAGCGATGCGGCTCTGCCGGCCGGCACGCGCCTCGGCTTCGAGCCGGTTGACGAGGTCGACCACGTTGTAGAACCGGCCGCGCTTCCCGTCCCGGATACACGCTCGTACGATGGCGATGGCTAGGTGCGTCTTGCCGGTGCCAGTGCCGCCGACCAGCACGACGTTGCGCTGGTGGGCCAGGAACTCGCCACCAGCGAGGTCGCGCACCAGCCCCTCGTTGATCGGCGTATCGGTGAAGGCGAACTCGGCGATGTCCTTGGCCAGGGGCAGCT
>NZ_JAKSYD010000116.1 GCF_022829605.1 Methylobacterium sp. E-065 | reverse complement strand
GGTCCACAAGGCAAAGCCTCATCGTCGCGGGAATTGGCGTTCCCGCTTGACGCCTGGGGCGTCGGCGTGGCTTGTGGGGGTTGGAAATGGGCCCCACACGGCCACTCTCGATTTCGACGGCTCTCCAGTTTGGCGACTGGGGGGCCGTTGGCTTTTCAGGGGTCGACTTGCGGCGGCGTGATCTCCTGATGGTGCCGGCGACTCGCGTGAGGTGCGCGTCAGCCGGACATGGCATGTCGGCCGGGCGGCACGGTTAAGTCAACGTCAGGGAATGATCAGCGCGACCATGCTGGCCGGACCT
>NZ_JAKSYD010000107.1 GCF_022829605.1 Methylobacterium sp. E-065 | reverse complement strand
CGACCTTCAGGCGGCGATCAAACGCTACATCGCCGAGCACAACCGGCGCGCCAGACCTTTCGTCTGGACCAAACCCGCCACCGACATCCTAGCCGCCGTCAGCCGATCCCCTGAACCATCCGTCTGAGTCAGTGCACTAGGGTGGATTTCTGCCAGTCTGCTCTCGGGAGGTAGGATCAAGAAACCAGACGTGCGTCCGACTTCTGACGACTGCCTGTCTCGCGCCATCAGCGGACCTTCGACCGAAGACGCCGGAGTGGCCGCTTGAAGTTTAACAGCTGCCGTTGAGAGGGAGTGGTTGGTCCGGCGGCTACAACGTCCTGGCGTTGTGACACATAAAGCGAACGCTTCCGGGGCCCTTATCCGGGGTCGACCCAAGCCGCACGCATTCCTCGGCTGGCGGATGACTAGCCATGGCCATGTTGACTACGACCTTCAGAACCCGACGCATCGGTTTTGGGCCCACGCAGTGGCCACCGCTTCCCGCGGTCCCTGAACCTTCGGGCGGGCCATCACGCCGAAGCTTCAAACCGCCAAACCTCCCATCACGTGCCAAGCGCGAAATGGGTTCGGCTTCAGGCTGATCGAGCGCGGGCTCATGGCGCAGGTCGGCAGGACGCAGTCCATGGACTTCGCGTCGGAGGGACTGCGCTGCGTGGTGGAGGGCCGCCTTCCCGAGTTCCCGTCCACCGCAGGTCGGGGCGATGCTCGGTCACCGTGGCCCCGGCCGGGCGCGAACGTGCGCGCGCAGGGGCGGAACCGGCCTAATCCCGACGGCTTGCTCCCACGGATGCACGTTGTCGAAGCCGGACCTCGGTCAATCGAGGGACATTGGTTTTGGTTGAGTTCGACGTCGGGGCGTTGTCGCGCGAGGAACTTGAGGCGGAAGTGCTGCGCTTGCGGTCCCGCCTCCCCGAGGCGGGAGGCGAGGCGTTCGGCCGGAAGCTGCGGACGACGCCTACCGGCCTGGGTCAGCTGCTCTCCGCGGTCGAGAAGACCCGTATGCCGATGATCCTCACCGACCCGAGCCTGCCGGACGATCCCATCGTCTTCGCCAACCGGGCCTTCCAGGATTTATCCGGCTACGGCGCCGAGGATCTCCTCGGTCGCAACTGCCGCTTCCTGCAGGGGCCTGACACCGACCCTGCCCACGTCCAGGCCATCCGCGACGCGATCGCGGAAAAGCGCGACATCGCCATCGACATCCTGAACTATCGGCGCGACGGTACCCCCTTCCTCAACGAGCTCTTCATAAGCCCGATCCTGGATAGGGAGGGGAACGTCCTCTTACATTTCGGCAGCCAGGTCGACGTCACCGGCTACCGGAACGCCAATAGGCAACTGGCGGCCAACGAGCGGCGGCAGCGGGCCATCCTCGACAGCGCCGTCGATTTCGCCATCGTCGTCATGGATTGCGACGGTCTCGTCACCGACTGGAACACCGGTGCCGAGCGTATCTTCGGCTGGACCGCCGAGGAGATGCGCGGCCAACCCGCCGACCGCTTCTTCACGCCCGGGGACCGTGCGGCGGAACGGCCCGAAGCCGAGATGCGACAGGCGCGGGCTGAAGGCCGCGCCTCGGACGAGCGCTGGCACGTCCGCAAGGACGGCGGGCGTTTCTGGGCGTCAGGTGAGTTGATGCCTCTGCTCGACGAGGTCGGCGAGCATTTCGGCTTCACCAAGATCGCCCGTGACCGGACGACCGAGCATCTCGCCGGCAAGGCGCTGGCGGATTACAAGACGCGGTTGCGTCGCGCCCAGGAGGCCGGGGGCATCGGGCTGTTCTCAGTCCGGCTGGCGGATAGCGTGCTGGAGCCGACGCCGGAGTTCTGTCGCCTCTACGGACTGCCCGAACGTGCGAGCTATCCCTCAAGCGCCTTCGAGGCGCTCGTCCTACCCCAGAATGCCCACCTCGTGTCGTCGGCGGCGACCCGCGCGGTCGGCCGCCCCCCCAGGGACGTCGCCTACCGCATCCGACGCGCCGACACAGGCGAGTTGCGCTGGATCGCGCGCAAGGGCGAGATCGAGTTCGACGAGGAAGGTCGCCCGGTCCGGTTCTCCGGCGTCTCGCGCGACATCACCGACCAGCGCGCCGCGCAGGAGGCGCTGCGGAAGAGCGAGGACCACTTCCGGCATACGGTCGAGCTGAACCCCCAGGTTCCGTGGACATGCGATCCGGCCGGCAACATCACCTCGTACTCGACCCGCTGGCTCGAACTCACTGGGCAGGCACCCGGCGAGCCGGACGGCGCGGGTTGGATGAAGGCGCTGCACCCGGACGACATCCCGCATACCGTCGCGGTGTTCTCTCGCTGCCTCGCCTCCGGCGAGCCGGTCGACGTCGACTACCGCATCAACGTCGCGGCGAGCGGAACTACCGCTGGATGCGGGCCAGGGCCCGTCCCCGTCGCGACGAGGCCGGCGGCATCGTGGCCTGGTACGGGGTGGTCGAGGACATCCACGACCGCCGTGTCACCGAGGAGGGCTTGCGCGCCAGCGAGGAGCAGTTCCGCGCCTTCGCCCAGGCGATACCGAACCACGTCTGGGCAAGCCGCCCGGACGGACACCACTACTGGTTCAATGATCAGGTCTACGCCTACAGCGGAGCCACGCCAGGCGAACTCGACGGCATCGACGAGTGGTCGAAGGTGCTGCATCCGGACGACCTCGCCGCCGCCGGTGTGGCATGGGCACGGTCCCTCGCGAGCGGGGAGGTCTATGAGACGGAGTTCCACATCCGGCGAGCCGACGGCGCCTACCGGTGGTTCCTGGTCCGAGCCGAGCCGGTCAGGGACGCGGAGGGCGCCATCCTGCGCTGGGTCGGCACCAACACCGACATCGACGAGCGTCGCCGCCAAGCCGAGGAACTCTCTACACTGAACACGACCCTGGAGGAGCGGGTCGCCTCGCGCACGGATGCCCTGATGGCGGCCGAGGAGGCGTTGCGGCAGTCCCAGACAATGGAGGCGGTCGGCCAACTGACCGGCGGGCTCGCGCATGACTTCAACAACCTGTTGGCGGGCATCTCGGGATCGCTCGAACTGATGCAGACGCGGATGGGCCAGGGCCGGCTGGGCGACCTCGACCGCTACATGACGGTCGCCCAGGGAGCGGCCAAGCGCGCCGCCGCGCTGACCCACCGCCTGCTTGCCTTCTCCCGCCGCCAGACCCTCGACCCCAAGCCGACCAACGTGAACCGCTTGGTCAAGGACATGGAGGAGCTCGTCCGACGGACGGTCGGTCCTGCCGTCCACCTGGAGGTCGTCGGCCTCGCCGGTCTGTGGCCGGCGCTGATCGATCCGGGGCCGTTGGAGAACGCCCTACTCAACCTGTGCATCAACGCCCGCGACGCGATGCCGGACGGTGGGCGCATCACCATCGAGACCGCCAACAAGTGGATCGACGAGGCCGGAGGCCGCCGGCACGATCTCGCGCCCGGCCAGTACCTCGGCGTCTGCGTGACCGACACCGGCACAGGCATGGCGCCGGACCTGATCGAGAAGGTGTTCGAGCCGTTCTTCACGACCAAGCTCACCGGAGAGGGCACTGGCCTCGGGCTCTCGATGGTCTACGGTTTCGCCAAGCAGTCAGGCGGTCAGGTGCGGATCTACTCCGAGGTCGGAGAGGGAACGACCGTCTGCCTGTACCTGCCACGCCATTACGGCGAGGCGGACGAGGACGAGGTCGCTCGCAGGCTTGAGGAGGTGGGGCAGGCCCGCCAGGGCGAGACGGTGTTGATCGTCGACGACGAGCCCTCAGTGCGGATGCTGGTCACCGAGGTGCTGGAGGATCTCGGCTACACCGCCATCGAGGCCTCCGACAGCGTCGCCGGGCTGAAGGTGCTGCAGTCGGACGTGCGCATCGACCTGTTGGTTACTGGGTTGCCGGGCTACCGCAGGCTGGGCTTTTCACGCTGCTCACCGTCACGTTTGCGATGCTGCCCTTCGGAGCCTGGTTAGCATTCACGGCTGCGGCCCTGATTCTCGCGATCCAGCATGACGCATGGTTTGGTGCGGCCGGCGTGTTCGGTTGGGGGGCCACCGTCATGCTGGCTGGCGACAACTTCGTTCAGCCGGCCCTCATCGGAGGAGCCGCGCGGCTGCCGCTGGTCTGGACCCTGATCGGGATCCTAGGTGGCCTCGAAACCTTCGGGCTTGTCGGCCTTTTTGCTGGGCCAGTCGTGATGGCGGCGCTCTACTCAATTTGGCGGGACTGGACAACGCCTGGAGCAGCAGTTGTCGATAGAGTGGGTCTGTGCTGACAGGCCCATGCAGATGACGGTAGCGAACAGCGGCACTCTCACGATTCAGATCCCCGTGGCTTTAATCCAGAGGCCTGGCAGGTCTGACGGGGTCGATACTAGGGCGACGCTGCAACAGTGTCGGCCTTGCTAGCCTGCAGGGCGCCGAGGGGCTTCTGGCCGCCGACCGTGGTGTCGCGGGCGGTCTGGTGCTCCATCTCGGCGTTCAGCTCTGCGCTAAGCAGCACGACCGTCGTCGACAGCCAGATCCAGGCCATGAAGCCGACGACCGGGCCGAGCGAGCCGTAGGTGTCATTGTAGCTGCCGAAGTGTGCCCCATACCAAGAGAACAGGGCTGACACGATCAGCCACAGCACATGGCGCGCTGGTCGGCCTCGATCTTCACGATCGTGACGACCGCATGGATCTGTGGAGTTGCACGCACATGGTCCTCATCGCACAACCACTTTGTCTCACGGCAGTATCTGTCGCGCTTGCGAACCGGATGCCGGCAGGTCGGTTGTGTTTGTGAGGAGCCCGGTCAAAGCAGAGCGCCCTCAAAGCTTCTATAGGGAGAAGCTGGATGCCGAAAATCAGTGTAAAGCTTGCTGGCGACGGTACCCATATGGTCGTGCAGGACCACGATCCTGTTGCATGCGGCATGAGCCTTGAAGAGGCGGATAACTTTCTGACTTTTCTGCGGGCGTCGGCGCGAGTGCGGCGGACGCAGCGGCTACCGGAGGCGCTGCGTCTGCGCAGAGCTTTAGCTGTTTAGCGCCTTTCCGAACAGGTAACTGCAGGCGCCCTAACAGGCTGTTGCAGAACTCGGCCAGCGGCGAGCGATGAAGGGGATTTCGTCAGCGGCATGGATGCCGATTTCGCCCTGAAGCAAGCCGTCGGCCTGGATCTCGGCCCATCCGGAGCCGCGGGCCTCGTCCATCTCGTCGTTCCCGGACCAGTCGAACTCAACGGCTGCGTGATCACCGCCACCAGCAAACGTCCCGGTGACGCATCCAAAGGCGAACGCGCCGCCGGTGGCCTCGAAGAGGATGCAGGGCGGCTCGACCATGTCGGCATAGTCGTCCGCGTAGCCGGGCAGCTCGACGATCCGCCACTTGCCCAGAACGCTCACGCCAGAGCTCCAAACAGTTTGGGCAGGCGGACGGGGTTGTAGGCCGCTGCGGTGAAGGCGAAGGCCCGTCCGGCCTTGTCGCGGCCCCTGAAGCGGGCTTTCCCCTGGCCACTCGCCGTCTCGATCCAGCCCAAGCCCTCCTCGATGCGCTTGCGGATCTTCTGGTTCATGCCATAGCCGGCATGGTGGGTGGTTCGCCTATCGATGAACGAGCGGCGGCCGCAGGTGTTCTGGGCCACGTGCGCGTGCGCATTCATCGACCTGAGCTCATCGACGAAGTCCTCCGCGTCATAGGCCTTGTCGGCGCCCACTGAGCTGGCCTTGGGCCGGTCCGCCCTAGGCTCGATCATCGCCAGCGCGGCGATGCACTCGGCGAGACCGTGCGCGGACGTCATGCAGGTGTCCACGATCAGGGCCGAGCAGTTCCCCATCAAAGCGTGGCCGATGAAGCAGAGCTTGGCCTCCATGCCCGGCCCCTTGCGGATAAGCCTGACTTCGGGATCGGTGGTGCTCCCGCGCGTCTCGTTCGAACGCTTCTGACCCTTGAAGGCGACCTCGGTGTTGCGCCCACCGGCCGGCGATGGTGCTTGATCCCCGCTTTGATCCTTGGGCCTGAAGCTCTTCATCGAGGCCCAGGCTTCGATCAGTGCGCCATCGACGCCGAAGTGGTCACTGGACAGGAGCCGCTTTACTTGGGGCTGGACCAGCACGGCTGCCAGGAACTTGGCGGCGATCTCGCCGGCTAGCAGCCTGTCCCGGTTCTTGCCGAAGCTCGAATGATCCCAAGCCGGATCGTCGACGCCCAGCCCCACGAACCAGCCAAACAGCAGGTCGAATTTCAGACGCTCCATCAACTGCCGCTCCGAGCGGATCGAGTAGAACGCCTGCAGGAGCATAGCTCGCAGCAGCATCTCAGGCGGGATCGACGGACGACCCATCCGCGCCGCGTAGAGCACAAAGAAGTCCTGGTTCAGCGCTGCGAGCGCCACATCCGTGTGCTGCCGACCGTCTGCAGTAGGTGGTCGGGCCGGACCCGAGCCTCCAGATCCACGTAGGAGAACAACGTCCCCGACCGCTGATCCGCACCCCCATCCGCCTTCCCCACGCGCTCCCGAGAATGAGTGAATCACGCCCGGGTCGGTCACGCCACGAACTTCTTCAAGAGCCTGCTAGGCGTCCTCCGGACGGCGTGGATGGCGACGGTGCAACATTCAGGAGCGGCGAAAGGGGGCATCATGCTGCAGCATTGTGAGGTAGAGTTCGCCCCCAGCCCTCTTTCGATCGTCTTGTCTGCGCTATTCGGCTAGGCGGGCGAGATGAGGCGCGTAGATCGGACTCTGATTCTCAACGGGATCCACCTCAAACCGCCCGGCTCCGGTCGCGGCGGTTTTTTCGTGCGTGATGGTTTGCTCCGAGTTCGTTCGCGCAGGGTTTTCGTACTCCAACGACCAGCAACGATGAGCCATCTGAGCACATAAGCCACTTCGCCGAATTCCAACGGTATCATACTTAGGGATCTGCCTTGCGGAATAGATCACACCGCGAATTGCTAATATCGAAATACACATGATATTCGCCTGGAAACTTCGCTCCGGCGCCGTGTTAATCAAAGAATCGCACCTGAAAGGACGACTAATGCGCCTTACATCGACCATCCTAATTGCTTCGCTTGCCGCACTTGGCTCAGGAGCGGTGTCAGCTCAGCCGATTGCGCCCAGCGGCACCCCACGATCAGGGGGTGCAGCGATCCAGGCTCAGCCCAACACGACAGGCAATGATCGCAATGTAGTCATTCCTCGCGGAGCTACCGGAGCCGAGACCATTACGACCGACTCGGCAGCTGGCGGCAACGCGAACCTACCTGAGCGGGCTGTTCCAAATGGCAGTGCTGGCGGCGGCAGCGGAAGTCGCTAAGGCGAGAGTGGAAACCCGGCACGAGTTGAGTGCTTGGATTAGTATGATGCGGCAGGCTGCCCAGGAAGTCGCCTAATCGCCGAGATCCGATCCCGGCCTCGCCGGGCATTCCGCAGAGAAGCTCGTGCATGGCTTACGAGATTGGCGTCGGTCCGGCTCAGCTCACTATCAACGTCGGCGACAGCGTGCTCATCACCGAGGTCGACGGCCAGATCCATCAGCCGAGCGAGCGCGGCCTGTTCTTCCGCGACACCCGCCTCATCAGCGCCTGGACGGTCACCGTCGATGGACGCGGCTGGCAGGTGCTGAATTCCGCAGCCACCGACCACTTTGCCGCCCAGGTCGTGATGGTGAACCCAACCCTGCCCAAAGATGCGGGCGAGGTTCCCGCCGGCACAGTCAGCCTTGCCTTGTCGCGCTCGCTTGATCACGGCGGCATGCGCGAGTCGCTCAAGCTGCGCAACCACAACCGCAGCCGCGTGCGTCTCTGCCTCGCCGTGCAGGTGTCCTGCGACTTCGCCGATGTCTTCGACGTGAAGGCTCACCGGATCGTCGTGCGCGGCGAGACCTGCACCCACTGGTCCCCCGAGGAGGGCTGCCTCGCGACTGTCCACACGAATGACAGCTTCCGTCGCGGACTATGGGTTGGTGCAGCAGACGGCGCAGCAAGGCCAGTCCTTCGGGACGGCGCGCTATGTTTCCCCGTTGAACTCGGTCCCCAGCAGTCCTGGAGCACCGACCTTGACTACCGCTGGATCGACGGTGACGACACGCTCGACGCGCCGAGCGTCGCCTTCGCCGGGCGTGAGCGGTCCAGGCCAGCCGCAGCCCTGCGCGACTGGCGCGATGGGGCCCCGCGCCTGCGCACGCCGCACAACGGCCTGCAGCAGCTCTACGACCGATCCTTCGATGACCTCGCCGCCCTGCGCCTGCCGTTTGAGGGCACGGACTGCAAAGCCTTCGTACCGGCCGCCGGCATCCCGTGGTTTGCCGCTTTATTCGAGCGCGACAGCCTGATTACCGCGATCCAGACCGTGCCGGTCTACCCCGACTTCGCGCGCGGTGCGCTGGAGATGCTGGCCCGCTATCAAGCCGACGCGACCGACGATGCGCGCGACATGCAGCCGGGCAAGATCCCGCACGAGCTGCGCCGCGGCGAGATGGCCGCCCTGGGTCTGAATCCATTCCGGCCATACTATGGCACTGCGGATGCCACGCCGCTCTACCTCATCCTGCTGCACCGCGCGTGGCAGTTCACGGGCGACCGGAGCCTGATCGAGCGCCACCTCGTCACTGCCGAACGCTGCCTCGCCTGGATCGACGATTACGGTGACTTGGATGGCGACGGCTTCCAGGAGTACCAGCGCCGCGCGCCGGACGGGGCTGAGAACCAGGGCTGGAAGGACGCGGACAACGCCGTCCTCGACGAGAGCGGCGACGACGTGCCCGCGCCGAAGGCGCTGTGCGAATTGCAGGGCTACGTCTACGACGCGTGGCGCCGGATGGCCCAGATCTACGACGCACTCGACCGACCGGATCGGGCGCTGGCGCTCAGGGAAAAGGCGCAGGTTCTCCACCGGCGTTTCAACGCCGCGTTCTGGGACGAGGACGCGCAGTACTACGCGCTATGCCTGGATCCGGAGAAGCGGCGGGTGATGAGCGTCAGCTCGAATCCCGGCCACCTGCTCTGGTCGGGGATCGTGCCGCCCGAGCGGGCCGAGGCCGTGGCGCGGCGGCTGATGGCTGAGGACATGTTCAGCGGCTGGGGCGTGCGCACACTGTCGGCAGATCATCCGGCCTACAACCCGCACGATTACCAGCTCGGGGCGGTCTGGCCGCATGACAACGGCGTAATCGCGGTCGGGCTGGCCCAGTACGGCTTCCACGCCGAGGCAGCCCGCATCGCGGCCGGCCTAATCGCGGCGGCCGACCGCTTCATGCTGCATCGCCTGCCGGAGGTGTTCGCCGGGACGAGCCGGTCCGACGCGCCTTTCCCGGTGCAGTATCTCGGGGCCAACGTCCCGCAAGCTTGGGCGGCGGGCTCGGTGTTCAGCCTGCTGCATGCCCTGATGGGCGCCTGGGTGGACGCCAGATCCTGCACGATCCTGGCCGACCCGCACCTGCCGGACTGGATACTGGAACTGACCTTACTGGATTTCACCGTCGGGCAGCAGACGGTTGATCTGCGCCTGTTCCGCGACGGCGCGGAGACCCGCATCGAGATCCTGCGCGGTCCTGGAGTGAGGCTGGTGCGGCGGCCCTTCGCAACCGCAGTCGAGTATCTCTGATCGCCCCATCTGCGTGCGAGTAAAAGCAGGTACCAAGCGCTCGGCCCTGATCAGTGGCAGAGGGCGACCAGTCATTAGACCGCAGTCTTGGAATCCGTCAAATTTACTCGTCTGACCTTGATGCTTGTCAGCGCAATATAGCAAGCAGACAAGCTAGTTTATGCCTGTCGGTTTCGGTTTTAATCTGACAATATGACAAATAATCTGGGTGAGTCGGGTCCAGAAGTTGGCTTACTACCCGATAATACTCGGAATCTTCGGTTCAAACCCTGAACCCAATGTCGACTCCTGGCGCAACTCAGGCCTACAAACTGGGCTGTTGCAGCGTCCGCTTTGGAGAAGCCGCTAGAGTCGGCTGAGCGGCCGGAATGGGCGCAAAGCCGAACGTCCGATTCTACGCGCAATGGCGATCCAGCGTGACGTAGTCTGGCCGAAAGCAGCCAGTCCGCTTCGGAGCAGGCTCGCCACAAAAGCGGACGGCCTCCTATCGACCCAACCCAGCCGCCCGAACCGCTCCCGTCGCTTCTCCAAAGCGGATGTTCGTCGGCGATTTGGCAACTTCGTTAGACGCAGCCATAGGCGGTGTGCGCTTTCTCACCGAGTCTTTGAAAGCAGGTGCTTTAGCCAGCTCGGATGAGCATCAGCATCCACGACGTCAGCGTCCCCGTCTTCGTTAACGCGCTTCGCAATATGAGCACGTGGCTCGACAAGGCGGCATCGGAAAAGCCGGAAGCCGAGTTGCTCATCCGGCGGCTGGCTCCGGACATGAGGCCACTGTCTGCCCAGTACCAAATGGCGTCCGACAGTGCGAAGAACGCGGTGGCGCGGCTCGCCGGGATCGAAGCGCCCTCGATGCCCGACGTCGAGGCGACCTTCGCCGATCTCAAGGAGCGCTGTGCCAGAACGATTACCTTCGTTGAAGGCATTGATCCGGCGGCGTTGGCTTCAGGCGCGGAGCGGGAAGTCGAACTGAAGTTTCCGAACGGCATGGGATACCGCTTCAGCGGGCAGGCCTATCTCACCGGCTTCGCGCTTCCGAACTTCTTCTTCCACGTGACCACAGCCTACGGGATCCTCCGCAGCGCTGGAGTGAGCCTCGGCAAGCCGGATTTTCTCCAGCATCTCGGGCCGCCGAACATTCACGCCGCGTAGTAGTCGCTCCGGCTCCCCCGAAGTCCAAAGCCGACCTGCCGGATCAGGTGAACGCGCGCATGACGCGTTCTCCGCGGCAGTTTCTGTGTGGTGGACCGAGCCAAACCGCTGCGGGTGCGTGCTGGGTGCGGCGGAGTGTGACCAAGTAAATGATGCAGGATCTCGCAGTCCGCTCTCATGCCTCATTTGCGCGTAAGCAAACGGTCAGAAATCCACCCAACCTAGACGTTTACCGGTTACAACTGACGCGACCGGCGTTGGCCGAAAGCGGCTGGTCCGCTTCCGCGTGCCGCCATGGCAAGAGCGGAGAGCCCTTCTCCCGGAGGCTTGCCCTCCACTAAGCGTCAGGTCTGCGCGGGCTTCGAATGGCCCGGTGCAGGCATCCCGCAGACCCTCAACAGCCGCGAGAGCCACACCCGATCGCACTTTGTGATTTGGCTTTCCAGCAACAATTTGCTCTCCCTTTGCTGCGGACGCATCGTCCGATCACAGCTTCGGGCGCGCGGCGCTGCGCCGACATGGGGGATGCATGACGGCAGCGCTCGGGATCATGTGCAAGGCCCCGCGCCCCGGTCTGACCAAAACGCGCCTTGCCGCACGCCTCGGTCCGGAGAAGGCAGCCCATCTCTCTGCCTGTTTCCTGGCGGATGTCGCCGGTGTCGTGCTCGCGGTCCCCGAGGTCCTAGGACGGCAGGGATACGGCATCTATGCGCCCGCGGGATCGGAAGCTGAGCTCGCTGCCATCCTGCCGCCCGCCTTCCGCCTGCTGCTTCAGGAAGGATCCGATTTCGGGGTCATCCTCGGAACAGCCGTGCGTCGTCTGCTGATTGAGCAGGCGCACGACTGTGTCGTGCTAATCAACGCCGACTCGCCGACCCTGCCCGCATCGCTGCTCTCGGACACGATCGTCTCCCTGCGACGGTCCGGGGACCGCGTGGTGCTGGGGCCCGCCATCGACGGCGGCTACACGCATATCGGGCTGAAGGCCGATCATCCCGAACTCTTCGCCGGCATCCCGTGGAGCACAGACGCAGTGCTGGCCCGTACGCTGGAGCAGGCTGCCGGCATCGGCTTGGAGGCCGAGGTGCTCCCCCGTTGGTACGACATCGACGACGCGGGGACATTCCACCTCCTGCAGGACGAGATCGCGGGAATCCCGCCGGCTTTCGCCGCGGACGGCCTCGTCGGGGGTCAGGCGCCCGCGACGCGCGCGCTGCTGACCCAATGGCGTGACGCGTGAGCCCTGTCCGTCGCCTGACGGCCCTCGGCATCGCCGGAACCGTGCTGATCGGGCTCGGCATGCCGCTTCTTCAGGGCTTCGGCGACGATGCGTTCCTGGCGCTCGCCTGCGCCGGCGGCGTGATCGCCGCACTGGCCGCGCGCATGGACGACCTCACGGGACCCCGAGCGCTCGCCATCATTGTCGGCGCCGGCCTCGCAATGCGGCTCCTCGCGCTGTCCGCGCCGCCGATCCTGTCGACCGACATCTTCCGCTACGTCTGGGACGGACTTGTGCAGGGCGCCGGGATCAACCCCTACCGCTATGTCCCGGCCGACCCGGCGCTAACATTCCTGCGCGACGCGCAGGTCTATCCGTTCATTAACCGCGCCGACTACGCGGTGACCATCTACCCCCCGGTGGCCCAGGCGTTCTTCCTCCTCGTCACCCGCATCTCGGCGAGCCCGCTTGCGATCAAGGTCGCCCTCGTGGCGTGCGAGGGCATGACGATCGTCGCCCTGATCGGTCTGCTGCGCCTCACGGGAAAATCGGAGGCCCGCGTTGCAGCCTACGCTTGGCACCCGCTCCCGGTCTGGGAGATCGCGGGCCAGGGCCATGTCGACGGCTTGATGATCGCGCTGAT
The DNA here is from genome assembly GCF_022829605.1 of Methylobacterium sp. E-065. Lineage (GTDB taxonomy): Bacteria > Pseudomonadota > Alphaproteobacteria > Rhizobiales > Beijerinckiaceae > Methylobacterium. Next base: position 22,929 of record NZ_JAKSYD010000107.1, on the reverse strand, counting down.
GATGCTCGGCCTGTGGCTGGCGCTGGCCGTCGGCCGCCGTTACGCGGGCGCGACATCGGTGGTGCTGGCGGCGCTGGCCAAGCCGTTCGCCCTAATCGCGCTGCCCGGCCTGTGGCGACCCTGGGACTGGCGGATGGTCGCCCTCGTGCCGATCGTGATCGCGCTCGCCTATCTGCCCTACCTGTCCGTCGGGAGGGGCGTGCTCGGCTTCCTCGCCACGGGCTACGCCGACGAGCAGGGCTTGTCGTCGGGCTCGGGCTTCACGCTGCTGCGGATCTGGCGGCAGTCGGCCGGCATGTGGCCTCACGACACCCAGATCTACCTGATCCTGTGCCTGATGACCCTGGCGGCGCTGGCGCTGCGCACCGGGTTCCGGAGGGGCCGGACACCGGAGTGGAGCCTGCGCGACATCAATTGCTCGATCGTGACGTTACTCTTCCTGCTCTCGCCCGAATTCCCATGGTACTTCCTTATGGCCGTGCCATTTTTAAGTGTCGCTGCCACGCTTCCGGGTTGGGTCCTCACGGTGGGAGGCTTCATGCTCTACGACGTCGTTCCTGGCGATCCGCAGCTCTCATATGACGCCCGCTCAGCGATCCTCGCCGCCTTGGTGGCGGCCGCAGCGCTGGTGCAGGTTGGAATCTGCCGCCGTTCCGGGCTCATCCGATGACCACCGCCACGCAACCAGCCGCCCCGGCCTTCGACCCGCGCCGCTACCACGAGGCGGCGCCGCAGACAGTCGAGACCGTCGTCGAGCGCATGCCGGTCTGCCTCTATCTGGAGGTGACGAACCGCTGCAACCTGCTCTGCACCACCTGTCCGCGCACCTATGTCGAGCTCGAACCGCCGGCCGATATGAGCTGGGCGCTGTTCACCTCCATCGTCGATCAGGTGCCGGATCTCAGCCGCGCCGTGCTCCACGGGGTCGGCGAGCCGATGTTGGTCAAGGACCTGCCCCGCATGGTCCGCTACCTCAAGGATCGCGGAACCTACGTCCTGTTCAACACCAACGGCACGGTGCTGTCGGAGAAGAACGGGCGGGCCCTGATCGAGGCCGGCCTGGATGAACTGCGCGTCTCGCTCGATGCCTCGACGCGGGCCTCCTACATCACGGTACGCGGCAAGGACTATTTCGAGCGGATCCTGAAGAACGTCCGGGCCTTCCGGGCGCTGCAGGAGCGCGAGGGCCACGCGAAGCCGCGGGTCTCAGCTTGGCTCACCGGCCTCAAGGAGACCCTGCCGGAGCTGCCCGCCTTCGTGCGGGTGGCGGCCGAGGCCGGCGTGAAGGAGGTCTACCTCCAGCGGCTCGTCTATTTCGCGGACGACGCCCTCGGCATGGCGCGGCCCGATCAGGCCCTCTACGAGCGCATGGAGGCGGACGAGGCCCATTACCTTACCGAGGCCGAGGCGGTCGCGCGCGCGCTTGGGCTCACCTTCTCGGCCTCGGGGGCGGCGAGCGAGCCGGGGATGAGCCTCCGTCGCGACGCGGACGGTTCGCCCTGGTCGCTCTGCCGCCGGCCCTGGAACGTGATGTACGTCACCGCCAACGGCCGGGCGCTGCCATGCTGCATCGCGCCGTTCTCGCAGCGCGGCTACGAGAACTACACCCTCGGCGATGCCACGCAGGAGACCCTGCGGGAGATCTGGAACGGCCCGGCCTACGCGGATTTCCGGGCCGCCCTTCTTTCAAACACGCCGCCGCAGGCCTGCGGTAATTGTGGGCTCCGCTGGAGCCTATGACCGCAGCATCCTTCGTCACGGCCGTCGTGCCCTGCCTCGACGAGGAGACCGCGATCGGCGGTGTCGTCGCGGGGCTTCTGGCGAACGGGGCCGACGCAGTCCTCGTCATCGATGGCGGCTCGCGGGACGCCACTCGGGAGCGGGCCGCCGCAGCGGGCGGGCGCGTGATCCTCGAGCGCCGCCGCGGCTACGGACGGGCGATCCAGACCGGGATCGCCGCGCTGCCGCCGGAGACCGCCATCGTCCTGTTCGTCGACGGCGACGGCAGCGACCGGCTCGATCGCGTCCCGGCCCTCCTCGATCCGATCCGCGCGGGCCAGGCGGACTTCGTGCAGGGCTCCCGGATCCGCGGCGACCGCGAGCCGGACGCCATGAGCCCCCAGCAGATCGTCGCCGGGCACCTCGCGGGCTGGCTGCTGCGGCTCACCTACGGCGCCCGCTTCACCGACATGTCGCCCTACCGGGCGATCCGCCGCGACGCGCTGGAGCGCCTCGGCATGCGGGACGAGACCTATGGCTGGAACGTCGAGATGCTGATGCGCGCCGCCGCGGCGGGCCTACGCTGCGCGGAGGTCGCCGTCGGGCAGCGCCCGCGGCAGGGCGGCGCCTCGAAGGTCTCGGGGGACTGGCGGGTGGGGATGCGCGCCGCCTGGGTCATCGGCACGACCTTCCTGCGCCTCGCCCGCGCCCTGTCCCGCGAGGGGCGCCGGTCCGGCTGACGCGCCGCCCCTCAGGTCGCGACGCGGACCAAGCTGGCGGCCCATCCGAAGGTGAGGCCGGGCGGGTACCGGCGGCGCAGCGCGGCGTCGAGGCCGAGACTGCGGCCCGCCGCGAAGACGCTGAACAGGGCCATGAGACCGCCGAGGAAGACGTAGGTCCACGGCCATTCCTGCGGGTGCAGGTAGAGGCCGAGCCAGAGCTGCGCCACGAACGCGACGCCGATCGCCCCGATGACCCGGACGCCGAGCCCGAGCAGCAGCGAGACCGCGAAGGTCAGCTCCGTGACAAACACCAGCACGTCCAGAATGTAGAACGCCGGCGTCGGCAGCAGCACGCTCTGCACGAACTCCCGGTGGATCGCGAAGGCGGCGTTCGTCACCTCCTCGCCGGTCCAGTAGTACAGCCCGTTCTCGGTGGAGAAGAGCGGCAGCTTCCAGAGCATGCCCTGGAACCACATGCCGCCGATCAGGGCGCGCAGCGCCCACAGGGTGACGTCGCGGCCCGTCCGCTGGGCCGGGTCCTCGATCCATTCCCGGATCGCGATGACGATGCTGGCCAGGACCAGCAATGCGAAGCCGCCGGCGACCAGCCAGCGCCCCCAACCGAGGGCGATCTCGTCGCTCTGCTGCCCGATCAGGAACAGCCACGTGTCGGTGAAGGGGTCCGTCCGCATCGCATCGATCCTCTCAAGGGCTGCGTCTCAAGGGCTGCGCGCCGTCAGGTACAGGCCGCCCGCAACGGCGGGTCAGCCGCGGACCCGTGCAGGGGTTTGGAGAGCCGTGTCGGCAGATCGGTGAGGCGCAGCGACCGGCGCAGGGCCCGGGACAGGGCATCGACCAGCGCGGTCAGGAGCGCCGTGGCAACAATCAGCACCACGGCGACGTCCAGGCGCATCTCGGAGATCGCGGCATCGACGTAGAAGCCGAGCGTCGCGACCCCGAGGATGCCGAAGATCGCGCTCTCGCGCAGGATCAGCTCCCAGCGATACAGCAGGTAGGCCAGGAACTGACCGTAGAGCCGGGGCAGCGTCTCGTAGCTGTACAGATTCAGGCCGGACGGGGCGTCGGGGCGGTAGGCGAGGTCGTCGGCGTGGCGGCCCATGAGGTAGCCGACGATGCCGGCATTGTGGATCGTCAGCGCCAGGATCGCCGGCAGCATCGACGGGCCGAGCAGCTGCAGCAGCACGTAGGCCAGCATGTATTCCGGCGTCGAGCGTACGATCACCAGCAGGACCCGCCCGAACGGCTGCCCGACCGGCCCGGCGAAGCGACGGGAGGCAAGGGGGAACAGGATGAGCGCGCCGAGGCCGGTCGCGACCAGCGCGATCTGGGCGAGCACCAGGGTCTGGAGGGCGCCGGGCAGGATCTGCTCCGTGACGATCGGCCGAAGCCAGAGCCCGAACCGGCCCCAGGTCGCCGGGTCGAGGACGGCGCCGGACCGGAGCGGGCTCGGCACGATGTCGTGGCCGAGGAAGCGGCCGAGGCTCGTCAGCCAGTCGGTCGTCCCGATGGTCTTGGGCAGGGCGAGGACGCTGCCCACGAGCAGGACCGGCAGGGTCGAGAGGCGCATCCAGAGGCGGCGGGAGCCGATCAGGACGTAGAAGATCAGCAGCAGGGCCCCCGCCTCGGCGTAGCGGCCCTGGCGGAAGGCGGATTCGAGATAGAAGCCCATGGTGGGCAGGCCGATGAAGCCGAGCACCAGGGTCGAGCGCATCGCGCATTCGAACCGGTAGAGCGTGTAGTGCCGGAACGCCGCGGCGACCTCCGGCAGGCGGGCGTAGGCGAACGCCGAGAGGGCGCCGGTCCCCGCCGGCAGGACGCGCAGGGCGGAGAGATCCGCCTCCTCGATGATCTCCGAATAAACCTTGGCGCAGATGCCCGCATAGGGCAGCGCGATGGCCAGGATGCCGGTGGTCGCCGACAGGCCGAATACCTGCGTCAGCAGCAGCGCCCAGAACAGTTCGTGGACCGAGCGCAGGCCGGCGCAGACGAGCCGCACGCTCCGGGACCTAGCGAACGGTATGGCGAGCATGAAGCCGGCGCCGGCCCCGATCGTCACCCCGAGCATCGCGAAGGCGACGGTGTAGACGACGCTCCAGATCTCCACCGACGGGAAATCCGGGTGGATCAGGCCGGCGAGCAGGCGCCGCAGGTCGGCCCAGGGGTGAAGGCTGGTGACGGCGAGGTCGGCCAGCAGAAGCGCCGCCGCCGCGCCGCCGACGAACCAGCGGGTCGCCGCGGCGTAGCCCCGGCCGGCCGTCACGCGCAGGACGTTCATGCGGCCTGCCCATAGAACGGGACGAGGGCCGCCTCGTCCAGGTCGCGGGCGGGCGCGTCGAGAACGATCCGGCCCGCATCGAGCACGATGATCCGGTCCGTGTGCGCCAGCGCCAGGGCGATGTCGTGAAGCGCCAGAACGAGGGTCTGGTGGCGGGCGGCCATCCGCTCCAGGATCACGCCACCCTGCCTGCGGTCCAGGGCCGAGACCGGCTCGTCGCCGATCAGGATCGGGCGCCCGTTGTAGAGCGCCCGCGCGACCGAGACGCGCTGCTGCTGGCCGCCCGACAGCGCCCCGGCCTTGGCTCGGACCGCGTCAGCGAGTCCGACCTCCCCGAGGATCCCACTTACCTCCGCGAGATCGGCGCGGGCCGGGAACGCCAGGGTTCGCAGGTTGTGCAGGGTCGAGCGCCGGTCGAGACGGCCCATGTAGACGTTGTGGAACACCGAGAGCGTCCGCACCAGGGCCGCTGCCTGCGGGATCAGGGCCACCCGCGGCTGGACCTGGGCGTGGATCAGCCCGAGCAGGGTGGACTTCCCCGCGCCGGATCGACCCATCAGCGCGATGCGCTCGCCCGCCCGGACGGTGAGGTCCACGCCGAACAGGACGGGCTTGCCGTCATAGGCCGCCGTTGCGCTCGACAGAACGATTTCGGCTTCGGCTTCGGTTCGGGGCGGGCTCACGATAGCGCGCGGCTCAATCCAACAGGCCCGTGGATTTCGCAACGCGCTCCACCGGCTCGTAGGCGGCGTTGGTCACCGGAATGAACTTCGAGCGCGCGAAGGGCGCCAGGATCGCCGGGTCGGTGATGCCGACCAGCGCTGCCTTGAGCCGCTCCGTGAACCCGGCCCCGTAGATCGCGTCGACATCGCCGCGCACGGTCCACTGATAATCCGGGAAAGGCGGGCTCTCCCAGATGATGCCGACCTCCTTCGGGTCGACCTTGCCGGCCTTGTTGTCGAGATCCCAGACCGAATAGTCCACCGCCCCGACCTCGAAGGCCCCGGACTGGACGAGCTGGATCGTGCGGCTGTGATCGCCGGAGAAACCGACCCGGGAAAACACCTCCTCGGGCGTCTTGCCCAGGAACGCCTCGCGGATGAAGTATTCCGGCATCAGCCGGCCCGAGGTCGAAGCCCGGGAGCCGAACGTGAAGGTCTTGCCGGCGATCGCTTTGGGAAAATCGGCCGTGCGCGTCAGGCCGGTCTTGGTGTTGGCGATGAGGTAGGTCTTGAACGCCGCGTCCTCGGCGCCCTGCGCGATCGCCTGCGCCCCGGGCGCGGCCTTGCGCGCCTGCACCCCGGTGAAGCCGCCGAACCACGCGAGCTGGACCTGCCCGTTCGTGAAGGCCGTGACCGCCGCCGGGTAGTTCTTCACCGGAAGGTACTTCACCGGCACGCCGAGCTTGGCCTCGAGGTAGGCGGCAACCTTGCCGAAGCGCTCGACGAGACGGCTCTCGTCCTGGTCGGGGATGCCCGTGAACACGAAGGTCGGCTTGGCACCCTGGGCGTCGGCGGCCTGGGGCAGCGCGAGGCAAGCCAACGCGCCCAGCAACGCCCGGCCCAATGTCCGTCTCAGCATCGAGAGCTCCCGTTCGAATTCCGACTGCGAACGACGCCATGCCGGCATCAATGTCCAATCAACTGACAGCTAGCCCATGTCTAGCGAAGCACTCAGTGAAGCCTGCTGATGGCTGTCGTTCGTGTCACCGCACCGTGCGGTTACCCATCGCGAAGTCGCGTCGCTGCGGCAATCGGCCCGGCGGGCGCTGTCACGATTTCGGCCTGTTCGACTTCGGCCCTGGCGGCTGTCCCAGTGTAGAGAGTGAAGTCCGGCCGCGGTGATCAATCTTGCTGAAGATGTGATGTTACCGATGCGGCTGGCCGTGCGAAGGACGCCATGACGCTTGAAATCGGGCGCCGATCGCCCGATGGGGCCTGTCGAGATCAGGCGAGAGGATTCATGGCCATGGACGCCGGGACGCCGCAGCCTCCGGAGCCGGACACCGTCGCCCCGACACCGTCATTCGCCTTGGGGGTCGGGCTCACCAACGAGTGCAATCTCGCCTGTTCCTTCTGCTACCGCGATCCCGATCGCCTGGACCGGCTCGGACCGGAACAGCTGCGGATGGTGCTAGACAGCCTGCCGGTGCGCTCGGTCAATCTGGGGACGGGCGAGAACGGGATGCACCCCCAGTTCCCGCGGCTACTCGATCTGCTCCGGGCCGAGCCGATCAAGCTCACGATCACGTCGAACGGGCACTCGATCGCCGTGATGGACGACGCGGCGGTGCAGGCCTTCGCCGACGTGGAATTCTCGATCGACTATCCCACCCGGGAGGAGCAGGACGCGCAGCGCGGGGTCGGCAACTGGGACCTCGTGATGGCGCAGGCCGCCCGTTGCCGGGCGCTGGGCGTCGGCGTCACCTTCATCGCCGTGATGATGCGGACCAATTTCGACCGGCTGCACGAGATCGCCGCCCTGGCTCGCGGCTTCGATGCGCCGCTGCGCATCAACGTCTATCAGGCGGTGCGTACGGACGCCTTCGCGCTCACCTACGCTGAATACTGGGACGGGTTCGTGCGCCTCTTCGCCGAGACCGACGTGATCGCCATCGGCGAGCCGCTCGTCCGGGCCATGGCGGGCCTCCCGGCGCGCCGGGGCGGATGCGGGGTCGGCACGGTGCGCGTCACGCCCCGTGCGACGGTGCAACCCTGCGTATACTGGGGTGGCGCCGGCCAAAGCCTCGAAACCCTACGTCAGGCCGGCAGCGCGATCGTCGCCACGGACCCCTTCGCGGCGGTTCGGGCCCTGCCAGAACCCTGCCGGGGCTGCGCCTACGAGGATTCCTGCCACGGAGGCTGCGCAGGGCGTCGGCGGCTGATGGAGCGGCTCGATCAGGTCGACCCGTACTGCCCGATCGTTCGTGGCGAGGTCCGGCCCCTGTCGGTCGTCATGGCCCCGGCCCGCGACCTGCCGAAACTCGAGAGCGCCTGCACGACGATCGTCCAGGCGCGGTCAGCCCGTGGCTGAGGCGCCCGCGGCGCTCGCCGGTCTGAGCTGGCTCGCGACGGCCTATGAAGTCATCCTGTGCGACGTCTTCGGCGTGCTCCACGACGCGGCGCGGGTCTTTCCCGCCGCCGCCGACGCGCTGACCGCCTTCCGGGCCGGCGGGGGCACGGTGATCCTGGTCTCGAACGCGGCCGAGCCCGGGATGCGTCTGGCGGAATCCCTCCGGACCCGCGGGATCCCGGACGTCTACGACGACCTCGTGACCGGAGCCGATGTCGCCCGAAGCCTCCTCGACGCGGCGGCTGTCCGGCGCGTTCATCACATCGGGCCGGCGCGCGACAGGGTCCTGTTCGAGGGGCTGCCGGTCACACCGGTCCCGGTGGACGCGGCCGAGCAGATCGTTTGCACGGGCTATCCGGAGTGCGACGACAACCTCGACGCGACCCTTGAAGCCGCGCTCCGGCGCGGCCAGCCCCTGCTCTGTACCAACCCCAACACGAGCCTGACGGTGGGCGCGACGCGCCTGCGCTTCGCCGGTCTCGTCGCCGAGCGCTACCGCGCTCTCGGGGGCCACGTCGTCGAGACCGGGAAGCCCGGTGCCCTGATCTATCGCCGCGCCCTGGACAAGGCTGCGAGCGTCCGCGGACAACCTGTCGCCCCCGCGCACGTCCTGGGGATCGGTGACACCGTCGCTCTCGACGTGGCGGGTGCACTGGGAAACGGCTTCGCAGCGCTCCAGATCGGAGCCGCGCAGCCCCCGCCGATAAACGCGTCCGACCGGTTATACCGGATGCCTGCGCTTGTCTGGTGACCGCGTGCCCGACACGTTCCGTCCCGGATCACGACACGAGAGGATTGATCGATGGATATGCCCCCGGTTCGTCTCACCAGCCTCGCCCATGGGGGCGGGTGCGGCTGCAAGCTCGATCCCGCAGTGCTGCGCACGCTCCTGGCCGACCAGCCGGTCGCCGGTCCCTTCGAACGCCTGCTGGTCGGCAACGAGACCGCCGACGATGCAGCAGTCTGGGCCCTGGACGACGGTACTTGCCTGATCGCCACCACGGACTTCTTCACGCCGATGGTGGACGACCCGCACGATTTCGGCCGGATCGCCGCCACCAACGCCATCTCCGACGTCTACGCGATGGGCGGCAAGCCGATGCTGGCGCTGGCCATCCTGGGCATGCCGGTCGGCAAGATCGCCCCCGAGACCGTCGCCGAGATCCTGAAGGGCGGCGCGGCCACCTGCGCCGAGGCGGGCATTCCGATCGCGGGCGGCCACTCGATCGACACGCCCGAGCCGATCTACGGCCTGGCGGTGATCGGCTCGTGCGACCGTGCGCATCTGCGGCGCAACGCCGATGCCCGCGCCGGCGACGTCGCCATCCTGACCAAGCCCCTCGGCGTCGGGATCTACTCGGCGGCGATCAAGCGGGAGGCCCTAGATGCCTCCGGCTACACGGATTTCGTCGCCACCACGACGCGTCTCAACAAGGTCGGAGCGGATCTGGCACGCGATCCGGAGGTCCACGCCATCACCGACATCACCGGCTTCGGCCTGCTGGGCCACGGCCTGGAACTCGCACGCGGCGCCGGCCTGACCTTCGTGATCGCCGGGGGCGGCATCCCGCTCCTGCCCCGGGCCGAGGCCCTGGCGCGGGAGGGTTTCGTCACCGGAGCCTCGCACCGGAACTGGGCGAGCTTCGGGGGGCAGGTTGCGCTCCCCGAGGGCCTGCCGGACTGGCGCCGGCACATCCTCACCGATCCCCAGACCTCCGGGGGCCTGCTCGTGACCTGCACCCCCCCGCGGGCGGAAGCGATCCTGGCCCAATGCCGCGCCGCGGGCTTCACGCAGGCGGCCGTGGTCGGGCGGTTCGACGACGGCCCTGCCGCGATCCGCGTCGAGGCCTGACACCGCCCATGCCGCCGCACGAGCGCGCGATTGCCCCGATCCTGCATGACAAGGCACACGGAGAGGCCTCGACGTTCACGCCCGAGAATCTCCTCCGCGAGGCGCGCCGGCAACGCGGTCTCGGCGCAGGCCGAGTGCCGGCACTGTGCGTCCTCGACCCGGACGGCGACATCGTCCGCCACCTCTGCGCGACCGGGCGGGCCCGGCCCGATCCCGACTGGGCCTGCTACCACAGCACCCTGCACCGGTTCGAGGAATCCGGGCGCGCGATCGGCATCGTCGGCTGCGCGGTCGGCGCGCCCTTCGCCGTGCTGGTGGCCGAGCAGATGTTCGCCTCCGGCTGCGAACTCCTGATCAGCATCACCTCGTCCGGTCAGATTACGGCCCTGCGGGCGCCGCCCTATTTCATCCTCATCGAGGCGGCCCTTCGCGACGAGGGCACGAGCTACCATTACCTGCCGCCGGGCGAGTTCGTTGACGCGCCCCGGGCCTTGGTGGCGGCCGTGGCGCCCGCGCTGACGGGGATCGGCGAGCCCGTCGAACGGGGCGCCACTTGGACGACCGACGCCCCCTACCGGGAAACCGAACGGGCGATCGCGGCGGCCCGGGCGCGGGGCATCCTCGCAGTCGAGATGGAGGCGGCGGCCCTCTACGCGTTCGCGCAGGCGCGCGGCAAGGCCGTCCTGTGCTTCGCACACGTGACCAACCAGATGGGCCAGGCCGGCGATTTCGAGAAGGGCGAGGCCAACGGCGCGACGATGGCGCTCCGCCTCATCGCCGCCGTCGCGGCTGCTCGGGGCCCGATCTAGAGAGCCACGGTCCGGAAGCCGGCGAAAACGTCGCGGCGCTCCGGACCGAAGAAGTTGCGGTAGGCGGTATCGATCATCCGCGCGCGGGTCGCCCAGGCGCCGCCCCGCAGGACCTTGCGCGTCCCGAAGGCGGGCTCCGAATATTCCTTGTAGGCGTGCGGCGCGAAGCCGGGAAACGGGAGGAACGGGCTCGCCGTCCATTCCCAGACGTTGCCGAGCATCTGCCGGCAGCCCCAGGCACTGTCGCCCTGGGGGAAGGCCGCGACGTCGACACAGCCGAGATGTCCTCCATCGAGGTTGGCGTGCTGAGGAGTCGGCGCCCCATCCCCCCAGGGATAGATATGCTTGGTGCCGCTCAACGTGCCGTCGGATGCCGGCGTGCCGGCCGCGGCGGCCTCCCATTCGGCCTCGGTGGGCAGGCGTCGGCCCGCCCAGCGGCAATATGCGTTGGCCTCGTACCAGCTGACATGGACGACCGGCTGATCTGGAGCGAACGGCTCGTCCCGGTCGAACCTGCGGCAGGTCCAGTCGTCTCGCCCATGCCGCGTCCAGTAGACCGGGTGCTCGGCACCGCACCCGTCGCGCCACCGTGCGCCCTCGTCATCCCAGCAATCGGGATTCCGATAACCGCTATCCGCCACGAAGGCTGCGAACTCCCTGTTCGTCACCGGCGCGCGGGCGATGCGGAACGCCGCGACGGCCACGGGATGCGCCCATTTCTCGTTGTCGAAGACGAAGCCGCCGCCGGGTTCGGCGCCGAGTTGCCAGGTTCCCCCGCCGACCGCGACGTCGCCGGGCCAGGGACCTGTCCCCGTATTCTGCGCCGAGGCCGAGGTGGCGAAGGACGGCCGCGGGTAGCCCAGGGTCTGACGCGTGTAGGTGAAGGCCTCGTCGTGCATGTCCTCGTGGAAGGTGACGAGCTGGTAGAGCTCGGCTTCCTGCGCCGTCGGCTCGCGTCCGTCGAGCCGGCGGACGAGCGCCTCCTGCACGCGGGCCATGTAGGCGAGGGTGTCGGGCAGCTCCGGCAATGAGATCGACCAACGCGTCGCGTGGGGCACCCGCGCGGAATCGTAGAGTCCATCGGCTGTCGCCAGCCGGGGCGGCGCCCTGTCGAGGCCGCGCAGGATGAAATGTTCGTGAAACCAGGCGAGATGACCGATTTCCCACAAGAGGGGGTTCACGATCGCGCTCTGCGGGCCCATCAGGCGGTCCTGATCGAGGCCTGATACCAGTTCGAGCGTCCGCGCTCTGGCATCCTTAAGCATCGCCACGAGCTCGGCAGTCGAGGCCTGTGCGCTCATCAAACGTCCCGGAATCCTGTTGCAACCATGAGAATCAGCCTGATCACACCGGCGGCGAGAACGTCTCGTGCCGGCAATCGAACCACGGCGATGCGCTGGGCGCGCATCCTGGGTGAACTCGGTCACCAAGTCGACGTGTCAACAACCTACCTGGACGACGCCGACGTCGACATGATGCTGGCGCTTCACGGGTGGCGCAGCGCGCCGTCGATTGCGCGCTTCAAGGCGCGGTATCCGGATAGACCGCTCATCGTCGCCCTGACCGGTACGGATCTCTATCACTATCTGGCGGCCGACCCGGAGCCGACCCTGCGCTCGCTCGATCTGGCGGACTGCTTGATCGGCCTGCACGATGGCGTGCCCACCGCCCTCCCGGCGCGTCACCGCAGCAAGGTCGCGGTGGTCTACCAGTCTGCGACGGCGCGGGCGCATCGCTGGCCGGTCTCCGACGATGTGTTCGAGATTCTCGTCGTCGCGCATCTGCGTTCCGTCAAGGACCCGCTCTGCGCGGCCCGTGCGGCCCGGCGCCTGCCGGACAGATCCCGGATCCGGATCGTGCATCTCGGCGGTGCGCGGGATCAGATCTGGGCCGATCGGGCCCGGGAAGAGATGGCGCACAACCCGCGCTACCAGTGGCTCGGGGACCAGGCCGGCTCTCTGGTCCGGCGCTGGCTGACGCGGGCGCGGGTCATGGTCCTCAGTTCACAGCAGGAGGGTGGCGCGAACGTGGTGTCGGAAGCGGTTGTCGCCGGCTTGCCGATCCTCGCCACCGACATCCCTGGGACCCGAGGCCTCCTGGGCCCGGAGCATCCCGGTTATTTTCCGGTCGGGGACGATGCGGCCTTGGCCACGCTGCTCCTCCGGGCTGAAGAAGAGCCTCGTTTTCTGGAACACCTGCATGCGTTCGGTGCGGAGCGAGCAACGCTCTTCACCCCGGCCAGGGAGCGCGAAGCGCTTCATCGAATTGTCTCTCGCCTCTGAGTGACGCGCCCGACGTGATTGCGATTGGGCCACGGCTGCAACCCGGCGCAAGATTGCGTGCGCCTCGTCCCCGTCGAACATATGTTCAGTCGCCAGTGACCGCTTCCAGGATCTCCGCAAGGGGCATTGCATGTCGGCTGTGGGCGCATTGCTGCCGGACCAGTCTCGAAGCCCCTCGACGCAGAAGCCGAGGGGCCAGACGCCTAAAACTCAGTCCCTTCGGCCAGGGTCAGTGCATCCTCGACGTCGACACCGAGGTACCTGACCGTGCTCTTGATCTTGGTATGGCCGAGCAGGATCTGAACGGCACGCAGGTTGCCGGTCCGTTTGTAGATCAACGACGCCTTTGTGCGACGTAGCGAGTGGGTCCCGTAATCCTCGCTTCGCAGCCCGATGCCTGTGACCCACTCGTCGACCAAACGCGCATACTGCCGGGTGCTGATGTGCGTGACGCCGTCGAGCCTGCTCGGGAAGGCATAGTCGTCGAGCGTTCCGCCCCTGGCCTCCAGCCATGCCAGGATGCTGGTTCGTGCGGGTTCAAGCAATTCGAACTGCACTGGTCGGACGGTCTTGCTCTGGATGACGATGGCGCGGCTACGAACGCGACCACCGCTGACGAGGTCGCCAATCTTGAGTTTGACGATGTCGCAGCTGCGCAGCTTGCTGTCGATGGCGAGGTCGAACATCGCCCGGTCGCGCGTGCGCCGTTCGCGGTCGAGCTAGAACCGGATGGCCCAGACCTGCTGAGGTTTGAGGGCGCGCTTGGCGCCGAGCTTGCGGCCGGCGTTCCAGGCCGGCCGTCCTTTCGTGGCGGGATCGTGTGCTGAGTGTCCCATCGTTTGTCTCCTCGCCGGCTCGTGCCGACAAGGCGAGGAGACACCCGGACCAAGGCTCTGGAGACTGAAGGCATATGCAGACGTTCCGCTGGCGACCCAATTCAGCCGCGTGAAGCGCTGTGGGCGCTTCCCATAAGTGGTCGTTCGTCAGCTATCCGGCCATTTCGGCTCGAGGTGCGTTCCAGGCCTTCAGCCAAACCGCCGGAATGACCGCTCGTCCCCGACCGCTGCCGTCGGTACGGAGCCGTCGGGATCGAACTTTTCCTCTGCAAGGTGATGTCAGACGAGGCGGGCGCCCCCATCGATGTGCAGGGTCTCGCCGTTCATGAAGCCGTTGCCCATCAGAAAGACGACCGCCGCGCCTGCCTCCTCAGCCGTGCCCAGGCGGCGCTGCGGCAGCGTCTCGGTCAACGCGGCCACGTAGGCGTCGCGATGGGCGCCGAGCGTGCGGGCCAGGAGCGGAGTGTCGGTGGTGCCCGGTGATAAGGTATTCACCCGTATCGGTGCCAGTTCGAGCGCGAGGCCGCGCGCGAACGCCTCCATGGCGGCAGAAGCAGCCGCGAGCACGGCGGTGCCCTGGGCGCTGGGGCGGTCTGCCAGGGCGCCGGAGATGAAGGTCACGGAGCCGTCCTGCGCAAGTCGGCCGCCGAGGGCGCGCAGCGTGTGGACCGCCGCCCAGATCCGCTCATCGAAGGCCCGCTTCAGGTAGTCGACCTCGGCCTCGAGAACCTTTCCGGCCACGAACGTGCCGGCCAGCAATACGAGGTGGTCCACCTGCGGGATGTCGGCGAGCGCTGCAGCGATGGTCTCGGGCCGGGTCACGTCCGCCGCGCGCCAGCCGGCGAAGCCGCCCTCGGCCGCCACGCGCTCGGCGCCCTCGGCATTGAAGCCGACCACGATGACCTTGGCACCCGCGGCCTTGGCCTGCTGAGCGGCCGCCAGGCCGATGCCGGAGGTGCCGCCGAAGATAACGACGGTGCGATCCTGAAGCCTGCTGCTCATGACGATGATCCTTCTCGATGGTGCCGCTACGGCGCCTGTGGGAAGAAGAATGGATCATCGCTTCGAGCTTGATAATCAGGCTCGTCTTCGCTTCAATCTTGCCGTCATGGAACAGATCGGCCTCGACCGTCTCACTGGCATCATCGCCTTCGCGCGCTCGGCTTCGCTCGGCAGCTACACCGCCGCCGCACGCTCCCTAGGCATCTCGCCCTCGGCGGTGAGCAAGAGCGTGCAGCGGCTGGAGGAGCGGTTGGGCTTGAGCCTGTTCACCCGCACAACGCGCTCGCTGACCCTGACGCCGGAAGGCCGCGATCTGCATGAGCGAGCGCTCCGTCTACTGCGCGAGGCCGAGGAGATCGAGCAGGCCGCCGTGGCAGCGCGCTCCGAGCCTGCCGGCACCTTGAAGGTGACGGCGCCGTTCCCCGTCGGGGTGCATCTGCTGGCCCCGGCGCTGCCGCGCTTCCGCGAGCGTCACCCGAAGCTGTCCATCGACCTGCGCCTGGGCGACCGCTTCGTGGACCTGATCGAGGAAGGCATCGATGTCGCGATCCGGGTGGGCGAGCTCGCAGACACGCGCCTGATCTCCCGGCGTCTTGCGCCGCACTGGCTCTGCGCCTTCGCCTCGCCGGGCTACCTGCAGCGTCGCGGCACCCCGGGGCATCCGGACGATCTGGTTCGCCACGACTGCGTAAACTTTCGCTTCCAGAACACGGGCCAGGCTCTGCGCTGGCCGTTCCGGGTCGGCGGCCGTGCGGTCGAGATCACGCCGAACGCCGGCATCGTCACGGACTTCAGCGACGCCGTGGCGGCCGTCCTGGTGGCCGGCGGCGGCATCGGCATCTCACCCACCTACATCGCGGCCCCGTACGTCGAGCGGGGCTTGCTGGTGCCGGTTCTGCAGGAATTCGCCGTCGAGCGTTCCGTCATCACGGCGCTATGGCCGGAAAGCCGTCGCAGCAACCCGAACGTGAAAGCCTTCCTGGCTTTCCTCGGGGAGGTGTTTCCGTCCCCGGCGCCCTGGGACAGGCTGTTATCCGCAGGTGTCGGAGACAAGCAGGATGCCGGCTCGACGGGCGCGAGGCGCGCTTAAAGGGTCCCGACGAGCTGGCGTGATGGCCGCCTGAACGGCGTCCGCCTCTGTTCCAGAGCGGGGCTTCAAAAAGTCCGGGCTCAAGGCCCGAAAGGGTCGTGATCGGTACCAGCGGCGATGTCCGCTTCGATGCATCCGCTGTCTGGGAACGGGCAGGCAGAAAACCACCCCAAGCAGCCATTCGGCATCCGACTCGATCCGGTCGGCCCATACGTCTTTTGACAAATCCCCAAATCAGCCTGGTCGGCTCGACGAAGCGCTTTGCTCGTATGTCTAAAATCTTTCAAGTAAAATAGTAGATAAACGATTTTTGATACTAGATTTGCTCAAAAAGTGCACATTATATATCACGAAAACGTGATCTTGACACGATAAAAACCAATCAGCCGATTAACCTGTTGCTGCCAGTGTCGAAAGCTCTGAATACTGGCGATTGCACGCGCGGCGCATCGCTTGGTCTCTCCCGCGATGAAATAATCGATGCGCTTCCATCTATCCCTCAAGGCGTCCCTCGCCTCAGCCTTCGCCTTTTTGGCCCTGATCACGGTCAGTCAAGGCATCCTCGCTATCATCCAGCTCTCGACCGTGCGTCATTCGGTGAATGAAGTCGCAACAAATTGGCTGCCATCCGTCGTCGCGATCAGTAGCGTCAGAGACGCCGCCGCTGATTTCAGGATCAGGCAATTGCGCCTGTTTGCACAGGCAGCTGGGACGGAGCCGAGCGAAATCAGGAAACAGCTCGAATTGGCTGACGAGAAGCTCACGAAATTGAGGGCGATCTACGAGCCTATGATCTCGTCAACGGAAGAGCGCAGTCTCTACGAAGCTTTCATGGCGAACTGGGTCCGCTATCAGGCGTTGGAGGCTGAGGCACTCCATCTGATTGACGGTCATCGGCCGAACGAAGCACTGGCCGTGATCAGCAAGCCTGAGACCGTCCAGATCTTCAATGAGATTCGCGACATACTGGGCCGTGATACCACCCTCAATCAAGGTGGCGCTCGAAACGATGCCGAAAGGGCATTGTCAGGGGCCGATGCCGCCACACTTGCTGCATACGTCGCCCTCGTACTGGCGATCATCGCTGCCGCGAGCGCCGCAGCATTCGGATTTCTGCGGATCTCCCGCCCGATCGAGACCATGACTGGGACCATGGCCCATCTCGCGGAGGGCGACGCTGCTATCGACGTTCCCTACCGCCAGCGTCGGGACGAGATCGGCGCGATGGCGACTGCCGTCCAGGTGTTTAAGGACAACCTGATCCGCACCCGCCAGCTCGAAGCGGAGACCGCCCAGGCGCGTTTGGCCGCCGAGGAACAGCGCAAGGCTGGCATGCGGCAGATGGCCGACGACTTCGAGGCCGCCGTCGGTGGCGTCATCGGCATGGTGTCGTCCTCCGCGACGGAGCTACAGGCCACCGCGCAGACCATGACCGCCACGGCGACGGAAACGGCCAGCCAGTCGACCACGGTGGCCGCGGCCGCCGAGGAGGCCGCCTCGAACGTCAACACCGTCGCCGCGGCCGCTGAGGAGCTCGGGTCCTCCGTTCAGGAGATTGGTCGGCAAGTGGCCGGCTCGGCGGATCTCGCCCGGACTGCTGTGACCGAAGCCGGCCAGACCGCCGCCCTCGTTCAGGAGCTGAGCGCCGCGGTCTCGCGCATCGGAGACGTTGTCACGATGATCTCTTCGATCGCTGGGCAGACGAACCTGCTGGCTCTGAACGCGACGATCGAAGCGGCGCGCGCTGGCGCAGCCGGGCGCGGCTTCGCCGTGGTGGCCTCTGAGGTGAAGGCGCTCGCTGAGCAGACTGCCAAGGCGACAGGCGAGATCTCGGGGCAGATCGCCCAGATCCAGGCCTCGACCGGTCAAGCGGTCACCTCGATTGCCGGGATCACGGGGCGGATCCGCGAAATCAGCGGCGTTGCGACGTCGATTGCAGCGGCGGTCGAGGAACAGGGCGCGGCCACTCAGGAGATCGTCAGGAACGTCTCTCAGGCAGCGCAGGGGACTGGTGAGGTGACAAGCAACATCGCCGGCGTCGCGAGCGCGGCCGAGGACACCGGCGCCGCAGCGAGCCAAGTGCTCGGAGCGGCGTCGGAACTCTCGCGTCAATCCGAGCACCTTACGGCCGAGGTCGGGCGCTTCCTCGCCACCGTTCGCGCGGCCTGAGACGAACGCTCGAACGTCCGCTTCCGCGCCATGTTTGAGCGGAAGCGGACAGGCAGGAAACCACCCAACCCAGCCGTTCACCAGCGATCCCCAAAGCGACCGGAACTAGCCGAAAGCCGCCGGTCTGCTTCGGAGGCCGGCTACCGGAAAAGCGGACAGCCTCCTATCGACCCAACTCAGCCGCCGAGAGCGCAGTCGGCGTTCTCCCGAAGCGGCCGTTCGTCAGTCGTTCGGCAACTTCACCTCGGAGGAGGGAGCGGCTGTTCATGTTGCGGCGGCAAGCGGACCAAGCGCCCTTTATCGGTCAGGACCGCCGGACCTAATCTGGATCAGTTGACCGGATCGGCTGCGCCCGCCTCTTGGATGGGCATGACGCAGACCCATCTGGGATGGCCCCGCGGTGACGAAGAGATGGCCGCGCACATTCGCGCATTCGACTGGGCTGCGACGCCGCTCGGGCCGAGCGCCGCGTGGTCGGAGCGCCTCAGGGTCATGGTCGAGCAGGTACTCGCCAGCCCGCTTGTGTCGAGCCTCGTGTGCGGACCTGAGCGCGTCCTGATCTACAACGCCGCCGCCGCCAAGCTCTTCGGCGCGCGACACCCGACTGCTCTCGGTCGCCCGCTTCCCGAGACCTTCCCGGACGGCTGGGCAACGGTGGCGCCGTTCTACGAGCGCGCCTTCGCGGGCGAGGCCGTTCAAGTGGCAGGGCAGCCGCTCGACACGCGCGGCGAGGGCGAGGCGGCTGATGTTTTCGACGCGGTGCTGACACCCGTGTGCGAGGCGGACGAGCAAGTCGCTTTCGTCCACATGACGGGCTTCGAGATCGGCGCACGCTTGCGTGTAGAGGCTGCCTTGCGCGCGAGCGATGCGCGGCACCGCTTATTGATCGATAGTTGGGCGCAGGCGACATGGGAGACCGCCGCTGCGGGCTTTGTCGTGACCGACAGCCCGAGTTGGCGTGCCTACACCGGGCAGAACCAGGAGCAGTGGCTCGGCTACGGCTGGCTGAACGCAATTCATCCCGATGACCGCGCCTATGCCGAGCGGCAATGGCGAGAGGCCGTCGCGGTTCACGGGCTCGTCAACGCCGAGTTCCGCCTCCGTGCCCCCGATGGCGGATGGCGCATGACCAATGTTCGCGCGGCTCCCGTGCTCGATCAAAGAGGGAGCGTTGAAAATTGGGTCGGGATGAACATCGACATTGGCGAGCGTAAGCAAGCTGAGGAGGCGTTGCGCCAAAGCGAGGGACGACTGCAACTGGCGCTCGAAGCGACGGGACTGGCGGTATACGAGTGGGACTTGGTCAGCGACCACTTGACTACCAACGAGCGGTTCAGGGAGCTAATGGATATCGCACCGGACGAGACTGTCATCGGCGCACGCATTATGGAGAATTGCGTGCACTTAGACGACCGTCCGTGCGTCGATCCTGGCCTCGTCCGCGCGATGGACAGCGCGTCGGACGGCAAGTTCGTCTTCGAGCATCGGCTCAGCCGTCTCGGGCCGCTCGGCCACCCTTGGGTGCTGAGCCATGGGCAAGTCTATTTCGCCGGAAGCGACGACGCTCGCCGCCCCGTCCGGGTTTTCGGGACCTTGCAAGACATTACCGAGCGCAAGCAGGCGGAGATTGCCGCACGTGAGAGCGAAGAGCGTCAAGCCTTCCTGCTTAAGCTCAGCGACGCGTTCCGGGCGATGACGGACCCGGAGGCGATAGGCGACCTCGCCACGCGGTTGGTGGCCGAGCAGTTCAAGGTCGAGCGCAGTTACATCTGCCGCTATGCGCACGAAGAAGGACTCGGCTGGATTGGGCCTGAGTATCGGTCGTCGGAACTACGGGCGCTTTCCGGCGAGTATCGGATCGCTGATTTCCCCGAGGGAATGAAGCGGCTGGAGACCGGACCTCTCATCATCAGCGACCTCCTGAGCGACGCCAGCCTCTCCGAAACCGACAGGCGGTCGATGAGCGAAATGCTGGGACTGCGCGCCATGCTCGCTGCGGTTCTTCGCAAGGGTGAGAACAATGCGATCTGGTGTTTGGTCGCGCCGACTACGCAACCGCATGACTGGACTGACGGGGAACTCAAGTTTCTGGAGGATGTCGCCGAACGCACGTGGGCGGCAATGAAGCGTGCCCAGACCGAGGTGGCGCTGCGGGCCAGCGATGAGCGGTTCCGGCAGTTCGCGAATGCCTCAGCCGCGGGCCTTTGGATCAGGGACGCGGATACGCTGGCGATGGATTTCGTTAGTCCCGCCATGGCGACGATCTACGGCGTCGAACCGGACGCCCTGTTGGGCGAAGTGACACGCTGGGCCGCACTGATCGTGCCCGAGGACCGCGACGTGGCTTTGGGGCACCTCAAGAAGGCGCTGACAGGCGATGTCGCCGTGCACGAGTTCCGCATTCAACAGCCCGCGGACGGCAGCTTCCGCTGGCTCCGGAACACAGACTTCCCGCTGTACGATATGAATAGTCGGGTCCAACGCATCGGCGGCATCACCCAGGACGTGACCGAGGCCAAACTCGCCACCGAGCATACGGCCGTGCTCCTGGCCGAGTTGCAGCACCGGGTGCGCAACATCATGGCCATGATCCGCTCGATCACCGCCCGGACCGGCGAGCGCGCCGCGAGCGTAACCGAGTAC
Organism: Methylobacterium sp. E-065; assembly: GCF_022829605.1. Classification (GTDB taxonomy): domain Bacteria; phylum Pseudomonadota; class Alphaproteobacteria; order Rhizobiales; family Beijerinckiaceae; genus Methylobacterium. The sequence goes on along the minus strand of NZ_JAKSYD010000107.1, from coordinate 2,437 downwards.
ACCGCGCTCATGGCCGGGCGCCTGCTGACGCTCGCCCGCGTCCAGACGCTGCTGACCCGCGCGGCCAATGCGGGCGTCGGCATCACCGGCATCGTGCAGGACGAACTCGACGCCCAGGCGCACCATGAGGGGCAATTCACGATCGAGGGGCCGGACCTCATCCTGTCGCCCAAAGCCGCCGAGGTGTTGACGCTGGCGGTCCACGAGTTGACCACCAACGCGCTCAAGTACGGCGGCCTGTCGGTCCCGGACGGTCACGTCACGGTCCGCTGGGTGACGTTCGAGAAGCGCGGAACGTCGTGGCTCGGCTTCGACTGGGCCGAGACAGGCGCACCCGAGCGCCCACCACCTGATCCGTCCATGCCGCGGCGGCGGGGCTTCGGCAGCGAGTTGATCGAGGAGCGCATCCCTTACGAACTCGGCGGTAGGGGTAAGGTTGTCATCGAGCCGGGTGGTGCGCACTGCCACCTGGAGTTCGCGCTGCGGGATGGAGCCAGCATCCTGGAGACGGATGCGCCGCAGCGCGCGAACGTGTTCGGAGGGGCCCTCGACATGACCGATGAGGCGGATCTCGGCGGCCACCGGGTGCTTGTGGTGGAGGACGACTTCTATCTTGCCACAGATGCCGCGCGCGCCCTGCGCGGCGCGGGAGCCGAGGTGCTTGGGCCATGCCCCAACGAAGAGGCCGCGCGGGACGAGTTGGCGGAGCAGCGTCCTGACGCTGCGGTGATCGACATCAATCTCGGCTTGGGGCCCTCGTTCAAACTCGCCGAGACCTTGAAGAACCAGGGTATCCCGTTCGTCTTCACCACCGGCTACGACCTGGAAGTCATCCCCGCCGAGTTCGACGGCGTCGAGCGGCTCCAGAAGCCGATCCAACTTCGCCAGATCGTCGCCGCCATCGCGAAGCTGGTGAACAAGGCCCCGTAGGCCGCCTAAGAGCGAACGTTCTCGGCTTCAGCAAAGGGCCGTGAGTGGGCACGGGGGCGATGTCCGCTCTCATCGATTACTGCCCGAAAACAGACTGGCTGGAATCCACCCAACCCAGACGTTCATGGGTGCCCACCGGCGGGGCTGGAACTGGCCGTAAGCGACCTGTCCGCTTCGGAGCAGGCCCGCTGGAAAAGCGGACGGCCTCCTATCGACCCATTTCGGCCGCACGTACAGCCGTCGGTGCTTCTCAAAAGCGGACAGCTGCAGCTCGGGACAGCGGTGCCGAGCAAGCCATTCGCGTTCGAGGCCAAGGTGAACCCCATCCTCGTGATGACCGAGGCTGGGCAAGAACATGCTCCGCGATCCTAGCCGCAAGCGGATTCGCGATTGCTTGAACGGGGAACATTGGGGACATGGTTGAGCATCTCAAACAATAGCTATGCCCACGTGTCCCGTGCGTCGGAGGTATCAGAAATTCGATATAGAGGAAGCCTGGTCTCAAGCTTGCAACCCAACGATGCCTGCATCCCCCGCGGGCAGCCACCGGTCGGGCTGGCAGTCACACCCTGACGGCTTGGTCGGTGGTCTCTGCATTGCGGAACCATCGCAGCGCAACATTGTTGCCGCAGCGCACGTCTCAACAACGTGCTGCCCTTTGTGGGCGTTTCCTCCCTAGACTTGGGCCGCTCCAGACGGGGCGGCCTCTTTCGTTTTAGATCAGGCCAAACTCGGTACTCTAACGGAGACCGACGCGGTTGCCCGCTAGGAGAGCGCCGTGGGCGGACCGTCAGTCACAGCTGCTTCCGACCCAACTCAGACGCCGGAAGCGCTGTTTGCGCTTCTCTAAAGCGGTCGTTTGTCAGCCTTCCAGCAACTTCGGCTGGAGGTAGTGAGCAGCCTTCGCCGCTGCGGCCGAAACCGGACGTTCAAGTCAGCAGCGGTTGGTCTGGTTTGGGTGCGCCTTTAGCAGCCTGCCCTGTGGCGATGTTCATGCAGGCCCCGGCCGACGCGTGACACGGATCAGTGCCAACTAAGCGGCAGTGGGCCATAGAATACGAGTGGCCGGATCGAGGAAGCCTGCTGGGCATGGGTCGATCCGCGAAAGCCACTGCCTCGACCGCAAACACCCGGCAGTGGACCACAGCTCGGCTGGTGAGCCGTGATTGGGTTGCCGCCCAAAAGCCGACATTCCGCTCGGCGCACGAACGCATCGCGGTTTGCTTCCGAAATGACATCGGTCCAGGCGGCCCTTCGGAGCGGCCGCCGTTCTGGCGGCCTTCAAGGGCGCAACGGTGACGTCCCGCGTCTCGCAGGACGGTTCGGGCATCTCCGTAGGACTGACCCAGTCCAGCCTCCCTGCGCACTAACAGGCTGCTGAAGAAGTCCTGATTTGGCGGCGTCGGAGATGATTTCCGTCGTTTGGACGGTTTCGGCTGACCGGCGATAGCCGGTGGTTCAGCCCCGTCCGCAGCGCCGGGGGCGGTGTCGCCCGGTCAGGCCGCTG
>NZ_JAKSYD010000113.1 GCF_022829605.1 Methylobacterium sp. E-065 | reverse complement strand
TCGTGATGAAGTACGGGGAGAGGTAGCCGCGATCGAACTGCATGCCCTCGACGACGTCGAGCTCGGTCTCGGCCGTCTTGGCCTCCTCGACCGTGATCACGCCCTCGTTGCCGACCTTCTGCATCGCGTGGGCGATCATCTCGCCGATCTCCTTGTCGCCGTTGGCGGAGATCGTGCCGACCTGGGCGATCTCATCGGAGGAGGCGACCTTGCGGGAGCGCTCGCCGATATCCTTCACGACGGCGGACACCGCCAGATCGATGCCGCGCTTCAGGTCCATCGGGTTCATGCCGGCGGCGACGTACTTGACGCCTTCCCGAACGATGGATGCGGCCAGCACGGTTGCCGTCGTGGTGCCGTCACCGGCGGTGTCGCTCGACCGCGAGGCCACTTCGCGCACCATCTGGGCGCCCATATTCTCGAACTTGTCGACGAGTTCGATCTCCTTGGCGACGGTGACGCCGTCCTTGGTGATGCGCGGGGCGCCGAAGCTCTTCTCGATCACGACGTTACGGCCCTTCGGGCCGAGCGTCACCTTCACCGCGCTGGCGAGCAGCTCGACACCGCGCAGCATCTTCTCGCGGGCATCGGCTGAAAAGCGAACGTCTTTGGCGGACATGGTGGAGCCTTCATCATCTGTCGTTTGGCCCCGAGGCACGCCACGGCGGGCGCCTCAAGGGGCAGATCACGCATCAAGGCCGTTGGGCCTGATCCGAACTCAGGCGACGACGCCCAGGATGTCGGATTCCTTCATGATCAGAAGGTCCTGCCCGTCGATCTTGACCTCGGTGCCGGACCACTTGCCGAACAGGACGCGGTCGCCGGCCTTGACGTCGAGCGCGTTGATTTTGCCAGCCTCGTCACGTGCACCTGGGCCGACGGCAACAACCTCACCTTCCTGCGGCTTCTCCTTGACCGTATCGGGGATGATGATGCCACCCTTGGTCTTCTCCTCGCCTTCGATGCGGCGGAGCACCACGCGGTCGTGCAGCGGACGGAATTTCATCGTGAGATCCTGATCGTTCCCAAGCGAGGCCCAACCGACATGGTGGGCTCTGTCGCGGGAAGAGTAGCGGCGATGACGAGTGTGTCGCCGCTCGATCGGCGCACCATTAGCACTCGCATCGCAGAAGTGCTAATTTCATGTCCGAGGGTCGCGACACGCATTTTAGAGGGGGGTGGCCGCGCCCTGCCGGCACCCCAGTCCTGTCACGGCGGTTTCAGGCCGCTCGCTTTCGTCGGCTCGTCTCGGTGCGGCTCGGATCAACCTGCGCACCGGTACGACCAATCGCTTCGCTGGGCATGTTCAAGCGAGGCCTTGCCGCGGAACGGTCCTGGCGTTCCATCCGGATCCGCTGGGAGCCCGATGCAGAGGGCTGGCCAAGCGCTTGATGTCATGGCATGGGCCGATCGGTGATTGAGCATCCCGCCGCCTTCCAACCCGTATCGCTTGCAAGCCTGGGGTGGTCCGAGTTCTTCGAGGATCAGCGTGAACCCCACGAGGCAGATTTTGCCCCGATGCGGGTTGCTGCGATTCACCGGTCCCGCCTGACTGCCCTATCGGAGGCCGGCTCGGTCGAGTTGACGCTGACCGTTCGTGCCAACGCGGGCGATTTCACGGTCGGCGATTGGATCCTCGTCGACCCGCAGACCCAGACATTGCATCGCCGTCTCGGCCGCAGGACGGTGATGGAGCGACGCACGGAAGGCAGCAGGATTCTACAGGCCGCAGCGGCCAATATCGACACGCTGTTTATCGTCACGTCCTGCAACGCCGACTTCAATCCAGCGCGCCTGGAGCGCTATCTGGCTCTCGCCAATCAAGGCGGCACAACCCCGGTGCTCCTGCTCACCAAGGCGGACACAGCCGACGATTTGGGCGTCTACCAGCGTCAGGCGTCCCAGTTGCAACGCGGGCTCGACGTCGTGACCGTCAATCCGCGTCTCCCCGCGGCTGCTAACCTGCTCGCTCCGTGGTGCGGAATGGGGCGAACCGTGGCGCTGGTCGGCTCCTCCGGTGTCGGGAAATCCACGCTGGTGAACACGCTGGTGGGCCCAAGTCAGGCGCCTGCTCAGCAGACCGGAGGCATTCGCGAGCACGATGCGAAGGGACGCCACACGACCACGTCGCGTTCATTGCATGCCATGGCCGGTGGCGGCTGGGTCATCGACACGCCGGGGATGCGAACTCTGCATCTCAGCGGCGCCGCAGAAGGAATCGAAACCCTATTCGCTGAGATCGTCGAGCTCGCGCCCTTGTGCCGATACCGTGACTGTACGCACGCCCATGAACCGGGCTGCGCCGTGACGGCCGCAATTGCCGAAGGCAAGATCGAACCTGATCGATTGAACCGGTGGCGCAAGCTTTTCGACGAGAACCGGGACAACACACCGACATCCGTTGGGCCACGCGGTCGCCAGCGTCCCGCCAGGTAGGCTCCACGATACTACTTGGAAGCTCTGGTCGCGTTGACGCCGTGTGGACGTCGATTTTCGCGACAGGGCCAGTGCGGAATCGGTTCCGAGCGGAAAAGGGGTCGGGCGAACATCGCTCGGCGCGCGCTCATCACCCGCGGCGGATTTTCATAACAGCTACACGCCTTGGATCGTGACGGCTACTGCTCGGGATACGCCGCGCTTCGAGGGGGGTAGCTGGCCAAGTACCGGGCGCGTTCCCAAAGATCGATACCATGGCCGTTGGGCAGCGCCGCAGCGATCGCTTTCGCGTCATCATCGCTTTGAGCCTGGATCGTACGGCTTTCTCCCACTCGGCCATCGACGCTGAGGCTGAATACACGGTACATCCGCGGCCCTGGATCAGGCTCATCGATACTGGTGGGTGAGCCTGACACGCGATGAGTGGTCCGGTGCGGACGGGACCATACAGATGGTCAGCGCCGTAAGTTGCAGACGCCCACGCCAGCGGATCGAGGGTGTTGAATCACACCAGCATGGGCATACCGGGGACGCCGGCTAAATCGATTTTGCACAATCTATCCGACGATGCACCTCGGAAAAATGCGCAGGCGCGGCAGTCCCCTATCCCGTTACCGCTACTCCCGGCACAGGTGCGATCGCGACGAGCCGACTGGCTCGAGTGGAGAGTGAGCGCCACAACGGGCTGAACGAGAATCTTCGTGTGCCGGCGCGCGCAATGACGTGCAATTCCAAATCGGGTTCGCTGCGCTATCCTGCGGCCGACGCACCGCGTGGACCGGCCTGTCTGGCCTCAACGGAGGACGCCCCCATGTTCGATGAATACGGCATCCCACGCGGGGCCGAGCCGGGCGGAGCCGACATGCCCGCCCTCTATCATTTTGTTTATTGCAGCCGTGCCGCCGAGGGTATCGATGACGCCGAAGTCGGCCGCATCGTCGAGGTGGCCCAGCGCCACAACGTCGCGCGTGGCATCACCGGCGTCCTTGTTTTCGGCAGCGGAATCTTCTTCCAGTGGATCGAGGGGCCGGCGGCTCAAATGAAGAAGCTGATCGCGAGCCTGCATCGCGACCCGCGGCATTATGATCTCGTCGCGCTGGATCAGAGTGAGGAAGAGCGGGAGCGCCTCTATCCGACGTGGGACATGGAGCGGGTCGAGGCCGACGATCTCCGGGTGGTACTCCGGGACGCGCTGGAGAGCGCCGAAGACCGGAACAATGCCGCGGCGCTCAAGCGGATCCTGATGCAACTCGATTCAGGGCCGCTCCACGCGCTCGGACGAAAATAATCAAGCCGGGACAAGACGATCGGTCGGACGTGTCGTCGGCGGCGCAGGCTCGGACATCACCGGCCGATTACGGTGCGATAATTGGATATCCGCCGCGTCCTTTACATCGTCGTAATTTGAGTTTCTCATGCCGAGCAGTGATCGAGCGACCAGCAAGGCCGCCGACGCGAGAGCGCCCTGGGGGGACGATGCAGAATTTCGGTCCGTCCGAACATCTGTGGAGCGACGGCCTCGGTCACGATGGCGAGGCTGCGGCAGAAGCGCGTTGGCAATACGCACGCAAGCGGGCCGCCGAGGCGGCGCGCGAGCGCTGCCTTGCCCTGGAGCAGGTCGTCCAGACAGAAATCATTCCTCAACTGGTTCTCCTTCACCGCAAAGCGGGGACCGAGGTCGCCAAACAGGCGTTCAAGCCCAGCGCGGGGCAGGTCGCGACCTTCACCGACCTCACGCTCTTGCCGGACCACGGGGCCGTGATCGAGGCTTTCTCGGCTCTGGTCGCGGCCGGCCACCCCGTCGATCGCCTATTCCTCGATCTGCTGGCGCCCTCTGCCGCCCTGTTGGGCCGCATGTGGGACGAGGACCTGTGCGACTTCGTCGAAGTCACCACCGCGGTCGCCCGCCTTCAGCATCTCGTGGCGCGCTTCCGGGCCGACGACGGGATGGCTGTGCTCGATGGGAAGCGCCGTCTGCTCCTGATGGGTGCACCTGGTGAGCAGCACACGTTGGGCGTGCAGATCGTCGAGCAGTTCTTGACCCGGGCAGGCTGGGCTGTGTCCCTCGGCCTCTCATCCAGTCCAGAGGAGATCACCGATTTGGTGGCGTCGGAATGGTTCGGCGTCGTCGGATTGACACTCAGCAGCGAGACCCGCGTCGATCAGATCGCGACGGCGATCCGTTCCGTGCGCGAGGCGTCGTGCAACCGGTCCATCGGTGTGATGGTCGGAGGACCGATGTTCCTGCAGAACCCGGACTTGGTCCATCAAGTCGGAGCGGACGCATCCGCAGTGGACGCGGCGACGGCGGTGCTCCTGGCCCAACGGCTGCTCGATCTTTCACTCGAGCACGACAAGATGTGAGATCTTGTTTGCATCTGCGGCCAATTGTGGGGGTCGGTGACGGGGATGCCCCGTCAGCCAGAGGCTTCTTCGTCAGCTGCGCGCCACCCGCCATTCCTCGGAGCCGGGCGTCAGCGCGAGATCCTGATGATGATCGACCGCGGTGAGATCGTTTCCGTCGGCGCATTCGCGGACAGGTTCGGCGTCTCCCACGAGGCGATCCGGCGCGACATCCGCAACCTCGAAGAGGCCGGGCGCCTGCGGCGCATCCACGGCGGGGCCGCGCCGGCCGTGCATCTCGATCGCACCGCCTACCGGCCCGTCACCGAACGATTGACGGTCGATGCCGAAGCCAAGGTCGCGGCGGCCCGTGCGGCGCTCGCGCTGTTCCAGCTGGATGGGGCGCCCAGATCATCTCCACGCGCGCCTTCCAGGCCGCGCCGAGTTTCGCCGCCCGGGAGATCGCCCCGGTCGGAACCGGGCCGTTCAAGGTCAAGGACTTCGCGTACGATCGCCGGTTCGTCTTCGCCGCGCATGACGGCTACTGGGGTGGCCGCCCGACCATCGACGAGTTCGAATTCCGCATCGTGCGGGAGCTGGCGAGCCGGCTGAACCAGCGCGCGACCGACGAGGCCCAGGTGATCACCGAGGTCTCCCCCGACCAGTTCCTGACCATCGCGGCCATGACGGGGCGCGAGGTCGCCGACGGCGCGATCCAGAACCTGCACGGTATCAACTACAACGCGTTCGATCCGGCGCTGGCCGGTCCGCGGGTGTGCCTGGCGCTGTTCTGCGCGATCGACCGGCAGGCGAACGCGCAGGGTCTCCTCGCCGCGCTGCCGCCGCTGGACGGCACCCGGCGCCGCCTGTCCCCGATCGACGGGCGACCTCGCGATCAACGTCTTCGACGATCCCGCGCGCCTGGGGCGCCACTTCGAGATCCTGCAGGCCTCACTCGAGATCGCGGCCGAACTCGGCGCGCTCCACTACATGATGCATTCCGGCCTCGCGCCGATCGCGGAGGCGGCCGTGCTCGAAGACGCCTATGCCCGCCAACGGGACTGGCTGGCCCGGGCCGAGAGGTCGCACGCGGTCTCGGGCCGCTGATCTGCCTCGAGACGATGTTCGGCGGCCATGCCGGCCAAGTCCATTGCGCCTCGCCTGCGCGGCTCGCGGCGGAGCTGGCCGCCATCGATCATCCCCACATCCGCGCCATCCTCGACGTCAGTCACTCCTACCTGCGCAACGGTTTTCACGGCAGCGATTTCGTCGCCGAGATCGCGGCGCTCGCCCCCTTCGCCAACCACCTCCACGTCCACGATTCCTTCGGACGCGCCGACGCGATCTGGATGTATCACAAGAGCGAGCGGCTGGCCTTCGGCCATGGCGACCAGCACCTGCCGGTGGGCTGGGGCTCGATCCCCTGGGACGCGCTGATGGAGGCCTGTGTCTTTCCCGTCGGCGCCGTGTTCGACATCGAGCTCAACCCGCGCTACTGGCACGCGGTCGAAGCGTGCATCGCCGCCACCCGGGCGCTCGCCGCCCGCGCCCGGACACAGGGCGCCGGAGCGGCGGCATGAGCGGCCCCCGCGCTCCGGCCGACCGTGTCGTCCTCTGTGTTTTCGACGGCCTGCGGCCCGATGTCGTCACGCCTGAGCACATGCCCAACCTGACCCGCTTCGCCCCGCAGGGCACGTGGTTCCGGGAGGCGCGCAGCGTCTTCCCGTCGATGACGCGGGTCACCACGACGGCGATCGCCACCGGGGCCCATCCGCGCGTCCAAGGAATCGTCGGCAATGCTTTCTACTTCCCGCAGGCGACGCGCAGCCACGTGGTCGACCTCGGCCGGTGGGACGATATCGGCCTCGCGGTGCGGGTGACCGGCGGCCGGTTCGTAACCGCAGAACCGATGGGCGACGTGCTGGCGCAGGCTGGGCGGCGCATGGCCGTCGTCCACACCGGCTCGGCCGGCGCCACGCCGGAGGCCGTCGATGATGTGGTCGGCCGCTTCGGCCCGCTTCCGCCCCGCCATCTGCCGCGCTTCGAAGAGTCCGACTATGCAGTGCGCGTCTTCCGCGAGCACGTGCTGGAGACGCTGGAGCCCGATGTCGCGCTGATCTGGTTCAACTAGCCCGATACCGCGTTCCATTACTGCACGCTCGGCGCAGCCGAGACCCGCGCAGTCCTGGGTGCAGTCGATGCCGCCTTCGGGCGCATCTTGGACTGGATCGACGCACAGCCGGATGCCGACCGCTACGCGGTGATCGCCGCCTCCGATCACGGCCAGATCACCATGCGCGACGTGGTGCCGGTCCGCAGCCTCCTCAAGGCCGCCGGCCATGCTGGGCGGTGCTCGGTCGGGCGCACGCTCGAAGGGGCGAGCTTCGCGTTGACCGGCGGCAACATCGCCGAGATCCGGATCCTCGAGGGCGGCCCAGCTCGCCGCGATGCCATCGCGCGCTGGTTAATGGAGCAGAGCCTCACCGGACTGGTGTTCACGCGCGGTGGCGCCGTTGAGGGCGAAGTTCCGGGCACATTCTCGCTGTCCCTGGTCGATCTCGACCACGCCCGGGCGCCGGACCTCGTCTTCGCCCTACGCTCCGACGAGGCGCCCGATCGGTTCGGCTATCCTGGTTCCGCGCTGATGACGGAGTGCGGCGTGCCGGTCGGCGGCGGCATGCATGGCGGCCTCAACCGGTACGAGCTGAACACCACTCTGATCCTGCGCGGCGCCGGCCTCCTGGCCGGTGCGCTGGACCGGCGCCCGAGCGGCATCATCGACCTCGCGCCGACGGTTCTGGCCGCCCTCGGCCTGCCGCCCGCCGCCACCATGACCGGCCGGTCGCTCCTCGATGCCGAGCCTGACGAAGCCGCGCCCCGGATCCATGAAGCCGGCCGCGACGGATTCCGGCAGCGCCTCGTCAGTGCCGAGCGCAACGGGTCGCGGATCCTGCTGCACGGCGGTCGCGTTGCGTAAAGCCGGGATGGCTTCGGCGCGGACCGATCAGGCTCACCCGATAGCCGGCAGCACCGGCTTTAGTTCTCCGGCAGATCGAGACGGCAGATCCGGCCGTTGATGAGGAGGTAGCCCAAAAACGGTCAGCGGGAGATGCAGGTCCACGAATGACCTCGCGCCTATTTGCTTTATTCATAACAGAAACTGCATGAGGACAGCCCCAATATCCGATGCCTTCTTCCATGCCGCGGCTCTCGATGCGGCCAAGCATGTCCTTCTCCAGCTTGTATCAGGATGTACACGGCCGCTGGTATTAGGCTCACTAAGTCCGGGGTATGGGTGAAGCACATCGGAGATGCCAAGCGGTTGCTCCATCAGATGTAATGCATCTGCTCCCCGCCGCGCTCACCAGCGGGCCTGCAATCCGGCGGAGATCACCTGGGCGGTGGCGCCGGGACGCACGTCGCCGGTGTAGCTCAGCGACAGCATCACGCCCTCGGCCACCGGGCCGGTCAGGCTCACCCCAGGACCGCCCCGTCCCGGCCGAGCCGGCCCGTGCGCGTCGCGAACGGCACCCCGAACTTGCCCGAGCGCATTGTTGCGACGGTTTCGCCCAGCTCGCCCCCCCAGTAAGCCCGGCCCTCCAGCCGCAGACCCGCCATGCCCCCCGCCGGGCCCTCGCCCGCCCAGCCCGCCAGACGCCGATCGGAAGAGCC
>NZ_JAKSYD010000110.1 GCF_022829605.1 Methylobacterium sp. E-065 | reverse complement strand
AAGGCCCGCGTGATCGAGAGGCCCAGACCGGTGCCGCCGAAACGGCGGGTCGTCGATGCGTCGGCCTGGCTGAAGCGTTCGAATAGACGCGCCTGGTGCTCGGCGCTCATTCCGATGCCGGTGTCGGCAATCCGGAAGACAAGCCACGCCTCGCCGTCGCGGTCCTCGCGTCCGGCGGACAAGGTGACCCGGCCGGCCTCGGTGAACTTGGCGGCGTTACCGAGCAGGTTGATCAGGCATTGGCGTACCTTGGTGACGTCGGTGCGCGCGTCGCCGAGATCGCCCCCAAGTTCGAGGGTCAGGGTATTACCCTTCTTCGCCACAAGGGCCTCGACGGTGGCCGCCACGTCCTGGACCACGGCTTCGACGGCGAAATCCTCCGCGTAGACCTCCATGCGCTCGGCCTCGATCTTCGAGAGGTCGAGGACGTCGTTGATCAGCCCGAGGAGGTGGCGCGCGTTCGATTCGATCTTGCGAAGGTCCGGGAGCAAGTCGCCCTGTCCGAGATCCTCCATCTCCTCCTGCAACATCTCCGAGTAGCCGATCACGGCCGAGAGCGGCGTCCGCAGCTCGTGGCTCATGTTCGCGAGGAACTCGCTCTTGGCCCGGTTGGCCTCCTCGGCGGCCAGCTTGGCGGCGGCGAGCTGGTGCTCGAATTTCTTGCGCGCGTCGATGTCCGAGACGACCACGACGCCGCCCGTTAGGTTACCCTCGGCGTCGTGCATCGGCGCCGCCGAGAAGCCGATCCAGGACCGTGTGCCGTCACCGCGAAGGTAATCGACCTCCATTTCGGCATCGACCGCCCCTACCTTGGTGACCTGCACGAGGGGCCACTCCGAGGGCGCGACCTCGCGTCCGTCCTCGTGGAAGGCGCTCCAACGGGTCGGGCCCTCGCCGGGCCGCGCCGGCAGCACGCCATGCCCGAGGATCGCCTCCACCCGGGCATTATGCCCGACGATGCGGCCCGACGGCGCCTCGGCGATGACGATGCCGACCGGCAGGTTTTCCAGCACCGCCCGCAAGGTGGCCTCGCCCGTCCGGACCGCGCGCCGCGCCTCCGCTTCGCCTGCCTCGGCAAGGCCCGCCACGACCGTGCCGGCGAACTGCCTCGCGATCCGGAGGTCCCGTCCCGAGAAGGCGTCGGGATCGCCTGACTGAAGCTTGAGCACGCCGATGGGGGCGCCGCCGCGCGACACCGGGACGTAGATGGCGGAACGCATGCCGAGCTTGGCGATCACATCACGCTTGACCCGGTGGTCCAGGAGCACGTCCGGGCACAGCACGGCCTTGCCGGTGGTCAGGGCATGCCCGGACAAGCTGCCCTGCAGCGGAAGCCGCAAGCCGACATGGGTGGCGAGCGTCCCATGCCCCGAACGGTAGACGAGCTCGTCGCCCTCCCTGAGCTCGATGACGCCTCCCTCCGCCGCGGGAACCGCCGCCATCACCCCAATGACGAGCGCTTCGAGGATCGCGTTCCGGTCGCCTGCAGCGCGAGACACGGCCGCCTGCGTCTCGATGAGGGCGTTCTGCTGCGCGATCAGGGCTTCCTGGCCAGAAAGCATTCGTTCGCGCTCGCCGATGGCGCGACGCAGTTCCATCTGGGCCATCACCTGCCCGGCGAGCGCCTTGAGGGACGCCGCTTGGTCCTCGCTCAGCCCGCCCGGACGCGGTGCGGTGTCGATCACGCAGAGCGAGCCGAGGCGTTCGCCGGTCGCGGCCTCAAGCGGGGCGCCGGCGTAGAAACGCAGGTGCGGTTCGCCGGTCACAAGCGGGTTCGCGCTCGTCCGGGCGTCGAGGGTCAGGTCCGGGATCACGAGGATGTCGGGCGCGGCGAGCACGTGGGCGCAGACCGACCGGTCGAGGGTCGTTTCACACGGGGTGAACCCCGCCTTGGCCTTGAACCATTGCCGGTCTGACGCCACGAAGCTCACCAGCGCCACGGGTGCGTCGCATAGCCTCCGGGCGAGCAGGACGATGTCGTCGAAACCCTTCTCCGGAGCGGTGTCGAGGATACCGTAGTCCTTAAGGGCGTTCAGCCGACGGGTGTCGCTGACATCCCGGGGCGTCGCGCTGGGACAATCCATCTGATCTGCATGTCTCGGCTATGTTGCGCTCGCATGCTGCTTAGCCGAAACGAAGCGCGAACGGCGGGCGTCGGACTTCACGGGATGCGGAGCCGCCCGGTTCGACGAAGGGATGCGGCTTGCCCCATGAATCCGAGGGATATACGACCGGCCCGCCCGTTGTAAGGGATTTCGGTAATCCGCGATGCCTCGTCCATGGCCCTGCGCAGGACCATCACCGTCTCGATCACGGAGGAGCAGGACGCCCTCTTGCGGGACTGCCTGCGGTCGGCCGCTACGGCAGCGTCAGCGAGATCGTACGCGCGGCCCTGCGCCTGCTCGACCGGGATGAGGCTCCGGCGCTAAGGTCCGTTCGCGCACGCGCCGACGTGGCCGAGGCTCCGCGTGATCGATAGCGGTCGATCCGCCCCGTCTCCCATGCCCAGCGGGATCCGTAGGGCCTATCCGGAAGGAAGCTCCCGATGGCCGTGATGTCCCTGTCCGACCGAGGCGCGACGCCGCGTATCCGCACGCCCCTGCAGGACAATGTCGCCGCGCGGCTCGGCGTGCTCCCGAACTTCTTCTGCACCGCCGCTTCGGCGCCGGGGCTGATCGACCGGCTCTGGGACTTCGCGCGCTCGGCCTACTTCGACAGCCCGCTGCCGTCGCTGTTCAAGGAACGGTTGTTCGTCCACCTCTCCCGCTTCTGCGAGGTGCGGTACTGCATCGTCCGCCACGTCGGTTTCCTCGTCGGGCACGGTTACCCGGCGGGCGATGCCGAATGCGAGCCGCAGACAATCGCCCAGGCCGTGGCGATGCTACGCCGGCCCATCCCGGGAGAGGCCGGGTTCGAGCGGGCGATGGCGCGCCTGGAGGCCGAGGCGCCCACCGAGGGCATGCCGTCGCCCGGGAGCCAGCGCGAGGCCGACCTGTTCGACGCGCTGACCGTGATCTTCCTCGAACCGCTGCGGTCGCTTCCCGCCCGCCGGGTCGTCGGCCATGCCTTCGGCGAGGCCAACCTTGAGATGCTCACCGCCTTCCTCGCCTTCGTCCGGACGGCGCACTACTGGACCGAGACGCACCCCGAGCTTGAGATCGAGCCGGACATGCTCGCGCTGATGTCCGAGCACGGCGACCTCGCGCACCTCCTCCTCGATCAGTCCGAGGCCGAACGGACGTGGTCACCGATGGAGCGTGCCCGGCTGCTCACGGCCCTCGCCGCCCGGGAGACCCAGCAGGACCTGCTGCTCGGGCTCATCCAGGCCCAACGCGAGACGGATGATCCGGCACGGATCCGGGAACTCGCGACCGAGGCGGTCGGACGGCATCTCGGCGCAGGCGTGGCGGGCTTCGTCACGGTCGACAGCGAACATGCTCCGTCGCTTACGGCTTGCTGGACCGACGGCCAGCCGGTCCTGCTCGCCCTGCCGGAGGCATGCGCCACAACCCTTCGGGCCGGGCGCGTCGCCGCCGTCGCCGATACGTCGGATGGCTCGGACCCGGCCGGCAACGCGGCGGAAGGGGGTGTCCGAGCTCTCCTCGCCGTTCCGATGATGCGTGATGGCGTGCTCGAAGGCGGGATCGTCGTCGGGCAAGGCGTCGTGCGGGAATGGACCGAGGCCGAGATCGGCCTGGTCCGGGACGTCGCCACCCGGACGTGGAACGCCGTCGAGCGTGCCCAGGCCGGGAACGCCCTGCGCGACCTGAACGAAACCCTGGAAGCCCGCATCGCCACCGCCCTGGCCGACCAGCGGGTCACGGAGGACGCCCTGCGCCAGGCCCAGAAGATGGAGGCGGTCGGGCAGTTGACCGGGGGCGTCGCGCACGACTTCAACAACCTGCTGACCATCGTCCGCTCCTCGGTCGACTTCCTGCGCCGGCCCGACCTCCCGGAGGCCCGCAAGACCCGCTACCTCGACGCGGTCTCGGACACGGTCGACCGGGCCGCCAGGCTCACCAGCCAGTTGCTGGCCTTCGCCCGGCGCCAGACCCTGAACCCGGAGGTGTTCGACGTCGGCGAGCGTCTGCGCGCCGTGGCGGACATGCTCGATACCGTCACCGGCGCTCGCATCCGCATCGAGACGGTCATCCCGGATGGGTCATGCTCCGTCCGGGCGGACCGAAGCCAGTTCGAGACCGCCCTGGTAAACATGGCCGTCAACGCCCGCGACGCGATGGACGGCGAGGGAACACTGAGGCTGGAGGTCCGATGCGGATGCCCGTTGCCGCCGCTGCGCGGCCACGCGGGATCCGAGGCGACGTTCGTTGCCCTGTCGGTCACCGACGAGGGCGTCGGCATCGCCCCCGAGCTGGTCGAGCGGATCTTCGAGCCGTTCTACACCACGAAGGACGTCGGCAAGGGCACCGGGCTCGGCCTGTCGCAGGTGTTCGGCTTCACCAAGCAATCCGGCGGCGACGTGGCCGTGTCCAGCGAGGTCGGGCGCGGGACCACCTTCACCCTCTACCTTCCCGAGGTGGAGCCAAAGGTGACCGGCGAGCAAGTCCCGGAATCGGTCGAAAGACAGGTTCCCATCGCCGACGGCCAGCGCGTCTTGGTGGTCGAGGACAACATCGAGGTCGGGCGCTTCTGTACCCAGATCCTGGAGGACCTCGGCTACGCGACGACCTGGGCGGCGAACGCCGAGGAGGCTCTCGACCGTCTCGGCACGGACGGGGCCGGCTTCCAGGCGGTGTTCTCCGACGTGGTGATGCCGGGGATGGGCGGGCTCGAACTCGCCCGTTGCCTGCGGACCCGCCTGCCCGGCATGCCGGTCGTGCTCGCGTCCGGATACAGCCACGTGCTGTCCCAGGACGACGCCCACGGCTTCGAGGTCATGCACAAGCCCTACTCGGCCGAGCAGATCGGTCGCGTCCTCCGTCGCGTGATCCGCGAACCCGCCGTCGCGGCCGGACCGAAGGCGGAGGCGGCGACGCTTCCGACGCCCGTTCCCCCGCCCGACGCCGACGGGGACCGGACGGCGCTGCTGGCACGGTATCGCATCCTCGACAGCGGCCCGGAGGCGGTCTTCGACGGGGTGGTGATGCTGGCCAGGACGCTGTGTGCCGCGCCCGTGGCGTTGATCAGTTTCGTCGATTCCAACCGGCAGTGGTTCAAGGCACGCTCGGGCTTCAACCACTGCCAGACCGACCTCCGTTCGTCGGTCTGCTCCCATGCCATCAGGCAGCGCACGCCGCTGGTCATCCCGGATCTGACAAGGGACGAGCGAACCCGTCGCAACCCCCTGGTGACCGGCGAACCCCACATCCGGTTCTACGCGGGAGCCCCGCTTCTGACGCCGGAGGGCGAGGCGCTCGGCAGCCTCTGCGTCATAGACGAGGTCCCGCGACCGGAGGGGCTATCCCCGGAGCAATCGGAAGGGCTGCAGGCTTTGGCCGCGCAGGTCATGGCCCAGCTCGAACTCCGTCGGGCCCTGGCGGAACGCGACGCGGCGGGCGGCTCGCCCCGGGGCTAGCCAGTCGGTGACGACCGCCAAGCCGTGAAGTCGTTATCCGGCCCGCGCCTACGGTAGCCCCCGCGACATGTTCCTGGACGTGACCTGCTGGTGGATCACGCCCAGAGACAGCTTCGGACCCCACCCAGGGGGTAAACCTCCTCATCCGTGACGAATGCTATCCCTAACCCCGGGGCTTGGGGGAAACGCGTCGGAACGATACGTCGGGCGCAGGCGGCAGGACGGTGGCGACCAAGGCCATGACTTGCCCGACGGAGCTATTGCACGGTCCGATAGGCCCCCGTCGGCAACCGCCGAGACACTGGAAACCAGCCGCATGCAGTCAGGGGTAGGTGGCCGTGGGACCGGATCGACCGACGCCGTTCGGGTCGGCATCCGCAGGACGACGGACCCGGCTCACGGCATGGGAAGCGACGCGGAACAGGATGCGCGACGGGTCACACAGCTTGATGCATCGCCTGCCAGACGAGGTTGTCGGCCGCGAGATCCACGCCGGCGCCCTCGCGGACCTGGCGGAGGTAGGCCCATGGACATGCACGTCCCGATCCTGTGGGCGCTCGCCCGTGGCCAGCGCATCCGCGCCATGGGGTTGCGCGGTTCGGCGGCCGCTCTGCTCCATCAGGGAGGGCTCGGCGGACGGCCTGTCCGGGGCTGACCGGCGCCTCGCATGGTCGAGGCATCGGTCTCCGCGCCATCGCTCAGCCCATGACGACTCTGAGCTTGCTCGCGAGTTCTTCCCGCCGGTAGGGCTTGCTCAGCAACGGGAGGTCGGCGGGGACCGCTTGCTCGTCGAGCGCGGTGCCGGTGTAGCCGGACGTCAGCAGCACGCGCAGTCCGGGGCGCAGCCGCCGGGCCTGCACCGACAGCTGGACCCCGTTCATGCCGCCCGGCATTACTACGTCCGAGAACAGGATGTCGATGCGCTCCGTCCCGCCCAGTCGTTCGAGGGCCTCGGCCCCCTGGGTCGCGGTCAGCGTCCGGTAGCCGAGCTCGCCGAGGCTCTCGACCGCCATCTCTAGGACGGCCGGCTCGTCCTCGACCACCAGCACCACCTCGCCGGATGCCGCCCGCCTCAGCGGCAGGGCGTTGTCGTGCCGGATCTGTTCGACCGCCTTCCCGGCGGAGCGCGGCAGGTACAGCTCCACGGTGGTACCCCCGCCGGGTTCGCTCTTGATCTGCGCGTGGCCGCCCGCCTGCCGCACGAAGCCGTAGACCTGGCTCAGGCCGAGGCCCGTGCCCTTGCCGACATCCTTGGTCGTAAAGAACGGCTCGAAGGCGCGGGTGCGCGTGGCCGCATCCATGCCCTGGCCCGTGTCGGTGACCGAGACGAGCACGTAGGCACCCGGGCGCAGGTCCGGCCGGTCGGGGATCTCCACGGCGTCGAGGTGCCCGTTGCAGCTCTTCACCGTCAGGACGCCGCCGCCCGGCATCGCGTCGCGGGCGTTGACAGCGAGGTTCAGTACCGCGCTCTCGAACTGGCCCGGGTCGAGCCGCACGGGGTCGAGGCTGGCGTCGAGGTCGAACCGGACCTCGACGGTCTCGCCGACGGCGCGTTTCAGGAGGGCGTGGAAGTCCTTGAGCAGCCGGTTCGGGTTGACGGTCTCGGGGCGCAGCACTTGGCGCCGCGAGAACGACAGCAGCTTCTCGGTCACCTCGGCCCCGCGTCGCGCCGCCGTCATCGCCGACGTGGCCAGCCGCTCGACGCGCTGCGGGTTGTCGGGCTTGCGCACGATCATGTCGAGGTTGCCGACGATGATGGTCAGCAGGTTGTTGAAGTCATGCGCCACGCCCCCGGTCAGCTGGCCGATCGCCTCCATCTTGTGGGCCTGGTTGAGGCGCTCCTCGGCCTCGCGCTGGCGCGTAGTGTCCATGACGACGCCCGCCATCGAGCGTGGTCGGCCATCCTCGTCTCGGTAAACCTTGCCCCGGACCGTGACCGAGCGGACCGCCCCGTCCCCGGCCCGCCGGATGCGGCAGTCGAAGTCCAGGAGCCCCGTGCCGATTGCGGCGTCGAACGCCGTCCGGACCGCGTCGCGGTCCTCAGGGTCCACGTGGCCGAGGAAAGTCTCGACGTCCCAGGACGCCACCGGCTCGCCGTGGCCGAAGATCGCGTCGTGCCGGGGCGAGCGACGCGAGGTGTCGCCACGGAGGTCGAGCTCCCAGTCGCCCATCTCGGCCGCGTCCAGCGCCAGGGCGAGGCTTTCCCGCGCGCGCTGCAGTTCCGCCCGTCTCGCCTCGCGGTCCTCTGCGGCGGCCTCGGCCTGGGCGTACAGAAAGTCGACCTCGCGCAGGTAGACGCCGAGGAGGAGAAATCCGGCCACGAGCGCCTCAAGCCGCCCGGCGAACCATCCGACCGTGCCGCGGGCCGCCCCCAGCATGGTCACGGCGTTGTCGAACGCCAGGAGCAGCAGGGAGACCGCGAGCCAGAGCTGGAGCACGGTGCGCAGGCGGGTCCTCCAGCACAGGGCCGCCAGGGCGAGCAGGGTCAGGGCCACGATCCCGGGCCCGACGCCCGAGGTTGTGAGCAGCCGGTAATCGTCGCCTTCGACGCTCTTGGGTAGGAGGTGGACATAGCAGGTCGCCGCGACGCCGGTGAGCGCGGCCGCCGCGACGGTCCCGGCCACCGCGAGCAGGCCGATCCGACCGGCGCGCGCGACGCTCGGAGACCTTTGCGGCCGCTCCTTCCCCTCCAGGACGGCGTAGGCCAGCGCGAAGAGCGGTGGGCCTAGGTGCCAGAAGGACCAGAGCCAGGTCGTCGTGTCCGGGCCGTCGCCGACCAGGCGACCCGGCGCCAGGACGTTCGGGAAGGACAACATCTGCAGGAGGACGACGAGCGTCACGTAGAGGCTGCCAGTCCCGAGCACGAGCAGCGCCGCCGAGCGGATGCGGCGGTACTGGGCGAGGAACAGGTAGGTCGTCAGCCCGTAGACCGCGACGAGCGCCGACTGGTGGACCGGCAGGAAAGCGGGCATTGCCGGCATCGGCTGCGAGGCCATCGGCAGGAGCGCGAGCGTCACGGCCCCGAAAACGAGGCTGACGGCGACGGCCAGCAGTCGCTGCCGCTTTCCGGCCCGGGCGGTCGCAAGGGTTGCCAGTACCGGGGTCGCCGCGACCGCGCTCATCGTCTGCTCCGTGGCGAAGCGCGAAGGCTGGCCATCCCGGCTAGTCGCTCGCGTGGTTCTCGAAGGTGTCGCGACGTCGCGGCGCAGCTACCCTTGACCCAAGCACCGAGGCGCCGCTGAGGTTCCGGCCTGGACGCCTTCTTGCACGTGCCCTGCTTGACCGGCGGCGGGCCGAGGCATCGCGGCCACATCCCTCGGTTCGACGGCCTTCCTACGCCGCCACCACCGGGATCTCGTCCAGGCGCGTCGTGTATCGTGGCGAGCGCATCTCGAACTTCGTGGACCATTTACGCGCCGGCGCGAACCCCGCGGCCGCCGGGACGACCGCCCCGCGCCCGAAGCACCTGTTGCAGGCGTCGAGCGCCGCCATCAGCGCGGCCCCTGCTCGCGATTGATCTGGCCGAGCCCGGGCATCACCCGCTGGGAGGTGTGGAGCGGCAGGAACTCCGTCGTGAACATACTGGCCTTCGACTAGCGGAAACTGTCCCGCCAAGTCTTCCGGGCGCCGTGCAGGGCGGCCTTCACCATTACCAGGTTGTCGTTGCTGACCTTGGCCATCCCGGGCAAATGCTCGTTGTCTAGCTTCGCGTCTGCGGCCATGTCCGCTTCTGGAAATGACTGATGACGTGCCAAATGGTTAAAATGGGCGCATCACTGCGATGATCGCGGTGGGATGTACGTCCGCTTTATAGAATTGCGCGGCCGCGCTTAGATGACTGCACTGGGTCGGTAGGAGACCGGCCGCTTTCTCGGTCGGATTGTTCCGTAGAGGTCATTCTGCCGAGCTCTGGCGGAGACGGTCGAGGTCCGGCAAGAGGGTCCGGCGGACATCGGCTCGGGCATCCGTGCGCCGTCCCGTCCGAACACCCAGACCCAAGGACCGACACCAGGATGCGAACGATCGTCTATGCTGATGGAGGCTGCGACCCCAACCCCGGGCCGGGCGGCTGGGGGGTCGTCGTCGCGGCTCCCGACGGCACGGTCGAGCTGTGCGGTGGGGATCCCGGCACCACGACCAACAACCGCATGGAATTGATGGCCGCGATCAAGGGGCTCGAACACTTCCCGGCCGGAGCCGCCATCGAGATGCGGTGTGACAGCCAGTACGTCGTTAAATCCATCACCGAATGGATGCGGGGGTGGAAGGCGAAGGGTTGGCGCACGACGACGGGCGAGGTGAAGAACGTCGACCTCATGAAGCGTCTCGACGAACTGAACGCCGCGCGCGACGTGAAGTGGACCTGGGTCCGGGGCCATGCCGGCGACCGTTTGAACGAGCGCGCCGACGCCCTCGTCCACCGGGGGCGCAGCGAGGCGAAGCTCGGCAAGGCGGAATCGCGGACGAGCGCCGCGCCCGTGACGTCCCCCACCGCCGCGCCGGCTCTGCCGAGCCAAGGTGCCGAGCTCCGCGTCGATCTTGCGCTCGGCCTACGGATCACCCGGGCCGCCAAGGCCGCAGGCGTTACGCCCGATGCTCTGGTCGACGAGGCGATCCGCTTCTACCTCGATATCGGTCCGAACGAGGTCGCCCGCCTGCGATCGAGCCGGGCGTAGCGGGAAAGACCAAAGGCGGCGATGCCCGATCATTCGCGCATGGGAGAGCGGCGCTGACCGACGAGCTATCCGTATCGGAGGCTCGCCGCATCGCGCTGACCTCGCAGGGCCTCGCCATGCGGTCGCGACCGCCCGCGGTGGCCGTCCCGCGGATGCGCCGCGAGATCGGACGCCTGGGACTGCTCCAGATCGACAGCGTGAACGTCCTGGTCCGTGCCCACTACATGCCGCTGTTTTCGCGCCTGGGGCCGTACGATCGCGGCACGCTCGACGCTTTGGCGATCGCCAGCTCGAACTGCTTCTTCGAGTACTGGGGCCACGAGGCGTCCCTCCTGCCGATCGAGGTCCACCCCCTCCTGCGTTGGCGCATGGATCGCGCCCGCGAGGGACGGGACGTCTGGAGCCGTCTCGAACCGTTCGCGCGCGAGCGACGGCCGGAGGCGGAGGCCCTGCTTTCCCGCATCGAACGGGAGGGACCGCTGGCGGCGTCCGACGTCTCAGGTCCGAAGGCCTTCAAGGGCATGTGGAACTGGAGCGACGCCAAGCACGCGCTTGAATGGCTCTTTTGGGCGGGCCTGGTCGCGTCGACTCATCGCCGGGGCAGCTTCGAACGCGTCTACGATCTGCCGGAGCGCGTGCTGCCCCGGTCCGTCCTCGCCCGGCCGATCCCGGACCCGGTGAACGCCCGGCGCGAGCTCGTTGCGCGATCGGCGAAGGCGCTCGGCGTTGCGACTGCGAACGACCTGCGCGACTACTTCCGCCTCTCGCCGGCCGATGCCCGCCTACCCATCGAGCAGCTCGTCGAGGAGGGCGTCCTCGTTCCGGTGACCGTCCGCGGATGGCGGCAACAGGCCTATCTCCACAAGGATGCGCGGGTCGGGCGCGGCCCCGGGGGTACCGCCCTTCTCTCGCCGTTCGATCCGCTCGTCTGGCATCGCCCCCGGGCCGAGAGGTTGTTCGGGTTCCGGTACCGGCTGGAGATCTACACGCCGGCGCACAAGCGCGAACACGGCTACTATGTGCTGCCGTTCCTCATGGACGGCGCGCTCGTCGCCCGGGTCGACCTGAAGGCGGACCGCAAGACCGGCGTGCTGATCGTGCTGCAGGCGCATCTCGAATCGGCGGCGCCGGCGGACACGATGGAGCGGTTGCTCGCGGAGCTGCACTCGATGGCGACTTGGCTCGGCCTGTCCGAGGTCGTCGTCTGACCGGAGTAGGATCCGGCGGGCCTCTGCTCGTCGAGAGACCGAACGGCCGGCGGTACGGCGATCGGTAGGTCGCCATTCCTTCCGTACATCCGAGGTCGGAAGCCATGTCTCGGTCGGATGGGCGACATGCCGATGGTTGACCGGGGTGGAAAGGAACATCCTCCGGTCGGGTCGGATTTGGACCCACTCAACCACGACCGGCGCGATGACCGCGAAGGTCTCGTGCTGCCATCTCAGGACAACCGATGTCGAACCCCGCCGACAAGCGCCTCGCGATGCAGGATCCGCGCACGCAGTACCCGCAGCCGCCGTTCAAGCGGCAGCCGCAAAAGGCGCCGGGGCTCGCCCAGGCGATGGACCCGAAGCCCGATCATGGCGAGACCAGCTACAGGGGGCACGGCCGCCTCGAAGGGCGCAAGGCTCTCGTGACGGGTGCGGACTCCGGCATCGGACGGGCCGCGGCCATCGCGTTCGCCCGCGAGGGTGCCGACGTGGCGCTCAGCTTCGTCGAGGACGAGATGCCCGATGCACAGGAGGTCGCCAAGCTGATCGAGGCGGAGGGCCGCAAGGCCGTGCTGCTGCCGGGCGACATCACCGACAAGGCGTTCTGCGACATGCTCGTGAAGAAGGCCGTCGCCGACCTGGGCGGTCTCGACATCCTGGTCAACAACGCCGGCAAGCAGACGAACCAGAAGGACATCGGCGACATCACGGACGAGCAGTTCGACCGGACGCTGAAGACCAACCTCTACGCGATGTTCTGGATCACGAAGGCCGCGCTGCCGCACATGCCCGCCGGGGCCTCCATCATCAATACGGCTTCGGTCGTGGCCTACAACCCGCCGCAGATCCTGGTCGACTACGCCACCACCAAGGCCGGCATCGTCGCCTTCTCGAAGGCGCTGGCGAAGCAGCAGATCGCCAAGGGCATCCGCGTGAACGCGGTGGCGCCGGGCCCGTTCTGGACGGCGCTGCAGCCGTCGGGCGGCCAGCCGCAGGAGGCGGTGGAGAAGTTCGGCTCCGAGGTGCCGCTCGGCCGTCCCGGCCAGCCGGTGGAACTCGCGCCGGTCTACGTGTTCCTGGCAAGCCAGGAGGCGAGCTACGTGACGGGCGAGGTCTACGGGGCGACCGGCGGAAACGGCACGGCCTGATCGTCACCACATGATGTCGACCGGCCGCCTTCTCCGGATGGAGGGAGGGGATCGGCCGACGGATCGGTGCGCCTGCCCGGTTCGGACATGCAAACCGGCGGAAGCGGGCAGGCGGAAACCGACGTCGAGCGGCTAGATCTGGCGCATCCCGCCGTCGACGCAGAGTTCGGCACCCGCGACGAAGCTCGCCTCGTCGCTCAGCAGGAACAGCGTGGCTGCGGCCACCTCCTCCGGGCGCGCCATGCGACCGAGGGGGATCGGCGCGATCAGCGCGGCCCGTCCCTCTTCCGGCACGCTCGCCATCATGGCGGTATCGGTCGGGCCGGGAGCCACCACGTTCACGCGGATGCCCTGCGGGGCCAGTTCGGCAGTCCAAGTGCGCGCGTAGGAGCGAAGCGCCGCCTTCGTCGCGGCGTAGGTGCCGTAGGGCGTCACTCCCATGACGTCGGCGATCGACCCCATCAGCACGACGGACCCACCCCGTCCCATCGCGCCCAGGGCAGCCTGCAACCCGAAGACGGCCCCGCGGACGTTGACCGCGAAGTGCCGGTCGAAATGCTCAGGCGTCCCGTCGCGCAGCGTCGCCGGTTCCGAGATGCCGGCGTTGAGCACCAGCGCGTCGATCCGGCCATGCGTCTCCCGCACCGTCTCCACGACACGGTGCAGATCCTCCTGGAGGGCCGAGTCCGCGACGAGACCCCGCGCACCGCGCCCGATCCTCGCGGCGGCTGCCTCGACCTCGTCGGCGCGCCGTCCCGTGAGGACGACCGACGCGCCCTCGACCGCCAGCCGTTCGGCGACCGCGAGGCCGATGCCCTTCGCCCCGCCGACCACGAGAGCGACCTTGTCCACCATCTGAGCCATCGCCGTATCCCTTCAGCTGCGATGACATCTCAGATACCGATCATATACCTGCTATCAAGAACGCACTTAGGTTAGCCTAGATATGGTCGACAATACCGATCTCGATGCCGCCTCCAAGTGCGCGCTGGCCAACATGGCGCGGGTCCGCCCGGTGCTGGACAAGATCGCCGACAAGTGGACGATCCTGATCCTCACGGTGCTCTGCCCGCAGCCGGCACGGTTCAAGGCGATCAAGCGTCGGCTCGACGGCATCACGCACAAGGCGCTGGCGGACGCGTTGAAGCGGCTGGAGCGCAACGGTCTGGTGACCCGGACGGTGCTCCCGACCGCCCCTATCGGCGTCGAGTACGCGATCACGCCGATGGGTCATTCGCTGCGTCAGCCGTTCGAGGCGCTGTGCGCGTGGGCCCTCGACAACGGTGCGGCGATGGAAGTGGCCAACCACGAGCACGACAGCACCAAGACGAAGCAATGAGACTGCGTCTGCTTTCGGGCAGTGGTCGATGGAAGCGGACATGGCCTCTGTGCCCGCTCACGACCCATTGCAGAAGGCCGGAATGTCCGCTTCCAGGCGGTACGGGAGCTGAGCTGGACCCAGGATCGGCTCGCGGTGTTCACACAGGTTATAGAGGTCCTTCGCAGGGTCCGAGTAACAGTTCTTCGCTGACGAGTGCCTGATCGCTCAGCGCCGGGGAACTCCGATGCTCAACCAAGAGCAGATGATGAAGCGCCAGCGGGTGCTGGCCGATTTCGGCGAGTTCGCCCTGCGCAGCGAAAACCTCGACGAGGTGCTGACCGAAGCCTGCCGTCTCGTCGCCCAGGCTCTCGGCACTACTCACGCCAAAGTCCTAGAGATCCAAGGGGACAATCAAAGTCTGCTCGTGCGGGCCGGCGTTGGCTGGGATCCGGGCGTCGTTGGTCGGCTACACATACCCATGAGAGAGCACTCCTCCGAGACCTTCGCGATCAAGGAAGGCAAGCCGGTCATCACGCAGGACATTCGCAGGGAGGAGCGCTTCGAAGTCCCCGAGTTCATGACGGAGGCCCGGGTCATCGCGTTCGTCAACGCGCCGATCTTCCTGCCGGGCAAGAAGCCCTACGGCTTGCTCCAGGTGGACGCGGCCGAACCGCGCGACTTTGGCAACGAGGATACCGAGTTCCTGCGCACCTACGCCATCATCCTGGGACCGGTGATCGACCGCCTGCACAAGGTGGGCGACCTGCGCGAGAGCGAGGACCGCTTCCGGCGCTTCGCCGAGCATTCGGCCAACGTGCTCTGGGTCGCCGATTTAGAGAGTGGGCAGCTCGACTACCTCAGCCCGGCCTTCGCACGCGTCTGGGGCATGCCCGCTGAGGACAGGTTAGACCTCGCAGGTTGGCTCGCCAGCGTCCACCCGGAGGACCGCGACACCGCTAAGCAGGCGCTGGCGCGCGTGAGCGGTGGCGAGACATTCGTATTGGAATACCGCATTCTGCGTGCCTCGGATGAGGCGGTGCGCCGTATCCGAGACACCTTCTTCCCGATCCCGGGCATTGACGGGGACATCCGGTCCGCGGGCGGGATCGCACAGGACGTCACCGTCGACACTGGCCTGCGCGCCTACGTGGTCGCGGCCGGGGATATCGCACGACGTGGCTTAGTCAGCACTCTGCAGGCCGCAGGCTACGAGGTGCGCACCTTTCAGAGCGGTCAGGCCCTTCTGAAGTTGATGGGTTCGCTAATACCGGGCTGCATCGTGTTCAACCTGGAGGAAGCTGGCGACCTAGTTGTCGCAAACGAGTTGAGGGCGGCACGCGCGCACCTGCCCGTGGTGGCGATCGGCGCGAGCGGTGGCGATGTGGGCTTCGGGGTCCGCGTGATGAAGGCAGGAGCGGTCGATTTCCTCGACGCCCCTTTGGAACCAGCGGCGCTGCTGTTCGCAGTCAAGACGGCGCTCGCCGCGATCCACGCCGAGGCGCAGCGGTCGCGGGGCCGCGACGAAGCCCATGCCCGGATCTCGGCGCTTTCCGCACGCGAGCGTGAGGTGCTGGAGGGCTTGCTCGCAGGAGGTACCAACAAGACCATCGCCCGCACGATGGGGCTGAGCCCGCGCACGGTGGAAATTCACCGGGCTCGGGTGATGGAGTCACTGGGTGTCCACACCCTGCCCGAGGCTGTCCTCATCGCGACGGCAGCCGGGGTGCGCCCCGCTGGTCTGGACAGCGACTAGGTCGCGCAGGCGGTACCGCCTCACGGACCCGAGCAAGCGCCTGCCCGGCATAAAGACCGGGCAGGCTATGGCTACGGCGGAACGCAAACCCGCTGTCTCGGCTCGGCTCGGAAGCTTAGGCTATCGCGTGCCTGAGGCGCTCTGTGCGTCGCCGCCAGCCTGTCCGGCAGGAGCGTTGGCCTTCGCAGAGTTGCCGTCCGCTGCGCCCTGGGCGGATGCGCCCGGCTTACCCGAGGAGACGGTCCCCGTTGTCTGTGGATTGGGGTTGCCCGGCACGTTCGCATTCGTCGTCATGCCGCCCATGAACTCGCCGCGCTGCCAGCGCGGCATGCCAATCGAGGCCAGCAAGTTCGTGGTCAGCGTGCCGGTCGGCTCGATCCCTTGTGCTTGCTGGAAGTGGGTCGCGGCGACGGTCGTATCGTTGTTCCAGTTGCCGTCGAGATGGCCAGCCGCATAGCCGCGCTGGTTCAGCACTTGCTGGATCTGGCGCACGCCGTCGGAATTCATGTAGATCGGCTCTCCAGGGCTGTCCGTGCGCTCCACGGCGATGCGCTGATTGTCGACCTGCCGATCACCGCCCGGCCCGGCCGCCTGCGATGGTTGTGGCCGCGCCACGTTGGCAGCCTGCGGGCCGGTGCCGTGACCAGCCGAGAAGATCGGATCGGTCAAGCCGAGCGCGGCGATGAGGCCGACCTCCAGCCGTCCCGTCGGCTCCAATCCGTGCACCCTCTGATAGCTGCGCGCGGCCTGCACGGTCGCCGATCCCCAACGGCCATCCACCTGTCCGGTGTTCCAGCCCTGCTGGTTCAGAGCCTGCTGGATCTGCCTGACGCCGGCCGGGCTGACATAGAGCGGGGTGCCGCGGCTATCCGCGTGCTCGACGACGATGCGCTGATTGTCGGCCTGCTTGGTCCCCTGATCTCCGCCTTGGCTACCGCCTTGCGCGCCCGTGTTGCCGGTGATGATGTCCTGGTCGAGCCCGAGACCATAGACGAGGGGGATGGTGAGCGTGCCCGTCGGCTCCATGTTCTGCGCCTGCTGGAAGCTGTGCGCCGCCGCTGAGGTCTGAGAGTTCCAGCGCCCGTCGACACTGCCCGTGCTATAGCCTTTCTGGGTCAACGCCTGCTGGATCTGCCGTACGCCTGCCGAGCTGACGTAGATCTGGGTGCCCTGCCCGTCCGCCTGATCCTGGGTGACGCGCTGGTTGCTGGCAGCCGATTGCTGTGCATGTGCGTAACCACCGACCAACGCTGAGATTACCGTGCTGGCAAGGAAGATGTGCTTCAATGTCATTATGTACTCCTGCTAGGGACATCGGGACGAATTGGGCCGACCGGCACACGTTTCCGCCGGACGATCCCCTAGGGATTTTCCCTGTGAGCAGATTCCTTAGGCTGGGAGAGGACTTAGCAGGCTGCTGCAAAAGTCGCTGGCGGCTTGTCTGGTGAGATGATTCACTCTGTCGGGGAGATCGGCGGGGTTTGAGCGATGCGCGGGCGTGAAGAGGGATCGGCCAACCTGTTCAGCTACGTCCGGCTTGAGGACCG